>DATGHF010000052.1:0-120025 GCA_035308125.1 Candidatus Sulfotelmatobacter sp.
GACGGTGGCGCCGCAGCAGCCGGCGCGCCGTACCTGGCGGGCGCCGCAGCTTTGGCGGCAGCAGGCTTCGCACCTGCCGGAGGTTTCACCAGTGTGGACGTTGCTGCTGCGATGGCAGCCGCTGCATCCTTCGGGGTAACGTCCGCTCCTTCCTCGTAGTTCCAGGTAGAGACGTCGTACTTCATGGCTTGCGCGTCGTACCCGGAATACAGCCCGTCGTCGGGCAGCTTGAACCCTTCTTTAATGATGAAAGAGGCGTTGGTGTAGTTCACCAGGTAGTCCCTGGCAATATAGTTTTTCTGAAGGGCGTAGTTGATGAGCCCGCCCAGGAAAGCGATATCTGTTCCTGCCCTGATCTGGAGGAACATGTCTGAAACTGAGGCGGTTCTGGTAAATCTAGGATCAACCACCAGCAGCTTGGCGTTGCGCGTGCGCTTCGCCTCAACTACCCATTTGAATCCACACGGATGGTTTTCTGCCGGATTGCCGCCCATGATTAACATCATGTCGGCATTCTTGATGTCGATCCAGCCATTGGTCATTGCCCCGCGTCCGAATGTTGGCCCCAAACTGGAGACCGTAGGGCCATGTCAAACCCGAGCCTGGTTTTCCAGGTAGCAGACCCCCAGGCTGCGCATGGTCTTCACGACCAGATAGTTGAACTCGTTGGTATCGGTGCAACCGCCGGTAAAGGCGATGCCTTCGCAGCGGTTCACGGTCTTGCCCGCCGCGTCTTTTTCAAAGAACGTCGCGTCGCGCGTGTCCTTCACTTTCTGCGCAATTTCGTTGTAGGCGTCATCCCACGAAATATCTTCCCAGTCGGTCGCGCCCGGCCGCCGCACCTGTGGTTTCAGCAGCCGCCGCTCATTCAAAATATCCTGCTCCAGCGACGACCCCTTGGGGCAGAGCGTCCCGCGATTGATGGGATGGTCCGGATCTCCCTCGACGTGAATGACCTGCGGAATCGCGTTCTTGGCCTTATCGCCCAGCGTGTAAATGATCACGCCGCAACTCACCGAGCAATACGGACAAGTGCTGCGCGTCTCGGTGGCGCGGGAAATCTTCAGGCCTTGGGTTTGGGCGTAAACGGGAGTGAGATCGAAACCGAGGAGAGAGAAGCCCGCGCCTCCGGCGAGCGTTCCCTTCAGGAAAGTCCTGCGAGAGAGTTCCATTTCACATCCTCCGGCCACTTCGGCCGCGGCCCGAAAGTCGTACAACGGAGCGGAACGACTTGCTTGCGAGACGGAGGTTGATTGTTACGGCCACCCACATCCTGAACCCAGTGGCCGGCTCGTTCTGTTCAGATGCCCAGCAATATAGTCCCAGCTGCGCGCCTGCGTCAATGCGGGTATTGGAAGTCGCCGTGAGAACCGAGGGTCGGAGGAGGAGATGGAACGGAGTCCTCTGATTCCTGCCCCGAAACGGGCGGCACGCGATCGCCCGGCGCGGAAGTGCCCGGGAAGAGCGGACGCTGACAATACCCCGCCAGGGACGCAACCGGTTCCGGATGCATAGTCGTAAAAACCCAGTCCCCACTCTCGTGGACGATGGGTTGCGCCGCCGGCGCTCGAAGCTCATAATCGCGGCGTGACCGCAAGCCGCTGGCAGCAACGCATTCAGCGCGCCGAAACCCTCGCCGCCCGGCATGCCTTCGCCGCTGAGATGCTGGCCTTCTACATAAAGATCGCCCATTTTCAGGAGAGCCTCTTCCAACGCCTGCAGCGCGCCGCGGAGAACAAAGTTTCTGTTTCAGGGCCGCCGGAACTGCCCGAACTGCTCTCCAGTTTCGGGCCTTATCTCTCGCTGGTCGCAGAGCAAGGCCCCGAACGCGTCGCCGTGGTTGCCCACGATCTGAAAAACAGCGGGAAGAACTCCTGGCAAGAATGGCTGAACGAGTGCTGGTCTGCGGTCGAGCAGCCTTCCGCCGAGCCGCGGGAATTTCTTGCTCTTGCGTTTCTGCAGCCCTACGCGGAATTTGTCCGCTCGCGGGTTCCCCTGCAGCTAGATGGCTACACGCACTCTCTTTGCCCGTTCTGCAGCCGCAAGCCTGGCATGGGCATTCTGCGCCAGCAAGGTGATGGAGGTCGGCGTTCGCTGCTTTGCGCGTTCTGCCTCACCGAGTGGGAATTTCGCCGCATACTCTGTCCCGGCTGCGGCGAAGAAGATCACAAGCGCTTGCCGGTCTACACCGCCGAAGAGTTCGGCTACATCCGGGTGGAATGCTGCGATTCGTGCAAGACGTATATCAAGAGCGTGGACCTTGGCAAAGCTGGCCTGGCGGAGCCGCTGGTGGATGAGATTGCCTCCGTCCCGCTCGACTTATGGTCGCAGGAACACGGCTACGCCAAGCTGCATCCCAACCTGCTGGGAATGTAGGCTGGGCATTCCCGCTCCTAGCTGCTTATCTCTTAGCTAAGGCGTAGACAGATCGCGGGCGCGTGGCCAATGCGCGCGGTGGCCGATCTGATTTCGGCGGCCCGGACCCCTCCCAGGATGCCATTTCCTGAGCCGGAAACGGCCCTAATTTCGACGAGCCGGTGCGGGGGCAGGGAAAACCTCATCCGCGAGATTACCCGTGCGTCCTGCGGCATTCCAGGTGGCATCTACTTGTTTTCAATCACTTACACCAAGACTCAATAACTTACGGATAATTTCAACGACTTACAAGCGAGGGATTACAATGTGCTGAGATCCGGATCCGGGAAACGGCATAGGGCCACAAACGGCACCAAGGCAGACCGGAACCCGTTGGTGGATCCACTTGAATTTCTCCGCGCACTTTGCGGTTTTTCCTTTGGTTCAAGGCTCTTGCTTTTTTTACGGAAAATCAAAAGGCTTTAACTGCCAAGTGCGCAAAGAAAGGCCCGAAGCACGCGAAGAAATTCAAACTGAACCATTACTACGAACCCTCATGACTTTGCCTTGCGCTTTGCTTCGTGGCTTTCTGTGGTCGAAGACTTAGCACGCCCAACCACACCTCACTCCCACTTCGCCTGACCTTCACGAATCGTGATGTAGCGGTCGATTGGGAGATCGGTGAAGCGCTGTACCAATCCGCTGGGCTGCGGCCATTTCACTTCCAGCCAATCAAGTTTGGTTCGCTTGCCGATGCCCAGCACGATCCGCGGATCGTGCTGGGAAAGAAAACGTCCAACGTTTTTTCTCAGCAGAACCGGCGGCTCATTGCTCAAGCTCTTAGTAAGAAAGGCGGGGCACCAGGTCATTTCGAAGCTTAGGCTAGAATTCGGTGTATGAGGGTACAGAGCCGAGTCCGGCACACGGCCAGGATCTACGTATTGGGACTGCTGATTGCCCGCGCCGTGGTTGCGCAGACCGGAGCGTCACCCAACTCTCAGCCCGCAAGAGGCACAGAAACACAACTGCACTCCTACCTCGAACGTGCTGCGGAAGCCATGCACAAAGGCGAACTGGCCTCTGCCGCGGAGGCCCTGCGGCAGGCGCTGGCAATTGATCCACATTCTCTTGCCGCCCTGAATAACCTGGGCATTGTGCTGTCGCGCGAGGGGAAACCCGCAGAGGCCATCCCCCTCTACGAAGAAGCGCTAAAGGTTCGCCCCGGCGATCCGGCGACTCAACGCAATCTTGCTATTGCTGACTTCAAAGCCCAGCACTACCGCTCGGCGTGGAGTCTGCTTCAAGCCATGGCGGTGGCCTATCCCAATGACTTTCAGATCCTCGACCTGGCAGGACTTTCCCTTTTTGCGCTGGATCGTTACCCGGAAGCGGCCAGCTATCTGGAACGCGCCAACCAGGTGCAGCCATCCGATCTGGAGACCCTCGACATGCTGGGCAAGGCGTATTCGCGGATGAAAGACTACGAGGCGCTCACCAGCGTGTTCGCACGCATTATGCAGCTGAATCCGAATTCGGCCTCGGCTCACATCATGATGGGCGCGGCCTATGACCAGATGTCGGATCGGCCGGAGGCGATCAAGGAATATCAGGCGGCGATCGCCGCCGATCCGAATTTCATGGGAGCCCATTCCGGCCTGGGTTTCCAGTATTGGCGGCAAGGCGAGAATGAACTAGCCGAGAAGGAGTTTCGGGCAGAGCTGGAGCGCTTTCCAGCTGATCCGGTGTCGAACTGCATTCTGGGCCAAATCCTTCTGGCGGAGTCTGAGCCAGAAGAGGCCGAGACGCATTTTCGCGCAGCCCTGAAAGTGAATCCTCGATATACCGAGGCTCAATTCGGTCTGGGCAGAACGGAAGTGGCCTTGAAACATCCGCAAGCGGCGGTTGATGCCCTTCGCAAAGCGATCCAGATCGACCCCGACTACTTCCAGGCGCATTACGTGCTGGGTACGGTGCTGCGGCAGCTAGGGCAAACCGCCGAAGCAGCGAAAGAACAAAAAATAGCAGTCGATATCCAGGAGAAAGGACGAGCGGAGGCGATCAAGAAGAACGAAGGCCAGAAGGATGAGGGCCCATAATGCTGTCGGCTTACGAATTCCCCGTTGTACCTACGAAGAAATATTCATTCGGCCTGAGAAAAAGGCGCACGCTTTTTGGGGCGTGCGCCCGGAACCAACGTCACGCGGAGCGCTAGAATTTGATCTTGACTCCCAACTGCATCGTGCGTGGGTCATGCCATCCGTTAATGCTGCCGAACGCGGCTGGGTTCCCGATGTCCGTGTTAAGTCCGCTCGGACTGCCATGATTGAAAGCGTTGAAGGTCTCGAGTCTAAGCTGCAGGGCTGCGCGTTCTCCAAACTTTACGTTCTTTATCAGCGAGATGTCCCACAGCTGGAACCCCGGCCCTAAGACAGTGCCCGGAGCCTCACTACCGAAATGTCCAACTGCCGTGGCAAAAGCAGCGGTATTGAAGAACTTTGCCGCGGTCTTCGGTCCTCTCGGGTCCCCTATCAAATCAGTACGGATTTGAGCGGTCGCTCCGCGAGCCAAGTTTAGGCCCGACTGGTTGTTCGCAGCGTTGGCGAATGGATCGTTACCACCCTGAGTCACCGTATTTGACTGGCCGGACTGTACGTTAGTAATCCCGGAGAGCTCCCAACCTCCTAGCACATGGCCAAGCGCGCTATTGTCATGCCTGTAGAAAGGTAATTCGTAGACATAGCTGACTACGAGGATTTGAGGAGTGTTAAGAGTCGACAGGCCATAGTCCCCCTTGAGGTTGTATGCGTCAGCGACTCCCAGGCTGCGGTCTTGCGGATTGGTGGTGAGAAGCTTCGACCACGTGTAGGCAACTCCAAATGTGAGGCCCTGGCTGAGCCGCCTATTCAAAGACACTTGCAACGAGTTGTAGTTGCTGGTGAAAATTGGCGCACGGGAAACAATGGCCTGGTATCCGGGATAGGGAACCAGAGCGTTGGCGTCGTCCGTTGGGTTCGCCAAACGCGTGGCCACAGTGGGTTGATTGATGTTGATATCGCCGAGTAGGTGAGTACCTTTCGTGCCGACGTACCCAACCTCTAACACAGTATTGTGCATGATCTCATGCTGCACTGACAGGTTGTAGTCCTGATAGCTGGGGGGGGTGAAGGTCGGTATTCCCGTAGCTGTCAGGCTGGCGGGACCGAGAGGCGCACCGGCAGGAGCCCCGGCAGTTGGGTTGTCGAACACATTTAGGCTTGCCGTTCCATTGTTGTTGACAGTGGCGGTTTGTACCAGCGGAGGATCATTGAAGGCATTCTGTTCCCAGATGCCATTTAAGGTGCGGTCGTAAAAGAGGCCGTAGCCAGCACGTACGGCCCATTTTCCGTCTCCGAAAGGATCGTAGGCAAGACCAAGTCGAGGTCCCCAATTGTTATTCGAGCTGGGATTCACGCGGCTGCCGTACGGAGAACATGTGACCAAGGGACCGATCGCCTGAGCGGCAGTACACGCCGCGCCAGTTGGGAAGACTAGGCCATTGGCATAGGTTGCCGCATCGTTTCCTGGAGCCATCTGGCCTGTAGCTGGGTCGATGACTGGAGCTTTGGAGATCTGAAACGCATTGGAATCGAAGTTGAGGAGTGTGTTGTGACTGTCGGACGGCGACGGGAAGTAACTGTACCGGACACCTATATTCAAAGTCAGGCGGCGGGTAACTTTCCAGTCGTCTTGCACGTAAGCTTCGAAGTTTACGTAATGCAGAAATGGAACGGTGTCTTTGCTTTGTTGCGTGTAGCTAGACGACTGCCCCAACAGAAAATTCGCGAATTCGGGGTTTCCATTGGCGCCGGAGAAATTAAACGTTGCCGCGCCTGAGTCGCCGTTCTCGGTTTTGACCATCCACATCGACGTAAGACCAGTCCGAATCGTGTGGTTGCCGTGCTGGATCGAGAGATTGTCGAAAATGTTCTTGTCTTTGTTGCGCTCGAAATAAGGCGCACTGGTGTTGGTCAACCCCGCTGCGCCGGAGGCGAAAGAAATGTTGGGCGCTCGACCGTAGGGGTCCTGGTAGACGGTGTTGTTGGTCAGCGTGCTTGTGAACGCAGGAGAGTCCGCGATCGCCTTAGTGAGAACCGAATTGATGGCGCCATAAGAATCGACGAACTCTACCTCGTTGACGATTTTTGGGGAGAGGGTCGCCGTTGCGTTTATTACCAGGTTGCGCCCGGGAGCGTTGAGTGATGTGGTTTCAACCCCAGGGTAGTTGGCTGCCCCCCAGAGTCCAAACGGGAAGTTCTGTGGCACGGAATCCTGCAAGTAACGCGCGTAGAGGCGGACTTTGTCTCCGAGATTCTGGTCGAGACGAATGTTGTCCTGCCGGAAGTTGTTCAACTGACTATATCCCGTGACCAGCTGTCCGCTTGCGCCGGCAGGGTTCGCGTTCATGAATGCGTTCAGGTAGGCATTCGCATTCTTGCTGAAACAACTAGAACTGATGGTGGAGGTGGTCCCTACGGTCGTCACACAACCCGCTGGGGCGACCGGAATGGGAGCTGTGAATACGCCGCTCAGTTCTGCGGCAGTTGGCACTGTAATGGTGTTTGTACCCGGCGTGCTGGCCTTCCGCCACTCCTCAGACCAGAAGAAATATGTCCTGTCTTTGGCTGGATGGAAAACCTTCGGGATGAAAAGTGGACCACCGAGGGTGAAGCCGTAGTCGTTGTAACGCTCGATCGGGGTTTGATTGGCGGAGACGGGAGCACCGGCGGCGATATTGGCCCTGTTGCCGAAGGTGTTTGCGTTATAGAAATTGTTGCGATTGAATTCGTAGGCGCTACCGTGAAATTGGTTCGTGCCCGATTTCGTCGCGACGACAATCTGACCGCCGCCACTGCGTCCAAATGATGCGTCGTAGTTGCTTCTCTCTAGCGTGAACTCTTGGATCGCATCAATACTGGGGGTGTTCAATAACGTTCCGTTCGAACCGCTATCATTAATGTCAGCGCCGTCGACCGTCCAGTTATTGGCGCCCGTGCGCGCACCATTGATCGAAATAGAAGTGTTGCTGCTGAGGCCAAAGCCGGGTTTGTCTCCCAACTGGTTTGAAACGCCGGGTTGCAGCAATACGAGCTGTTCGAAGTTGCGATTGTCAAGCGCCAGTTCTCGGACCTGGTCCCCTGTGACTGTTCCGGATTCTTCCGCCGTGGTGGTTTGAATCGGCGTGTTTTCTGCCGTCACCTCGAGGGTTTCGGTCACCTTCCCGGTTACTAAGCCGACATCGAGAGTGTGCTTTTCTGCGACGTTCAGAATGACGTCCCTGGCGACATATGCCTGGAATCCGCTGCTCTTGACCGTCACCGTATAACGTCCGGCAGGCAGATTCGTAATGTTGAAATTTCCACTGCTGCCGGTGCTGATCGCGCGGTCAGCGCCGGTTTCGTCGCTGTGAACCGAGACGGTTGCGCCCGGAACCACGGCGCCGCTGGGGTCGGTTACCGTACCCGTGAGCGTGGCCGCCAGCTCTTGCGCCAGTCCAACTGTCGACAAGCTCAGGATGACCAAGCAGACTCCCAGAAGTAAAGACATCGTCTGCATTGGTCCGCGCTGCGTTGAATTTTCGCGTCTTCCGCAAATCCATTTCGTTATCACAGTGCCTCCTCGAAACACTTCCTGCTGGGCGCTAGAGACTAGCCCTAATTGAAATCGATTATGCTATATAGCACATGGCAGTGCATGGTCAAGAAAAAAATGCAGAAAACTGTGAAAATCTTTTTGGGGCGATTCTGGATCGCTCTATATCACTTCGCTCCGAGGCCAGGACTGCGGCTCAGGCTCGGAGCTGACTCGTGCTTCGCTTCTGGAGTAAGGATCGAGTGAATGTGGGCCAATCAGCATTTTTTATGCGCCTTACGCAAAAAATCGCTGCGGGGCTGCCCGCCCCGGCCAGAGAGCAAAAAACACATGCTCTATAGCATTCCATGCCTGACCAAAATGGAGCTGTGGTGAATTTTCGCGATTTTGGCTTTACACGGCGACTCAAATACGCTATATAGCACAAGGACGCGCACCGCGGGTTCCTACTCAAGCGCACGCATCAGGGGACGCAATTGCCCCCGGCGGAATGCCCTTGTAGGCTGAGTAAATCGATTTATGTCAGGAAATCACAGCAACGGAACGCCGGCTTACAAGCGGATCCAGAACACGATCCGGAAGCGCATCGAGGCCGACCAGCTCGGGCCCGGGGATGCCGTTGCCTCGGAGCGCGAGCTTGCCAAAGCGCACAAAGTCAGCCTGATGACGGCCCGCCATGCGCTGGCCGGGCTGGAGCGGGAAGGGATCGTGGAGCGGCGGCGGGGTGCGGGGACGTTCGTCGCATCGCCCAAGATTCATTTCAACAAGCTGATGAGTTACACCGAGCACATGGCCAGCCGCGGGCTGGCGCCGAGTTCGCGCGTGCTGCTGGCCAAAGTGATTGACGATGAGCAGGAAGTGGCGGCCCGCCTGGGCCTGCCCGCAGCCAGCCGCATGGTCAAGATCGAGCGTCTTCGCATGACCGGCGAAGAACCGTTCGCGCTGGAAATCTGTTACCTGCCGGCGGCGGAGTTTTCCGACCTGGTACGGGCGCCGCTGGGCAGGAGCTCTCTGTTCGCCGCGCTGAAGCACGAATACGGCGTGGAGCTGGCCTATGCCGACGAAGAAATTGATGCGACCGCGGCCGATACCAATATTGCCGAGTTGCTGGGGCTGCACCGCGGAGCGCCGATCCTGCGCATCCGGCAGGTGATCTATTCCACGAAGGGCAAGGCCACCATCTACGGAGTGGGCTTCTACCGCTCGGAGCGGCACACGCTGTTCATCCGGCGCTTCCGCTAGGGCTGATCTGGCCAGCGAAGCTGCGGTCTTGTGCGGGTTTTCCCGACTGCCGGTCCCGCAACCCGTCTTCACCCTTTTCACAATTCTTCATCCCAGTCTTCCCCCTTCTTCACCCCGGCCCACAGGGCGACCTCCGACTTGCTAGAATCGTGTGTTTGTCTGGCGCAGGGAATTTGCGCTGACGGTCTGTTTTCCAGGAGGACGGAGGAATGCCGCTCGTTCGCATCCGCGCTGCCATTTTTGTCTGGTTCATCTTGATCGCCACGCTTGCCTTTTCACAACAGCTGCCCGAAGGACGTCTGATGCGCTTCCCCGATATTCACGGGGATAAGATCGCGTTCGTCTATGGAGGTGACATATGGCTGGCTTCGGCCAGCGGCGGCGCGGCGCACCGCATCACCACGCATCCCGGCCGCGAATTGTTCCCGAAGTTTTCGCCGGACGGCAAATGGATCGCATTCACCGGCCAGTATGACGGCAACTTCAATGTCTACGTGATGAGTTCGTCGGGCAGCCAGCCGCGCCAGCTCACTTTTTATCAGGGCAGCGCCACGCAGCTAAACGACCGCATGGGCATCCACAACCAGGTCATCACGTGGACGCCCGACAGCAAGCGCATTGTTTTTCTCTCGCGGCGCGACGCCTCCAACGGCTGGACTAAACGCCAGTTTACGATTTCGATTGATGGCGGGCTGCCCGAGCCTCTGCCCATGGACCAGGGCGGGCTCACTTCGTTCAACGCGGACGGCACGAAGATTGCCTACAACCGAATTTTCCGCAACTTTCGCACCTGGAAACGCTACACCGGCGGGTTGGCGCAGGACATCTACATTTACGACCTCAAGAACAACGTTTTCGAGCAGCAGATTCCGCACACCGATTACACCGACACGTTTCCCATGTGGCACGGCAACACGGTCTATTTCACCTCGGACCGGGGTACGGAACACCGGTTCAACGTCTATGCCTATGACCTGGGCACGAAGCAGGTGGAGCAGATCACGCACTTCACCGAGTTCGACGTGATGTGGCCGAGCCTGGGGGATTCCTCGATCGTCTTCGAGAACGGCGGATATCTCTACGTGCTGGACCTGAGCACGCGCCAGGCGACGAAGCTCACCATCGCGCTGCCCGGCGAACGTGATTTGACCATGAAGCACTGGGCGAGCGTCAGCAAGAACATCACCGAGTTCGATATCGCTCCTGACGGTAAACGCGCAGTGTTTGCGGCCCGCGGCGACGTCTTCACCGTACCCGCCAAAGAGGGTGCTACGCGCAATCTCACGCGCACTCCGGGCATTCGGGAAAAAGAAGTTGCGTGGTCTCCGGACGGGCGCTGGATCGCGTTCGTTTCCGACCGCACCGGCGAAGACGAGATCTACATCACGCCCCAAGACGGCATGGGCAATGTCGAGTTAGGCAAAGAGAACGAGACCAAGGAAAAAGAAAAAGACAAGGAAGCCGCTGCCAAAGAAGCCGCCCGGGAGAAAGAACGGGGGAAAGACAAAGAGCAGCAGATCACCAGCGGCTACAAAGGCTTCAAGTTCGTGCCCGCGTGGTCGCCGGACAGCAAGAAACTGGCCTGGGCGGATAAAGATCTTCGGCTTTGGTACGTCGACATTGATGCTAAGAAAGATGACAGGAAGCCAGTCGAAGTGGATCGCGGCAAATACAACGAAATCACGAACTACGCATGGTCGCCCGACAGCAAGTGGCTGGCCTACGATAAGGCGCAACAGAGCGGGCTGAGCATCGTGTATCTCTACTCGACCGCCGACCAGAAGATCACGGCCGTCACTAGCGAACTGGTCAACAGCCAGGGTCCCGTTTTCGATCCTGAGGGCAACTACCTTTATTTCCTCTCTGACCGCGATTACAACGAAGTGCTCGGCAATTTCGATTTCGAGTTCGCCAACCCCAAGACTACGCGGCCTTACCTGGTTACTCTTCGCGCTGACGCGGCTTCTCCCTTCCCGGCGCTCAGTGATGAAACCGCCATCAAGCACGAGGAGCCCGCGGCGGAAGCTTCCGAATCCGAGAAGGGCGAAAAGGACAAAGACAAGTCCAAGGACAATCGAGCGGACGAGAAAAAGAAAACTTCCAGCGATGACCGGAAGAAGGAAGAGGTGAAGCGCGAGAGAGAGATCAAGGAAGTCATCAAGAACTTCCGCATTGATCTGGAAGGCATCCAGAACCGCATCGTCGCACTGCCGGTGCCTCCTGCGAGCGTAAGCGGCATGGGAGCCGCGAAAGGCTTTCTCTACTATTCCACGCAGCCGGTGCAGGGCCTTTCGGGGCCGCTTCCGGGCGAAGAATCCGCGATTCATGCCTACGACCTGAAGGAGCGAAAAGAGAAGACACTGATCGAAGGCATTGACCGGTGGACTATTTCTTTCGACGGCACGAAGATTCTGTACCAGGCGAAGGAAGCGTACGGCATCATCGACGCGAAAGCGGACGGCCCGAAGAAACCTGGCGAAGGCGCGCTGAATCTGAGCGGCCTGCGCGCGGAAATCGATCCGCCGGCCGAATGGAAACAGATATTCAACGAAGTCTGGCGGCAGGAACGCGACTTTTTTTTCGAGGCCAGCATGAACGGCGTGAACTGGGAAGCGATTCGCGACAAATATGCGCCGCTGGTTCCTTATGCCGCCAATCGTTATGACCTTACTTACATCCTGGGCGAGGTGATTGGCGAGCTGTCCAATTCGCACACTTACGTGGGCGGCGGAGACCAGCCCGACCTGCATCCCGTGAATATGGGCCTGCTGGGTGTGGACTTCGAACTCGATTCCGCCAGCGGGCTATACCGCTTTAAGAAAATATATCCGGGAGAGAATTGGAATCCGCAGACGCGGTCGCCGCTCACCGAGCCCGGCGTAAACGTGCGCGAGGGCGAATATCTGCTGGCGGTCAACGGCCGGGCGCTGCGCGCGCCGCAGAATCCCTACGAGCTATTCGTCAACACGGCCAACGAGACCACTGCTATTACCGTGAACTCCAAGCCCAACGCGGAAGGCGCTCGCACCTTGCCGGTAAAGCCCATCGCCGACGAGTATCCGCTGCGCGAACTCAACATGGTCGAGACCAATCGAAAAAAGGTGGACGCGGCCACGCACGGCCGCGTCGGCTACCTCTACCTGCCCGACATGGGCGATGCGGGACTCAACGCGTTCGTCAAACAGTACTTTCCGCAGATTCGCAAGGAAGGCCTGATCATCGACGTGCGCTACAACGGCGGAGGCTTCGTCGACCAGCTCATCTTCGAGCGCCTGCGCCGCATCCTGGCCGGAATGGACTCTGCCCGCAACTGGGAGAGCAATACAGTACCGCCGGTAGTCTTCCACGGCTACATGGCTGCGATCACCAACCAGTACGCCGCTTCCGACGGCGACATTTTCAGCGAGTTCTTCAAGGTCTACAAACTGGGCCCGCTCATCGGCGAGCGGACCTGGGGCGGAGTGCGCGGCATCCGTGGTGAATTCGCGCTCATCGACGGCGGCTACATCACGCGGCCGGAATTCTCCCGTTACGATCTCAACAGCAAGTGGGTGGTCGAAAACCGCGGCGTGGCTCCGGACATTGAGGTGGACAATCGTCCCGACGACGTGGTGCGCGGCAGAGATGCCCAACTGGAGCGCGCCATCCAGGAAGTGATGAAACAGATCGACGCCAATCCCAAGAAGCTGCCGCCACGCCCGCCCGACCTTCCGGCGTATCCGGAAGGACCGGCGATGTAGCAGATCCATCGGAAGTGGAACGGAGAGGACCGCGATTTCAGCGGGGGCGGTCCCCCGCCGGCAGAATTTTGTTGAGTTCCGCGCAAAATGCCCGACTTCCGTGCCACTCCTATGGCACGTTAGGGCTTTGACCGAGGTGGTTACGGTTGGTTACTGTAGAAACCATGATTTCCCCCGATCGTAACCTTGATGGGTGTCCTCGACAAACTTCCGACATTTTTGACCGTAGGGGCGCTGGTCATTATTTTTGCCTGCCTCAAACGTCATGCGAGCTGCGCGCGGCTCACGGCGTGGTCCGTGGGATGGGCGCTGGTGTTCACGCACTTCCTGGCGCAACTGCTCGAGCCTGATCGCGGCCACATTAGTTCCCTTCTGCTGGCAATCGACGCGGGTGCTTTGCAGGCTGCGGCCGTGGCGTTTCTGGTCTCCGTTTCTTCGGTGGCCGAAAATTCCGCCAAGCGCACCATGCTGCTGCTGGTGCTGGGTGTGCCTTCTCTGCTGTACTCCGCGTTGTCCTCGAACGGCTCGCAGGCGCGGTGGCTCTACGTTCTCTGCCTGATTGTATGTTTCGGCGGCGCAGCTGCATTTTTCTTGCGCGTGCATCGCAAGTTTTCCTGGTATATAGCCTCCGTCACTTTTCTTTGCTCGCTCGCCGGCGCGTGGGCGATTCGAGCGGCTGTGCACGGTTCGTTTGAGGAAGGCACGGTCGCGTTACTGGGCATTGGATTTGGCTTGCCAGGGGTTTTTATCTGCCGGAATTACTGGCGCAGATCGTTCGGCATCCTGACAATTTCCGGCGGCTTCCTGTGCTGGGGAGCGCTGTTTCCCGCGGGCCTCTGGATCGAACGATTCGCACCGAAATTGATTGTGCCCGGAGAGCTGTGGGACGTGCCCAAGCTTTTCGTCGCCTTTGGCATGATTCTCGCCATCGTCGAAGATAAATCGCTCTCCATCACGGGCATGCGCCAGAAGGCGGAATCGCTTAATCGTCAACTGGAGCGTTTCGCGGCCATCACCTCGCGCCTGCTGAGCGGCGCAAAACCGGAAGAGATATGCCCCGAGATCGCCACCGCGATCACCGAAGTCTGCGGCTTCACCGCAGCGATGGTTCAACTTGAGGATGGTGATGGGCAGTTAAGGGTCATGGGGTCCAGCGGATCGCCCAACGCTCTGCGCAAGCTTAAAGCGGAAGCGCAAGACTGGACGGCGGATCGCATCCCGAGCGCTTGCGCGAGCGGCCTGCGCATTGGCAGTAACTCATTTTTGCAGCCGCGGGAAAAACCTGGAACTTCAGAGGTCGCGGACCGGGAAGCCGAGACCGATTCCGGCACATCCTGCCAGAACAGCCACACTTTGTTGATACCGCTCTGCTCCGGGGCGGGCATGCATCTGGGGTGTATTCGATTACTGACGCCGGGGCCGGCATACCTGTTGGATACGCTCGAATTGGCGCGCATCGAGATGGTCGCGGCCGATCTGGCGGTAGCGCTGCAGTTAAAAACCCTGCATCGGCAGTTGGTGTGGTCCGAAAAGTTGGCGGCGCTCGGTCAATTGCTCGCCGGCGTGGCGCATGAGCTCAACAATCCACTGACCGTGATCATGGGGTACGGCGAACTGATCGGCGACAACCTCGTTTCGCCCCCGGCGCGGGAGCAGCTCGCCCGGCTGGTGAACGAGACCCGCCGCATGAAGCGGATCATCGAAAACCTGCTGCGCTTTTCGAGGCAGGGGGCGCGTGACGCGCATATTGTCCAGCTATCTCCGCTGGTGCACGAAGTGCTGGCGTTGTGCGAGTACTACACCCGCAAGCGCAACGTGCGCGTGGAACTCGATATCGCTCCTGGCCTTCCGTCGCTGGCAGTGCATGAAGACGAAATCAAACAAATTCTGCTGAACCTGTTCAAGAATTCCAGCGACGCGCTGGAGGGTTTCACGGGGAACAAGTGCATCAGCATTCGCGCCTATCAGTCCGGGGCGCGGGCGGTGATTGAAGTAGAAGACAGCGGACCCGGTTTCGCGAATCTGAATCGCGCCCTGGAACCCTTCTTCACAACCAAGCCTGCCGGAAAAGGCACGGGCCTTGGCCTGAGCGTCTGTTACGGAATCGTGAAACAACGCGGAGGCGCTCTGCGGATCGAAAACCTGAATCCGTTGGGGGCGCGAGTTACGGTGGAACTTCCGATCGCAGAAACGGCGCCGCAGACGCTTCTGGCGGCGGTGGCGAATGCGTAGTCCTGGACAGGATGCTGAGAGGCGAGCAGCCGAAGATTCCGCGTGGCTTTAGCTAAAAGCTAAGAGCTGAGAGCCTTTTTACTCCCACTCAATCGTTCCCGGCGGCTTCGAGGTAATGTCATAGACCACGCGGTTCACGCCCTTCACTTCGTTTACAATCCGCGTGGAGATTTTTTTCAGGACTTCGTGCGACAGCGGAACCCAGTCGGCGGTCATGCCATCCTCGGAACTGACGGCGCGGACCGCGCAGGTGTAGGCGTAAGTTCGCATGTCGCCCATCACGCCGACGGACATCACCGGCAACAGCACGGCGAACGCCTGCCAGATTTTCGTGTAAAGCCCAGCGTTCTTGATTTCGGTGACCACGACATCGTCGCATTCGCGTAAGAGCGTGAGCCGCTCAGGGGTGACTTCTCCCAGAACGCGAACCGCAAGGCCGGGGCCCGGGAAGGGCTGCCGCTGCAGGATTTCGTCGGGCATGCCGAGGTCGCGGCCAATTTTGCGGACTTCATCTTTGAACAGATCTTTCAACGGCTCGATCAGCTTGAGTTTCATCTTAGCCGGTAGGCCGCCGACGTTGTGGTGCGACTTGATGACTTGCGACGGCCCGCGGACGGAGCGCGATTCGATCACGTCGGGATAGAGCGTTCCCTGCACCAGCCATTTCACCTTGCCTGCTTTTTTTTCAATGCGGCGGGCTTCTTTTTCGAAAACCTTAATAAATTGGTTGCCGATGATCTTGCGCTTTTTCTCGGGGTCGCTCACGCCTTTGAGCTTGCCGAGAAAACGCTCGGCCGCATCGACCGCGTCGAGATGCAGGCCGAGTTTATCGCGCAGCGTCTTCTGCACTTTTTCAAATTCGTTCTTGCGCAGCACTCCGTTGTTCACGAAAACGCAGGTCAGGCGCGACTTGCCGTTCTTGTCACGCAGGGCCCGATCGACCAGGACCGCAGCCACCGAAGAATCCACGCCGCCGGAAAGGGCGCAGATGGCGCGCCCTGTGCCGACTTGCTGCTTCACCTGCTCGACCGTCGAATCGATGAAGTGCTGCGGCGTCCATGTGGGCTTCGCTCCGCAGATTTGAAAAACGAAGTTGCGCAGAATTTCCGTGCCCTGCCGCGTGTGGTGGACTTCGGGATGGAACTGCACCGCAAACCATCGCTTAGCGACATTCTGAATGCCGGCCACGGCGTGGGCGGTTTTCGCCGTCAGCTCGAAGCCGGGAGGCAGTTCCAGCGCTTCGTCTCCGTGGGACATCCAGACGGGAAGTTTTCTCGGCAGGCCCAGAAACAAAGTTGACTCGGCCACCACCTCGACTTCCGCGTGTCCGTATTCGCGCTTATCAGCCGGACGAACTTTTCCACCGAGGGTGTGCACCATGAATTGCAATCCGTAGCAGATGCCAAGCACAGGCAGGCCCAGTTCGAACAAGCGCGCATCGGCCGGCGGCGCATCTTTGTCGTAGACGGACCAGGGCGCGCCCGAGAGCACGATCCCCGCAGGGGCATAGCTCTTGATCTCGTCGAGCTTGGCCGTGCAAGGCAGCACGACGGAGAAAACATTCTGTTCACGGATGCGGCGCGCGATGAGCTGCGTATACTGCGCGCCAAAATCGAGGATGACGATGGATTGGGTTTCCACGGATGAGTATTTCAGATTCGGGTCAATAGTGTAAATGACCCCGTGGAAATGTTGCTTGCGAGGTCCCTTGGGGCGCCTACGGATGACAGCTCCTATGATGGTGGCGCCGACGTACCAGCTACGTCTCTACGACCAGGTTCGGAATGTCGCTCAGAATCGGTTCGTCACGGTCGACGGCTGTCTGGGGCGGCGCGCTGCTGGGCTCTCCGCCGGATCGCGGAGCCGGCGGCGGAACATATGGTGGCGAGGAGGGCAGTGGAGCCGGCGCGAGCAATGCCTCGGGCATCTCGGCGATGCAAACATATCCCGCGAGCCGCACCATGTACAGCCAGTCGGCGACCGCGAAGTAGGCCATCGTAATCAGGATGACTCCGATCAGCACAACCCGCCCAGGTGCAATTCGAGCCAGGCTCAGCGGCATCGACACTACAGTGGTCGCCACCACGAATACCGTCAGGTGCGCCAAGCCGGTCCACGTGCTGACTGCGAAAACCGCTCCGCTGCGCTCGCGGCTGAAGGCGACCGCATCTGAAAGCGCGCGCAACGCATTCCCGGGACCCTCACCGCGGACGGCAAACACGCCTGCCAGCGAGAGAACCCAGTTGAGCGTGGACCATGCCAGAAAGACGAGGCCTGCCAGAGGGAACAGGAGCAGAAACGCAAGCCCGGACGCGGGGTCCGGAGGCGGCGAAGTTCCAGCCGAGGTCACTCCAGCGGACGCCGCAGTGCTCGCACTGAGGCCGGCTGAAATCAGTTGCACCAGGATCGCCCCACCGACCAAGCCGAGTATCGCAGCCAGCGCTACGGCTGCCCGCAGAAAGTTCAGCCGTAGAAGCGATCCGAGCGGACGGGAATCCTTCTTCGACGGGACTACGGTCACGCCTGTATCCGTCGCCTCTTGATTAGGCCCCTCGTTAGCCGTTACCCCTTTACCGTTTACCTCGTCGGTCGCCTCTTTCGTTCGCTGCGCGAAATAATCCAGCATGCCGCGCACGGTTGTTGCCCGGCCCACGGAAGCGGCAAAAATCCACAGAAAGGTCAGCGCGACGGCCGCAACTAGTCCGGCCAGGACGATGCGAGGCAGGCTGCCATGAAAAATGTGCCCCAGAGCCTGACCGATCAAAACGGGCTGCCGGGTGCGCAGGAGCAGAATATCGCTGCTCGTGACAGGCAGCGTGTCGAGATATTCAAGAAACAGGAATGAATATAACGCGGCCGCGGTTGCGCCCACGGTCCAGCGCCAGGAGATTTCGGCCAGCGTGAGCGAAGGCCGGCGAAACACGGCACGAAAGCCTTCGAGCGTGGGCGAGACCCGGGACATGTGTAGTCAGGATAACGCAACTGACGGCTGGGATCCGCGGAGAACTGCAAATCACCTTGTCATCCTGAGCGAAGCGAAGGACCTATGTAATCGCCGGCAGCACCGATGTTGCCAGGCAAGTTGTATAGGTCCTTCGCGGCAAAGAACGCCGCTCAGGATGACAAACTGCGGAGAGTCGCGTAAAGGACTAAGGCCCTCACCTGACCACGAAATTCAGCAGCTTGCCCGCCACGAAAATTGTCTTCACGATCTGCTTGCCCGCGATGGCAGCTTTGACTTTCTCGTCGGCGAGCGCGCGGTCGACCACCAAATCCTCGGCAGCGTCAGCAGTCACAACCACGCGGCCGCGCAGCTTGCCGTTGACTTGCACGGGGATTTCGATTTCTTCTTCCTTCGCCAAAGCCGCGTCATACTTCGGCCAGGGAGCCTTGAGCAGGCTTCCTTTTTCGCCCAGCATTTCCCAGAGTTCATGAGCGAGATATGGCGCGAACGGAGCCAGCAGGAGCACAAGGTTCCTTTGCACTTCCGCAAGAACAGGCACCGGGACGGCGTTTTTTTCGATCGCCTCCTCCGCACCGTAGAGAGCGTTCACCAGCTCCATGATGGCCGAAATGCAGGTGTTGAAATGCCATCGTCCCTGAAAGTCGTCGGTAACGCGCTTGATGGTCTGGTGCATCTTGCGCTGAATGGCGCGCGCATCGAGTGGCAATTCCGCGGGAACGGGGCGGCTCCAGTCAGGATGGTCCGGGTGCGCGTGACGCAGGACGAACCGGTACACCCGCCCCAGGAATTTGCGAATGCCTTCGATTCCCGAATCCTGCCAGTCCATATCTCGATCTGGCGGTGCGGCGAACAAGCTGTAAAGACGCGCAGCATCGGCGCCGTAGCGCTCGACCATTTCATCGGGCACGACCACGTTGCCCCGGTTCTTCGACATCTTCGCGCCGTCTTTGATGACCATGCCCTGCGAGAACTGGTGGTCCACGGGCTCGTCGTTCGTAATCATGCCCAGGTCGCGCATGAACTTGGTCCAAAAACGCGAGTAGATCAGATGCAGGATGGCGTGCTCCACGCCGCCGATGTACTGATCGATCGGGAACCAGTATTGCGCGGCCTTCGAATCGAAAGGCGCATGGTCGTTGTGCGCGTCCGTGTAGCGGTAGAAATACCAGGACGAATCCACAAACGTGTCCATGGTGTCGCTCTCGCGGCGAGCCGGGCCGCCACATTTCGGGCAAGTCGTATTGACGAACTCGGGCACGCGGGTGAGCGGCGACGCGCCGGTGAGCGTGATATCGACATTGTCGGGCAACAGCACGGGCAAATCTGTTTCCGGCACGGGGACAATGCCGTCTTGGTCGCAATACACTATGGGAATCGGCGTGCCCCAGTAGCGCTGGCGCGAAATTCCCCAATCTTTCAAGCGATAGGTAACGGCGGCCTTGCCGAAGCCGTTCTGCTCCGCCTCGGCCGACATTTTCTGGATCGCCTCTTCGCAGGTGAGACCGCTGAATCGTCCCGAGTTGATCAGGGTGCCGTCGGTCACAGTGAACGGCAGGCGCGGCTCGGCCACGGTTTCTTCAGGGTCGTTCGAGACCGGCAGAATCACCAATCGGATTTCCAGTTTATATTTCTTGGCGAAATCGTAGTCGCGCTCATCGTGCGCTGGAACGCTCATGATCGCGCCCGTGCCGTAATCCATCAGAACGTAATTCGCCACCCAGATGGGCACGCGCTCGCCGTTATAAGGATTCACCGCGTAATGGCCGGTGTTGACGCCGTGCTTCTCGATGGCGCCAATGTCGCCGGTTTCTTTCGCTTTGCGCTGCTCGGCGATCAACTGGTCGACGGACGCGCCCAGCACCTGGTTGTAGCGCGTGAAGCTGGCCACCAGCGGATGCTGCGGCGCAAGCTGCACCGAAGTCGCGCCGAAGATGGTATCGACGCGCGTGGTAAACACACGGATCGTAGCACCGGCGGCGTCATCCGCCACCTTGAAATCGACCAGCGTGCCTTGGCTGCGACCGATCCAGTTGCGCTGCATGGTGCGAACTTTTTCCGGCCAGCCGTCGAGCTTGTCGATGTCGGCTAACAGTTCTTCCGCATAATCGGTGATACGCAGGAACCACTGTTCCAAGTCGCGCTGCTCGACCGGCGTATCTTCGTGGCGCCAGCAGTTGCCGTTCACCACTTGCTCGTTGGCTAACACGGTGCAGCATTGCGGACACCAGTTCACCTTGCTCTTCTTGCGATAGGCCAACCCTTTTTCGTAAAACTTCAAAAAGAACCACTGGTTCCAGCGGTAATACTCGGGCAGGCAGGTGGTGACTTCGCGCGACCAGTCGTAGGCAAAGCCCAGGCGATTCATCTGCGCCTTCATGTTGGCGATGTTGGCCTGGGTCCATTCACGCGGCGGCGTGTTGTTCTTGATGGCGGCGTTTTCCGCGGGCAGGCCGAACGAATCCCAGCCCATGGGATGCAGCACGTTGTAACCATTCATCCACATGTAACGGGCCAGCGCATCGCCGATCGCGTAGTTGCGGACGTGGCCCATGTGCAACGCGCCCGAGGGATAAGGCAGCATCTCGAGCACGTAATATTTCTTTTTGGCGGAGTGAGGCTCGGCGGCGTACAGCGCGGAATCCTGCCGCCAGCGCTCAAACCATTTAAGCTCGACGCGGTGGGCGTCGTAGCGGACGTCGTTGAGGTCGAGACGTGCGTCGTCGCGACCATTGCTGGTCACGGTAGTGCCTTCCGGTTTATCTTGCGATGGCATAGGAGAACGAAAACCAGGATGTTAAACCTTAGATTCTACAACGGAAGCGGTCGGAGAGACGTTGCTTGCGACGTCTCTCTCGCCATCGCCGGGAATGGCGCGGGCCAGCCTTCCGATCAACTACCGGCTGGCCGGGTTGATGCCCGCGGGATTCTTTACCACGAAATCCCGCCTCGGTTTTACTATGCCGGCCTCCTGCTGGTGATCCTGCTGGTCTCTGGCATCCGATTCCACCTGCGAGACATGCCTCTCGAACGCGACGAGGGCGAATACGCTTACGCCGGACAACTCATCCTGCAGGGCATTCCTCCTTACGAACTCGCCTACAACATGAAGTTGCCCGGCACTTACGCGGCCTATGCAGCGATCATGGCGATTTTCGGGCAGACAGCGGCGGGAATCCGGCTCGGGGTGTTGCTGGTGAACGCGGCGAACATCGTTCTGGTTTTTGTGCTGGCACAGAAGCTCGCCGGGGAACTGGCCGCATTGGTGGCGGGAACCACTTATGGCGTGCTCTCGATTTTGCCCGCAACCTTGGGATTCGCGGTGCACGCCACGCACTTCGTGGTTTTATTCGCGCTGGCGGGAATACTTGTCTTGTGGCGTGCCTTGAACACGCAGCGCGACCAGTTCCTGTTTTTCTGCGGCGGGTTACTGCTCGGCGTTGCTTTCATCATGAAACAGCCCGGCATCGCATTCGCGGCGTTCGGCGCGCTCTATGTCGCCCACTGCACGTGGAGACAAGCTCGACTCCTGCTCACGCGAGAGGCTGTCTTCCTGGCGGGAGCTGCATTGCCTTTCGTTCTGACTTGCCTTGTCATGGCGCGTGCTGGCGTACTGAGGGCCTTCTGGTTTTGGACCTTCACTTATGCTCGCGTATATTCCTCCGAAACCACCCTCGCCACAGGCTGGCAGGCGCTGCGGCAATCGGTGCAGTGGGTGTTGCATCCGTTTCCGCTGTGGGCGATTGCCGAGCTCGGTTTCGTGGCGCTGTTCTGGGATCGGCGCTGGCACCCGCAGGTCTTTTTTCTCACAGCCCTTACCGCTTGTTCGGCGCTGGCAGTGAGCGCCGGCCTTTACTTCCGGCCGCACTACTTCATTCTTGTTCTTCCGGCGGCATCAATCCTGGCAGGATTAGCCATAACGTCGGCCCGCGACTTTCTGATGGAACGCGGGCACGACCGGCGTGCGGGTCAGGCTGCGCTGCTGGTTTTCTTCGCGGCGTGCGCATTCTCGCTCTGGAACCAGCGAGCCTTCCTGTTTGAGCTCGATCCCGCTTCCGCGGGCCAGAGGATCTACGCCGCGAATCCCTTCGCGGAAGCAATCACTGTAGCCAAAACCGTGCGAGATTCCACCACGGAGGCGGACACCATTGCCGTGTTCGGCTCAGAGCCGGAGATTTATTTCCTGTCCGGGCGCCACTCCGCCACCAGCTACATCTACATGTACGACCTTACTAAGCCGCAGCCGTATCAGAGGCAGATGCAGCAGGAACTGATGCGCCAGCTGGAGGCTGCGCGCCCCCGTATAGTCATCTACGTGGACGATTGGGCCTCCTGGGGATGGAAGCTTGGCCAGGAGCACGACGAATTTTTCACCTGGATGGAGCATTACATCCGTGAAGGCTACGAGCCGGTACAACAAATCCAGATCAATGCGCTGCCCGCACATCGTTGGGGCGATGGGGCGAAGCTGTACGTTTTCGCGCGCAAGGATAGCGGCGGCCATCATTAGCATCTGCTGGCAAGAATGTTCAGGCAGCAGCGCTCAGGCAAACAAGCCGCGGCCATTGCTGGCCGCGGCCTTCGCGCTCAAGCTTTAATTCCTCTCAAGGCAGACGTGGTAAGTGCTTCCGCGCCCTCGTTCTGGCCGATTCCGAGAACCACGCGGCCGTTGATTTTCCCTTTCTTCATCCGGTCGAACACGTCGTTAATCGAGCCGAGAGGAAGAGTCTCGATGGTTGCTTTCACTTTGCCTTCCGCGGCAAAAGCGAGAGATTCCTCGAGATCGAGTCGTGTGCCGACGATGGAGCCGCGAACGGTGTAGCCGTTCAGGACCACATCAAAGATGGAGATGGGAAACTCTCCCGCGGGGAGACCGTTGAGCACGCAAGTGCCGCCGCGCCGCAACATGCCGATCGCCTGTTTGAAAGCGATAGTCGAGACCGCGGTGACCAGGACTCCGTGGGCTCCGCCGATCTGTTTCTGGATTTCCGTCGCCGGATCCTGCGTTTTGGCGTCGATGGTGATGTCAGCGCCCAATTTGCGCGCCAACGCCATCTTCTCTGGACCGAGATCCACAGCCGCCACGTGCAGTCCCATCGCCTTGGCGTATTGAATGGCGACGTGGCCCAGACCTCCCGCGCCTGAGATCACGACCCACTGGCCGGGACTTGTGTTGGTTTCTTTCAATCCTTTGTAAGTGGTGACCCCGGCGCAGAGAATCGGCGCCGCGTCCACGAAAGAGAGGTTCTTGGGGATTCGTCCCAGATAGTCGGCCTGGCCCAGAGCATATTGGGCGAACGTCCCGTTCACCGAATATCCCGAGTTCTTTTGCTCGAGGCAGAGTGTTTCCCAGCCCGCCAGGCAGAATTCGCAGTGCCCGCACGCGCTGTGCAGCCAGGCAATTCCGACGCGGTCTCCCAGCTTCAGATGTGTGACTCCGGCGCCAAGGGCAACCACAATTCCGGCGCCTTCGTGACCGGGAATGAATGGTGGAGTTGGCTTGACGGGCCAGTCTCCTTCCGCAGCATGCAGGTCGGTATGACACACGCCGGTGGCGATAATTTCGACGAGGGCCTGTCCCGGGCCCGGTGTAGGTACTGGAACTTCTTGAATGGAGAGGGGTTTGCCGAATTGCTCGACAACCGCGGCTCTCATAGTTTTCGGAATTGCCATAACTTGATCCTCCTCGCGAACTTCTTGGGGCTAACTTGTCCACTCTATCCGTCGGCGGAATGGGGAGGCGGTGATCCGGATCACAATCAGGGGTGCTGAATCTCACGACGCCTGTGGAAATCTCTCGGCGGATCGCTGCAATTGCCGTGCGGTGGCGGGGAACGATAGACTCATACAGGCACAGAGCAGCATTTCGAACCACTGCCGGTTCAAGAGGTTGCGGGCAATGTCTCATTTAAGAGGACGCTTATGTTAGTCGTCATGCAGGCGCAGGCTACCGAAGAACAGGTACGCGCCGTTTGTCAGAAAATCGAGAAGCTCGGCTATCGCGCCCACTCCATGCCGGGCGCGCAACGCACCGCCATCGGCATCACCGGCAACAAGGGCGAAGTGGAACAGGGCACGCTCGAAGAGATGCCGGGCGTGCAGGAAGTGATTAAGGTCTCCAAGCCCTACAAGCTGGTCAGCCGCGACCTCAAACAGGAGAACACCGTCATCCGCTTTCCCGGCACTGCGGCGACCATCGGAGGCCCAGGGTTGGCAATTGTGGCGGGCCCGTGCGGCATCGAAAGCCGCGAGCAGGCCTTTGCCGTGGCCGAGCGCGTGCATCGCGCCGGCGCCCAGTTCTTTCGTGGCGGAGCTTACAAGCCGCGCACTTCTCCGTATGCCTTTCAAGGATTAGGTGAAGAAGGCCTGCGCATCATGGCGGAAATCCGGCAGCAGTTCGGCATGAAGATTATTACGGAAGCTATTGATAATGAATCACTTGACCTGGTCGACGAGTACGCCGACGTCATTCAGATCGGCGCCCGCAACATGCAGAATTTTTCTTTACTCAAACGCGCTGGACGCGCCAAGAAACCGGTGCTGCTCAAGCGCGGCATGTCAGCCACGCTGGAAGAATTCCTCATGGCCGCGGAATACATTCTGAGCGAGGGCAACTACAACGTAGCGCTGTGCGAACGCGGCGTCCGCACCTTCGCCGACCACACCCGCAACACGCTCGACCTGAGCGTGGTGCCGGCGGTGCAGCGGCTCAGCCATTTGCCGATTCTCGTCGATCCCAGCCACGGTACCGGCAAGCGCAACAAAGTCACTCCGCTGTCGCGCGCGGCGGTTGCCGTGGGCGCGGACGGGCTCATGGTGGAAGTGCATCACAAACCCGACGAGGCGCTGTCGGACGGCCCGCAATCGCTGTTCCCCGACCAGTTCGACGAATTGATGGTGCAGGTGCGGCAAATCGCGGCGGTCGTGGGAAGGACCGTGCCGCGGATTGAGGTAACGGAACCGGTCGCAGTCAGCAAATGACTTGAAGGCTGAGAGGGTCCCGGGTGCCCCCATATCTCGCGCTCTTTGCGGGATGTGGGACGCGGGATTCGAACTACCCCACTTCTCGCAAGAGACCGAGAAATGGGGGCACCCAACACTCCATCACCCAACACCGCAGAGCCTTTGATAAGCTTTCTTCTTCAACGTCAACCCCTTGCGAAAACTCCTTCTCATCGTTCTCCTGATTCCGATTCTCGGCGGGATTGCCTGGTGGTATTTCCGCGAGCAGGCGTTGCCGGACTACGGGCCTGCCTATCGCGAGTACGCCTACGTCACGAACGGCAAAAGCAACACGGTCAGCGTGATCGACATACGCACGTTTTCCCTGGCCAAGACCATCGTTGTGGGGCTGGAGCCGACCGGAATCGCGGCCAACAGCAAGAAGAATGAAATCTACGTGGTCAACACCAGCTCGAACAATGTCAGCGTGATCGACGCTGAGACGAACAGAGTGGCAGCAACGATCGGGGTGCATGGCAAACCGTATTTCATCGATGTTTCAGAAGACGGCAAGCGGGCCTACGTAGCCAACTCAGGCTCGGCCAACGTCAGTGTGATCGACCTGGAAAAGCGAACCGTGGTGGACAACATCCGCGTGGGCGCTGCGCCGGGACTGGCGCGGGTTTCGCCCGACGGCACAACCGTCGTGGTGAGCAATCGCGGCGACAACACGGTTTCTCTGATCGATGCCAAGCTGCTGCGGGTGCGCGCCACGCTTCCTGTGTGCCAGCAACCAGAGGACATCGCCATCCTGCCTGACTCCAGCAAAGCCTTTGTGGCTTGTTCCGGATCGTCGCAGGTCGCGTCCATCGACTTGAAGCGCGATCATGTGCTGGCGCTGCTCGACGTAGGACGTAGTCCGGTGAGTCTCGCCGTCAAGCCCGATGGCGGCGAGTTGATCGTGTGCGATTTCGATTCCGACAGTATTTCTATCATCGAGACCGGCAACGACGAAGTCGGCAGCAGCCATCTGATCGGGCAGCATCCCTCGCATGCCGTGGTCACGCTGGATAACTCGCGGCTCTACGTGAGCAACTTCGGCTCCGACACCGTCGCGATTTACGACATCGATATCGGCAAGCTGATCGCGACCATGCAGGTTGGCAGCCGCCCCGATGCGCTGGCGTTGTCCCAGGGCCAGACTTACCTCCTGGTGCTGGATACGCAGGCGGGAGACGTAACTGTGATCCAGAAGCGCCGTCCGCGCAAACTGGAGCCGACCGAATATTCTTTATTGACGATGATTCCGGTGGGAGTCCAGCCAAACGCGATCGTAGTGAAGGCGTTCATGATGAGCAAGGCGGCGAAGAAGTAAGCGGCGGATCTTGTGAAAACAGAGACGTTGCAAGCAACATCTCTACGATTTCGTAGAGACGTCGCTTGTTACGTCTCTCTAACCACTCAACTTCAAGCCTGCGTCGCCACAGGCTTGGCGCACAACTTTTCAAACGCCGCCTTTAAATCGGCGGCAATCTCGGTCGCTTCGCGGCTTTCGATGTCGCGTCGCGGCATCATGTAGGCGAGCTGGCCATCGCGAAAAATCGCGATCGAGGGCGAGGACGGCGGCTGTCCGGTGAAATAGCTGCGAGCCCGGTCGGTGGCTTCCCGGTCTTGCCCGGCGAACACCGAGAATAACCTCTCCGGCCGGATTGCGCTCTGCAGCGCCATGCGCACCGCAGGACGCATTCTTCCGGCGGCGCATCCGCAAATCGAATTGACTACCACCATGGTGGTGCCCGGGTTGGCGAGCGCGCGGTCTACTTCTTCCGTAGTGCGGAGTTCCTCAATGCCCAGGCGCGTCAACTCTTCGCGCATGGGGACCACCATAATTTCGGGATACATCGGCATGTTTCGTTTTCCTCTCGGTTCGACCTAATTGTCTTAGTCTTTCTCATTGTACCGTGATGACGGAGAAAACCGATCACCACGAAGGATCACGAAGATCAAGATTCCAGCTTTTCCGTCGTGGGACTTGGTGTCCTGTGGGGTCGAGTTCGTCGGACGGAAGCCACAACGACTTTCCGCGATTCGGCTTTTTAGGCCACATGACCTTCGACTGTCCGCGAACCGGCGAGGCCGTGTGTATATTGAAAGCAATCCCGCTGTTTCAAAAAGAATGCAGCTCGAAGAAAATGTCCCGTTGGCGCCGCTGACCACTTTCAAACTGGGTGGACCGGCGCGCTATTTCGTGGAGGCCAAATCCACCAGTGACGTGCAGGAGGCTGTTGCCTTCGCCCGCTCGCGGAACTTGCCCATTTTCGTGCTGGGCGGCGGCAGCAACCTGGTGGTCGCGGACGCGGGCTGGCCGGGGTTGGTATTGAAAATCGCAATTTTGGGGATCGAACAGCAAACCGCGCCAGACCGCGAACATGACGGAGCTACCCTTTTCGACGTGGGGGCCGGCGAGTCCTGGGACCGTTTCGTTTCCGATGCGGTCCGGGCCAACTGTGCGGGCGTGGAATGCCTGAGCGGAATTCCAGGCAGCGTCGGCGGCACGCCGGTGCAAAACGTCGGGGCCTATGGGCAGGAAGTTTCCGAGACCATTGAGTCGGTTCAGGCGCTTGATTTGAAAGACGGCCAAGTCCACGAACTATGCCGCGAAGCCTGCGGTTTCGGCTACCGCTCGAGCATCTTCAACACGACCGAGCGCGGACGCTTCATCCTTCTGCGCGTCACTTATGCGCTCACTCCAGGAGGCGAACCGCACATCGGCTATGCCGATCTCAAGCGGCACTTCGAGGGCCGCGAAACCGCTCCCAATCTCGCCGAGACGCGGGAAGCGGTGCGCCACATTCGCGCGCTGAAGGGTATGTTGATCGTTCCGGGCGACGCCGATTGCCAGAGTGCCGGCTCGTTTTTCAAGAACCCCGTCCTCACCGAGAAACAACATGAGGAACTGAAGAAGCGCGCCAGCGTTCGCGGGCTCGCGGTGCCCAGCTATCCCGCGCTCGAAACCCACAAGAAAGTTTCCGCCGCCTGGCTGGTGGAGCGCTCTGGATTCACCAAAGGATTCGGTTTCGGCCATGTGGGCATTTCCAGGAAGCACGCTCTGGCCATCGTCAACCGCGGCGGCGCCACCGCTGCCGAGGTGATCGCCTTGAAAGAACAGATCCAGCAGCGCGTGGAAGAAGTCTTTGGCGTAAGGCTGGAGCCAGAACCGGTGATGGTCGGGTTCTAGAGCAGTGGACACTGGACAGTGGTCAGTGGGCAGTAATATTTTCTTCAGCTTTCTTCAGTCCTCCGCAAGTTACACCCTTTCAGTACGTTCTCCCGAAGAAATTCCTGAACAGATGACAACAGCAACCGGTCTTTATGAATGAGGGCAGACGCGTGGCGGCGGGAGAGGCGATTCTGAGCGAGGCGGCAACGGTGGCGCCGGGTCGAGACGAAAGTCGAGAGCGGCGTCATGAGAAAGCACTCGACAGCCTTCTCGAAAATCTAGTTCGGCAGCACACTCGGCTGGTTTACCGCATCGCTTACGCGGTGCTTCGGCGGCATCACGACGCCGAGGACGCCACGCAGGAAACATTTATGCGCGTCCTGCGCTACGGCCACAAGCTGGAAGCGGTGGAAGATCACAAGACGTGGCTGGCGCGCATCGCCTGGCGGGTGGCGGTGGACAGGCACAGGCAGCACAGCCGCAACCGTGAGATGCCGCTGGACGATCCGGAAAAGCCGGTTCCGGAGGCTCCTTCCGCGGATGCGGCCGCGGACGATGTGTTGCACGGTCTCCAGGTGGGCACGGCGCTGGAACGAATCATCGCCGCATTGCCCGACAAGCTGCGCCAGCCGTTGATTCTGTCCACGATCGAGGAAATGTCGCCGCGCGAAGTGGCGGCGACTTTGGGAATCAATGAAGCGGCAGTGCGATCGCGAGTGTTTCGCGCGCGGCAGATTCTGCGGGAGAAACTGGGGGCGCGGGTTGGCACACGGCCGACAACACCGAGCGGCAAACCGTGAAATGACGGTGAAACCATGACAGATCAGAATCGCTCAAACGACTACAGACCCGAAGACGCGAAGCAGGGGGTTACGGAGACTGACGCACTCGACCGCGAGCTCGATGCGGCGCTGGCCAAGTATGCGGCAGTCGAGCCGCGAGCGGGACTCGAAGCTCGCGTGCTGGCAAACTTGCAGGCAGAGCGCGAGCTGTCGTCCGCGCACGCCGCCTGGGGATGGCCGCAAGTCACGGCTCTGGCTGCCGCTGTGATGATTTTGGCGGCGCTGTTGGTATGGCTTACGGGAGGACGGACGCAGACGGTGCATCATCAGTCAGCGGCGACTCCACATACGCAGGTTGCTTGGAACGGCACACGCAGCCCGGAGAGACCAGCAACCGTGGCCGTCAGCCGTAAAGCGAGCAGCCATAGCGCCCATCATGCGCATCGGCTGGCCAGGACAGTTCCAAAGCTGCGGCAGTTCCCTTCTCCGCAGCCGTTGAGCGAGCAGGAACAAATGCTGGCGAACTATGTGGCCAAGGACCCCGAGCATGCGGTGCTGGTGGCGCGAGCGCGGATGGAAGCACTGCGTCGCGATCAGTCCGAGGAAATGCAGGCTTTCTCATCTGGGCCGGCGGCGGATTCGGAAAGACCGAGCGGCGAGAATTCAGACAGATAAAGACACCTCAAGGAGAACGGACCATGCGTAAGGCATTGTCGGTATTAACCATTGTGATTTTGGCGGCCATGATTGGTTGGGCGGGAGCGGGCTGCGCACAGGATACGCCCGCGCAAGACAAGGCTAAGGCGGAGGCGAGGGCTGCCTCGCAAACCAAGGCTGAGGCTGAAGCCGCAGTCAAAGCCGACCGGGCAGAAAAGCCGGTGCACGCCTACCGCGTGGATTTTTCCGTTTACGAACTGGAGGACGGCAAGAAAATAAACACCCGGCAGTACTCGCTCAACCTGAACGCCGAGGATGCCAACGAAATCAAGATTGGCACTCGCGTTCCCGTCGAGACAAAACAGGGGGAATTCCAGTACCTCGATGTCGGGACCAACATTTGGTGCAGAATCGGAGAGCGCTCGGATGGCATACCTTTGTCGGTGCGCGCTGAAATGAGCAATTTCGCAGTTCCCGAACAAGGATCGGAGGCGTCGATCCGTCCGGCCATCCGTCAACTCCAGATCCACGCCAGCACCGTGGCCCTGCTGGGCAAGCCCATGATCATAGGCAGCGTCGACGATCCCAACTCGAAGCGCCAATTTCAACTTGAAGTGACGGTGACCAAGCTGCGGTAGGAGGCTGGCGGTGCTGTGGGGGGAGTGCGTGTGGGGGGCGGGCACTCGAAAGACCAGCCCTCAGCCATCAGCTTTCAGCCATCAGCAAAACCTCATACTCTCAGCCATCGACCAGGGCCCCGAAATCGCTCCTCTTCGGTTCCTGACGGCTGATAGCTGATGGCTGATCCGCAAGTCTTGCGGCTTCCTCAAAAATCTTCAGAAACATTTTCCGCGTGAGCTTTCCGGTTTGCGTGTTCTGGTTGGAAGGATGATACGACGCCAGCAGCACCTTGCCGTCGGGCGTACTGTAACTAGCGCCGTGTTTGAACAGATAACCCTTCTTACTCGGAAGCAGGCCGCGGCGTTTCAGGTAGTTGAGATAGGCGTCGAAGCCGATCTTGCCCAGCGCTACCACGACTTTCACATTTTCTAATCCCGCCATCTCACGGTCCAGAAACTGCGAACAATTGTCAAGTTCCTGCGGCGCGGGCTTGTTATCGGGAGGCGCGCAACGCACCGCCGCCGTGATGTACAGATTCTTGAGCGTGAGCCCGTCGTTGCGAGCGGTCGCCGTCGGTTGGCTGGCGAATCCAGTTTCGTAGAGAATTGGATACATGAAGTTGCCGCTGGCGTCGCCGGTGAAAGGGCGTCCGGTGCGGTTGGAGCCGTGGGCTCCGGGCGCAAGTCCCATGATCAGCACACGCGCGTCCGGATCGCCGAATCCCGGGACGGGCTTTCCCCAGTATTCGCACTCGCGATAGGCGCGCCGCTTCTCGCGTGCAACCTGCTCGCGGTACGCCACCAGCCGGGGGCAGCGAGTACAGGCGACAACTTCACGGTTGAGGATGGTGAGCCAGGACATCGCTGGGCAGTCGTGGATGTTCTTCGAGGCGCGACTCGCTGAGAACAGGGTCCCGCCTTGAACTTTCCGGATTGTAATGCCAGTAAACGACTGTTGGCGAGTCCCCGCGCAATCAGCGTAGGAGATTTACACCACCGACGCGCGAGAAATTGCTTTCATCTCGTCCGGAGCATCGAGTCGCACCTCGCACAACTCTCCGATCAAGTTTCCCGCCCAGCGGTAAATGTTCTGCTCCTTCACCACCCTGCGCAGACGCTGCATGCGCGCGGTTCGTTCTTCGGGTTCCATCTCCAGTGACAAGCGAATCGCTTCCGCCGTCTGCTCGATGTCGTAAGGATTTACCAGCACGGCATCGCGCAATTCGCGGGCAGCCCCGGTGAACCGACTCAGAATGAGGACTCCTTGCTCATCGTGACGCGCCGCCACAAATTCCTTCGCCACCAGGTTCATTCCGTCATGCAAGGATGTGACCAGGCAAACATCCGCCGTGCGGTAGTAGCGATCGATTTCCTTGTGACTGTGCTGCCGCTTGAGAAACACGATCGGCTTCCACTTGCTGGTTTGAAAGCGCCAGTTGATCCTTTCCGCCTCCGCCTCCACTTCCGCCAGCAGGTCGTGATAGCGCTTGATGTGGGTGCGGCTGGGCGCTCCGATCTGCACGAATACGAATTTTTCCCGATAGACGGTATGTTTTTCCATCAGCCGCTCAATGGCCAGGAAGCGCTCCAGGATTCCTTTTGTGTAGTCGACCCGGTCCACGCCCACACCCAGGAATAAGCCTTCCACACCCAGCTCGCGGAAAAGTGCGACCCGGTCAGAGTAGGAAGATTCCTGCTCTAAAGCCTCGCCGGCAGGCTCGGCAAACTCGACGCTGATGGGGAACGGTTTCACTACGGTTCGATGCTCTTCCCGGTTCACGGTGAAGTGTTCCCAATCGATGCGCGATTCCAGCGCCCGATCCACCGACTGCAGAAAATTCGTGCAATGCGACTGAATATGGAACCCGATCAGGTCTGCGCCCAGCAATCCATCCAGCAACTCGCGCTGCCATGGACAAATGCCGAAGGCCTCGGGCATGGGCCACGGAATGTGCCAGAAAATCGCGATGCGCGCATCAGGACGCTCACGCTTCACCATGCGCGGTAACAGCGCGAAGTGGTAATCCTGTGCCAGCAGCACGGGCCGCTCGACGCCTTTCATTTCTTTCAACACAGCCTCGGCAAACTTCTGGTTCGCGGCCCGATAATGTTCCCAGTCTGAGGACCGAAACAGCGGCCGGGTGTGCGCGATGTGGCACAGCGGCCAGAGCCCTTCGTTGGAAAAGCCGTAATAGTAGCCTTCCTCTTCTTCCTTGGTAAGCCATACTCGCCGCAGCGTGTATCTCGGCTCCTCGGGAGGAACCCGGAGGCGGTCGAAGCGATCGACGGTTTCGCGATCCGCATCCCCGCTCCCGTGCGCGATCCAGGTTCCATCGGAGGCGCAAAGTACCGGCTCCAGGGCCGTCACCAGACCGCTGGCAGGCACAACCGCTTGCACGATCTTGCCTTGATGCACGTGGGTGTAAGGCTCGCGATTGGAGACCACAAACAATCGGCTTTCATGCAATCGGCTGCGTATATGCACCGAGAGCCGGTCGGCGGTCCAGACCGACTCGGCCGCCTGGCGCAGTTGCGCCTCTTTTTCGGCAGCGTTGCGAGCGGCGCTCAGGCTCTCGGCAAAGGTGGTGACTTCGTGAGCTAGCGGTTTGAACAGATCCAAGTCAGGAAACTCCGCCCGGGAACCCGCGAATCGTCCGGTGCGCAGGGCTCGCATCCATTGCGCCGCCCGAGCGATGGGCCCGGCAATGCTCCAGCGCACGATCAGAAGCGTGATTAACGCGATGAGCAGGACCTGGACCAGCACTCGCAGAAAGCTGCCGCGCCACATGTGCGTCGTTTGCAGGTCGATGTAGCTGGCGTCATGCACCATCACCAGGCTGCCGGCAACTTCATCGTGCTGATGCAGCGGAATCGCGTAGATGTAAAGAGAAGCCCCATCCTGGCTTAGAAACTGCGATTGCGCCTTGTCTTCCCGGATGGCTTGCGCCACAGCGGACGGTCGCGTGGTGAGTTGTTTCGGCAGGCCCGAAGACAGAGCGATCGGTTCAGACTGATTATTGTAGACGGCGACTCCCGCAAGTTGCTCGCGGTGACTGAACCGCTCCACAATGCGTTCCAGTTCGCGTGGAGATTGGCGTTGAACATAAGGCTCCACATTGCCGGCCAGGCTCTCGCCGAGTACTTCCGTCCTTCGCTCCAGGTCACGGCGCAGCCTGCGCTGCTCCCCATGAACCTCGATGTAGGAGGAAAGCAAGGAGACCAGGGTCACTCCCAGGATGAGCGAGACAATCAGCCGAGCACTCAGGAGCCGCATGTCGCCTCCGGTATCCCGCTGCAGAATAGCCGTGCAAAAATTTTGGACTTAGTACGAATTACCATCCGGCGTGACGGATGCGCCGGACACACGAAGGAGCGCGATCGGTGAATTGATTGTTGCCAACGGTGCAAGCCGGTTGCCACTTCGCGGCACAGCCTAACTTCATTGCTGTCAACAGGCTGGAATTGGAGGTGAGCGGGCTCAACGCCACACACTGGAAATAATTACCACCCGGCGCGGCTTGACGGGCACAACCTACGGAGACTCTTCACACATGCATCTGGCGCGGCAGCACCCTACGCCACCGCTCCTGCACTCGCTCGCTTTTCAAGTACGGCAGTCTCTATCGCCCCGGTAGCGCGCAACAGTTCCACGGCCCACCTTCCGCGTGCCGTCTCACTCGAGGCCACATAAACCAAGAATCCTGCCTGTGTCAGCCGATCTTCAAAACGTGCCGCATCCGGGCCGGGGAACCCCAAGCCCGCCAGCGTTCGCAAGTCTCCGCACAGCGCCGGAGCATTCCTGGCTGCGACCAACGCGTTAAAAAACATCCGCGAACGGATAAAGAAACCTACGCCCGGGATCACCACCGCCCCCAACTCGGAAAGCCAACCGATCAAGCCCGCGGTGGCCGCCGTTTCGTCGCGCTCAACCGCGAGAATGCCTGCCGAGCGCACGATCTCCGCAATGGGATGCGTCGGTGCCAGCATCAGGCATATGTCTTCATTCTGGAAACCTGCGCTATTCAGCGTATGCACAACATCAGCCACCTCCATTTCGTCTGCATAAACCCCGTAAGCTGCTGTGGTGTTTTCCATGGTTCACACGCTCCTTGGTAGGCTGTCACGCGCGCAATGCGGCGACACCGCATTCACGCTGGCGCGGCAGAATCAGACATGTTTGTGGGACCCGGTCTCTTCTGCCCCTTAGCACAATCGCTGCCAAATCGACAAAGCCGCAGTTGGCCGCGTAAAGACCGCCTAAATTGCGGCGATACCGGCGTTCGCCGGCTAGGAAAACGGGCTAGGCGATGTAATTTTTTCCGCATGCTCTGGCTTATGACGATCAAGAGCGCTTTGCGAGGAATTCCTAGGGAGTGACGAGAATTTACTGGGTTCGCCTCCCGAGGCGAGAGCGCGGGTTCGCGCATCTGGTTGCAACCACGGCTTTCAGCTCGATTGGCAAAAGTTTTGCAACGGCAGGATGCAAGAAACATTACCCCTATCTCTCGGAGGTTCGTGATGAAGAATTTTTTTTTGCGTCTCGCGCTCGCGTTTTCCGTGATGGCTGGCCTGGTCGCATTGACCGCGCCAGCCAACGCACAACAGGCCAAACTTAGTCCTCAACAACCGGTTGCCGCTCAACCAGTCCCACAACAGAACGACGTGCAAACGCAGGATGCCAAGCCTTTCAACGGCATCATCGTGAAAGAGAAAGGCAAACTCATCCTTAAGGACACAGCCGCCAACGTCAGGTATCAACTCGATGACCAGGAGAAAGCCAGGCAGTTCGAGGGCAAGCAAGTAAGGGTCACCGGCAAGCTCGACATGGACACCAACCTGATCCACGTGGAAACCATCGAGCCGCTGGCGTCGTAAGCCAGTTCACGAACGCTACCGTTCCCCCACAGCCGCGCCCCTTCGTCCCCTTCTGCGGTTTGACGGTGCTCTCCTCATGTCTTTACACTGAAAGATGTCTTTACACTGAAAGTTAGCGTTGTGTGAATGAGGCCTTGGTCCTTTGGCTCGAAAGGACCTTGCAGGCTTCAGCTCGGCCATCGATCACGAACTGAGGTAAAAGTGAGTCCCACAGAAACGGCAGACGCGAAGAATAAAGACGGCGTCAAGCGCGAGATTTCGGTTGAAATTCCCGCCGAAGAAGTCGCTCGCGAGACCGAGACGATCGTCCAGAAATATCAGAAGCTGGCGCGCCTGCCCGGGTTCCGCAAAGGCCACGTGCCGGCGTCGATGATCCGTCACCGCTTTGCCGAAGATCTCAAGAGCGATGTGGTGGAAGCGCTGGTGCCAAAATACTTCCGCAAAGAGGCGGAGAAGCTGGGGATGATTCCCGTCTCTCAGCCGCGGGTTACCGACCTGCACATTCACGATGGCAAGCCATTGACTTTCAAGGCCAGCTTCGAGGTGATGCCCGAAATTCGCGTCGAGGGCTACAAGGAGCTGCGCGCCGATCACCCGGAAATTACAGTGACCGACGAGGACGTCGAGAAGGCACTGGCCAGCGTCCAAGAACAGCACGCTACGTTCACTTCGATGGAGGGACGTCCGCTGGCCGACGGCGACTTTGCGCAAGCGTCGTTTGACGGCCAACCCAGGGACGGTGCGAAGGAGGGCAAGGCTGGTTCCGACGCCAACCCGGTGCACATGGATGAAGTCCTGATCGAGATTGGCGGCAAGAATACCGTGCCCGAGTTCACGGAAAATCTGCGCGGCGTTTCGGCTGGTGAGGAGCGCTCGTTCGAAGTGGCCTACGCGGCAGATGCCCCCGACAATCGTCTCGCGGGCAAGACGTTCGTCTACACCGTGAAAGTGCAGGCCATCAAGCGCAAGAGCATGCCCGAACTGAACGATGACTTCGCCAAGGAACTGGGAGAATTCACCAGCCTCGACCAGGTGCGGAAACAGATTCGCGAAAACATGGAAGCGGAAAAGCGGCACGCCGCCGAGCACGAAGCCAAAGAAAAAATCACCGCGGAATTGGTGCGGCGTAACGAATTCGAAGTGCCGGAATCGCTGGTAGAGCGCCAGATCGATCTTCGCCTGGAGCGTGGCCTGCGGGCGCTGGCGGCGCAAGGCATGAAGATGGAAGACATGAAGAAAATGGATCTTCCGCGGCTGCGGGTCGGTCAGCGGGAGCAAGCGTTGCAGGATGTGAAATCGTCGCTGTTACTGGATCGCGTCGCGGAGCTGGAAAAAATCGAGGTGGGCGAGGAAGAGGTAAACCGGGAGATTGCCTCGCTGGCCAAACAGGCAAAACAGACTCCGGAAGCGGTTCGCGCTCGTTTGACACAGGATGGGGGCCTCGATAGAATCCGAAACAGAATCCGCAGCGAGAAGACCCTCGACTTTCTGTATCACCAGTCCGCGTCGTGACCAACTGAAAGACGCGGACCACTTTCGATCCTCCCCTGGCGACACAGATGTTGTTTCGGGGCGGAGTGTGGCAGGTGAACGTGAAACCCAAAGATTCGAATAGGAACGATGCGCACATGATGCTCGTTCCCATGGTCATCGAGCAGACCGGGCGGGGCGAACGCGCCTACGACATTTATTCCCGGCTGCTCCGCGACAACATCATTTTCATCGGGACGCCGATTGACGACAATATTGCCAATCTGGTGATCGCACAGATGTTGTTTTTGGCTCAGGAAGATCCGGAGAAAGACATTCAGCTCTACATCAACTCTCCGGGAGGTTCAATTACGGCGGGCATGGCGATTTACGACACCATGCAATACGTAAAGAACGACGTCATGACGCTGTGCGTGGGACAGGCCGCATCAATGGCCGCGTTACTTTTGGCATCAGGGGAACCTAAAAAGAGATTGGCGCTGCCGAATTCGAGGATTCTAATACATCAACCGTCGATGGGAGGATTATCAGGCCAGGCCACCGACATCGATATTCACGCCCGGGAGATCCTGCGTATGAGAGAGATAACTAACCAGTTACTCTCCAAGCACAGCGGGCAAAAGCTCGATAAGGTAGAGAAAGATGTGGAGCGCGACTTCATTATGAACGCGCAACAGGCCAAGGAATACGGAATCATCGACGATATCATCTATAAGACGGCAAAAGCGGTATGATCGGCCTTCGCGCGTGACGCGAAAACACCGTCGCCGGTGGGAAAGATAGACGGCCGCAGGCGAGGCGAACGACGCTGGGACTCGATCCTGCCGGCACAAAAGGAGCAGAGTGAAAAATAAATCCGGCTCCGATGAGATTTTGCGCTGTTCGTTCTGTCATAAGTCGCAGGACGCCGTAGCCAAACTGATCTCGTCGCCCAGCGATTATCCGCGCGCCTACATTTGCGACGAGTGCGTCGCGGTCTGCAACTCCATTCTCGAAGATGACCGCAGCGCCACGCCCCAGGCCAGCGTTCCCAACCAGTTGCCCAAGCCTCAGGAAGTGAAAACCTTCCTCGACGAGTACGTGATTGGGCAAGAACAGACGAAGAAGAAGCTGGCGGTCGCGGTCTACAACCACTACAAGCGCATCTTCATGAACCGGCAGAAGACCGGCGACGGCATCGAACTGAGCAAATCGAACATCATGCTGATCGGACCGACTGGAACCGGCAAGACGCTGATGGCGCAGACTCTAGCGCGCATGCTGGACGTTCCCTTCGCCATCGTCGATGCCACCACCCTCACCGAGGCTGGATATGTGGGCGAGGATGTAGAGAACATCATCCTCAAGCTGCTGCAGGCGGCCGATGGAGACGTGAGCCGCGCCCAGACCGGCATTATCTACATCGACGAAGTGGACAAGATCGGGCGCAAGGACGAGAACCCATCCATCACGCGCGACGTCTCGGGCGAGGGCGTGCAGCAAGCTCTGCTGAAGATTCTGGAAGGCACCATCGCCAACGTTCCGCCGCAGGGCGGACGCAAGCATCCGCACCAGGAATTCACGCCGGTGGACACCACGAATATTCTGTTCATCTGCGGCGGCGCGTTTGTTGGCCTGGAAAAGATCATCGCGCGGCGCATTGGCAAGAAGTCCCTGGGATTCCGCGGCGGCGAGGATGCCGAGAAGGAAGAAGTATCCGTTTCGCGCAAGCGCAACTACGAACTGCTGAGCGAAATCCAGCCCGAGGATTTGATCAAGTTCGGCCTGATCCCGGAATTTGTGGGACGCCTTCCCGTAGTCGGCATGCTCGAGGATCTGGACGAGTTTGCGCTAATCGAGATCCTCACCCGGCCGAAGAACGCGATCATCAAGCAGTATCAGCGCCTGTTTGAGTTCGAGAACGTGCGCCTGAAGTTCAGCGATGAGGCGCTGCGCGCCGTGGCCCGCCAGGCGATGGCTCGCAAAGTGGGAGCGCGCGGCCTGCGCATGATTCTCGAAGAACTCATGCTCGACCTCATGTTCAACCTGCCCAGCCAGAAGAAGCTGAAAGAATTCGAAGTCACGCGGGAAATGGTGGAGAAGCGGAGCGCTACGTTCGCTACCGTGATGGAGAAGGCGGGCTAACGCTCCCACTATGGGACTCGCCGACCGTTTGCGAGTTCTGGTTCAGCCGCCGCAGTAGTAGAATCTAGAGGTGGGGCGTAAGCTCTGTTGGCCTGGGTTCCGGACCTACGTGGTTCACCAGGCTTTTTAATTCCCGGGGGAGACTCTTTGACCACATCCAAGGAAAAATTCGAAAGCAAGAAGCTGCCGATGATGCCCATTCGAGACGTCGTCATTTTTCCGTTCATGATGACGCCGTTCGTAGTGGGCCGCGAGTCGAGCGTACGCGCGCTCGAAGAAGCGCTGGCAGCGGACAAGAAGATTTTCCTGGCGACCCAGCACGACGCCTCCATGGATGAGCCCAAGGCCAACGAGATTTACCAGGTGGGCACGATCGTCAACATCGTGCAGAGCCTGAAGCTGCCCGATGGCAACATCAAAGTGTTAGTCGAGGGCATTGAGCGGGGTAAGATTCTGCAGGTCACCGATACTGAGGGCTTCATGCAGGCGTCGGTACGGGTGGCGCGCTACGCCGCTGAAATGAATCCCGCGATCGAAGCCAGCATGCAACGCGTGACTTCCCTGTTCGAGCAATATGTGAAGCTGTGCCAGGCCTTGAACTACGAGACCATGATCTCGGCGGTTCGCATGGAAGATCCCGCGAAACTCACCGACGTGATCTCTGCCAACCTGCAGCTCTCGATCGAAGAAAAGCAGGAACTGCTCGAGATTTTCGATCCCGCGGAGCGGCTTACCCGTATTGCCGACGTGCTCGACATCGAAATTGAAAAGCTGAACGTCGACCGCACCATCCAGTCGCGGGTGAAGCGGCAAATGGAGAAGGCGCAAAAAGAGTATTACCTCAACGAGAAGATCAAGGCCATCCAGAAGGAACTGGGCCGCGGCGAAAAGAGCGAGTTCGACGAGCTGAAAAAGAAAATCGAAGCGGCGGGCATGCCGAAAGACGTGAAAGATAAGGCGATCCAGGAATTGAAGAAACTGGAGGCCATGCCGCCGATGTCGGCGGAATCGACGGTCTCGCGCAACTATCTCGATTGGCTGCTGGCCGTGCCGTGGAAGAAGCGGTCGAAGGAAATCCGCAACATTTCGCGCGCTGAAAAAGTTCTGAACGAAGATCATTACGGGCTGGAGAAGATCAAGGAACGCATCCTCGAGTTTCTCGCCGTGCGGCAGTTGGTGAAAAATCCCAAGGGATCGATTCTGTGCTTCGTTGGCCCTCCCGGAGTCGGCAAAACTTCCCTGGGAATGTCGATCGCCAAGGCTACCGGCCGCAAGTTCGTTCGCATGTCGCTGGGCGGCGTGCGGGATGAAGCGGAAATACGGGGGCACCGCCGCACCTACATTGGCGCCCTGCCCGGGCAAATCATTCAGATGATGAAGAAGGCGGGAACCAAGAACCCCGTCTTCATGCTGGACGAAGTGGACAAGATGTCGATGGATTTCCGTGGCGACCCGTCGGCGGCGCTGCTCGAAGTGCTCGATCCGGAACAAAACTTCATGTTCGTCGACCACTATCTCGACGTGGAATACGACCTGTCGCAGGTGTTTTTCGTAGCCACGGCCAACGTGATGCATACCATCCCGCCCGCCTTACAAGACCGCATGGAAGTGCTCCGCCTGCACGGCTACACCGAGCAGGAGAAGGTCGAGATTGCCAAGCAGTTCCTGGTAAAGAAACAGATGCTGGCAGCGGGCTTGTCGGAAAAGAACATCAAGTTTACCGACGACGCCATCACCGGAATCATCCGTTCTTATACGCGCGAAGCGGGCGTGCGCAATCTCGAACGCGAAATCGGCAACGTTTGCCGCAAGGTCGCGCGCAAGGTAGTGAAAGAAGGCGAGACCTATAACATTGCGGTTACTGGCGAGAACGTCAACGACTTCCTGGGCGTCATCAAGTTCCGCGACACCCTGGCGCATGAAAAGTCCGAAGTCGGCCTGGTCACGGGCCTGGCGTGGACCGAAGTCGGCGGCTCGATCCTGAGCACTGAAGCGACCGTCGTTGACGGTAAAGGCAAACTGACGCTCACCGGAAAACTCGGGGACGTGATGCAGGAATCCGCGCAGGCGGCCATGTCTTATGTGCGTTCGCGGGCTCGTAGCCTGGGCCTGACCCGCGACTTCTATCGCAATCTCGATCTGCACGTGCACGTGCCGGAAGGCGCGATTCCCAAGGACGGCCCGTCGGCCGGCATCACCATCGCCACCGCCATATCGAGTGCATTAAGCAAGATTCCAGTTCGACGCGACCTGGCGATGACTGGCGAGATCACGCTGCGCGGCAAAGTCCTGCCCATCGGCGGACTCAAAGAGAAGTTGCTGGCGGCGCATCGCGCTGGTTTGTTTGAAGTGATCCTGCCCAAGGACAACGAAAAAGATGTGGCCGAGGTTCCCGAGAATCTGCGCAACGCGATGAAGCTGCACTTCGTGGATACGATGGATCAGGTGCTGCAGATCGCTCTGGAATCACCGCTGCCAAAAATGGATGCGGAAGTGACACAGCCGATTGCGCCGTTGACTTCCGATACTGTAGGGAGCCCGACGGCACATCAATAGAGAGGTCGTCGCAGTTAGCATTTTACGAGAGCCCGCTCGCGCGGGCTCTTTTCTCGTAGAGGCCAAGCTTGCAACGTCTCAGCCGGCCGCATCGATGACGCTGAATGATTTGAGACGCTTCCGGCAGAGACGTGGCAAGCTTCCTCTCTACGGTGAAGCATGGGGGTAGGAATGAAGGGCGAGTCCCTCACTTGACACGTTTCCTCTCGCCTCCTTACAGTAAAAGTACTTTCCAGCCGGCGTACAGCAGTTTTCGTAGCAATCGACTGCCACACTTTTTCACCCAGCCCAAAGGGAGTCTTGCAAATGTCCGCGTCCAACCAAGGTCAAATCACTTTTGAAAACGGCTCAGAGATGCCCGTCGAAGAGGCTCGAGCTCGGACCACGGGAATCCTGCCTTCGCAGGAAATCAGCAGCCTGATCGCCCATGGACACATCATCGCCAGGCCCGCCATCAATCCCGACCACGTACAGCCGGCAAGTCTCGACTTGAGGTTGGGCGACATGGCGCATCGCGTGCGCGCGGGGTTCCTGCCCGGACCGAACAGCACAGTTGAAGCCAAAATCAAAGAACTGCGGATGACGCGAGTGGACCTTACCGGCTCCGCGGTGTTTGAAAAAGATTGCGTTTACATCGTGCCCCTGGTCGAGGAACTGAATCTTCCCGAGAATATTTCCGGCAAAGCGAATCCGAAGAGCACGACGGGCCGTCTGGATATTTTCACCCGCCTGATCACCGACTACGGAACTGAGTTCGACCATGTGCCGCCGGGATACAAAGGCAAACTCTATGCCGAAGTTGTGTCCCGCACATTTACGGTTGCGATTCGAGCGGGAATGCGGTTGAGTCAGCTGCGCTTCGTGCAGGGCAATCCCGTTTCCGGCGACAAAACGATTCGCGACCTCAATCAAGACGTGCCGCTGGTCTACATGGAAGACGAAGATAGCCCCGGCAAAGCGAGGGTAGAGCGGGGTTTGAGAGTTACGGTGAATCTGGAAGCCGCCGAAGCGGGCGAAATCATCGCCTATAGGGCCAAGCGTTACGCTCCAGCGATCGAACTCGACCGCATTGACTATTATCCGACCGAAGAGTTCTGGGAAGTCCGTCATCAGAATGCGAACAAAAACCTGATTCTCGAGCCCGGGGACTTTTACATTTTGGCGTCGCGAGAAAGAGTACGCGTTCCTCCTGAGTTCGCCGCGGAGATGGTTCCTTTCGATCCCGCGGATGGTGAGTTCCGAATTCACTATGCCGGGTTCTTCGATCCTGGTTTCGGCTACGGCTCAAGCGACATCAAGGGAACCCGCGCGGTGCTTGAAGTTCGGGCGCACGAAGTTCCTTTCCTGATCGAACACGGGCAGTTTGTGGGCCGACTGAACTATATGCCTCTGTTGTCGCGACCGAACAAGATCTATGGCACGAATATCGGATCTTCATATCAACATCAGGCGCTCACGCTGAGCAAGCAGTTTCGACGAGGGTAGACCAGTTCTCAGGTGTCAAGTCTCAGTTCTCGGGTTCCGGCGGCGGAGTGCCCTTCCCCATTCCCGCTTGCCAACTTCCAGCTCTCCATTGCACACTTGAGCATGAGAGTGATGGCGCAGTTTCTAGCTGCAGCGACCGATGCGGCTCACTTCCCCGAGCCTAGCCTGCCGGAGATCGCATTCCTCGGGCGCTCCAACGTCGGCAAGTCGAGCGTCATCAACTCTCTCGTAGGCAGCAAGCTGGCCCGCACCAGTTCCACACCTGGCCGCACTCGCAGCATCAATTTCTTCGGAATTCGCTGGCCCGGGAAACCGCAGCCCGAACTGATTTTCACCGACCTGCCCGGCTACGGTTACGCGAAACTTTCTCGCGAGATCTCTGCCGAGTGGCCCAAGTTTATTGAGCCGTACCTCAACGACCGCCCCACACTGGCGCTGTGTCTGGCGCTCGTGGACGCGAACGTGCCTCCGCAGCAAGCCGACCGCAAGCTGCTGGACTTCCTCAGCGCCTCCGGCCGCGATTTTCTGCTAGTCGCAACCAAGAGCGACCGGCTCTCGAACAATCAACTCCACAGTGCGTTGAAAACGTTGGCCAAGGAATATCCCACGGCCCATATCGTGCCTTACTCGGCCAAGAGTGGAGCGGGCCGCGAGGAATTATGGAAGCGAATCAAGCGGGCTGCTACACGAACGGAAACGGCTGAATCGTTGCCTTCTGATTAGAAAGCTCTCATCCGCCAGGCTGGCACGGTCTAAACCTTCAACACAATTGTCCGATAGGACAAAGAGAATCCCCGATTACAGGGGCGGTTCCAGAGCGGCGGCGCATCGCCGCGCTTCCGGAATGGAGCGAGTCCCGCAGTTTATGGTGAGCACTATGGCGCAGGAAACCGACGATGGTTTGGCCTATTTGCAGGCCTTGAAGCAGTCTGCCCCCCTCGCGGCCGGCGTGGCTCCGGCGCGCGAGCCGAATTCAGGAAAGCCCGAGGCTGATGTGCCCAGTCAGAGTTCTGCCAGCCCGCTCTTCTTCAGGGGGGCAGAGAAGCGCCGCAGCCCGCGCTACAAGTGCGAAGGCAGCACAGAGATATGCCAGGAGGGCTCGGAGTTGCGCACCTGGGCCACTTGCACGGATGTGAGCATGCACGGCTGCTATGTCGAAGCTACCGCCACATTCCCGGTTGGGACCAACGTGCACATCAAATTGCAGGCCAGCGGATTGCAGATACAAAGCAAGGGATGCGTCCGGGTAACCTATCCCTGTCTGGGAATGGGGATTGCCTTCATAGAAATGTCGGAAGAGGACCGCTCGCGGTTGAGGGAGTTGTTGCGGACGGTGTCGCGCCCATCGCTCATCATGGGACCAAGCATCTCAACCACGGTTCATATGCGCGGTGCGGCCGAGCCCAACCCGCTTCCTTCGGACCCGGCGGCCGCTCTCCGCGCGCTGTCTGAGTTCTTCGAAAGCCGCCAACTGCTTATGCGGGATGAGTTCCTCCGAATCCTGCGCAAGAGCCAGGAAATGGGAAACCATCCCTCCAGGTGAGGCTCGTCTGTGTGGAGCGGACACTCTTGCCCGCTGTTCCGGACTCTGGCGTCTTCTCTCTCCCGTGGCCGCGTGCGCCTCGCCCGCACGGTTTTTCGCCTGGAATCAAGATCGTACTCCCACCGACCCACGGAACCCGATCCTTTGGCTATGATGAATGACTATGGCTCTTTATCTGATAACCGGAGTTGGAGGTTTCATTGGGTCATCTCTAGCAAGGGCTTTGCTGGCCAAGAACGAGAATGTGCGGGGAGTGGACAATTTTGCCACGGGAAAACGGGAAAACCTGCAGGAGATTCTTCCCCGGATCGACTTCCACGAGGCCGACATTCTCGATCTGGAAGCTATGCACAAGGCGTGCGCGGGCGTCGATTATGTTCTGCACCAGGCAGCGATTCCCTCGGTGCCGAAGTCGGTGCTCGATCCTCTGGGCAGCAACCGCACGAATGTAGACGGCACCGTCAACGTGCTCATTGCGGCGCGCGATGCCAAGGTCAAGCGCGTGGTCTACGCGGCGTCGTCTTCGGCGTATGGCGATACCCCGACCTTGCCCAAGCATGAAGCCATGACGCCCGATCCCATCTCGCCCTATGCCGTGGCCAAGCTGGCTAGCGAACACTACATGATTTCGTTCTTCCGCTGCTACGGGTTGGAAACGGTGGCGCTGCGCTACTTCAATATTTTCGGGCCGCGACAGGATCCCTCGTCGCCGTATTCGGGCGTGCTGGCCAAGTTCATCACCCAAATGCTGCGCGGAGAGCAGCCCACCATCTTCGGCGACGGCGAACAAAGCCGCGACTTCACCTACATCGACAATGCGGTAGAGGCCAATCTGCTGGCCTGTCAGGCTTCCTCTTCGGCCGCCGGCAACGTGTTCAACGTGGCCACCGGAAGGCGCGTCACGCTGAATGAAACCTTCCAACTGTTGCGGGGTATGACTTCCTACTCCGGACAGCCCAACTACGGGTCCGAGCGCGGCGGCGACATCAAGCATTCTCTGGCCGACATTGCGCGGGCAGAAAAACACCTCGGCTACAAACCCAAAGTGGACTTCGAAGAAGGACTGCGCAGGACGGTGCAGTGGTACCGCGGAAAGTGAAGAACCTCCGAAAGCCTCCCGTCGCCGTTATAGCCGACCGTGGTCTTACGAAAGCGGCGCTGATGAGAACCTTCATCGTTGTGTCCCTGAGCATCGCCACGGTGACCGCCGCACTCGGCGCTGACGATCGGGAGCGAGAGGTCAATCAGCTTTTCGCGATGTTCGACAAACCGGGCTCGCCGGGGTGCTCAGTCGGCGTAATCCGCAACGGCAGCTTCGTTTACAAGAGGTCCTTCGGTTACGCGAGGCCTCGAACTCGGCGTCCCGCTCACACCCGCGTCGGTCTTTTACGTGGGCTCGGTGTCGAAGCAATTCACGGCCGCGAGCATCGTCCTTGCTGCCGAACAAGCTCATCTCTCGCTCGATGACGACGTCCGCAAGTACCTTCCCGAACTCCCCGACTACGGCCGTCGCATCACGCTTCGCCAGATGCTCCATCAAACCAGCGGATTCCGCGACTTTCTCGATCTTGTCTTCATTTCCGGGCGCAATGCCGCAGGCCTCGCCTCGCCGGCCGAGATCCTCGAGCTCATCGCGCGCCAGAAGGGCCTGAACAATGTTCCCAGCGCCGAGTGGGTCTACAGCAACTCCAATTATTTTCTACTCGGCGAAGTCATCCGGCGCGCGACCGGGAAATCTCTCGCGCACTTCGCCGCCGAAAACATCTTTCAGCCTCTCGGAATGACGCACACACTCTTCTACGAGGACAACACGCTAGTGGTCCCAAACCGCGTCGCCGCTTACGATTCCGGACAGAAGGGCAACTTCCTTGTCGCTTGGTCCACTACTTATGACATCGTTGGCGGCGGCGGCCTGATGAGCAGCGTCGACGACCTGCTTTTCTGGCCAATAAGCTCGGCAAGGGAACGTTGCCCGTGGAGTTGCAAAGTCACGGCGTCCTCAACAACGGTAACCAGATCGATTACGCCCTGGGCCTATCGCTTGGCGCCTACCGCGGCCTTCCGATCGTCGAGCACAACGGCGCGCTGTTCGGGTACCACTCTGCATTCCTGCGCTTTCCGCAACAGAGATTCAGCGTGATCGTGCTTTGCAACCTTGCTACCGCAGGCCCTGAAGCCCTCGCACGTAAAATCGCCGACCTGTACCTGGCACCCGACTTCAAGCCGACAAGAAATACACTCACCGTGGCCTCAGACCTACCCGACCCGGCAGCCTTCGGCGGCACCTACCTCGATCCGCAAACGAAGACCATCTATACGTTCACCGCCGACCACGGCAATCTCATGGCATGGGGAGCGGTTCTGCGGCGCATCGACGCCAATAGATTCTACGACCTCGGCAGCGACGTCATCACCTTCGAGAAGGTGAACGGCAAGATGCGCTGCTCGCTTGCCATTCCCGGCGAGGTGTATTTCTCCGGCGACAAGCTGGAGCCCGTCCATCTCAGCGAAGCGGAGCTAGCCGGTTTCGCCGGCAGGTACCAGTCGGACGAACTTGACGCGACCTACACATTGTCGGCAGAAAACGGAAGACTGGCGGTCAAGGAGGGCGACAAGCCACCGGTCATCTTCGACCCCGCTACCCGAAACGAGTTCTACTCCAGCGACTTTCGCACTTTGGTTTTCCAGTTCGACGCCGACCGGCGCATCTGCGGCCTCAGCGTGTTTACACAAGCGGCCCGCGGAATCAGGTTCAATAGGGTGAACTGAACGCTCTGATCGCCGAGACGAAAGACGAGTAACCACGGTAAGCTGTTGTTAAGGGCGATTAAGCTCCCAGAACCCGGTCCAACGATTGATTTTTTGCTCGGGCCATCGCCCAGAAGACCTCGAGGCCGCCTCGTTACGTTAGTTATCTACGTCACAGTACCATCTGCGGCTAGATTCAGTTCATGACTCTTTCCTCGATGGTGGTTTCTCGCGATTGGCAGGAAGTCAGCGTTCTGGAGTGCATCCTCGGCGGTCTCCACATGGATGTTTCCGTGGAAGAAGAACCACAGCGGGCGATGAGCCGCCTCAACCGTTCCAAGGTCGACGCCCTCATCGTGGACTGCGATCTCAACGGCAGCGCTCAGTTCCTGCATGAATTGCAGCAGCACGACCGGCAGATGAACACTGTGCCCCTCGTCATTATGGGAGCGCCATCGGCCCAAACGCTGGAAGCGACGGGCGCCCTGTTCGCCTTCAAGAAACCAATTTCGGTGGAGCAGGCCGTGCGCACGCTCTCCGCTGCGCGCAACATGATTCTCGACGGCCGCCTGCGCTATCACCGCGCGGGACTGGAAGTGCCGGTATCGCTGAGTCCCACGCGCAACTCGCGCGTCGAAGCGCATCTGGTCAACGTCAGCCAGGGCGGACTACAGGTCCACTCCGATACGCCGGTCGAAATCAAGAAGCCGTTCCAGGTTTCGTTCGAACTTCCCGGCGCGAGAAGCGTGCTGAAGGCGCACGCAGAAGTCGCATGGCAGGACCACCGGGGAAATGTGGGCATCCGCTTCGTGAAGGTTACGCCCCGCCAGCAGCGAACGCTCCAACTCTGGCTGGCACAACAATATTTTCAGAACTAGAACGACTACGATCGCCGAGTGCGTTCTTCGTCCTCCGGTCTCACCGGAAGCGTGCAGAATCCCTGGCTTCTTCGTCGCCGGAAAAATCCGATCCCGCCAATCGCGCCAGTCTGGCGCCCATGCTCGTGCCGCCCAATACGCGAGAATAGAAACAGTAAAACGCAACTACAAAAATAGCTGCGCCCAATCCCGCTTCCAGATCCAGGGGCCATCGCGGAAGCTCATGGGTCACCGACAAAAAGACCAAGGAAAACAAAAGCAAGGCTGCGAACACGATCAGCGAATTCAGCGTCCAGGCCATTTGTCTCCCAGAGAGCGGACGCGAGAGCCAATCCAGTTCGAGCCGAGACTTGGAGGAAACGGGGGCATCAACTTCCCTGGTGGGCAAAGGGTGCGCGCCCGTCTCCAGCGGCTGCAGTTGAATGACGTTGCGAGCGCCGGACGATAACAGCAAACCATCCTCCTCAGCGCCGGCAGCAGCCCCGGCACCGAAGATGGAATTGCTGCGGGAAGGAATCGAATCCAGCAGGTCTCCAAGGATCCATTCGTTGATCTGGCGGGTCGCTGTCGGCGAAAGATCGAGAAAGCGAATTCCGCACTGTCCCGAAGCGTCCGCCCACGCGACTTCCCCCTGGCAATCCACTCGCACCCGGGGCTGGCGCAGTTCAAAGCGCACCCGCACGCGTTGATGCACGCGCAGAGCGGCTACCGCCTGAATGGCAACGCCTTCATGATTGAGATTGCGAACGATGCCGCCATTCGCTTCGTCGAGAGTTACATAAGTCAGAGTGTGGAGGCTCTGCCGGTGACGGGCCCGCACTGGTCGCGCAGAAGCTGAGGCTGCATTCATGTTCGCCGCCGGTGAATCGCGGGTCGGACGAAAAGCTGTATCTTGAAATCCTATTCGCGCGGAACGGTAAGGCCGGAGTAACTGAATTGGTTCGTCGGCCCCAGAACGGCCGGGCCAGACCGGACGGGCGTGTCCGACGAGTGAATACGGTTGGCTCAGGACGGGCGCGGCTCGCTGCCGGGCGCAGGCCTTCCTTTCGACCCCAGCAGCGCTTCTCGTACCGGGCGGCCGGAAGCCTGCCACAGTTTGACGATCTCAAAGACAATCGCCGTCGCGTAGGTCACGGCGATCCAGACGCAGACTTCTTCGATGGGAAGGTCATCCCACGCCCCAATGAACAATCCTGTCATCTGCCGCTGCTGAAAGCTCCACCAACCGTAGGGCAGTGCCAGTGTGACCTCCCAGAGCAAACTCACCAGCAACATGAAGAACGCGGTCAAGCTGAACGCTCTCCAGTTGATGAAGCGCCGCGCAACCGGAAAAGAACTCATCGAGGGAACCAGAGCTCCCGTCACGAGAAAAGCAAAGTAGCCCGGGAAACCCTGTCGAGCTTCGAACGGAGCCCAATGTTTCTTGTAGAACCACGCCAGGCTGATCAGAACGGCTCCCAGGATTAGCGATGTGGGGTGAAAATGCAGCAGCCGTCGCATCTTTCGCGCCTCGCCGGGATAGTCGGGAACGCTGTAGGCGGCCAGCCAATATTCTCCCAGCCAGACGTAGAGCAGCAAAATCGCGATGAATCCCGTCAGGTAGAAAACGTACTCTTCGATGGGCACCGGCCTGCCCAGCGCCCAGGCGCGAATCCCCAGGGTTGCCTGCGGATTGGGAAAGCAGAAAAAGTATTGCGCGAAGAGAAAGTCCAGCAGCCAGCCGAGGGGAACCAGGATCGCGATGGTCCACCAAAACGCGCGCTGCGGAATCTCGAGGCCTTCGCTGGGCAGAAACCAAAACGCGATGGCCAGGATCGGCACGAGGAACAGCAGTAAACTCCAAGTGTATCCGTAGGGCGAGGGATCTGAACTGGTGGCGACCAGCGTCGCCGGTGAATGGACGGAGTGCAGAGTAATTGCCGCCGGAACAGCAGCCATCAGCAGCATTCCCATCACGATTCCAGCCGCCATCGCCGGGCTGGGCGATTTCCGAGAGTGGGGATCTGTCATGACCTTGCCTCCGCACCCGTGACGAGAGCCAATCGGCCAGAACGCTTTCACCAAGAGAGTTTGGAGGATTCTACTCCTGCGGCAGCGAGCCAAAAGGCAGAGTTCGCCCCTTGACTGGGGCTGCAAACGCAGCCCCGCACTCGCTCTTACCGAAGGCCATGGCCGAAGGGTCATGGCCTGGTAATTGCCTTGCGCACAAAAGATCGTTAACTTTAAGAGGTACCGGTGTTTCCCGGGAATGGCGACCACCCCCACAAAACCGAGCCTTGAAGCTGCCCCGCAGTTCCAGGGGAAGGGTCTGCCTACTTGGCCCCAGATACAGAACGCAGTCTACCCGCCGTTTTCTTCGAGCGACGATTTCGATTCGAGGCCTTCTGGCCGCGACGCGCTGCAGGCCCTACTGGCGTTTTCTGCCCTGCATGACCACGTGCGGCGCCGCCGCGCTTTGGCAGCGCGGCACAGCGGCTTCGAGACCATTGCGCTGGCGGAGTTTGAAGCCGGTGAGCAGTTCCTCCTCGACGAAGTGCTGCAGTTGGTGGCAGAGCGCGCCATCGCCATCACTGGCGCGGACGGCCTGGCCATTGCGCTGGCGGAAAATACCGACATCGTATTGCGCGCTTCTGCGGGATCCATCAAGCCCGACGTGGGCGCGCGCATCGACCGCGATTCCGCGTTTTCCGGCGCCTGCTTCCGCACCGCGCAGATCGTCCGTGCTGATGACACTGAAACCGATGACCGCGTAAATCTGCAATCCTGCCGGCGACTGGGCGCGCGCTCGATGGTGGCTGTACCGCTTTGCGGACGCCGGCGCGTAATCGGACTTCTCGAGGCTTTTTCAGCCGAGCCCTTCGGCTTCAACGACAGCGATGTGCGCAGCCTGGAGTTGCTGGCAGAAATCATTCTGGGCGCGCTCAAGCCCGAGGATGAAGACCGTTTCGCGGAAGCGGCCCAAGTGGCCGCGACCAAGCTCGACGCCGCACCCAGCGCTGCCACGGTGGCCGCACCGCCAGCGGCGGTCTCTGACCAGCATCCCGCAGCCGTCGAACAAAAAACGGCTGCGCAAGATGCGGTCGAGCCGAGACTGGTTGTTGCCGACCTCACCACAAAGCCTGCAGCAGCCGAAAAAGCTTCCGTGGCGGAATCCGCCGCCAGCTTGATCAGCGAACTCGTCCTGGCAAAGATTCCCGAGCTCGCCAAGATCCAGCAACCGCCGGTCGTTGAGCCAAAGCTTGCCGAACCAAAACTTCCTGACGCGCCAATTGCCGCGGCAACGGTTGACCTGGAAAGGCCTCTCGCGAGGCTCGTCGAAGCCGGCAGCCGACATGGCGCGTTGCTCGGACTCGTGGCCGTGGTGATTGCGGCCGTGGTAGCAGGCGGCATCTGGTGGAGAGTGAAAACCGACCAGCTGGGCAGCTCCATGGTGCAAACGCACAAGCCGGAGCTGAAGCCCGTTGGCACGCCGCCGCTCAGAAGTGCGCCGAGTCAAGAGAGCCCGTCTTCCGCTGTCAATCCCGAGAGCAGCACAACTTCTGAAACCACTGATTCCCTTTCCACGGCCGAACCCGAGATGACGCCGGCCACCACGGAGGAGCTCTCAAAGTTTCCGCGCGTCACCGGCATCCGGCACTGGTCGTCGGCCGATGCCTCCACCACTGTGGCCATCGACCTGGAAGACCAGGTGCAGTATGAGTACCACCACATCAGCGGCCCTGACCGCACCTACTTTGATTTGCGCGATACGGCGCTGGCGCCTGAGTGGGCCAGAAAAACAATGGAGGTCGGCGATCCGCTCCTGAACCGCATTCGCGTGGCCCAGCCGGTTCCAGGCATGACCCGCATCGTTTTGGAAACTAAGGGCGACGCGAAAGTTTCCGTGAGCCTGGAGCCGAATCCCTACCGTCTAGTGTTGCAGGTGCGCAAGGTCGGAGCCACCGCCAACAACTCTGTCGACCTGTTTCCGAACGCGGGACCGGACAAGAGCATGATGGCAATCGTGGTTCCTCCGCCGACGAAAGAAGATTTGCAACTGCGCGCGCACGTGCCCAAACTGCGCATCGCGGTCGACGCCGGCCACGGCGGATGGGACCTAGGCACAGTCGGACGCCGCGGCTTGCTCGAAAAAGATCTGGTGCTGGAAGTGGCGCAGCGCCTCGGCAAGTTGCTCGAGAGCCGGCTCGGCGCGGAGATCATCTACACCCGCCAGGATGATAATTACATTCCGCTGGACGAGCGCGCCGGGATCGCCAATCAGGCGCAGGCAGATTTGTTCGTCTCCGTCCACGCCAACTACAGCGATCTTCCTTCGGCCCGCGGCGTCGAAACGTACTACACGAACTTCTTCTCCGCTCCGAATTCGAAAGACGTCGACACTCGGTCGACCGCGAACGGCAAGACCGCCGCGGTCACGCTCTCACCCGCGCAACTGCACGAAAAGATCGAGCAATCGCGCCGGCTTGCGGCCAGCGTACAGCACTCGCTGTTCGGAACCCTGGCATCGAAGAACCCTGGCCTGCGCGACCGCGGTGTGAAAGAAGCCGGCTTCGTCGTGCTGACCGAGACGTCGATGCCGGGAATCCTCGCGGAAGTTAGTTTCGTCAGCAGTCCCACCGACGAACAAAAACTCCGCAGCGACGGCTACCGCGAGCAAATCGCCGAGGCCCTGTATAAAGGCATCGCGCGGTACGCAGCCAGTTCGCATGGCGTGAAGGTGGCCAGCGCGGCGAAGTAAGTACCGAGTCGCGAGTACCGAATACTGAGGAAAGACTCGCGGGTGCCCCATCCTAGCCACGTTCTTTGCGGCTAGGGTAGGGTTTCTGACTTTTGCACGGAGTCGCGCCATCGCCGATCGTGGACTTCGACAATCGGTCGTGAATCCTGTCCCGATCGAAGCGCCCGCCTTGCGAATGTCCCCGCCCTGAAAGTCGCCTGAACTCGTCGACGCTCCGCTCAGCGTGATCTTCGTCGGCCTTCGATTTCACTGAATCGCTCGTCGGCCTTTCCATATTGCACTCTCGGAACCTGATTTGGGGTTGCATTTAGCGATCCTAGAGTTTCTTCTGATCAGCGTGGTCGAGTTGGGTGTCTGAGACGGGCTTGCTGCGGGCGACGGTGAAGTCAGTGACGTCGGTGAGCGCGAACGTTGGGACGTTCGCGACGCGGGGAGTGCGGATGCGGAAGAAGTCGGCGGAGTGGACGTCTTGGAGGACGAAGGCGGGACGGGAGTCTTCTTTGAGCGCTGCGATCTCGACGTTGCTCACGGAGATGTTTTTCACGTGGCGCAGGAAGAATCCGTGCGAGGGCATTGCACCGAACATGTTTGGCTCCGGATATTTGTTTTCCACTTCCGGTGGCCGGATGGCGGCCGCTTCAAGCGTGCCTCCGCCGCGGTGCTGGATGTAGATGTCGTTGAACTGGATGTCTTCGATGGGATGTCCGGGAATGCCGCTGAGAATCGAGCCCAGACTCGATTCGCAATTCGAGCAGACGACGTTGCTGATCAGGACGCGGCGCAGCGATCCGACGGGAACTCCCGCGGGACCGCGCATGCGGCTGCCCAGGCGCAAGAACATGGGCGCGGAAGTGATGTCGCGCATGGTGATATTCGTGATGGCGATGTCTTCGAGCAGGCCTCCGTCAACGGTTTCCAGCGCGAGGCCCTGGCAACCTTCAAAGATGCAATTGGAAATTGCGATGTTCTTGAAGCCGCCGTTCGACTCCGTGCCGAACTTGATGCGGCCGTTGCGGTGAGCCTTGTCGTCAGGAGCGAGACGCTGGAAGGTGCCGTCGAGCAGCGTGCCGAGTTTATAGGCGCCAGTGACGTAACAATTCGTGATAGCGACGTTTTCGGTGGCGCGCGCATAGCCGAGCGCGAAGGAACTCTTCGGGCAGATAGCGTCATCCCATGGAGAATTGACGGTGCAGTTGGAGACGCGGACGTTGCGGCAGCAGTCGATATCAATACCGTCGCGGTCGGTGTCGATTTTAAGATTGTCGATGGTGAGGTTGTCGACGCCGGTGGCAAGGACAGCGAAATGTCCGCCCTTGAGGACGGAGAAATCGCGCAGCGTGACGTTGCGGCAATTCTTCAGACTGATGGTTTTGTTGGCGACTCCGGCGTGTTCGGCCACGGGCACGGGACCGTAGCCGCGGCTGAGTCCGCGGCCCCAGATGAGGCCGGGGCCGGTGATAGAAATATTCTCAAGGCCCTCGCCCCAGAGCAGGCTGTTGTGCCAGTGGTTGTGGCCGTAGTCCTGATAGGCGTCCCAGGGTGTGTCGGGCTCGGCGAGATCGTAAGCGCTGGAGGACGGTGCCCCTTCGCTTGAGTCGGCAGCGATAATGATGGCATTCTGATCGAGGTATAGGGCGACGTTACTCTTTAGGCGAATGGAATAACATAGGTATTTGCCTGCAGGAAAACGCACGGTGCCGCCTCCGGCCGCGGCTTCGATGGCGCGGTTGATGGCGGGAGTGTCGATAGTGTGGCCGTCGCCGGTGGCGCCGAAGAGTTTTACGTCGAAGATGGCGGAGCTTGCGGCAGCCGGAGCCGTCTCGGCGTCGACGATGCGAGGATGCAGCGCGGCACCGGCGAGACTTGCGCCTGAGATGCGCAGGAAATCGCGGCGTGGTGTTTGATACACGGACATAAGCAGCAGCCCCAAGAGCTAGCCGGGCTTTGCCCGGCGGACAGCCGAGGGCGGCTGTCCCCACATTGAATCCAACTCAGTTTCCTGGCGGCACTCCGCCGTATTTCTGCAGCCACTTTAATTCTTCACGCACTTTTATTTTTCCGTGCCAGGGATTCTTCCCGAGGCCGTGGCCTTCGCCGGGGAAGATCAGCAGCTTGTTGGGAATGCCGAGCGAGTAAAGCGCGTGCTCCAGCAAATAGTCCTCGAGCACGGCGACGCGAATGTCGACGGAGCCCGCGACCATGTGCGTGGGCGTGCGGACTTTGTCAATCTGGAAGATGGCGGCTTCGTCGTGATAGCGCTGCGCGGCTTCCCATGGGCGTCCGCCGAGGAAGTAGGCGTCGTCCATGGTGGTGTCGTCGTTGCCCCAATTGCCGATGTGCTCGACCGCGCCGGCGCCAGTGACTGCCGCTTTGAAGCGCGTGGTCTGCGTGATGAGCCAGTTCGTCATGTAGCCGCCGTAACTGTAGCCGCCAACAGCGAGGTGGTCGGGATCGGCGATGCCGTCTTTCACCAGCGCGTCGACGCCTTCCAGAATATCTTTGCCGGGACGCGAAACGATTTGCGGCACGATCTGCATTAGAAACTTGTCGCCGTACCCGGTGGAACCGCGATAGTTGGGCTCGAAGACCAGCCAGCCGTTGCTCGCGGCGAGCGCGGCCCACTGGTACCAGTCGGCCTCGAACTGATTGCCGTCCGCATCGGCGGGGCCACCGTGGATGAAGGTGAACATGGGCAGATGCTTGGCTTCGGGCTTTCCTGGTCCAAAACCCGGAGGATAAATCAGCATGCCTTCGACAGTGGTGCCGTCGTCGGCCTTCCACTGATAGGGCCTGCCCTGAGGAAGATCGCGCTCGGTGAAAACTTTATTGAATGAGGTAATCGCATGAGCCTGATCAAGCGTGGCGGCACTGTCGGCGAGGTAGACCTCCGCGGGCTTGGTCAGCGAGGTGTAGACGAAGGCCACGCGCGTGGAATTCAGCGAGGCGGAGACCGCCTCATAAGTGCCCGGCCACTCGCTGACGTGATGCAACGATTCCGAAGGTTTAGCGACGGAATAGAGTTGAACTTCGGTTCCAGCGCGCGCCGAGGCGAGCACCTTCTCGCCAGCGACTGCGTAGTGTTCGACGGGGCCGATGAAATCTTTGCACCACTGCTCGACCGCACCGCTCTCGCTGTCGACCCAATGAAGGTGGGGCTGAATATCGCGGTAGGGTCCGGTCACGTCGCCGACTTCGACGCTGAACAATAAATGGCGGCTGTCATTGGCCCAGTGCATCTTGCCTTCGGCGGCTTGATTATGGGTCAGGCGTCGCGGAGCCTTGGCCGGCGCAGGGTTGGTCAAATCCACCAGGTAGATTTCGATGTCTTCGATTTTTTCCTGGCGCTGGTTGATAGCGTTGCTTACGAAGGCCAGTTTCTTGCCATCGGGGGATGTAACCAGGTTCTCAACCCGCAGGGGCGAGGTCGCGATGGCACGCGCCCCCGGAGTCTCGACCGCGTCTTTCTCCGATTCGGTTTCTACTTTCGCGGGAGCGGAGGTGTGGCGTTCGAGCGCGGCTTTCACATCGAGAGCATAGATCGTGTCGCCGCGCTCCGCGGTCCGGTACTGCACCACGTCTTTCCATTCTTTCTTGTACGCGTCTTTCTGCTTCTTGTCCCAGGGATTGCGCGTCGCAAAATAGATCGTTCTCGAGTCGGCGGACCAGGAAAAATCGTGCACATCTTCATCGCCCGCCGTGATGGGAAAAGCCTCGCCGCCAGCGGGAGAAATCAGGTAGATCTGGCTGACGTCTCCGCCCTTTTCTTTGCTCTTGGATTTCAGCTTGGCGTCGCCGTCGGAATCGGAGTCTGAGTCGGAACTGCCAGCCTTCTCGGAAGATGCCTTGCGCTCGGAAATGAAAGCGACCCGGCGTCCGTCGGGCGACCACTTTGGATTAGTGTCGTGCCCGGACTGGGTCAGCTGTATGAGCGAACCGGTATTGGGGGCGTCCTGCTTGCCGTCAGTGCGGTAGAGCCAGAGATCGGTGCGGAAGATTTCCTCGTCCCAGTCGGCGCGCTCGGTTTCGATCACGACCGAGTTGCCGTCGGGCGAGAGCGCGACCGCAGAAAAGCTAACGGAATTGAAAAATTCGTCGAGGGTTAGTTTTGGCTTACTCTGGGCACGAATAAACAGCAGACAAGTCAGGACGACTACGACCACACCTACAGCTTTTCGGATTGGCATAGGTTCCCCGGTGGGAATTAGGGTTATACAACGGCGCATCGTGCAAGGCAAATTGTGACCCGCGGTTGTAATGGTGCAGCGCGGTCACGAAGCGCGATCAGACTAATGCGAGCCAGATCCCGCGGTCAATCTAACTTACGGTTCGGGCTCGGCGTTTTTTAGCGCGTCGTCGAGGGTCTGGCCCGATCGCGGCGGAGTCTGCACCACGCGCCAGCCGTCGTCATAGTTGCGAAAGCCTACTGTGGAACGGTAATGCAGGTCGCCAGGATAGAGTGCCGCACCCACCTCGTTGAGAGGTTGCCATCTCCAGATGAAATCGACGTCGGCAACACTGCCCTGCTTGCTGACACCGGTGACTGCGACCAGTTCCCTTCTGGCCGCCGGAAGACTAAACGACGGCTTGCCGGCGTCGGCCGCCGCCAACAGAGAACGGACGGTTTCCACGCCCGAGGGAGTGAGCACCACGTCCCAGCAAGGCGGCGGCGCTAGGCCCGGAGGACAGGGCGCAGTGGTCGCAGAAATCCAGCCGTGATGCTGCAGCACCAGAGATTCGGGCGAAAGATAGTCCTTGTTGGAGACCATGCCCGTACGCAGAAAGATTGCTTGCGGCCCCTTGAACACATCGGCACCCTCGATCAAATCGGCAGCCAGACGCCGCGAAAGGAGGTCGCGCGGGGAGCAGGCAGTGAGCGAACCCAGGGCGATCAGACATAGCGCGACGATGAATTGGTTCCGCATGAGAGAAAGCATTCAGCATTCAGCATTCAGCACTCGGCATTCAGCCCTGCTGCCGGCAACTAAGAATTGGCACTTGGCATTTAGCCGCACTGAACTGTATTGGCTGCGTGCTGAATGCTGATTGCGGACTCCACCTTTTCCGGTCGCTGACTGCGACACGCGGGCCAGACCGACGTCGAAGTGCCTGCGTCGCGCACAAATCAACGACCTGTGATTGTAACGAAACGCGACCTTCTCTGCGGCAGGAAAGGGTGGGAAGTAATCTGTCCATCGAAGCGGGCTGACCAGCGGCCGGGGATTTCCGTCGCACATTGAGGACAACGGCCGTCTGGTGTGAGTCGATAATCCTCGATGAAATAGCCTTGGCGCTTAATCAGAGTCTCGCTGCAGTGCGGACAGCGTGTGTTCTCCCAGGAGCCGACCATGCCAGGAAGGTTCCCGGCGTAGATATAACGCAGGCCAGATTGCTCGCCGATCTCGACGGCCTGCAACAGGTCTTCTGCGTTCGTGTTGCGCGCGACATCGTTTTGCATTTTGTAGTCACCATGAAATGCGGTGACGTGCCAGGGAATGTCGCGCGAGACGCCGGCGACGAACTCGGTCAGGCGCTGCAGTTCGTCGGCGGAATCGTTGAATCCGGGAATCAGCAGGGTAACAATTTCCATCCACAGGCCCATGGCATGAATGCGGCGGACGCTGTCGAGGATCGGGGCGATGCGGCCGCCGAGTTCGTGATAATGGCCATCGTCGAAACTCTTGAGATCCACTTTGTAGAGATCGAGCCACGGGCGTACGTAGTCAAGCACCTGCGGCGTTCCGTTGCCGTTGGAAACGAAGGCGGTGAGCAGGCCGGAGCCCTTCGCCTCTTTGAAAACCTCAACGGCCCATTCGCTAGTGATCAAAGGCTCGTTGTAGGTGCTGACCAAGGCTTTGGCACCCTGAGCGATGGCGTCGCGAACCAGAGATTCAGGCGATGCTTCGAGCGGAGGCGAGATTGCGCTCGGATCGCGCAAGGCCTGCGACGTAACCCAATTCTGGCAATACGCGCAGTGCAGGTCGCAACCCAGCATGCCGAAACTGTAGGCCAGCGCGCCGGGATGGGCATGGAAGAAAGGCTTCTTCTCGATGGGATCACACTGCGTCCCGGCGACATATCCCCAGGGCACGTAGAGTTTGCCGCCGCGGTTGTAGCGGACCTTGCAGACACCGGGCTGGCCGTCCGGGATGGGGCAACAGTGTCCACAGGAAAAGCAGCGCACGCGGTTCTTGTCGAGCTGCTCGTAAAGATGCGGATCGGCTTCGCGGACTCGCTGATCGAGAACAGTGCGGAGGGTGGACACGGAAGGCCTCTGCTCTATTCTAACGCTGATGAGGGAAGAGGCTTCGGGCTTCCGGGCAAAGGGTTGGACGCTGCACACTCAGTGCAGCGTCCTGCTCAACATGATCTTACCTACAGCAAGAGCGGGCGATCTCGCAACCCTTCCGCATATCAATGAAATAGCAATTTGTCGCCACCTGGCAGTTGCTTCTGGCTGGCTGCCAATGGCTCATGTTGCGATAGCAACATATTTATGTTGCACTCGCAACATTAATATGTTGTAATGGCAACATGGAGGTGGACGAATCATGAACCAGACCCTGGACGCGATTTTCCAAAGGCGAGCGGTTAAGGCCTTTGAACCCGTAGAAATTTCCGAAGAGCTGCGCGAGCAAATTCTCAATGCAGCTCGCCATGCCCCTTCAAGCTTTAACAGCCAGCCCTACAAGTTTTATTGGGTACGGTCCGCGGCCAAGAAGGGCGCAGTGGCGAAACTGTGCCTGGGACAGAAGCCCGCGGAAACCGCCTCCGCACTGGTCGTGGCCGTTGCAGACCTGGGATCGCTGTCTGCCACGGCGCAAGGCCAGTTGGAGTGGATGCGCAGGAACAATTTTACCGAAGAAAAAATTCGCAGCTACGAGCGGAATGCAAAGATCGGCCGGATCCTGTTCATGCCTGGGCCATTCGGAATGTTTGCTGCGATCAAACGGGCCTTCTTCCGGCTGCTAAATCTGCGGATGGTGATCGGGATGCCGCCGCTCTCCCGGCAGGACTTGTTCAAGTGGGCGACGAAGAGTACATCGTTGGCTTGCCAGAATCTGATGATCGCCGCCGAAGCGCTGGGAATGAACACTTGTCCAATGGAAGGCTTTGACGGCCGCAGGCTCTCTCGATATCTGGGGTTGTCCGGCCAGTACCAAGAGATTGTGATGGTGATTGCGATCGGGAAAAAATCCCTTACCCACAATGAGCCACCGCAGTGGCGGAGACCTCTCGATGCCACGGTGACCGTCCTATGAACAGCCTCCCCAGGAGAGAGATTCCCGATGACATTCTGAAAGACTCGGTACTCGCCCATATCGCCGCGGCGTATTTCTCGGTGGGAAAGAGACTGGAGCGAAAAACCCAATGCTCGGCGACACGCGGCTTTATCCTGTCGACATTGCGTGACGGAACGACGCTGAATCAGAATCAGATCGCCACGCTCCTGGGTCTCGACCGGACCGTCGTGCACCGGGCTATCAAGTCACTGGCGAAGGAAGGACTCGTATCGGAGCACAGAGCAAAATCGGGCAGAGCAATTCGAGTTCAGCTGACGGCCAAAGGAAGAAAATACCGAGAGCGCCTAATCGATGCTCGGGTGACCGCCGATGAGAGCGTCAGGCGGCAGATGATCCCGGAGGAGCTCGAGACGCTTCTTCGGCTTTTGAAACTAGTCGCGGAATGTGAATTCTGAGGACGGTTTGCCTTAGGCCCGTACGGACAAGACTGGCCTTCTCATGGAAGGCCATCGCTCTCATGTACCCGTGACAGTGCAGAGGTCCCTCGCTCGATCGGGATTCACGGGCTGAAACTTATGTCGTGAACTTTCTCGAGATCACACTTAATGGCCGGCGGTGGGTTTGGCTGCGGGCTGGTGCTGTTGGAGCCAGATGTCGGCGTCCTGTTCGATCTGGGCGGCTTGGGCGCGGCTCATGTGGCCGGCGACAAATTTCGCGAGTTCCTTGCTGCCTTTGTCGCCGCCGGCGCGAGCCAGGATGGTCCAGAAATAGGCTTCCCGAAGGCTGGCCTGCACGCCGCGTCCGGCCCAGTAGAGCGAGCCTAGCTTGGATTGTGCAGCAACGTTGCCTTGCTCGGCCGCTTTCGTGAACCAGCGCGCCGCCTCCTGCTCGTCGAGTTGGACCCCGTCGCCTTGGGCGTAGCGGAGGCCCAGCGCATTCTGCGCTAAAGGATCTCCGGCTTCCGCCAGCCGCTGCAACTGCACCACAGTCGCGGTGTCGATTCCGCCGGACCCTGGCTTCGAGGGGCTCGCGCCGTTCCGGACCGGTGCTGATGCCAGGACTGTCTGGACCCGCACGGGCTGGTCTGCCCGAATCTTGGCCCGGATCCAGGGTGCGACCGTGAACTGGATCCACGGAGCCGCGGCGAATCCCAGCGCCCCGGCAAGCACCCCAGTGATCAAACCGGCTAAACATACCAGCACAATCAAGTTGTATTGCGGAAGGTGGATACCGATGGGAAGTTCTGCCTCCAACTCTTGCTTTGCCGGATCTTCGGCAGCGAACAGCACGCTACCCGGCGCGGGAACCATCGGGGTCGGCGCGGGAGCTTTGACCACCAGATCCTCGGACAGCGCGGCGCGGTTGACCGCCGCCAATACTGTGTCCGCCAGCCTTTGCATGACCACGCCATCGCTCTCGGAAAAAGCGCTCGGCTGAGGAGAAAACGCTTCCAGCAGGCCGATGACTCTGCCCCCGACGCGGACCGGAGAAGCAAGAATGGAACGAATTCCCAGCGAGCGGCATCCGCCGCGGTCGACGCGTGTGTCAGTTTCCGCATCGTCGCACCGCAGCAGTCTTCCCGCGCGAACGCATTCGCCGGAAAAACCGGAAGCCACTTGCAACTCAGCTCCAACCGGCGGAGCATCCTCGCCCGACCTGGCGCGGCACACCATCATGCCCGGTGCCTTGGCGCTGAGAGCGAGCGCGGCGCCGGATGCCCGTAACAGCGTCTGGGCGCGTGCGGCGATCAACTGCAGAGCCGCAACCAGATCGGGGCCCAGAGATTCAACTTCACGCTGCACGGCGCCGAGGGCGGCCAGCGTATCGCTGTAGTTGGGGCGTGGGGAAGCTTCTTCCAAGGGAACGAGTTGGGCGCGATCGTGAAGAGCTTGCGCGTCAGCGGCAGCCGTCATCGCATTCAGGAAGAGCCAGCCGCGAAGGCGAAATAAGCTGGAAGGAGGAAGTTCGGCGAAGCGGAGCCCGCAGCGTCCCGAGCCGGACCAGATGACCTCGCCAGTGGTGTAGATGGGGCCGGAAGATTCGGCCAGATCAAGATACAACTCAAATCGACGCCCGATGGCCAGCGCGGAGTTCACTTCGATCGCGATGCCGTCTTCGCTGATGTCGGAGATAGCGTTCAGATCGAGCGCCACGCCCTTGGACTCGCCGATAAAACTGGCATAGGCGGGAGTCCTGACCTTGTGCCGGAAACGGCGGCGACGGTTGACGACAGCGGCTTGCTGGGGCGTGGTGGTAGCAGCCATTTAGGGTCGAAAGGGCGCGAAAATCCCGCGCTGTACATATTACCCCGAGACTGTGGAAAAGTAGCAGAAAGAAAAAACGGCCACGGCCCGCAGATTTACACGGATCGACACGGATAGGACGAAAACCAGAAAAAACAGAAATAGGGTTATCCGTGGGAATCCGTGTGATCCGTGGCCGATTTTCCTCAGCTGGCGCGCTTCAGGACCTCGGCCTGGTGCAGGCTGGAAATGCGGGAAATGGCCGCAACCATCATGCTGGAAAGGAGTTGCATGGTGGCTACGTCGCGGTGGTCGAAGGCGCCAGCGGACGAGGAAAGCACCTCAAACACCCCCAAAGTTCGTCGAAAGTGGCGAAGCGGCGAAACCAGGATGGAACGAACACCCAGGCGCCGGCAACTGGCCAAATCGACGCGGGGATTGCGTTCGGCGTCGTTACAGAGCATGACTTCACCGGTGCGAACCGCTTCGGCAGAGATTCCGGCGTCGGTTTGCAGCCGCACGCCGAGGTCGGGTGCGGTGCGGCCGGCGCGAGCCCGGCAGACGATTTCGTCGCCAGCGCGGAGAGCGATCGCAGCTCCGGTTGCGCCCGTAAGATGTTGAGCCCGTTCGGTAATGGCGCTGATCGCAGGCTCAAGTTCCAGCTCGGAAGGACGAATTTCAACGTCTTCTTCGCTCCACTCCCCCGTTCGCTCCCCCGTTACGGACATGGGGCCGAAGCCGGAGGCGGGATGGGCCGCGTTCGCCAAGCGCAACTGGCTGCGCAGGGCAAGGCTCGGCATGCGGGAGTGACCGCTGGCGTGCAAAGCCTGGGGATCGGGAACCGTGCGCAACAGATCTCGGACAAGGCTATCCAGTGCGCTATCTGTAATGAGATGAGCCGTTTGCTGGCTGAGCAGCGATCCACCCAGAACGCGCGAAAGGCTTACCAGGGACTGACTGCCGCAGGCAAGACACTGGGGACGGTGGTTCGCGCTAATCACTTCGCATTGGACGCAGAAGGTGGCAGATTGCAGGGGAACAAAATTGATGTCTCTAAACGTGGTGCCATAGATCGTCTTGCGAAACATGATTGCCCAGCTCCTTGCTTGGTGGTCGGCCTGTTCGGCTTGGTCGTGGTTTTGTCAGTTGGGTTGTTCGATTGGAGATGCAACGGTAACTACGAGGAGCGCAGGGGAAAAGTGACGGTAGTGGTTCCGGCTGTGGAAATCGTCGAAACCCGCGACACTCTTTCTGAGGCCGCCATCTTCTTTGCCCTAAAGGCCTTGTGGGCCGCGGGTTTCTCGAGGAGTGGGGATGTAATCTAGCGTTGATTTCGATCGATGGGTCGGTTAAGATTAAATCACGTTTCGAGCGCAACGCTGGAAGCGATACTGGGGGTAATTATGGAATGGACGACACCTGCTTTTGAGGAAGTTTGCCTGAACTGCGAAATCAACTCTTACGCCAGCGCCAAGCTGTAGAGCAAAGCAGATCTGACCGGTCGCTGGGAAAATCAGGCGACTAGGAAGTCCCGCGACGCGTCAGGGTTTCCGCGATGCGGTCGGCGGCGTGCCCGTCCCACAGCGGTATTTGGGAGGGTGTGCGAGTTCGTCCCGCACTGGTTTGCGAACCTCCGTTGAGAATCCTCGCTACTGCTGCCCGCAACTGCTGAAGGTCGCGCCCGACTAACTGATTCGTTCCCATAGTGATCGTAACCGGCCGCTCAGTATTTTCCCGCACGGTGAGACAGGGAACGCCGAGAAATGTGGTTTCCTCCTGAATCCCTCCTGAATCGGTAATCACGAACGATGCATACCGCTGCAGCGCCAGGAAATCGAGATAGGGCAGAGGATCGAGCAGCTGCAAACGCGGGTGAGCGCCCCAATCCGGCGCGAGATCGGCCAGGCGCTGGCGAGTGCGCGGGTGCACCGGGAACACAACGGTCATCTGCTGGCTCAGTTCGGCCAGAGTGGCCAGCAGGTCACGGAGCCACGAAAGGTCGTCCACGTTCGAAGGGCGATGGAGAGTGACTAAAACATACGGCGGTTCAATATTCTCCCGGCGACGCTGTTCGGCGCGAGGCAGCAGGCGGACCAATGTGTCGATCATGACGTTGCCGACGAGATGGATGCGCGACTTGTCCACGCCTTCGCGCAGCAGGTTCTCATCGCCATCGGCGGAAGGCGTAAACAGCAGGTCGGAGAGCTGATCGGTAAGCAGGCGGTTGATCTCCTCCGGCATGGTGCGGTCCCGCGAGCGCAAACCCGCTTCCACGTGTCCAACACGAACTCCGAGTTTGGAACACACCAGCGCAGCGGCTACGGTGGAATTGACGTCTCCGTAGACGAGGACGAGATCCGGCTTGCGCTCGAGCACGACCGGCTCGAAGGCGCTCAAGATGGCAGCAGTCTGCTGCGCGTGACTGCCTGAGCCGACTTCCAGGTTGCAATCGGGCTCGGGCATTTCCAGTTCGTGAAAGAAAACGTCGGACATCGCCCGGTCGTAGTGCTGGCCGGTGTGAACCAGAGTTTGACGAATTCCCGACTTGGCCGCGAGGGCGCGCAGCATGGGCGCAGCCTTCATGAAGTTGGGCCGGGCGCCGACAACGTGGAGAATGTGCATGGGGTGAACAAGGACTCGCAAAGTTAGGATAGTTAAACGCGCTGCCTATTCGTCGCAAAAAACCTGGCCTTCGGCTTCGCCTGCTGACGCTCCATGGCCGTAGAGACCGAGATCCCTCCGCCGCGATGAAAAACGCGGACGTTCGGGATGACCAGGTAACAGTGACCGGGATAACAACTGAACCCGAAGCACGGATGACAATTTAGTCGAACTCCGGTCTGACCAACGATTGTATGCGCTTCTGGAAACAGACTATCCGGCTTGCGCAGTCATCATCCCCGAATCCTGTTCGGGGAGGGGTATAACCTGCGCCGCATGAGCGAGAGTGCGATCTAGAGCATCGGCCAACGCTGTGGGGAAAGTCGAGGTCAAGAGATTCACGTCGAGCTGAAGATCGCGCTGCGAATAGATACGGTGAACCGCGAGAGTGCCGCGGCGCCGGTTGGCGGTGCTTAACAGATCCAGAGCAAGAGTCCAAACCGCCGCCCCTTCTGCTTCGCGCGATTTCGAGACTCCGGGCTTGCTCCAGCGGAATGAGAGTTCGCCGATTCGCGGCGGGGAGCCGTCTTGCGTGTCGGCAGGCACCACTTCACCCGGAAACAGCTTTACTTTCAAGTCAAAGCCATCGAAGTCGTTCGTACCGAAAGCCGCGGTCAGGATGCGGCGGACCTGGTTGTAGTCGCGGGCTACTTTGAGTTCCTCGGTGGCGCGGCGGATGGCCAGATTGTTGATGACGATCTGGCGCTGATCGAGTGTCCGCTGGGCCACGCGAGCCAATTCTCCAAACTCAAGGTAGCCGAGATGCTGCACCCCAATCCAGACTCCCGCCCCCAGCACGGCCAGAACCAAGCCCAGAGAGCTTCCCGTGGGCCAGAGCAGAAACAGGCTCAGCATGGCAAAAATGGCTGAGACTCCATAGAGCAGGATGACCACCTGGCGGTGAGTCATGCCGTGCTGCAGAAGTTTGTGGTGGATATGCTCGGCGTCCGCGGTGAAGACGGGACGTCCGCTGATCAAACGGCGGGCGACGGAGAGAGAAGTTTCCAGGATAGGGAGGCCGAAAGAAACCACCGGTATTGCGACGGCTACGATTGTAGGAGCCTTTTGTGCGCCGGCGAGAGCCAGAGCGCTTAACAGGAAGCCGATGAAAAGGCTGCCGGAGTCCCCGAGAAAGATTGTGGCGGGATTAAAATTGAAACGCAGAAACCCGACAATCGCGCCCGCGAGCGCAATGGTGGCCAAGGTCACCATCGAGGGGCCATAGAGCAACGAGACTACGAAAGCCACGAGTGTGGAAAACAGCGCGGACCCGGCTGCCAGCCCATCCAGACCGTCAATCAGATTGAAGGCGTTCGTGATCGCCAGCACCCACAGGATGGTCACGGGCAAACCCACAAACCAAGGCAGGGGGTGGGATCCGAAGAGGACGGGGATATCGACAATTCGCAAGCCGCCCAGGAACAGCATGGTACCGGCCACGGCCTGGACGCCGAACTTCAGATAGGGACCGGCGCCGCGAACATCGTCGTAAACCCCGAGCAGGAACACCAGTGAGGCGGGCAGGAAAATGGTGAGAAACGTCTTCAGCGAGAGAACCGAATGCAACTGCGGACGAGCCACGGCCAAGACCGCGGCCAGCCCCATGCTCAACGCGAAGGAAATAAAAATCGCTACCCCGCCCAGGCGCGGCAGCGGGCTACTGTGCAAATGCCTTTCCTGGGAAGGGGCGGACACCCATCCGCGAGCGGTGGCAAAGTCGCGGACGGACCGGGTCAGGATGAATGCCAAGAGCAGCGAAACGAGAAAAATGGCCAAAAATATGACTGTCAACTAGGCCCCCTCGACCGCCCCACGGGGTTTTCGAACACGCAAGACACGAGCCTCCAGACGGAAGTATGACAGCGAACCAATACCTGGGTTAGTGGGTTGATGGGTTCCCGTTTTTGCTGGTGATCTTAAGAATCTAGCAGGTGCCGGAATCGGGATTCAATCTCCACAGCGAAAAAGCTGTGGAAAACTCACCCAGAATGGCTCTGGGAAAGCTGCGTCGCGGTGCTGCGCCTGTGCTAGACTGCTGGCAAAACTCCATGCAGGTTCAGGGGACTTCTTGACAGGTTCGGGCAGGTCGACACTTATCCGCCGGGGGTGTTCGTTTGTTTTGGTTTGCAGTTTGGTTCTTCTCAGCGGCGCTGCAGCCAGCGCCCAGCAAACACCCGCAGTAGTGAGTCCCCCACAAAATCAAGCTGCTCCGCCGATGCCGTTTCCTTCAGCCGCGCAGCCGGTACCGGCCGCGAATGCTAACGCCCAAGCCAACGACTCCTCGACCGCGAGCGGAGATTCGTCATTTTTGAAGCTGGGCGGCGGAGATTTGATCGAGGTGAACGTCTATAACGTTCCCGAACTCAGCACCAAAGCGCGGATCGGCAACTCCGGAGACGTGTATCTCCCGCTGATCGATTATGTGCATGTGGGCGAGTTGAGCGTCGATGAAGCGCAAACGCTGATCGAGAAGCGCCTAGCCGACGGAGGGTTCGTGCGCAACCCGCACGTGACCATTTTTGTGGACGAGTCAGCTTCACAGGGAGTGACGCTGCTCGGGGAAGTTACCAAACCTGGCATTTACCCTGATTTGGGAGATCATAAGCTCTACGAAATTATCTCGGAGGCGGGAGGATTCTCGCCGTCCGCGGCGCGAAAAGTGAGCATCTTCCACCGCAACCAGGCGCAGGCCATCCAGCTAAACCTTCCCAGAAACCTCGGCGACGATCTTACGAACAACGTCGAGGTGCTTCCCGGCGATACCGTGGTGGTGCCGCGTGCGCCGATCATTTACGTGGTGGGCGATGTGGGCCGACCCAGCGGTCTGTTAGTGGACAACGGCACGCTGACCGTGTTGCAGGCGCTGGCCTTGGCAGGTGGTACGAATCACACCGCGAAGATGAGCGCCGTGCGTATCATCCACAAAGCACCAAGCGGGATGACCGAAACCCGTGTGCCCCTCAAGAAGATGCTGGAGGCCAAAGCTCCGGACGTGACTTTGCAGGCGGACGACATTCTCTTCGTTCCGGTGAGCGGCGGCAGGGTACTGGCCGGCAAAACGCTGGATGCAGCGATGGCGGCGGCGACGGCAGTGTCGATTTATACCATTCATCCCTAAACCAGATAATGTCTTATGGCCTCTGGTGGGGTTCTCTAGGTTACGGCGTCGGTATTTCTCAGGCGCTCATTGGCACGCAACTCATCCAGGACTTGAATATAGTCTTGCGCAGTTTGGCTGCGAGAAAAGCGCCGCACGATATATTCCCTGCCCCGCGATCCTAGGTTCTGACCCAGATCCCGATCGGCCGCCAACCGCTGGATGGCTTCGACGAGAGCGATCGAATTTTCCGGTTCGATCACGATTCCCGCTTCCGCCTCCTCGACAATCTGGCGGGCTTGGCCGTCCACGCCCAGAATAACGGGGCGGCCGCAGGACATGAATTCCAGCATCTTGGTGGGGATCACGGTCTTGAAGACTTCCGTTTTCTTCAGCAGGACGAGACAAACATCCGAGGCAGAAATGAACGCCGGAATTTTTTCTCGCGGCTGCTGATCGAGGAAACGAACGTTGGCGAGACGACGCGATTGCGACAGAGCCTGGATGCGCTGCTTCTCCGAGCCTTCACCGATGAGCAGGAAGAGTAGGCCGGGATTCTGGGGCTGCAGTTGTGCGGCTGCGTCGAGCAAAGTCTCCAAGCCGTGCGCCATCCCCATTGTTCCCACATAACAAACCAGAAACTTGCCCTCAGCTCCGAGTTCGCGCCGCAGCGCGTGGTTCGCGGCCGCGGCGCAGGGAGAAAATAGATCGGTTTCGACACCGTTTTCCACGACCGAAATCTTCCCCGCAGGCACATGGCGGTTCTGAGTGAGAAAGGCCTTGAATGCTGGGGTGACCACGACGATGTGGTGCGCGCGCAGGTAAAGAAAGTCTGCTATGGCCGACAACGATCGGTGCAGTAGAGAGGTCGCGTCACCCATTCCGACTGCGGCTAAAGATTCAGGCCAGAGGTCGCGCACCTCGAAGACAAATGGGATGCGGCGGGCAAAAGCCAGCCACCACCCTGCCATGCCAACCAGTAACTGAGGTGAGGTCGCGATGATGACGTCGGGACGGGGAAGAGCCAGTCCGCGCAGCGCAGCCGACACGCAGAAAGATGCGTAGTTCCGCATGCGTTCATGCGCTTTGCGGTTGGGTAATGGCCACAGCCAGGTGCGATAGACATCGACCAGGCCGGCTTTCTCGTGGAAGGTCAACCGGCGAAGACGGCTTCGCCATTCGGCTGGGACTACGCCCGTCGGGTGATTCGGGAAACCGGTGAGCACCGAGACGGCGTGACCAGCGTTGGCCCAGTGCTGGGCGAGTTCGGCGGCGCGCGCGGCCGGCGCTCCCATTTCCGGTGGAAAATATTGTGAGATGTAAAGAATCTTCACGAGCCTCAGTAAAAGCAGAACTAGTAGTAACAAAGTTTGAAAGCGCTCTTGTAGCACAGCGCCCGAGTGCGATTCCTGCGGCTGCGACCGTAGCCCTCCCAGCGCTCGGCGAAGCGGGCAAATTTTTCCTCGCCGGTCAGGCGATGCATCACGCGCAGCTGCACGATGTGCAACTGATGATAAAACGGGCTGGCAACCATGGGCAGGCGCGTGCCCGACTGCTCATAAAGAGACCAGAAGCCGAGATCGTAGCGGTCTAAGTTGCGCAGCAGGGTTTGCACAGTGCGGGCGAAAAGTTCCTGCGCAGAATGGTCGCGCGTTGCGAGGAAGTAATCGTAAACTCCCCAGGCCGCCCAGATGAAGCCATTGAGGATGTGAGTGGATGGGAAGACAATGTATTCCTCGAACCAGAGATCGCCCTGGTCGTCGGTGAAGGCGACGCCGCCTTCGGCGATGGGAGTGAAGAAGGCCGCCATCGCGAGTTTCGCAGCGTTAAGGTAGCGTGCGTCTTTCGATTCCATGTGGGCGCGGACCAGCAGAGAAATTCCCTGTCCCTGGGCTAAGGCGGAATACCACGGGGCGCGCAGAGTGTCGCGGTATTCCCAGTTGAAGTGGTGATTCCAGACCGAGAGCTCGCATTGGTTTTTTTCCAGGTGCTGGCAGAGCCAATCCGCAGTCAGAAAAAACTTCGCGCGGCGCGCCGGTTCGCCATTCCGGCGAAATAGGTTGTAATTCCCCAGGCCGTATTGCGCAATGGCGATGGGATTGTATTGCGGGCCAATTTTGCCACGATAGTCGAGTAGCGGGATGCCGGCGGAGTCGTACGCGCCCTGGTAATCGGCCTTCTGCACGAACGGCATATGGTATTCGCCGAGTTCGCCGGGGCTTGCATTCGGATTTTCGCTGGGAGTCTCGTGCCAGAACGTGAGATGGCTTTTGCCTCCGAGCAAATAGGCGCTAACGATGCGGCGGTAGTAGCTGAGATGCGGCAAGAAGGGCGTGAATCTTGAAGATTCCTCGAACTATATCATGAAGCGAAGTGTCAGACGGGGGAGTGCTGCGCTGCGGGCGGATGGAAAGGCTTTTACCACGAAGGACACAAAGTAACACGAAGGGATCTCCTGCCGGCGAATACTTTCGTGATCCTCTGTGGTCGACATTTTTTGGTCGTCACACAGAATACAAGAGCGTGTATTGGTCGTCGCTTTCGACGGCGGCTGTAGTCACCGCCAAGTAATTCGTGGTGTTCTCGCCGTCCGGAAGGAAAGCGTTGCCGTATTGGAAGAGACTCATGGGCAAGCGATCTTTCCGCCAATCAAGCAGAGAGCTCCAGTCTTTTCCATCGTGGCTGCCATAGACGCGGACATGGCGATCTGAGTTGATGTCGCTCGGTTCGACCATGGTGGAGAAAAACATTTTCTCGCGCACGCGGCATCCGTAGATGGACGAACTGGTTACGGCGGCCAGCTTCTGCAAGCTTTCGTTGCGGTCCGTTCCATTGCGATCCATGTGGTAGATAAAATTCGCTTCGAGCGGTGTGTCGGAAGCGAAGTAGAGTCCGTCTTCAGCGGGAACCAGCGCTACGGCGCGGGCTTGCTGATTTCCACGCAACACGACATCGACCTGGCGGAAATCGCAGGAGGCGCGCAGAATGCGGCATTCGCCACCGTAGTCGCCAGTCAGCACCCAGAGGCAGTCGCCCCACGCGTCATAGACAATGTTATGCACGTGGCGAATGGCTCCCTCGGGGAACGTGTAGGCAACACTCCAAGTTACGCCGTGGTCGGTGGAGGCGTAGACGTGCACTTCGTCGCGCACGGCGTTATCGAAATATTCTCCCCAGTAAACCGTTCCGCTGGGAACAGAGGCGATGTGCAGCGGACGTGTGCCGCGAGTGATGGCGTGGGTCACGCGGAACTCGCTGTCGCCCGGCCGCAGCGTCACGATCGCTCCCGGAACTGCGCCTACGATTCCGCCGGACCGGAGAATGGCGAGCGCGTGGAAGCCGTCGCGAAACATGCGCGAACTGAAACGAGTTGCGGCGCTGGCATAACGCCACCATGGGGGATGGAACAACGCAATCGGCTGCCAACTCAGCTCTTCCGTCGGTTTCTGGCTCTGCGAGATCTGCGCCCTGAGAAGTCTGTAGCCGCGAGACGCGTACAGATAATCCTGGGCCCAAGTTAAAACACGCAATCGGGGGAAACTGGCGACTAGAGCCAGTTCCCAGCGCGAATCCTGGCCAGCCGGCGTGATCGAGGTGGGAAGGGCCGTCATCTGATTGCTAGCCTTTTCGCGGCAAGAACAATCTTTACCACAGAGGTCACTGAGGTGCACAGAGGCCAGCTCACGGCTCTGGCTGAGAACTGAGCACCGGGAACTGCGAACTGCTCTCCGCCTTCACGACCAGGAACGGGCCGATCGCCAGCACGTCCATGCGCGTGCGTTGGAAGCAATCGATGGCTTCTTCGGGAGTGCAGACGATCGGCTCGTTCTCGTTGAAACTGGTATTCAGCACGACGGGGATCCCGGACTTACGATGAAACGCCGAAATCAGATCGTAGTACAACGGATTCTCATCGCGGGCCACGGTCTGAAGGCGGCCGGTGTCATCGACGTGATTCACCGCGCAGAGGAGTTTTCGTTTCTCGGGCCGGATTTTGTAGACATGCAGCATGAAGGGCGAAGGATGATCGTGCTCGAAGTATTCGTGCTGGTACTCGGCGAGAATCGAAGGCGCGAAGGGACGAAACCACTCACGGTGCTTGATGCGGGCGTTGAGCACATCTTTCATGTTGGGCAGGCCGGGATGGGCCACGATGGAACGATTGCCCAGAGCGCGCGGTCCCCACTCCATGCGGCCTTGAAACCAGCCGATGACGTTGCCCGCTGCGATCTGCTCTGCGACTGCGTCGAGCAAAGGCTGGCGATCCAGTTTGCGATAGTCGAGCCTGGCTTTCTTGAGTGACGATTCGATGCGTGAATCAGAAAACTCCGGGCCGAGATACGAATTTTTCAACTCGTGGCGGTGAGATTGCTTGAGGATGGAATGATACGTTTGCAGGGCGGCTCCTATGGCCAGGCCCTCATCGCCGGCCGCGGGCTGAAGGTACGTGTAGCGAAATGGGGTTCGTTCGAAGATTTTTCCGTTGGCAACGCTGTTGAGCGCGCATCCTCCCGCCATGGCAATTTCGGGGAGCGGGACGCGCTGGTGGAGATGATTGAGAAGATGAAAAAAGATTTCCTCGAAACGATGCTGCAGCGCGAAAGCCAGGTCCATGTCGCGCTGCGTAATCTCCGAATGCGGCCGACGCGGCTCGCCGAATAGCGTCTCCACACGGTCGGAGAAATGACGAGCTAACCGAACCGTGCCATCAGGCATAATCTGCATGCCCTGGTTGCTGCCTAATGGTTTGAAATAGCTGAGATCGAGCTGGAAGCCCCCGCTCCTCGGCGCAACCATCTTCTCGATCTCGGCGCAATAGGTTTCTTTGCCGTAGGGAGCGAGGCCCATCACTTTTCCTTCATCGCCATACTTGCTGTAGCCGATGAACTCGCAAATCATGGTGTAAAGGCTGCCGAGAGAGTGCGGAAGGTAGACGCGTTCGAGGACTTCGATGTCGTCGCCTTCGCAACGGGCCATCATGGTGGAGACGAAGTCTCCAGAACCGTCGTAGCTGAAGCCCGCGGCCTTCTCCCACGGCGAACAGTAGTAGGCACTGGCAATGTGGGCGATGTGGTGCTCGACGTGGTGTTCCTGGAAGCGAAGTTGCGAGGCGTCGGCGTCGAGGGCTTTGGCGATTAGCGAACGCACGTCGCGCATGGATTCTTTGCGTTGGCGAAGGCGAATGAAGTTCAGAATCTTCGCCGGCCTGGCAAGAGCGTACTGAACTTTTTTGGCGAGATTGGCGTCGCTGTCCTGACCAACGGCCACGTGATCGATGTCGCGAATTTTCGCCCCGACTGCGTCGAGGCACGCCTGTACCGACAGGGCCGGAAATCCCCCGTAATGTTTGTGGCGGTTGAGGCGTTCCTCGGCGATGGCGAAGACCACTTCCCCATCGCGCACGATCGCCGCAGAGGCGTCGGCATGAAACATGTTGAGGCCGAGAATCAACATGAACGACGAGCGCGAACTAAGCTCGATTCCTCCGATGTTTTCCGTGTGAAAGGGTCATTCATTCGGGCGGGAAGGGTCAAGGGCTGCATCGATGAACGCGGCGGTGTCCACGGCCAGACGTTTTCCCGTGGCAACCGATTCATGGATGCGCAGAGTCGCAAGCGTCGAGCACACGATCTCTTCGAAGGGAATTGCGCTGTCCTGGCCCTCGCGGACGGAGGCGGCAAATGCGGGCCACTCACCGCGATGTCCTTTGTCCTGACGCCAGCGTGCACGGACGGTTTGCTTGCGGCCATTGCGCGCCAGTTCCAGACTGCGAAAATCTTCGAGCACTGCGACCGCGCCGCCGCCGAACACCTCGAGGCGTTCCTTGGAAAACGAACGATCTCCGCTGGACAAGTAGGAGATCGTGCCCGCGGAACCATTGGCGAAACGAATCGAGGCCAGCACGTTGTCGCCGCTGTAGCGTCCGGCATTTGCGACTGCGCGGGCCTCGACCTCAACGGCTGGCGAACCGGCGAGAAACATAAGCAGATCCACAAAGTGGCAAACCTCGCCGCGAATGCGCCCGCCTCCCTGCTCGGGATCGTTGGTCCAATGATCGGAAGCGAGATATCCGGCGTTGATACGGTAAGTTAGCGCAAGCGGTTCCGAGATGGGTGCCAGAAAAGCCTTCATGCGCTCGATCATGGGTGCGAAGCGCCGGTTGAAACCGACCATGAACGCGGGTCGCTGCGCGGCCGGAATTTCTCGATACGCGCGAATGATGGATCGCAACTCATCTTCGGTCAGGCAGAGAGGCTTTTCGCAGAAAACGTTCTTCCCTTCCCCGAGCGCTGCGAGCACCTGATTGGCGTGCAGATGGTGGCGAGTGGCGATGACAATCGTGTTGATTCCGGGATCACCGAGGATTCGAGCGGTATCAGTGGTGCAATAACCGAAACCAAATGCGCGGGCGGCATGCTGGGCGTGGGCTCCTGTGGCGGTGCAAACGCCGCTGAGGTTCGTCCCGCCGGACGACTTCATCGCGGGGATCAGCGTGCCAGCCGCGAAGAGTCCCGCCCCCAGCAGTCCTACAGAAATCTCTCTTACGGAAGCAGCTTCAGTCGGCGGCTTGGTGGCCTTTGCCGGATCGACAAGTCGCAGCGTCGGTGATTCATCGGCGATTCCAGAATAATGGATCACGACGCCCAAAAACGGATCGTCGGATTTACAGGTAATCAGGTCGTAGGCGCTCTGGGCGCGCTCGATGGGAAAACGGTGCGTGATGAGCGGTCCGATCCTGATTTTTCTTTCGGCGAGCAATTGCAGAAAAGCCTGCATGTTGCGCGTTTCTGTCCAGCGCACGTAGCCGATTGGGTAGTCGCGGCCTTTCTGTTCGTAGGCGGCGTCGTAGCGGCCGGGTCCGTAGGAGCGCGAAATGCGGAAGTCGAGTTCCTTTTCATAGTAGGCCTTGCGCTCGAGATCGATGCCGACTGTGCCCACCGCGACCACAATCGCCCGGTCGCGGGCGATCGCACCCGCCAGGTTGACCGGATCGCTGCTGGGAGTCTCGGCCGCGATCAGAACGGAATCCACGCCTACGCCTTGCGAGCGTTCCAGGCAAAGGTCGCGAAAATCCGCGGCTGAAACCGCTACGGCATCGGCACCAAGAACATGGGTAAGATCCGCGCGCGCGGGGTTGATATCCAATCCGAGCACACGACAGCCGGCGGCCTTGAGCAGTTGAACTGAGAGTTGCCCGAGCAACCCAAGCCCGACGACGGCGACCAGGTCGCCAAGTTTTGCTTCTGCCGTGCGAATGCCATGAAGAGCAACGGCGCCCAGGGTTGAGAATGCGGCTTCCTCGAAGGGAGTTTCTGGTCCCGCGTCTGCTCCGGGAATCTTTGCCACCAACAATCTGGGCACGCACGCGAGTTCGGCGTGCACGGCAAAACCCGCGCCGGCGCAAGCGACGCGGTCGCCCGGTTGCAGATCGGCGACTCCTTCGCCAGTCGCGATGACCGTCCCGGCGCTGCTGTATCCGGGGGTTTGGGGCTGATCAAGACGGCTGCGCACGGCCTGCACCGCGGAGAGAATGCCGTCACGCTGAATCTTGCCGATCACTTCCCGCACCAGATCGGGGCGGGACCGGGCTTTCTGGATGAGATTTTTGCTGGCAAATTCGGCTGACGCCCGTTCGGTTCCGGCAGACACAACCGATGCCGCGACGCGCACCAATACGCAACCGGGCAGAAGCTGCGGAGCGGGAACATCCGCCACAGAAATTTCGCCGGTGCGCGCATGTTGGAGAACTTGTTTCACGATTTCTTTTTCTTTTTCCTCGGCGCTTGGTCTCAGGCTGTCGCCACCTGTTTCGGCTCGATCGAGGCGGCCTCGAACTTCGCGGCTCCGCCGTCAAGGAACACCTGCATCCAGAGTTCGAGCGTCAGAAACTGCCAGAGCTGCATGGACCAGTCCTGACGGCCGCTGGCGTGCTCATTCGCGAAACGCCGCACCGCTTCTGGACGGAACAAGCCGCGCGTTCGAATCTGCGACTCCGAGAGCAGATCGTCCGCCATTTCTTTCAGGTCGTGGGCCAACCAATAGTCTACCGGAGCCGCAAAGCCGGCTTTCGGTTGCCGTAACACTTCCTGCGGCAATATGTCTCGCATGGCCTGACGAAAAATGTATTTGGTCGTGGGCCGGAGTGATCCTTTCAACTTGAGGCGCGGCGGCACCTTCCAAGCAACGAATTCCGCCAGTTCGCGATCGAGAAAAGGAACTCGTACCTCCACCGACGAAGCCATGCTCATTTTATCGTTGTAAGTGAGATTCAGGCTTGCCATGAAAATCTTAGTGTCGAGATAAAGCATCTGATGCAGGAAATCAGCGTCGCGGACACGATCGAACGCTGCGCGGTGCTGGTGTGCCGGATCGAAGGCAGCCTCGTCGAATGAGCCGCGCCGTACGGTATCGGGAGCATATAGGCTCGCCTGCTGGTCGGCATCGAGGTAAGTGCAGTTTGTAATGAAGCGATCGCGCGGATCGAGCGCCGCGCTGCGCACCATCTTCCGCGCCAGGCGGAGCCATCCTTTGATGGACGTGCCGCGGAGACTGGGCAACGAGCTGAGAGCTTGTTCCGCCAGGTGGCGAGCGGCGGCGGGAGCTTTCTGGTACGTCTCGGCCCAATAATGCGCCGTGTGTTTGCGATATCCGGCGAAAAGTTCGTCGCCGCCGACACCGGAAAGAAGCACGGTGGCCTGTTTGCGGGCTTCGCGGCACACCAGGTAAGCGGTGATGATAGCGGGGTCGGCGGTGGGCTCGTCCATGTGCCAGACCAGGCGGGGCAACAATTCGGTGACGTCGGGCTCGACCACGATGCGCTGGTTCTCGCAGCCCAGATGTCGTGCCAGCCGGGTTGCCACTTCCGGATCGTCGAGCGTGGTTTCTCCGACTCGGTACTTCCGGGGAAAGGTGATGGTGTAGGTCCGGACGGGCTGCCGCGTCGCTCCTGCCAGCACCGCTCGGGCCGGCGTCGCTTCTGCCATCATTGCGACGATGCTGGAAGAATCGAGACCGGCGCTGAGGAACGCGCCGATGGGAACGTCGCTGATCATCTGCGCTTTCACGGAGCGGCGGAAACGCTCACGGATTTCCTCGGCCAGATCTGCCTCAGAACCAGCATAGCTCTGGCCGGCGGCGGGGAACGTCAGGTCCCAATACTGCGTCAGCTTCAACTTGCCATCGCGTAGGATTGCGTGGTGCCCGGCCGGCAATTTGAGAATGCGCCGGAACATCGTCTTCGGATCTGGCACCCACAGGAATGTCAGATATTGGCGAAGCGATTCGGGATCGAGTTCGGCTTCGATGCCCGGGACTTGCAGCAGCGCCTTGACTTCCGACGCAAAGGCAAAACGTTGGCCCTCCTGAAAATAATAGAAGGGCTTGACGCCGAAATGATCTCGAGCCATGAACAGCGTCGGCGTGCCGGAACACAGATCGCAGATGGCGAACGCGAACATGCCATTCAGGCGCTTGACGCAATCCGGGCCCTCCATCTCATAGAGGTGCAAGATCACTTCTGTGTCGGTATGCGATACGAAGCTGTGTCCCTTGGCTTCGAGTTCGCGGCGGAGTTCGGCGAAGTTGTAGATTTCTCCGTTGTAGGTAATCCAGACTGTGCGATTTTCGTTCGGCATCGGCATGTGGCCGAGCGGCGATAAATCCAGAATCGCCAGGCGGCGGCTGCCCAGGCCGATGTAGGAGCCGTCGGGAAAGTCGCGGTCCCACAGTCCGGAATCGTCGGGACCGCGGTGAGCCTGGACCTGAGTCATCCGGGCCAGCGTTTCCCGATCTCCGCAATTCACCACGCCGCTGATGCCGCACATCTCTGGGTTAGTTCCTTCCGGTTTCCTGAAGCTTCTTCAGCTCGTAAATCTTTGCCTTGGTGTGGAACATTTGCACCGCCTGGAAACCGCAGTAAATCAGCCCGGGCGTGCCGTCCAAAAATCCGAGCCGCAGCAAATAGCGGTACAAAAACAGGAGCCCGGGAGAACCCGGCAAGGCGTAGAGCTTTTTCTTGAGCCAACGACGACGCTGGGCTTGCGTCCCGAAAAGCGCAGGCTGTAACTCTCCGTGGCTCTGCTCGCCTTGCAAAAGCACACGCGCTTCCCAGTTCGAGTATTCGTCGTGCTTGCGGATGTAGCGCGAGAGCGATTCGACGTTGTAGTGGATGATGGGATTCTTGAGGTGCGCTGTAGCTCCTTCCACCACGACATGCTCATGAACCTCCATGTCGGCCATGGAACCGTCCTGATCTTTGATGCGGCACTCATAACGGCCTGTGCCGCGGCGGAAAAGCGACAGCTTCCAGAAGCTGGCGTCGCCGTAACGAAGCACGCGGCCGAGAAAATGCATGCGCAGCGCGATATGGTAACCCGTGATATCCGGATTCTGAATTGCCCGCCGGATTTCTTCCGACAGGTGAGGCGTCAGCGATTCGTCGGCGTCCAACAACAGAATCCAGTCGAACGCCAAAGGCAGGGTTTCCATGGCCCATTGCCGCTTCTTCGGCCAACCACCCTGATAATGAAACTGAACGACTTTCGCGCCGAAAGAGCGGGCAATTTCGGTGGTGGCATCGCTGCTTTGCGAATCGATCACGTACACCTCACCGATTTCACGCAGCGTTTCGAGGCAACGGGGCAGATTGTGGGCTTCATTGCGCGCAGCGATGATCGCACTCACCGGCAGCTTGGCGCTGACGGATGGCGCCGACTGGACTCCGATCTCTTCGATCTTCTCCATTTTGACAGCAGATCAAACTTAGCGGATCAACCGAGTACTCGAATCTAACGCAAGTGCAAGACACACCAGCGATGCAGAACAAAGAGCGCCCAGGGGCGCGTCCACGAAGTGGCCCCACGCCGAAAATCCTCCCACACGGTGCGCACGCGGCCGGCGTCGAGCGTTTCTCCCAGGGGACCATCCGACATTCCACCGGTCAACACGGCTTCCACCTCCGCACGCAGTTCGCCCCGCATCCAATGCTCAAAGGGAAGGGTGAAACCACGCTTGGGACGATGAATGATTTCCGGCGGCAAAGAGTTTTCCAGAGCGTCGACCAGCATCTTCTTGGGCGTATCGGCGCTTATCTTCCATGATCCCGGAAGAGCGAGGACGGCCTTGGCCAATCGATCATCAATCAGAGGCACTCGTACTTCCAGGCCCTGAGACATGCTCATGAAGTCGGCGTCGCGCAACAGTGTATTGAGCATATAACAGCGCGACTCCAGATAGGAAACGCGATTCACCGGATCTAACCCGAGCGAGCGCTGGAGCAGGTTGGCCCGTTCCGCCGCGGCGCACCGAGCCGTCTGAGGACTGGCTGACGGGAAAAGTTCGTCGACCTGCGATGGAGTAAACAACATCCTGGAGAGGAAATAGGGATGGGTCAAGCGTCCGTTGTCACGCGCCAGAGAGGCCAGCTTTCGGTTCTGGTCCGTGGTGTGGGAAAAGGCAACAAACGCGGAGGCAAGCGGATTGCGTGCCGCCTGAGGAAGATGGTTCCAGAGATTCGCAAACTGCTCCATGCGGGGCACGGCGCGGAAGTTCGAATATCCGCCGAAGACTTCGTCGCCACCCAGGCCGGAGAGCGCGACTTTCACGCCCGCGGATCGAGTCTCGCGCGAGACGAAGTACGTATTCACTGCGTCCATCGAAGGCAGGTCCATGGCGCGAAGGGCATCCGGGATGGCCGCGCGAACGTCTTCCTGAGAGACGGTAATTTCGTGGTGATCCGTGCGAAACTTCTTCGCGATGGCGCGGGAGTATTCGGCCTCCGAAAAGTCAGATTCCTGGAAAACGATCGAAAACGTGGCGGGAGTGACGCCTCCGCGGCTGAGAATGCTGACCAGGGCGCTGGAATCAATGCCTCCAGACAGAAACACGCCCACGGGAACATCGCTGACCAGTTGCAAGCGAACGGCTTCTTCCAGCATCGGTTGCAGGGTTGAGGCGGCGCGCTGGCGATCAGTGGAGGACTGATGTTTAAAAGCAGCGGCGCTGCCGAGAGGATCATCGTCTAAAAGGTCCCAGTAGCGAGTTTGACGAATCGTCCCCCTGTTCCACATGAGGCTGTGGCCGGCGGGGAGTGCGTGGATTCCTTCCACCAGCGTTAGCGGATCGTAGGCCGAACCGAACGTCAGGTAATTGAGAAGGCCCGCCTGATCGAGGCGGCGCGGCACCAGGCCGGTACCCAGAATAGTGCGAACTTCAGATGCAAACAGAAAGTAATTGCCAGCCTGCGCGTAATAGAGCGGCTTGATGCCCACGGGATCGCGGGCGAGGAACAAGCAGTGCCGTTGGGCGTCCCACAAAGCGAAAGCGAACATTCCCCGAAATTTCGCGAGACAAGACTCACCCCAGCGAGCGTAGGCCTTCAGCAGTACTTCTGTGTCGGAGTGGCTGGTAAACGTTATGCCGACTTCCTCGAGTTCCCGGCGTAGGTCGCGGAAGTTGTAGAGTTCGCCGTTATACACAATCCAACTGCCGGTTTCAGGATCATGCATGGGCTGATGGCCGAGGGGAGAGAGGTCGAGGATCGCCAGACGTCGACTTCCCAAACCCACTTCAAGCGGTTCCGGGGTCGAGTCGCGCAGGATGATGGTGCCGGAATCGTCGGGGCCGCGATGGGCGAGAGATGCGGTGGCGCGCTCCAGCACGTCTGCCGGGACATGCGTGTTGCGCGCGACGATGCCGAAGATTCCACACATGCGAAATTTCCCGGACTACAGATCATACTAACAACTTGGTTCTGGGATCGTAACTCGGCGGGAATAAGACTTGTACGGCTTCGGGCGAGCCGATCCCCACCCCGCTTGTGGTAAATTGCGGAATTCATGTTCAATCGTTCCGGATCAGTCCCCGACACGGTCATCGAGATCACCTCGGCAAAGAAACCTTCGCGTTTCTCCGACGCCAGCCTACGGTACTGGGCCCTGGCGGTCATTGCGATCGCTGGACTCTTTCGAGTCTGGGTCGGACGATACTCGATGGATCCCGACGGAATGTGCTACCTCGATCTGGGCGACGCATTTTTTCGCCGGCGATGGTTCGACGCGGTAAACGGCTACTGGAGCCCGCTCTATTCGTTGCTGCTGGGCGCGGCCATGTTCGTGGTGAAGCCGTCCCGACAGTGGGAGTTTCCGGTACTGCACGCGGTTAATTTCATCATCTATCTGGCAGCGTTTGCCGGTTTCGAGTTTTTCCTGCGCTCTCTTCTACCGCGGGTTGCGAAGGAACGCGGCGGTGCAAAAGGCGCTGCCGCACTAAGCCGGGTATCGCTTCTCGCCTTGGCCTATTCCCTTTTCTTGTGGACCTCACTAGAGCTGATCACCGTCTGGAGTGCGTCAGCGGATTTGTGCGTGGCGGGGTTCGTGTACCTGATTGCCGGACTACTGCTGCGCGTTCGGGAAAAAAGTTCGTGGTCACTCTATGTGTTTTTGGGCGCGGTCTTGGGACTGGCGTATCTGACCAAGGCGGTCATGTTCCCGCTGGGCTTTGCTTTCATGGGCATCGGATTTTTTTGTGTTCCGCGAGAGAAAAGACTGGCCTACACAGTAGTGGTGACTTCGACGTTTCTTGCCGTGTCGGCGCCATGGATCGTTGCGCTGTCGCGCGCGAAAGGGCGATTTGACTACGGAGATACGGGACACTTGAACTACTCCACGCTGGTGAGTCCCGGAGGAAGAAACTTGAACTGGCAGGGCGAGCCGCCGGGCAGCGGAGTCCCGGTACATACAACGCGCCAGATTCACAAGAACCCTCCCATCTACGAATTCGCAACGCCGGTGGGAGGAACCTATCCGCCGTCGTTTGATCCTTCGTACTGGGGTGAAGGCCGAAGGGTGACGTTTAACGTCCGGGCCCAATTGCGGGTGATCAAAGAGCATCTCCTGACTTACGCCGGGATGCTGTTGCGCGACCAGCCCGGCCTTCTGGCCGCGGCCCTGGCGTTGATTCTGGCCGGAGGGGCAGTGACGCGAAAAGCGATTCTCGCGAACTGGCCGCTGTTCTTGATGTGCTTTGCCGCGGGCGGTCTGTACATGCTGGTGCACGTGGAAACCAGATTCGTGGGTGGATATGTGAGCGTCTTCTGGCTGGCTATTTTGGCTGGACTGCGTGTTGACATTTCAGGTAAGCAATCGGCGACCGCGACCTCGGACGAAATCGCCTTAGAACCCGGGAACTTAGATAGCCGGGGCAAGCTGGCGGAATATCTAGCCGCGGCAGTTGTGGTGACGATTCTTTTATCGGTGGCGGATGGCACCGTACACGCTGTACAGGCCGGAGGGCCTTATTCAGCTCATGATCAGATAGCGGTCGCCGACGGCCTGAACCGGGACGGGGTGCGGCCCGGGGATCAAATTGCAGTGGTGGGAGACGGAAACTGGTCGTATTGGGCGCGGCTGGGAAAATTCAAAATCGTGTCTGCAATCGTTGGCCCGGATGCTCCGACTTTCTGGCAGGAACCTCAGGAACAGAAGGATGAAATATACCGCCTGTTTGCCGGCACCGGCGCCAAGTTGGTGGTGACGGCCGGACCGCCCACCGTGGAGCCCGGTGGCGGTTGGCGGCGTATTGGGACCACGGCGTACTTTACTCACTCGCTATCGCAGTAAGGATCAAGCGACACAACGCTCAAGTCGCGGACCCGCGCGGACGAATCGACGGGTCGTCCCGCTATGCTAGTCTGGCGGAGTTTCTTTCGGCCGCGTTTCCTTCGAACATGTTGACCAACGAACCACACGAATCTCGCTCAAACCAAGCGCGGGGCCGGGGCGATCGGTGGGCGGCGCCGCTGATTGCGCTGGCAGGGATCTCCTGGTGCTCTCAAGTGATTTGGTTCTGGCGCTACTGCGGCCGAAACATCAATGCCGACGCGGTTTCTTACATCGGAGTCGCACGGCATATCGGCGCAGGAGACTTCGTGGCTTCTCTTCATGGCTACTGGAGCCCGCTGATTTCCTGGCTGATCGCGGCGGTTTCCTGGGCTGCGAGCGATCGAACCATGGCGGCGCGAGTGCTGATGTTACCGCTATTCGCCCTGTGCCTCGCGCTGGCGTATCTGCTCACCTACAAGTTGTGGGGATCGAGGTTGCTGGCCGCGATTGTGGTCTTGTGGTTCACGATGGCTCGTGGAGTATCCGCCTTCTCGGTTTGCTTCATCGGAGCCGATTTGCTGTTAACCGCGTGCGTGCTTGCATATTTCATTTTGCTTTTGGGGTGCCTCGAAAAACCTGACAGCCTGCGCACGTGGTTGATGTTAGGCCTGGTTCACGGAGTCGCGTTCCTTGCCAAGGCCATCTCGTTGCCCTTGTTCGCCGTCACTACGGCGCTAGCGATATTATCGTCGCTCCGCGGAAGATGGAAAAAGGCTGCGACAGCGCTCGTTTGCGCCGTGATTTTTCCGGCCCTGACAATGGCGGGATGGGGAACGGCGCTGCGGCAAAAATACCCGGTGTTCACCACCGGATATCAATTACGCTTCAACCTCTTCGATCCTGCGGTCAGAAGATCGGCTCAACCTGCTGGCATGGCAGTGCTTCACGACGCACGCGCGAGTTACGACCCTTTCATGGTGGCTGATCAGATGCCGCCGAGTTCCCCACTCTGGCACGCGAAAGTCTGGAGGCCGGGGTTAGTGCGCCAGGTTCTGCAGAAAGAAGTGCAGAACATCCCGCAGGCAATCAAGGAGTTCATGGTGCTGCTGACGCCGGGGGGAATTCTGGGGCTGGTTGTGTGTGTGGTCCAGTTGACGCGCGGCAGAAAGCACGCTCCTGCACGATTTCACTTCACCTGGATCGTTCTATTCACGACCGCGGCGCTGGTGAGCGCTTACTGCATGCTGGTTTTTGACGGCCGCTATGTTTTGCCGATAACGGCGGTTCTGATGGCCCTGAGCATTCGCTTTGCGGTGCCCGCGGAGTTGGCGCACGCGGAGGGTGCCGACCTCGAGAAGGTCGACGAAGCTGGGCGCTGGCAAACGCTGGCCGGGATTCTGCTGGTCGTGGGGCTGATTGGCACACAGTTCTATTGGGCCTCGCCCTTTCGCACGATGAGCCAGGATTTTCAGCGGAGTCTTTACGACGCCGCAGATGGGTTGCGGAAAGGCCAATCCCGCACCGTAGTTGTGATTGGCGAGGGCCCGTATCCAGAGCACGGAGTCGGATGGGAAGCCGGAGTGTACAGCGCATATTTTGCGGGAGCCCGGGTCGTGGGGGATTTGTTTGAAGTGCCTGGCGACGCGCTCGTAACAAACGCGCCAGCCGCGGTAGATGCGGGCTCTGTGGTCGGGGATGTGGGGAAACTCGCTCCTGATGCGGTGTTGATCTGGGATTCGCCCAGGTACGCGAAGTTCGGTGGCGTCCTCAGCGCGCTGCAACGGGCCCATCCGGATGCCATCGTTAGCAGTATCAGCGACCCGGTGAAGGGCAAGGTTGGAACGCTGATTCTATTGGAGAAAAGGCCATAGCTTGAGCTCGTCGCAGCGAGGTGTCGAAAGCGCGGGTACAAACGAAGTGAAACCACGGCTGTGGGAATTATTAGTGTGTCCCCGAGACAAGCAGCCGCTGCACCGGGAAGCGACTAGCGTGGTTTGCTCCCAGGGACACCGCTATGCCGTGATTGATGGCGTTCCCGTTCTTCTGGTCTCGGAGGTCGAACAGACGCACATCGAAGGCACACGCGCTCTGGCCGTGGCGGAGTTGGGCGACGCCTCTTCCCTGCCCCAGTTCGAAATACAGCGTGGCGAAATTGACCCGTTTGTGCGGAATGTGATCGGCGCGACGAACGGCAGTCTCTATCAGCATCTGGTGGGGAACCTCAAGGAATATCCCATTCCCAGTATCCGGCTTCCACCGGGAAATGGCACACTTCTGCTGGAGGTTGGCTGCAACTGGGGGCGATGGTGCATCGCGGCAGCGCGGGCGGGATTTCACGCGATCGGGATTGATCCGTCACTCAAAGCGGTGCGAGCCGCCAACCGTGTTGCACGACAGTTGGGGGTGAACGCCGAATATGTAGTCGCCGATGCGCGATATCTGCCGTTCCGGGAGGATACTTTCGACCAGATATTTTCCTACAGTGTTTTGCAGCATCTCTCCCGAGAAAACGCGGCTACGAGTCTGGTTGAGATGCGCCGCGTGCTAACGGCCAACGGAGGCGCGCTGGTGCAAATGCCCAACATGTTCGGCCTGCGATGCTTGTATCACCAGGCTCGCCGCGGATTCCGCGAGGAGCGGGATTTCGAAGTTCGGTACTGGAAACCCTCCGAGTTACTGGCGACGTTCAACGGCTGCATCGGGCCCTCCGAGTTGAGCGTGGATGGGTTTTTCTCGCTCAACGTGCAGCCAGCCGATCTGCATTTGCTGCCGGCCCGATATCGCGCCGTGGTGCGCGCGTCTGAGGTACTGCGCTCTCTCAGCGCGAAGATTCCTGCATTGTTGAAGGTCGCCGACAGTCTTTACATCAGCTCCCGACGCGCTCTAGCTTCACAATCAGTCCCAATCTCCCGAGCCAAGGACAGAATTTGATCGACGTGGCGCTTCCAGCTGAATTCCGAGGCGCGCTCGATGCCCGCCTGAGCGAGCCGCGTAGCCAATTCCGAGGAACCTGCGACGGTAATCACCAGCTGCGCCAGTTCCTCCGGCGAAAAGCGATGGAAGTACACCCCGGCCGTGCCACAAATCTCTCGGTGGACGCTTAGATCAGAAGCCACGACCGGCAGGCCGCTCGACATAGCTTCGACCAGGGGATGTGCGAATGTCTCTGCGTATGCAGGCGTCACGTAAACATCCGCTGATCGATAGACGTGGTGCAAGAGCGCATACGGAACGGAACCGAGCTCGACCACTTCTTCCGACAGTTTGAGTTGACGCACGAGAGCGGCTGCCTGCTCCGGGTTATAGGCTCCGGGGTTGGCGCCCGGCGCAAGCTTGCAGGTCAGAAAAAGACGAATCGGCCGCGGCGCCAGCTCCTGTCGAATCGAGGGCAGCGCTCGGAGCAGTGTCTCGAAATTGCGGTAGTAGTTGTAGTGGCTGACGAACAGCATCCGCAGCGCCCCGTCGGGGGTTTCGAGCTTTCGGCGGACGGCATCGGGGAGAGCGGAATGATCGCGGAGAAAAGTATCGCGGTCGAAACCATGATGGATCGCAGAGACCGGTTTACCGGTCCAGCGCTGCAGTTCTTCTGCAAAGGACTGGCTGGGAGCGACAACCCGATCGGAGGCGTGGATCGACCACTCGGCGAATTCAGCCTTCAGCCGGTTGTCGAGCCAAAGGCGGTATTCTCCGCGGGAGCGGAGATCGGCATCGAAATCACGGGAAGTGTAGAGCGCGTTCCTGCTCAACAACAGTTGAGGCAGCGGAGAGTTCCAGATGGCAAAGTTTCCCGCCGAGAGCAAGACCCCCGCGCCGCTACGGCGGGCGAACTCGCGAACCACACGCTGCTCCCGCCAAAAACGCAGAGCGGGCCGCAGAGAACCTTCCCACTCCACAAACTCGACGTTGGGTGAGGTTCGAAACTCTCTTCGCAGTCCCGCATCGAGGACAACAGTGGCCCTGGCATCGGTGCGGGCCGCGATCTGGGGGATCACGTTGCGCACGTAAGTGAGGCCCCCGCCGGCGCTGGCGGCGAGAGCATTGATGAACAGGTGAATCATTGATGGGCGGTCAGCGGAACCGGGCGCGCAGCGATAGAAGCGGGGGGCACTCCGCTCGCGTATGCCACCGGCTGCTCTGCAGGTCGAACCTGCAGGTCAAAGAGCAGGAACACCATGGTCCAGAAAAAAACGCTGAGATAGTAGCCGACGGCGAACAGCCAATCCTCAAAAACGGCATGCACCAACCCCGCGATACATACCAGGAGCAAGGGGAGAGCATAGTTGCGTGGATCCGCGGTACGCCAGATCGAGTTGCTCACGCGAACAATCCGCCCCACCACCAGGCCCAACAAAACGGCAAACGGAATCACTCCCGCCAGTCCGACAAACTGCACGAGGGCAAGATAACTGTTGCCATGCTCGCGGTTGCCTTCTTCGACGGTGCGGAAGTTCGAGTCCCAAGCCGTGGGCGCAGAGACCATGTCGGTTCCGAAGCCACTTCCGAACCATGGGCTCTCCCGGATCACATCCGCGGTCTGCTTCCAAGGTGACTTGCGGGATCCGAGCAGCCCCTGATCCACGGGCTTGCCCTTGTAAATCACATCTTCTGTAAATGAAGAAACAAGCCCATCGAACTTTGCCGGTTGCACCACTGCCACCACGGTCACAAGAAAAATCAGGATGAAAGCGCCTTGGAGGAACAATTTCTGCCGTCGCAATACAAGACACAGAATCGATGCGGCGACAGCAGCGGCCAGAATGCCTGCCCGGCCCAGCGAGAAAAACAGCAGATAGGCCGCCAGGCATAGAGCAAGGCCTCGCCGCTGCCGGATGTTCCGGTCCTCGGAGATCAGAACACCCCATAACAGAATGGGGACGATCACCACTCCCATGACTGCTCCGAGGGAATTCGGATTGCCGAAAACCTCGAACCCCAGGACCATGTACATAAACGCACTAAGATAACTGACGGTTTCACAAGCGGCCAGCAAGCCTCGGAAAAAAGCGCCTTCACGGCCCGCCATTGCGACTCTGACGCCGCAAGAACCGTAAAGGAACAGCAGAAAAAGGCTTAACGCCTTTAGCAGCGCCATCTCGGTACGACTCGATACCATCGAAGAAACTGCGGCCGACAGCACGCAAAGCAGCGCGATGAAATGGATCGCGCCAAAATGCTGCCGGCGTTCGAGCTTGCCCCACTTGACCAGACCAACGACCGCCCCGGCGGCCAGAAAAACCCAGCGCACCACATTTCCTGCACTGGCCATCGGTAAATTGCTGCCCGCCCAAAGAAAGGAGAGTATTAACAGGGCAAAGTACCAGCGTTCGTAGTGCCAAATCGCAATCACCATGATTTCCAGCAGCAGTAGGCCCCCGAGGTAGTTGAAATTCGTGAAGTAACCGGGACGAGTTTCGGCCGCGTAGAGCAGGATCAAAAGTACAACGGGTATGGCCAGAAGTCCGAAGATGCGCGCGCTTGAGTTCATGAAAGTTCACCGGCGGCAAACGCTAACGCCTGGGCAATGCCAGCTGCACAGGTTTCCGGCGTGTAGCCCTGAACACGCAGAAAACTGTGGCTACCCATCTGCGTGCCCGATTCCGCATTGTTCAACAGCGCCTGCATCGCACCCTCCAACGCGTCGACGTCCCGCGGCCGAACCGCGAAACCATTCCAGCCGTCCTGTAACAGATCGGGAACGCATCCCGCGACCTGAGACGCAATAATGGGCAGCCTGCATGCCATAGCTTCGTTCACCACAAGTCCCCAAGGATCGCTGTAGGTGGGGAACACGAGCGCTTCCGCTAGCGCGTAAATTTCGGGAATTTGTTCCCGGTGCACCCAGCCACAAAACCTTACCACGCCCGGTCGGATTTCTGCCGCCCTCTGAGCTAGTTCGTCGCGCGCCGTGCCGTCGCCGACGAACACCAAGCCCATTCGCGAACGCACAGGGGCTTCCAGTTTGGCATAAGCCTCGAGAAGTTCAAAGACCCCCTTCTCTTTGATAAGCCTCCCGACACACAGGAAATAACGCGGAGGCAAGTTGTGACGGACGCGAATCTCGCGCTCCTGCTGACGTGCTTTCGCGGCAGCAGCCGCGAAAAACTCCACGTCCACGGCGTCGGGCGCAATGAAGATGGTCCCGTCTGTTGCTCCCAACGCGATCAGGTAGTCTCGCGAGGCTCTTCCGGCCGCCACGAAGGCCTGGCAGCGCATGCGGAACCTGCGCTTGATGAACTCAACAATACCGTGGCTGCGGCGAAGATCGAGTGCCGTGCTTTCCGACCACAGCAGCAGCGGCACTCTGTGACGCTTGGCCCAGAAGGCCGACTGCCACGCAGCCATATAACTATATCCGCCGCACAGCAACGCATCCGGCCGGGCGCGGCGGAGAGCAGAACTCACTCCCCAATTCAGCAGCAGATTGTACCTGCCGAGTCGGCGGCGCCAGGCCGGCAATACCTCATACGAAAACCTAATTTCGTTCTTGTAGACGTGCCACTGCCGAAGGCTGGGATCATTCTCCGAAAGAAAGATCACGTGGAGATCTACATCGCTTCGAGCCGCGAGAGCGTTGAAAACCGGGATGCGATACGGCGCAATAATCTCAGTCAGAATCGCCAGGCGGCGGGTCATTCCGCAGCCTCGCGGTAGATTCGAGCCAGACTCTCCGCCTGGCGTGCGAGAGTGAAGCGATCCAGAATCGTGTCACGCGCCGCGCGGGAGATATTTTGCCGCCGCGTTTCATCTTTCAGGAGCATGGCAATGGCCAACGCCAATTCCCGGTCGTTGTCGGGCCCCACAAGGAATCCGTTCGAGCCGTGTTGAATCACCTCGGCGATGCCCTGCCCGCGACAGCCGATGGCCGGTTTGCCCGTGGACATAGCTTCCAGGTAAACGCAGCCCAAGCCTTCGTAGCTGCTGGGCAGCGCAAACAGGGTGCTCCTTTGCATGGCCACAGCTACTTGTTTTCGTGATTGACGCCCCAGAAAACGTACTTTATCTGCGATTTGTAATTGTGTACACAGCTTCTGCAGTCGATCATGCTCCGGGCCCTCGCCGATGATCTCCCATTGCAATGTGGGAAACTCAGGAGCAAGCGCCGCGGCCGCGCGGATCAGCACCGCGTGTCCCTTGGTCGGAATCAGGTTACCGACACTGAGAATGATCGGCGCAGCAGAAGACGAATTGGCAGCGGGAGAAAACAATTCCGGGTCAACCCCGTTATAAACCACCGAAGTGCGACAACTGCCCGCCGTTCCCTCCAGCACTGCCTCGCGCACGCGTTCGCTGATGCAGATGACGCGTCGCGAAGAACGATACACACGCCGAGAAACGCGACGGGACCACTCGCCCGCTCGTCCGGGGACCTGCACGGTGGAGAAAGCGTCGAGACCGTGAACAGAAACAGCGTATGGAATGTTCAGTTCAGCGCTCAATAGCTTGGCGGCGTGACCGCACGGTAAAGGCGCATGAGCGTGAATCAAATCGACCGGCTGCGAGGCATGAAGCTTGCGAACCCGACCGACGAGGCGCGCGAATAAAAAGGCCCCAGCGCTGGGCAGTCCCAGGCCTCCCGGCAGAGAGAAATACTGCAGCCACTCGGCCGGAACCGCTGAGGCGCTCGGTCGGGGCTTGGCCCGGTAGATGGGTTGCACGGCGAAGACGGTATTGTGAACCCCTTTCGCCACGCCCGCCTTCGCAAACCAGGCCAGCGGTTCGGAGACGAAGCAACCTATAGCGTCGTCCTTTTCTGTTGGATAGAAGGGCGTGAGAGTTAAAACGTGCATCTCTCGTGCGCCGCCCGACATGTTCTGCCCTGTCGAACTCATCAGGATTCCGCCGCCCGTTCCCGCGGCGCGAGGCGCAGAAAAATATCCTCCCAGCGGCGCGTGACGATGTCCCAGTCGAATTTCTCAATGTGGGCCCGGGCCGCGTGACCCATGGTCTTCCGCAGATCCGGACGAGCAATCAATTTCTCCAGGTGAACCAGAAGCTCGTCGTCTCCCCGCCCCAGACATCCGGTTTGTCCATCGAGTACGGTCTCTGGCTGGTAATCTGCGCGCGCAATCACGGGAAGGCCGCACGCAGCCGCTTCTGAAATCACTTTCGGAGAACCCTCCCAGTGCGACGGAAACAGAAAGATGTCCGCGGCGCGATACTGTTCGCGCAGGGCGGCAACATTCAGGCCGCGTGCGAACTGAACGTTGGTGAGCTTTTCCCACCGGACGCGCTCCTCCAGTTCCGCGGCCATCACGCCGTCACCGACAATCACAAAGTCGGTGTCGGGAAATTGCGGAGCAGCCCGCACCAGCAATTGTGGCCCCTTGAACGGCCGCAGAGATCCGACGAAAAGCACGCGGACTCGCGAGTTCGCGGAACGGTCCCATGCCGGAGTAAAAAACTTTGTATCGACACCGGTAGGCACAACTTCGCTGGGAAGGCCGTACTCTTTCTTGAGACTCTCACGCACGGAGCCAGAATTGCTGAACAGGTAGTCACTGCGTAGAACGGTCCGTTCCCACAGGTGCATCTGTTCCGGCTTGACAGTCGGTTCATTCCTCAGGTCGGACTGCGATTCAACCGTTCCAATGACGACGCGCTTCTCCCACCATTTGGAGCGCAGCGCCAAGTACATTCTGGCCGCCGGCGATGACTTCACGTAAAACAGGATGTCGTGGTCTCCTCTCACGAATTCCGTGAGTATTCGGAATGTCTGCACACGTCGCGGCAGTTGAATCAAGCGAGTCGCGGGCCGTCGAAGCAATCTGGCGTCTGGCTTGCCAACGCAAAATGTGGTCAAGTGGAAACGGTTTGGGTCGAGGCGGCTCATAATGTCGCGGGCGCTGGTCGCCTGCGCATTAAAGCCGTCTTCGTCGGCCATGCTGTCCACCAGAAGGCGGATCGGACTCATGGGTGGTTCCGTTCAGCGTCAAGTTGATCGCCAATCGCCTGGCGCACTGTATCCGCCGGTTTCCAGCCCAGGGCAAGCAATTTTGCGTTCGAGACCCACTGCTCCCGCACGGTCGAACGTTCTTCCTCCGTGGGATGAGCTCTTACTTCGATGGGTCGCACCCGCGCCAGATCCAGAAAGATGTTAACAATCTCTGCAATCGCGATCGAGTGCCCGCTCGCAACGTTGTAAATAGTTCCGGGCGTTCCGAACTCGCCCAAGTGCCAGAGCGCTCTCACGCAATCACGCGCAGAGATGAAGTCGCGCCTTGGCCGCAAGTCCCGCAAGGTTAAGATCGGAGCCGTCCCTCGCTCAATCTCGACAATTTGCCGCGCCAGCGTTCCGCATAGCAAATCGGTACTCATATTCGCACCGACGGGATTGGTCATCCGCGCCATCACGATCCAACCTCCCGAACCCGCGTGGGCAGCCACTTCCTCTTCGGCCGCATACTTGCTGCAGGCATAATGGCCCTGTGGAGTTGCCGCATGATCTTCCGTCAAGGGGGCCGCGGCAGTTCCACCGTAGCCGTAGACCGCAGTTGTGCCGCCCATCACGATCCTCGCAGCCGGGGCCGCTCGCCCGACAGCCTCAAGGAGATTCCTGGTTGCCACTTGATTGTCGCGGAAAAGCTCGGACTCCGAGCCGTTAATCCGACCTGCAAGATGAAAAATCCTGTCCGGCTGAAAGGTCCGCAGCGCGGATGAAAATTGTTCTTTGTCCCGGACGAGATCGCACTCCGCGCGCGACAGGCTGCGCATCTCGACGCCTGCCCTGGCCCGCAGCTCGGAAAGAAGGTGTCCTGCGAGGAAACCTCCTCCTCCGGTGATCAGGACCCGCATGACGACTTGCCCAAGAATTCCGCGCGGCGGTCCTGAAAAACCTCCAACGCTTTTTCGTAGTCGGCCGGCCGCCCAATATCGAGCCAGAAGCAGTCGCTCTGGTAGCACTGCACAGGCCGACCATTCTCCATGAGAACCTGCATCAACTGCGGGATATCGAGATAACGGTTCGGCTGGACGTATTGCAGCACGTCCGCTCGAAATGCGTTCACACCCATGCTGACGTGATAAGTCTGCACTGGCTTCTCGACATAGCGCGTCAGCCGCTGATCGTCAGCAATTTCCAATACTCCATAATCCACGGGATTCTGGCGGCATTGGGTCGCGATGGTGGCCATGGCTCCGTGCTTGCGATGAAATTCCATGAACGCCCGGTAATCCAAGGTGGTGAGTGTATCCCCGTTGATCAGCAGGAAATCCGACTCCAAGCCAGAGATCAATCCAAGAGCCCCTGCGGTCCCGAGCGGAGTCTCTTCGCGCACAAACTCGACTGGCCCACCCATGCGCTCACCATCGCCGATGAACGCACGAAAAAAATCCGGCAGATAGCCGACAGCCAGAACAATTCGTTTGAAACCAGCAGCGCGCAGTTGACGGATGATGACTTCCACGACCGGCATGTCCCCGATCGGCATCAACGGCTTGGGCAAGAGCGTGGTGTAGGGACGGAGCCGAGTCCCTTTTCCGCCAGCCAGAATGACAGCCTGCATCTCGGCAAGTCTCCTAAACCGCGTAACTCTCGACGCGGTATGCGGCCATATTCGCGCCGATGTACTCGATGACTCGCTTCAAACCCTCGGTGAGAGGCACCTCGGGCTCCCAACCCAGGAGGTCTCTCGCGCGCGCTGTTTTCGCGACCAGAAGCCTCACCTCGCTGGCTGGCGGACGCACGCGATCCGCCTCGGTGACAATCGGTAATTTGCGCCCCACGATTTGCATGGCGGCGTGAGCCAGATCGCCAATCGAGATACCCTGGCCGGTGCCGAGATTGATGATCTGCCCCACGGCCTGCTCAACAACGCCCGCACGCAGAAAACCCCGGACCGTGTCCTCTACATAGGTGAGATCGCGCACCGGGTCGAGCGAGCCCAGATGAAGCGTATCCACTCCAGCCAACACCTGAGACACGATCGTGGGAATGACCGCGCGCGCCGATTGGCGCGGGCCGTAGGTATTAAATGGGCGTATCGTGACGACAGGCAACCCAAAACTCAGGTGATAACTTTCAGCCAGTTTGTCAGCGGCAATTTTCGAGGCCGAGTACGGGGATTGGGCCTGCAAAGGGTGTTTCTCGTCCATCGGGGTGTAACAGGCAGTGCCGTAGACTTCAGACGTGGACGTGATCACTACCCGCCGCACCGCAGCTTCCCGAGCGGCTTGCAGCACATTAAGAGTGCCGCGGACATTCGTGTCCACGTAACTTTCCGCGGCTTCATAGGAATATGGAATTCCAATCAAGGCAGCCAGGTGGAAAATAACATCGCAGCCCAGCGCCTGCTTGCGAAGGAATTGCGTATCGCGAACATCCCCCAGGATCACTTCCATTGAGTCACGCACTTCGGACGAAACATGCTCCAGGTGACCCCAGCTTCCGCGACTGGTGTAGCGGACTACAGCCTTTACCCGAGCGCCAGCACGCAACAAGGCTTCCACCAGGTGGCTGCCAATAAAGCCGCCGGCCCCGGTCACAAGCACACGAAGATTGTTGTATTCCGCGTTGCCGCTCATTCGGTTTCGGATGCTGCAGATGCCCATTCTAGCCGAAGTTCGCGCAACCGCGCTTGCAGCCGCGATTCCACGTCGCGGTCTTGAATCGAGCGCTGAATATGCTCCCGGGCGCGGTCCAAAAGACGGCGCCGCGTGGGCCGGTCTGTGGTCGCAGAGAGCGGCCGGCGCTCACCTGGGTCCGCTTCCAGATCGTACAAATATTCGGCGGGAGGATCGAACTGCCACACGAGCTTGTAGCGGGCTTCGCGGACCGCCAGTACGCGAGATCCCAGACGATTCTCGCTGCCAAAAGGATTCGTGCAGCCGTCCACGCATTCGGAGATTGCCGTTTCGTCGGGAATGGAGCCCTTCTGTACTTGCGACCAGAAGCTATGTCCCCGAAACTGCGGCGGGGTCGGCACGCCCGCGGCTTCCAGCAAAGTGGGAGCCAAATGCAGCATGCTGAATGGCGACTCGGGCAGTTCTTTCTTCTCGGCGCCGGCAACGCGCAAAAGCAAGGGCACGTGAATCAACTCTTCGGTCAGACGCGAGGGAGGGTGAAACCGGCCTCGGTGATCGAGAAACTCTTCGCCGTGGTCGGCGGTGAGAGCAAAGATGCAGTCGACCCAGCGGTTGGAATCCTTGAGAGCGGCCACCAGGCGGGCCGTTTGCTCGTCTACCCAGCGGATGCCAGCGTCATACAGGCTGATGATGTGATCGCGGTGGCGCGCCAGGCCTTTCGGGCCGAGATCACTGCGGTTCCAGTATGAATTCCAATAGCGTGCGCGAAAAGGACTGACGGTGGGAGAACCCATTTGTTCCAGCGCCTTCTGATTCGGGTAGTAGGGCGCGTGAGGATCCATCAGATGCAGCCACAGGAAGAACGGGCCCTGCTTGATTGACTTCAACCACGACAAGGAGTTATCCACAATCACGTCGGCGGCCGGAAACCGGCGCAGCGCGTCGAGAGAATCCGGCGCCGGCGTCGCCAATCGCTGACAGTATTCGAAATACAAGCCGTTGTAGACAGCAGCCAGCGGCCCCATGCGCGGACGAAGTTCCTGCAGCTTGCGGTTGAATCGACTCGCCCAGGCCGTGCCGTTGTTTGGCATGACCGTACTCTCAGCTATCGCGCCGACATCTGAGTTCAGGAAATTCCGAAAAACCTCGAATCCCTGTTCATAGCCGAACTGACCCGAGATGTAGGGATTGGCCGCGCTGAAGGAAGCGGTCGCGTATCCCGCGGCCTTGAGAACCGCGGCCAGACTCGGTTCGCCAGGAGCCAGGCCCAACACGTCGCGGCCCAGCGCGAGAGGATAGCGCGAAGCCATGATCGTAGGGAATGAATAGTAAGTGGGTGCGCCCGCGACAATGGCAGCGGGAAAAACAAATGCTTCCGCCGCCAGAGAATCCAGGAAAGGCGTTGTAGGGCGCTCATAGCCCATGAAGCCGACGTGATCGGCGCGCAGGCAATCCACTGTGATCAGTACAATTGATTTCTGCATGAAACTCTTCAGGCTTCCTGCACATGCGCAGCCAGGGACTTGACGAAGCGCTTTTGCGTGACCCGCACATTGACCGTCCCTTGCACGGTTTCGGACGATCCTTTGTTCACCAATTCGTAAAGGTCCCCGCTATGAAAATATAGCAGATCGGGATGGGCAGACTGCAATGCATCGAGGAATTGATCCAGCAGTTGGAGCGTGCGGCTGCGAAAGTCCCGCACCGAAGAATGAAAATTAATGGAGTGCACTGACACGATGGCGGGGATCTTGCTCTCAAAACAGGCCTCGGCGCGGCGGACGCAGCCATTGAGCGAAAATGACGGATCTACTGCGGGCTCGAATTCCACCGTGCGGTAAAGCTGAAGGATGCCATGGTGGTCGAAATGAGGAGGCATGGTAGTTCCCGGGCCGTTCTGCGCCACGCGAATTCCGAACTGCGCCCAGGCCCGATGCGTGTCGTCGTTGGCCCGATAACCGGGAGCGCAGGCTGAACGCGGTAGCGTCGAAAACATTTTGGCAAAGGCACCGACGGCCTCGCCGATCAAGTCTCGCTGAGTAGCGGGAGGCAAAAACCGATCGTCGATGGCAGCTTCGTAATCCCAATACTCGTAGCCAATCCAGGGCATGCGCCAGTGGATGTAGGGCGTGCCGTCCTTCCACAAGGTGCGCAGCAGAGCGCCACGTTCGCCCGAATCGGTGAGATGGCGCTCGATCGCGGCGCGGCAGAAATGTGTTGTGCCGTGCAAGGCGGCACAGAAGAGTCCTTGCTGAATGCCTTCGCGGTAGGCCGGCAACAAACCCGGCCGATTCCATCCACCGGGAAAACCATCGGAGAGCGGCAGCAAATGAATCTGCTGGAAGCCCTCTGTCGACATCCTGGGAAAATCCAGGTTCGCCACGATGAAATTCATCTCGAGGCTGGGACAACGCCCAACTGAGTCGCGATGCCGCCGCAACGTTGCACGCAACGCGGCAAGATCCTCGGCGGTCTCAAGCGTGTAGAAGTCATACGGCCGTTCGCCGAGAACCAACCCCGCTGCGGACAGGCGCTCCAGCCCTTCAAGGTCGCGCAATCCTGCGCGGCCCCAATCGTCGCTCTGGAGCATAACGATGGGGCGGTCGAAAAAAAACCCTTCGACCGGAAGTAAGTTCCTGCCCAGTTGCCAAAGCTTTCGCAAGGCCTTCATTTCTGCGCCCAAACGCTGTAGTTGCCAGTTGCCTGGTCGTTGGTGGTGCGAGCTATTTTTTCGAGAGACAGCGCCGACAAATTCAGAAGCGGCACAATCGTTAGACCTGCCAATCCGCGCAGGAGGGCGTAGCGGGTGAAGATGCTGAGGCACACGGCACAGGCCCGGAAGAAGCCCGAGATACTCGATCCTTCGGGTGTGATGTCGACACAGCCGAACGGTCGTAGCAAATAGCGCAGGCCTGCTGCGGTAAAGCGCCAGTAATCATCGTCGGCAATGCGCGGATAAAAAGCGGCAAAGCTGAACAGGGCGACGCCTCCCGGCTTCAATACACGATGAATCTCCCGCACCGGCGCTGCCGGTTCTCGCACATATTCCAGCACCTGCGTGCAGAACACCAGGTCGAAACAATTCTCCGGAAACGGCAACTCGCAGGCGTTGGCGCGCACTGCGACGAGCGGAGACTCCGCCAAGTCAATGGCAACGTACTGCTGCACCCTTTCTGCAATCAGCGGACGATAAGGCTGTATGCGGCCGCCTACATCCAACACACGCAAATTCGCGCCCGGCACGGCACTCAACCAACTCGCGAAATTCTGTCTTCTCTGGCTGAGAACAAGATAGCTCGAGTTACCCAAAGAGGGATAAAGACGCTCTCGACCTTCACGATTCACGAATTCAAGGGTTTCAATCCGCGACATGGGTGATTGATAGTGGGTGCCAGCCCGACCTCGCGTCAGATGTAGCCGAGCTCCCGCAACCGCTCTTCGATGATGCGCTGTTCGGCGTGATCGAGCTGCAGCGCCTCGTCGCGTACTAAATCGCGAAGAACGAAAATGAGCAATTCTTCGAGGCTGCCGAATTTCTGGGCAAGCTTCTTCTCGGCAGTTTCACAGAGTTCGGCCGGAAGATGAACTTCGCGCATTGCGGTCATGACTGGAATCCGGTGGTTGGAGCCTTACCGAGGACAGCGCGCACTCGATACCAGATGGCGGTCGCAATGAGCCGGTCGTCTGCATCCAGGCCGACCACAAGAATCGACGCGGCAAACACTGTGTAGGCGAGCACGAACGCGGCCGCGGCAGCGATCCAATCGCGTCCAAAGTAACCAGAATTGATTCGTAGCAATACGGTCGCCGCCAGCATGGCTAGAGCAGGTATCACCAAACGAATGTAGCTGCGATTGTAAGGAGACAGGCCGAGCGCTTTGCGGACTTCGACCAAGTTCCACAGATTAATTCCGACGTTGGTCGCGGCCGCAGCGGTGGCAGCACCCACGCTACCGAGCCATGGAACCAAAGCGATGTTCAAACCCACCATGACGATCGTCATGACAGCCTGCACTTTAATCAACCGTTTCTCATTCCCCGACATCAGGAGAAGATATCCCACCGAACCAACCCCGCAGTTTACCAGTTGTCCCACGGTCCCGATGACGAGAACGGGCCAGCCCGCTTCAAAATCGCTTCCGAAAATGCGCATCAGAGGACGGGCGAACACGATGACGACGCCCGCCAGAGGCAAAGTCAACCCGACCACCCATTTCGTCAGCGACTGAAACAGTCGCGCGAGCATGGCATGATCGCTGCGCGTATGCAGCTCGGCAATCGTGGGAGAAAAAATCTGATTGATGGAAGAAAGAACCAGCGGAACGTAAACCACGAGCGCCGCCGCTACAGAGTAGATGCCGACTTCGCGCGGGCCACGGTAGAAACCCAGCGCAATCTTATCGGCCTGCACCATGAGGAATTCGAGGAAACCGATACCCAGCATGGCTCCGGAGAAAGTCCAGATCTGTTTTTCGAGGCCTGCTCCTGGCCGTGCGGAGAAGCGAGCCGGTGTCGGAGTCATTTCGCGCACCGCAACGAACAGCAGCACTGTGACCACAGCAGCACTCACAATTTGAGCAACGAGGTAACCTCGAAGTCCGAATCCCCGAAAAATCAAGAACACGGCGACCAGCATAGTAAGAGGACTGCCGATAAAATTCACGATCAGGGTCCTGCGGCCCAAGTCTTTGTATCCGGCCAAGACCTTGCCGTAGAAGCCGCTAAGAACGCTGAACAGCATGATCAGCGCGAACCAGGGCAGATACCGCACCAAGGCTGTGGAGTGATACACCCGGATCGCCACCCATCGGCCAAAGGTTAGCAAGAGAGCAGCAAAGAAAACATTGGCCGCCAGCAGGATTCCGGCTCCGCGCCACAACAAGGCGTGCAATGCCTCGAACTTTTCAGAAGCACAATATGATGCCACGAAACGGACAGCCGATTGCGGCAACCCCAGCGTGTTGAATACGCCCAGGAGTCCGACCAGGGTGATGCCCAGGGCAAATATCCCCAGAGCCTCGGGACCGAGAGTGCGAGCCAGATAAACCTTGAAAACGTAGCCGAACGCGGCCGCGAATACAGTTCCGGCAAAGAAAACGCCGGACTGGCGCGAGATATGTCCAACCTGGGATCGGAATTGTTGTGTCTGAGTTGTCGCGGCGTCCTGATTGTCAACTGGCGGCGAGAAGATGGCTGGCGCACCGCCGTCAGAGACTCCGTCGTTCCTAGAAAGGCGCTCGCACAATTCATCGGACGAGCCAAGCGCCAACCCACTGGACAAACCTTCGGACAAGCCAGCAGGAACGTCTACCTTGGCTGCCGGATCCTTCATGACGTCCGCCTTACGACTTCGCCGGTGCGCGACCTTATTCCCAGTAATTGGCGGAGTGCTTCGGGCTCTGCCGTTTTCCAAAGATTCGTGGATGGTGGCGAAGACTTCCGAAGGCCGGCTAAGAGGTTCGGGATTTCGCTTAACTCGTGCGCGTCGCGGAGTATGTGTCCGATTCCGAAACGCGCATACTGTTGAACATAGCCGAACGGCAACAGGTTCACCCAGGCGCACACGAAACAGGGAACGCCACGCAGCGAGCAATCCAGAACCGTGGTGGACTCGACTGTCACTCCAAACCAGGCTCTCGAGAGCAATTCCTGGGATAGCGGGCCGTCGACAACCGTGATTCGCTTGAAGTCCTCTTCCGGCAACAAATCACGCACCATGCTGGAGCGCTGGGAAGCGCTCTCGAAAGGATGAAGCTTGAGAACAACGTCACGCCCGCTTTCCCGAGCAATTCGGCAAAGAGGCGGCAGAACCTCACGGTACAATTCCTCTGCGCGCATTCCAAAACTTTCGTACGGCTCGGAGAAGAAAACTAAACAGGTCGATGGCAAGTGATCGCCGTTCGGCGGCAAATCGGCCTCGGGGAATGCGGGTGCGCCAACAATGACTCGCCCTGGCGGCAACCCGCAAATGCGAAGCAGATAATCGCACTCCATTTCGTTTTTGGCTAAGTATGCATCGCACGGCAAATCTTTAAGCAGGTAGCGTCCGTCCAGCGCCCCATGATGAAAATCCACCGTTGGAATCCCGCGTCTGGCCGCCAGCAACACGGGAAGCCGGGTGTAGAAATTACTGTCATCGCCGCACAGAACCCCGCACACCGGCTCACGCCGAATAACTTGGCGCCAGGCGTCTCGCGCTCGAAGACCATCCTGAAACCAGCGTGGAAACCGGTTAAATACTCCGGCGTTCGAGAGCACGGCAAACTCAGGAATCGCGCAGAGGTTGGCTTTCAGTTTCGCCCATTCCTCAAGAATTACTGCGTCCTCTCGCGTGTGTGAGTGGTTGTCAAAATAGCCCGCCAAATCCCGCGTACGAATATTCGGCGGCAAGTTACTCAGGCGCCCACTCTGTCGAGTTGCAACCAGAAGAAAAGATTGCTCCGGCAGCAGCCTGGCATAGGCGGCGGCCATTCGCGAAACGTTTCCATACGCGGTGGGCAGCAGGATCGAAGGTTCCGAGAGCGGCCGAGTCCGGGAGGCGAACCGGGAGCGCCATTCATAACCGGAGTCGTACTTGTCGATCAAAATCTCTTTGATCTGCTGGGCGGAGAAACGCTGGAACAGATGCGCATAGCGCATCACTCGCGTATTCAGACGTTCGGAGGGTTTCTGGGAGAAACTCTGAATGGGGCATTTCAGCAACACGCTAACCACACTCGCCGGCCAACCAGGCTGTGTGGCCCAAATCTCAGCTGCCGGATCGATCTCCGAAATCATGCGCTGGAAAACCAGCACCATCTCGGTTTCGGGCATGATCACCAGGGAAGTAAGGTCCCACCAGTCGATGCCCTCTTTATCGATAAGGCGGCCCAATCCCAGCGAGAACAGTTTCCGCACCTGCTTTAAGTCTTCCACTCCGCGCCGGAAAGAGTCCGCGCGCAGGAGAGGTGTATGCGTGAGTTCTCCCCAAGCCGCGGCGGAAGCCGGGGACGATCGTCCCAGATCGACGATCAAATCCCAGCGTTGCTCCGACCATGGCCCATGTCGGGGAGAATCTTCGGGATGAAGCAGAAGAACGCGCATGCGGTGTTGCGGCCATCTTCAGATGTGGGCCGAAACCTCCACAGGAGTCGATTCCTGAGAGTGACGTGTCTGCACCGTAACCTGCTGAAGGTTGAAGACCTTTCGGCGGACCATAGAATAGCGGCGTTTGAAGCCAGCCTGCTCAATCCCGCGAATGGAGGCTTGGTTGGTAGCAGCGCTGAAAATCCACGGCCGCGTTCCTGCATTCCGGACTTTGTTCGCAATCAGTGCAATCGCGCGAGCGTAGTATCCCTTACCACGCATCACCCCAGGAGTCCAGCAATCGAACAGGAGCACAGCATCCGGAGAAGGAGCGTTCACCTTCGCATTCAATTCCGACAGAAAGAATCCTTCGAATGCGGTCGTCCATGCGAAATGAACCGGCGCGCCTTCGGTATCGACAAAGGCGAAACCCTCGGACTTTCCTTCCCTTAAGCGCGATGCGGACCGCAAGATATAAGCGAGGGTTTCCGAATCATCTATGTACTTCGTCGCGGCCGTAGCCAAGTGATGCAGAACCAGTGGCCGCAGTCCCGCATCACGCGTCGGGGGAGCTACTGGGCCCTCTTCCCATTCATAAAATAAGACCTCGTCTCTAGCCCACAATCGCCGGATCGCCTGCCTGACGGCCCAAACGGCGGTCCTAGCTGCGCCCTGTTCCCGGCATCGCCCCCGCAGAAAATTGATGCGCGTCCGGAGCGCCTCAGCGCGTTTCTCAATTTCGGGATAAGTCTTCACTTTCGCGGCGGCACGATCGCGAACCACGGACGCTGCATGAGAAAAAAAAGAATCATGCAGCGTGACATAGAGGGTCTCCCGCGAAGCGTTGGCGAACTTGGCCTTGTAAGCTTCTGATCCCAGACCCAGGTCCAGAGTCTTCATCGCGGGATCTTCCGCCGCCTCTTGGATCACCTGGGTAAGCATGCAGAATCCCGGCCAGTAGTGCTCCACGCGGCTGTCGAAGGTCGGCTGGTACCAAAACCACGTACCCCGAAACTGGAAGCCGTAATGCCATGCGACTGCCTTTTCCCCGGTGAGCAAGCGGGTCAAAACCAACCAATGCCTCTCCGACAAGAGCCTGGCCAATTCTGTCAGGAACTCCTGGCGTTTCGGATGGGCGAGATTGCTGATGCGCCCAATTTCCAGAAACCTCGCCACGTGGGCCAGCATGAACTCAGGCAGAATCGGTTCCAGCGCCGCCCACGATCGCGCGTGCTGGAAGCGGACTGGGGCGGTGTGCGCCATGGCGTTCACCAGCCGGCGCAGCCGCTTTCCGCCCGGCGCGACCGGCTTCTCGCCCTTTTTCCGCTCCAGCAAATTGAGCGAAACCTGGGCGCACACATAGCCGGTCCGCGCGAAACAGAAATATCCTTGGTCCCTGCTGGCCTGACGAAGGACTCCTGACGTGGTTGAGTCGGCCGGCAGATTCGCCAGCGCCACGCTGCCGATGCCCTGCTTCCTCAGTTCGGCCAGAACCGCACCAACCAAGGCAGGTCTCCCCTCTGGCAAGCTGACAAAATCACAATAATCCCCCGTCGTGGCGCAGAGAAACGAAGCTCCAGCTCCGGAGGGGTCAGTAGCGAGAGCAACCACTCCGCACAGCGATTCTTGCTCGTCGTATGCGAGGAACAGCAACGGACACAACGTCGCGCGATAGGCACGCCACGCCGCCAGAGCCCATTCATAGGTGTAGAAGACCTGGGGCTGCCCCACCCGATCCACCAGGGCATTCCAGTGGCGGCGCAGGGTTTCGTCTTGCGGGATTTCCCTCAACAGAACTAAACGCAATTTCTCAACTCACCGGTTCATCCACGTTTGGCGAACACGTAATAGTACCAATCCGTCGCGTACTCACAGTGCATCCGGGGATATTCATTCCCGGCGATGCGCTCGATCCGGAAATGCAAGCCCGTGACTTCGTCGATGGCCCGTTCGGGAATCCAGTAATGGGTAAGCAGCCCCCCATGGGCAGTGTCGGCAAGATTCCCCTCTCCGCGCCAGAAAGTTCGCGAAGGAATTCTCCGAAAAAAACGCAGCAGGCTCGACCATAGAGATTGACCGAGAGCCAACCCTGCCCTCGCACCCGTAAGCGCCGCAACCAGCCCTGGGTACAGCAGGGCGAACCGCCCGGAAAATTTGTGGGCCATGCCCTCGAGTCGTTCGCGATTCCATCCCCGCCAAACCAGAATTGCACGCGGATTGTGGGAAGAAAAGATCAGCACACCGCCCGGTTTGAGGATGCGGCAAATGTGCCCCAGGCAAGCGCGGCGCGCTGCGGACGGCAGTACGAAATCGATCCCGTTGAATGCAAACACCACGGCATCAAAAGATTCTTCGCGAAACGCGGACAGGTCGGCACCGTCCGCAACCTTAAACGGCAGAGTGGGAAACTTGGCCTGGCAGGCTTGGACCATCGCCGGTGCGTAATCCGCACCGACATAGTGCGACGAACGGCCAGCGAGATACGCCGTGGTGCGCCCGCCGCCCACGCCGAGATCGAGTATGTCGCTTCCCGGCTTGATATAGCAATCGAATAGCAATCGTTCACACGGCGTGAGGTAATTCAGGGAAGCGTAATAGGAAACCACGTGCGGGGCGTCGTAAACCTGGAGGTTGGTTTCTGGGCTGCAGCCGGGCACAGTCTTAGTCACTCTTGTGCCGCCCGCAAACCGTTTTGCGGGCTACGGCCTGTACGCCGCTGCCAGGAGGAATAAAATCCAGCCACGTGCGCTTCCAGCTCCGAGAGGCCCATCGACGCGGTCACATGAATGCGCGGTATGCCGTAGCGGGGAAGCTCCATACCCAGTCCTCCGCCGTAGTTGAGAAAAGCTGCGGCGTACCCCGCCTCTTCGGTCATTGCGAAAACCTCTGGCGTCACCGATTGCGGATCCCCGAACGGATAAGCAAACGCCCACACGCGTTTGCCCAGAACGGCTTCCAGGCACGAACGGCTTTCGCTAACCTCGGCACGCGCTAACTCTGAGGGCAAGTGCGAGAGCAGAGGGTGACTCATGGAATGAGCGCCAATCGTCATTCCGGCGGACTCGAGCTGCTTCAGTTCGCCGGGGCTGAGCAGCCGGAATCGCCGCTCCAATGCTGAATCGCTGCCCGGAAAAGACACCCCGCCGTCAGGTCGCAACCGAATTCGAGCTGCATCCAGGAACGCTTTGCGGCTCGCGGCTTGGAACTGGGAAAGCTGCTTGACGGAATTCCACCATACTTCTCGCCGCTGTTCATACCTATCGAACACGCCGCTGATTTCGATGTCCGCGGAAGAAATCGTGAAGGAACCTGCCGTGGCCTGAAGAAAGAGTAAAAGAAGCTCTTCATACCAAAGGGTTGCGCGCCCGTCGTCGGCGGACGCTCCCGTTACGAAAAACAGGCAGCGGACTCCCTCTTCTTCGATCACAGGCAGCATCTCTGTCAAATTATTCAGCAGCCCGTCATCGCAGGTGAGAAGAACAGAACGCGGAGGAAAGGAAAACTTACTTTCCGTCCAGTGGAAGACTTCTTCTGGCGATATGACTCGGTAACTCGCTTTCAGCAGCCGAATCTGCTGGCGAAAGGCTTCGGCACTTAGCAAGTTGTCATCGAAAGTCGCGTCGGTCGACTCATATCCACGCGGAAGGATGCCATGGTAAGCGAGCACGGCCAGTCCCTGCGCCGCCGTGCGGCGAAAGACCCCGGCCTTCGCGAACGAAGGATACACAACGCGTTTCAGCAGCGGACTGACAACTTTCATTGCGCGTCAACCTGAGAATCCACCAAAGTCCAGCTCAAGGGAGTGCCGCGCGCAATGTTGCGAGCGGCGTGCCGGCCAAGAACATCACTGAGATGGCGGGTGTGCAGTCCATGGCCCGGCCGAATCGAGCGCACGTTTTCGGTCGTGAACCGCTCTCCTTGCTTCACATCCTGCACCACGAAGAGCGAACGCCGGAAAACCCGCATCCCCGCTTCTTTGTCGCTCAGTCCGAAGTGGACCGTGCCCAAGGCCTTCTCGGTTTCGCGCACCGCGTCTACCATACCCCTGAATTCCTGCGGCTCCAAAGAAAACGCGCTGTCCGGCCCAGGCGTCGAACGCGACAGGGTGATGTGCTTCTCGATGATGCATGCCCCCAACGCAACGGCCGCCACTGGAACGGTGATTGCCATGGTGTGATCGGAAAGTCCCGCGGGCACGCCGAAGCGGCTCGACATTTCCGGAATCGTCCGCAAGTTCATAGCTTCCGGTGGCGCCGGATAGGCGCTGGTGCATTTAAGCAGAGCGATCTGCGCAGCTCCGGCCTGCCGCGCGGTCTGAACAGCCTCGTCGATTTCCTCCACACTGGCCATGCCGGTAGACATAATCAAGGGCTTGCCGGTCTCGGCCATCTTGCGAATCAGCGGAAGATCGACCAGCTCAAAAGACGCGAGCTTGTGAGCCGGCACATCCATCTTCTCGAGAAAATCGACCGCGCTCGCATCGAACGCGCTGGAGAAACAATCCATTCCCAGATCGTTCGCGGCGACCTTCAGTTTCGGCTGCCAATCCCAGGGCGTGTACGCCTCGTGGTATAGATCGTGCAGGGTGCGTCCATCCCAGATCGTGCCTCCACCAACGCGGAACTCCGGCCGGTCGCTGGCAATGGTGATTGTGTCCGGAGTGTAGGTTTGCAGTTTCACAGCATCGGCGCCAGCATCCTTCGCGGCGCGAATAATCCTGACGGCCTCTTCGAAATTCTGGTGATGATTGGCAGAAACCTCCGCGATTATGTACACCGGCTGGCCGGCGCCGACGGTGCGTTTTCCAATGTTGACCTGCAACGCCATGTTTGCGTTCATTCTTCTCAAGCCGATCTGCTCAGTTGCAATCGAGTCAAGCCAAGGGCGGACGAACCGAACGAATCAGTTCAAAGGCTTCGGCAGCAGCACAGCCAGCGACGCTGCCCCAACGCGTCGCGATGGCGCGCAGCGCCTCGGGCGAGCGAGGATGCGGAAACTTGCGGATCTCGGTCTCGTAGCACGCCATGGCCGCGATCTTGATTTCAAGCGTGCTTGAGACATCGACGAAAACATTGGGCCGGAACGCCGGCTCCAGGCGCTGAAACGCCCACTCGGTCGACGACGGCACCTCGAAAGCGTAAATATCCCGCACCGGTTGACCCGCAACCGGGCGCGTCGCCGTGAGCACGGCCCGATGAATCACGCTGTGATCAACATTGAGATCGCCGCCGTGATGGGTGTAAACAACCTCAGGCTTGAGCTGTTCCAGCAAATCTTCTACCAGTTTTACGACTTCCAACAACGGCACTGTGTCCAGTCGATTGTCGGGGAGTTTGTGCTGGAAGACCTTTTTCACCCCGATCTTGTGACCCGCCGCGCGAGCGTGGCGCTGCAACAGAGACAACTGGCCGGAGTCCGCCGTCTCGCGCCTCTCGTGGCGCGAAGTGATTCCCTCACCCAGGATGGAGAAGTAAACGTCGTGTCCCTCCTGCACCAGGCGTGCGGCCGTCGCTCCGCAGCCGAGGATTTCATCGTCTGGATGGGCCGCAACCACCAGGACGGTGCTAGCGGCCACGGCTCATCTCCACCAGCATCACCCACTTCTCATTGACGAAAACGCCATTCCGCGCAAAATGCTCCTGTAGCAATTGTTCGAACGCCGCCCGCTTTCCAGCGTCATAGAACGTCGTGTTTTGCCAGTAGTTCAAAACGCGCTCCGGCGTGGCCCAACGCACCGGGTTCATCATTGTGTGGACGGAGGTCGATGCGAAATTCCGCGCGCTCCAGGGCAGAACTGTCTGCAGCATGAAGCGCTCACTAGAGAAAGTGACCGCCTCGGCCAGAATGGCTCCGCTGGCTCGAACCAGATCGAACAGCGGCTGATTGTTCGGCCCGAACGGGCCCACCACCACAATGCGGCCGTTCGGCGCCAGCCACGACCGAACCTCGTCAAGAGTTCGTCGAGCGTCAGCGGCGTAGTAGAGGCCGTAAGCGCAGAATACCAAATCGAAGCTGCCAGGCTCAGGTCTCGCCTGGCGCAATGAGAAAGAAAAACTGTCAAGGCTGGATTCAACCAGCGTAAGCCTCGCTTGATTCGCCGATCCCGCCTTAGTGCGGAGCGTCTCCAGAGCCGCCGTGGAAATGTCGAGCGCGACGACGTGCCCGGGACTCCCCGCACGGTCCAGCAGTGACAGCGTCTGCCCGCCGGTACCGCAACAGAGTTCCAGTATCCTATCGCCCGGCTGTACTCGAACTCGTTCGAATATCCACGTAGTCAGGTCGATTTCTTGCGACGACGCGTTTTCAGCGATTCTCTGTTCCAGAAGCTCCGCTTGAGTTGCGCGGGACATCATCATTGGCTCCTTATACCCGAGTTTGCTCTCTGGCACAAACGTAGTGAGCCGCACGATGCCCGCTCACCTCCTCCTCGCCCTGACTCCTGAAGCCAGCCGATTCAAAGGCACAGCGGGAAGCCCGGTTTTCTGGCTTTACGAAAGCGTGAATCCGGAGGCAGGTCCTCTCCCCTAACACGGTCTCCGCTCCGCGCCGAATCAGTGTCGCGGCAAGGCCCTGGCCCCGTCTGGCCGGAGCAACGCTCACATCCACTTCGCAGTCGCCATCCGCTCGAGTGTCAAATCTGATCTGTCCCACTGCCGAGCCTTCGCCGTCTTCCGCGATCAACATCAGGCACCCTTCCTGGCGCAGCTTTTCCGCGAACCACGCTTCGTGAGTCTCCCAGGAAATCGGAGACGAGGAGAAAGCCGCCGATCGAACTGCAGGATCATTTGCCCATTCCCAGAGAAGGCGGCTGTCGCCGCCGGTCGCACGGCGCAGAAAAACTCCTCCGCCGCCCAGAATTGAGGCGACTCGCCGGGCGCCGTTGCCATCCACAAGCGACCGAGAGTTCCGTGCCAGCAACCGCCTGAGATCCTGCCCCTGCACCAGCTTTTCGAGTTGATCCGCGATCTTCCCGGCTGAGACCTCACGCGAACTGCCCAGGTGGATCGCACATTCGCGCCGATTTAATTCCCGCGCCACGGGAGTCTGGTTCGCAGCCACGTCCAGCAATATCGACGGAAGCGCCAGCAGACACAATTCCCAACACGTTGAACCTGCGGCGGAAATGGCCACATCCGAATCGGCCATCAATTGTGCCATCTTCGAAGTGTCTCGCTCTATCTTGATTCTTCCGCCTGCGCCGGCGGTTTGTGGTTCCAGCGATTCGAAAATCGTACCGCTTCCGCCCACGACGACGGTGGTCTCCAGGTCTCCGAACTTACCCGCACTCTGACCCGCACGCAATGCCTCGAGCACGACCCCGGTTACGTTCTCCGGATCGCTGCCCCCCATGGTTACCAAGAGTTTGCGAGCCACGGGTGGAACTTCCCGTTGCCAGGCCCGCCATGCACCGAACTCGCGGCGCAGCATGGAATATCGTGCGCCAAGAAACAGCCGCGTATAAGGCTCACGGTTCTGGTAGAGATTCTCGTCTGCGCATACATTCTGATTCACCACCAGATCGGCGGAGTAGCGCGTAGCGTGTCCATAGTCGTCGACGAACGCAACATTCAAACCCGAAGCTTTCAAAACTTGCTGATAGTCTGAGCCGAACTGATAGCCGTCCACCACCACCCAACCGGCGCCGCGTTCGCGGGCAAGAGCTACAACCTGGGCGGAATCCTCGCGCGACCCAACCGGAGCCACGACCGAGACGACATCGCAAGACTCCGACTGAAGTCTCCTGGTCACCGCCGGAGTGGTCCCCGCCATCGCGAAAATGGCCTGTCCACCCGCGTCCTGCCAGGCCTGCGCCAGCGCCAGGCAGCGCATCACATGACCGGTGCCCGTCGCGATGTTAGCGTCCGCCCGAAGAAGTAGTGGACCGGAGATCATCAGCCTTCGTGTACGGCCTTCTGGGCGACCGAACGATTCAACTCCATCAGGCCAGGCTCACGATCAAGTACTTCGAGAACATCCAACCATCGGAAGTCTTCGCGACTCTTCAATCGAGAGTAAATCGTCCGGACAAATTCTAGATCTTCGGGAGTGTCCACCGTCCAGCGATGATGGCTGAAGTCCGCGTCCCCGGTCACGGATAGAATCCTGAATTCGCTGGGGTGCTCGTAAATGAAGGGAGTGACGTGAATACGCTGGTATGTCTGATCGGCTCCGCGCCAGGCGCGTTCCAGCGCCAGCACGGTCATCACCTCAGTGTCGAGTCCTCGGGGAAAAGTGCGGACCACGCAATTCGAGGCGTAGGCCGGCATTTCGTTAAGAAACGCCGCGATGGTTTTATCCGTGACTTCAGGATCGATGAGCGGACAGTCTGATGTGATGCGCACTACCACCTCAGCTTTGGCCACCTGAGCGGCGCGGAAGTAGCGGTCTAGCACGTCGAGTTCGGCGCCCCGAAAAACTTTGATCGAAGAGCCCTGGCACTCTTGCACAATCGCATCGTCTGCCGGAAGGTCCGTGGTAGCGATCACCAAACCGTCGATCAGACTCGCTCGGGACAAGCGCTGAACAACGCGCCCTAGCATCGTTACACCCTCGATGTCCTTCAGCACCTTGCCCGGCAGGCGAGTGCTGCCCATCCGCGCCTGAACAATGGCAACTACTCTCAACCTTCCTCCCTGATGAGTGACGCTCGATCGACGCTTAAGTTTGAGGTTCAGTGCTTCTTTTTCAGAAGAAACATGGTGTCCACATTTGAGCCTTCGAGATAGGGAATGTGGAGTTCCCGCACCAGTTCCAGATCCTCAAACCTCTCCAGGTATCGCTGCTTGTAGTCCATCTTCCACAAAAGTCCGTTGTGATCGCGATAGTTCACTTCGGTGACTTCCTGGGCGTAATACTCCATCCCCCAAATATAGGCCCTGGCGCAGCGATGAATCTCGTCCATTGCGCGAGCAAGATCCTCTGGAGCAATGTGGATCAACACCCCGGAGGTGAACACCACGTCAAAAGAATCGTCTCCATGCGGAATGGCCAGCGCCGAACCCTGCGCGAGCGGAATGTTCCGCGTGCGTGACCGCGCCAGCTCCAAGGCGTAGGGTTGGAGTTCCAACCCCGAGAGGTTAGCGTATCCCATGCGCTGCAGAAGCAACAACTGATTGCCGGTGTTGCAACCTACTTCGAGAAAGCTTGACTGTTTCCGAATAGCGCCCAGGAATTCCTGGTTGATCGCTGTCCTGGTTAGGCCGAAGTTTTTCTGGTATAGCGCGTCCAGCGCATCCGCATCCAAGGTGTTGCGATCAGTGTATTCGCGGCCGAATTGGCCCTGCCACACCTCCATCTGCGCCGTGCTTGTGGTTGCGACGGTCGTGTGGTCTGTCGATTCATGCTGGTTCAAGAGGTTCATCTTCTTGTTACTCATCTCGCTTGCTCACCGACGGTAGTGTCCCACGATCTTGCCCACCGCCATAATCACGTCGCTCACGTCGTGATCGGTCATGGCGTGGAACATGGGCAGGCTAATCAGGCGCTCGTAGGCGTCCTCCGCGACAGGGTATTCCCCGCCCCGGTAACCAAATCGTTCCCCGTAGTAGGGATGCCGGTGTACTGGGATGTAATGCACATTGACGCCGATATTTTCCGCGCGCAGCGCGCGAAAAACCTGCGCACGATCCGCTGTAAGTTTCGCCAGGTCGAGACGAATTGGATAAAGATGCCACGCCGGCATAACGTCCGGACGCACGGCCAGTGGGATCACTCCCGGAATCTCGCCAAACGCTGCCGTATAGCGCGCCGCAATCTCGCGCCGCCGCGCCAGGTTGGCATCCAGTTTCGTCAACTGCCTGATGCCAAGCGCGCAGGCAATGTCTGGCAGCCGGTAGTTGAAACCGAGCAGCACCATTTCGTAATGCCATTGTCCGGCACTCTGGCGCTGGCGGGCATCGCTTGAAATTCCGTGATTGCGAAAACGGCGCAGGGTCTCGGCAAACTTTGCGTTGTTGGTGGCGACCATTCCACCTTCCCCGGTCGTAATGTGCTTGACTGGGTGAAAGCTGAAAACGGTCATGTCAGCCATGCTGCCCGTCGCACGGCCGCGATACTTCGCGCCCAGCGCATGACAGGCGTCTTCGATCACGAGCAGCCCAAACTTGCTGGCGATTTCTAGTAAGGGATCCAAGTCGGCAGGATGACCCGCGTAAGCCACGGGAAGAATCGCACGCGTCTTCGGGGAAATCTTCCCCGTGACTTGCTCCGGATCAAGATTGAGCGTATCGGCGCAGACGTCGGCGAAAACCGGCGTGGCGCCCTGATACAGGACGCAATTCGCAGTGGCCGCGAAGGTCAGTGGAGTTGTGATCGCTTCATCGCCCGCAGACAATCCTGCGGCGAAAGCCGCGGCATGCAACGCAGCCGTGCCTGAACTGAAACTCACCCCATGTGCCGCGTCCACGCGGGCCGCGAAAGCTTCTTCGAACTCTGCGACCTTCGGCCCTGTGGTTAGCCAATCTGAGCGCAAAACCTCGACCACGGCTTGGATATCGGCTTCATCAACCGATTGACGGCCATACGGAAGTAGGGTTTCGCGCACTGGCGATCCGCCGTTGATGCCTAGGGATTGCGGACTGACCGAAGTCGCACTCATGTGGATTCATTCCCGGATGATTCCTACCGCGCTGTTTGACCGGGCTCGCTTGTGCCGGGCCAGTCAGCCCTACGCCGGAACGCGAGCTGGCTGGGGTTGCTCCTCCGCCGCGAAGGGCGAAACCAACTCTTGCAGTTCGCGGTTGCTGAGCCAGCGCTCGTTGCTGTCGCTGGCATAACGGAATCCATCGGGCAAAGGCGTCGCGTTTACCCAGTTCTCGCGGCGCCACCACGAATGTGAAGGCTGAATGATGTAGCGATCTTCCACCTCAAGAGTGTTTCGCGCCTCGTCTTCGGATACCAGGACCTCGTGAAGCTTTTCCCCGGGGCGGATTCCGATGGTTTCAATTTCACAGCCCGGCGCGATGGTCTCGGCCAAGTCGATCAGCCGCATGCTGGGAATCTTGGGAACGAAAATTTCTCCGCCGTGCATTTGCTCGAGGCTGCTCACTACGAAACGCACACCCTGTTCCAAGGTAAGCCAGAAGCGCGTCATGCGCGGATCCGTCACCGTGATGCGGCCCCGCCGGCGCTGCTCCATGAATACAGGAATCACGCTGCCCCGGCTTCCCACCACGTTTCCGTAGCGGGCGCAGCTGAGTCTGGGACCCTGCGCCCCCGAATAGGAGTTCGCCTGGACGAACATTTTCTCGGCACAGAGTTTCGTTGCGCCATAGAGGTTGATGGGGTTGACCGCTTTGTCGGTACTGAGGGCGAGGGTGCGCCGCACGCCTTGGTTGATGGCTGCGTCAATGACGTTGCGTCCGCCCATGATGTTGGTTTGAATCGCCTCGAACGGGTTGTACTCGCAGGCTGGAACTTGTTTGAGCGCGGCTGCATGAACCACCACGGTGACCCCTGCCAGGGCCCGCTCCAACCGGCTCGCGTCGCGCACATCGCCGATGAAGTAGCGCAGGCTGGGATGATCAAAGCCCCCCGCTCGCATATCGTGTTGTTTGAGTTCGTCGCGGCTGAAAATCACCAACCGCTTCGGCTGATACTCCCGCAGCATGATCTCGACAAACTTCTTCCCGAACGATCCCGTCCCGCCGGTGACCAAAATCGCTTGTTCAGACCAATTCATCTCACGCGTAGTATAGCGGAGTTCATTGAGGATCGCCCACGGGATGCGCTATCTCGTGTCCAAAAAGGGGAAGCCTCGGCAAATTTCGCGATGGCTTTCCCGCTCTCCAATGCTAGAATTACCAGCGAACTCTCCAGCTAACGTGTGCGACGGAAATCCCTGCGCGACGAACCAGCCTCCTCGGAACGGGACTTAGCGTTAGGTGTGCAGGCCGGCCCAGCCGGGCCTTGTGGTTTACAGATTCGATGAGGAGCAGGCATGGATTCGGGACCCCTGGTACAGGCGAATAACGCGGCCATCCGCGACTTGCAGCCCGCTGTCTTCGACGTGGGACGGTCGCCGCGTCTGTACGCCAACCTTCCTCCCCAGGACTCCGCAGTTGGCGAATACTTTCGCGTCCTGGTGAAGCGCAAGTGGATTGTCATTGGCTGTCTGGTGACGATCTTTACCGTCGTCGCCATCGCCAGCCTGAAAATGACTCCCATCTATGAGGCCAGCGGCAGTATCGCCGTCAACAAACCGGACTCGTCCCTGAATTTCAAAGATGCCAACGCCATCAGTTTTGACTATTACGATCCCACCGAAATGGAGACGGAAGTTAAGATTCTGCAGAGCGATCTCCTGGCGCTGCAGGTCATCAAGGAATTGAATCTGGATCAGCGGCCGGATTTCGGAGGGAGATCCCCAGCACTGCCCTCGTCGCTCGATTTGGCCCCGGACCCCCTTACCGCCGACCCTGCGCGAACATCTTCCTTGCTTTCCTCATTCAAAGGAAATCTCAAGATCAGTCTCAGCCCCAACTCCCGCATCATGGAAGTCCACTTCCGCAGCGCCGACCCGCAGACTGCCCAGAATGTCGTCAACACGCTGATGCACACTTACCAGGAGAACAACTTCAAAGCCCGGTTCGAGTCCACCATGCAGGCTTCCGATTGGCTTTCTAAGCAACTCGTCGATCTGCAGATGAAAGTGGAAACTTCTCAGGAAAAACTGGTGCGCTATCAGAAAGAACACGAGATTCTGGGAATCGACGAGAAGCAGAACATCACCACCGCCAAGCTCGATGAACTGAACAAAGTACTCACGTCCGCGGAATCGGAGCGGATGGACAAAGAAGCCTTTTACCGTCTGATGGAGTCCGGTGACCCGGATGCCATCGCGTCCAGCGCCGGCGGGCTGGAGAGCGATGCGGGAGCGCAGTCTGAGTCCCAGTTGCTGGACAGTCTGCGGACAAGACAAGCAGACCTCAAGATTCAGGTCGCGGACTTGAACACTCAGTTCGGACCTTCCTACCCCAAAGTGGTCCAACTGAACAATCAGCTGAAGGAGATCGACAATCAACTGGTAGGCGAGATGAAGAAGATCGCCGGCAAGGTTCGCGGGCAATACCTGACGGCCCTGCGCCGGGAGGGCATGCTGCGCGACGCGCTCGAAAAGCAGAAACAGGAAGCCAACAAGCTGAACGAGAGCGCCATTGAATACAGTCTGCTGAAACGCGACCTCGAAACCAACCGGCAGCTTTACGAAGGCTTACTGGAAAAACTCAAGGAAGCGGGCATTTCGGCTGGGCTGAAGTCCAGCAATTTTCAAATCGTAAACAGCGCCCGCGCCCCTACTTCGCCAGTTGAGCCGAATGTGCCGCGCAATCTGGGCTTCGCTTTTGTGCTGGGATTGACCTCCGGCGTTGGATTGGCTTTCCTGCTGGAGGGCTTGGACAATACCGTGCGCACCACGGAACAGGCTCAGCTGATCTCCGGCCTTCCTCCTTTGGGAATGATCCCGCTGGGCTCGAAGACTGCCCGGGAAGGCGGACCCTCCAAGCGCTTGATGCTGGCTTCATCGAATGAATCTGTGGAACTGATCACGCACGTCCGGCCGCAGTCGCAGATGGCGGAGTCTTATCGCGCCTTGCGGACTTCTCTCCTGCTTTCGCATCTGGGCGCGCCGCCCAAGGTCATTATGGTAACCAGTGCTCTGCCCCAGGAAGGTAAGAGCACAACCAGCATCAACTGTGCCGTGGTGCTGGCGCAAAAGGGAGTGCGCGTTCTCCTGGTCGATTGCGATCTGCGCCGGCCCAGCATTCACAAAACACTGGGCATGGGCCCGCGCAGCGGACTAAGCAACGTACTGACGGGCAGCGCTACCTTGAAGCAAGCCATCACGGTGGCTCCCACGTTGCCCAACCTGGATGTTCTGCCGGCAGGAACGCCTCCACCTAACCCGGCCGAATTGCTGGCTTCCCCGAACATGCGCGACGTCCTGGAGGAACTCCGCCAGCAATACGATCACATCGTGCTCGACACCCCACCGACGTTGTCGGTGACCGACGCGGTTGTGCTTTCACCACGAGCCGACGCCATCGTGCTCGTCATCCGCTCCGGCAGCACGACCAAGCAAGCGCTGCGCCGTTCACGAGACATTCTGATGCAAGTCAATGCTCGCGTGTCTGGCGTTCTGCTGAATGCCGTCGACCTGAGTTCCCCCGACTACTATTACTATTACGAATATCAGGGCAAATACGCCCAGTACTACCGCGATGAGGGAGCCTCCGAAGACGAGGAAGACGCTGACACCGAACCGCCCGCATCGTCAACCAGCGCCTAGCTCCTGAGTCCGTGCGGATCATATGCAGATTCCCTTCAATAAACCAATCCAGAAATGGCTGGTTGCGGCAGCCGCCGTTGGCTTCGCGGCGCTATACCTAACCCTGGCGGGACGCGAATGCCTGGCAGCATATTTCGGCGACCGCGTCGACCTGGCCAGCCTGCAAAAGGCTGCTCGACTCGACCCCAGCAACGCTGACTACCGCAACCGCCTGGGCCGCTACTACGAACTCATCGCCCATGATCCCTCTGCCGCAATCGAGCCTTATCGCGCGGCGGTCCAGCTCAATCCCCATTCGGCGCGCTTCTGGTTTGATCTCGCCAGCGCCTATCAGGTGCTGGGCGACATTTCAAGCCAGACCGCAGCTTTGGAGCGTGCCATCGAGGCCGATCCTACAACTCCCGACGTGGCTTGGGAGGCCGCGAATCTCTACCTGGTTCGCGGAGAAAATGAAAAAGCTCTGCGCGAATTCCGCGTGGTACTCAGCACCGACCCATCCTTGGTGTCGGCAGCCATCCAGTTCTGCTGGCGCATCGAGCCCGATGTCGACGCCTTGCTCCGGGATGTCGTGCCCGCCCATTTGGATGCGGACATCGCATTCCTCAGCCTGCTGATGTCGAAAGGAGAGACCTCCGGCACCGCGAAGGTCTGGGACGTGATGCTCCAGGCGCACGAACCGTTCGAACTGCGCTACGTTCTCGAATACTTTCACTATTTGATTCAGAACAAAGCCGTCGACCAGGCCCTGCTGGTTTGGCAACAAGGCGCTGGACGCCTGGGACTGTCGGCCTATCTTCCGTCTTCACACAATTTGGTGGTGAATGCGAATTTCAGTCTCGACGTGCTGAACGGAGGCTTGGACTGGCAGTATCAAAAACAGCAGAGCGTCGACTTAACCCTCGATCCCAGCGATTTTCACAGTGGACGCCGTTCCCTTCTGGTCACATTTGATGGCCCGCGAGTCAACGACGCCGGAATCTTCCAGTACATTCCCGTCCAACCCAACACAACTTACGAGTTCACCGGTTATTACAAGACTGGCGAATTCGACGGCGCCGGTGGACCGCATTTCACCGTTCAGGATATGTACAGCCAAGCCGTCTACTACGAGAGCGACGAATTGAAGGACGCGGGATACTGGAAGTCCGCCACTGGCGAATTCACGACGGGACCGGACTGCCGGCTGCTGGTGCTGCACATCCGCCGCCTTCCGGAGGGCAGTCCGATCCGTGGTAAGCTCTGGGTCGGCGATTTTCATCTGACGAGGAAGTCGTAGCCAATCTTCTCCGCACACTCACGCGATCATGATTCCATCCAACGCTACGGCCGCGGCCAAACAAAGTGCATGGTCCGAACTGATCGGGTCGGTTCTGCTTTATGGAACCTTCGGCCTGCTCATGTTCGGTCCGGTGGCGTTCGGTGCAGTGGAACCATGGTCGATTTTCACGCTGGAGACCGGCGCGACTCTGCTCGCTCTGGTCTGGATTGCGAAGCAATGGCTCGACGGCGAGATCAAAGTCAAATGGAATCCATTGTTTCTCCCCATGGGGATCTTCGGCGTCCTGGTTCTGTTGCAAATCGTGTTTCCCATTAGCGCCTACCGGCACGACACGATCTCTCACGCCATGTTGCTCGTCGCCTACGCCATTCTTTGCTTCCTCTCGACCCAAACACTGCTGCGCGGCGCCCAGGCCCGGAGACTGGCGCTGATTTTTTGTATTTATGGTTCTGTGCTTGCCGGTTTCGCGCTGCTGCAGGGTATTTCTCCCAACGGGAGGCTCTACTGGATGCGCCAGCCTCGCCTGGGCGGCTGGATCTATGGCCCCTACGTGAATCACAATCACTACGCGGGATTGATGGAGATGCTGATACCGATTCCGCTGGTGCTGTCGCTATCCCGGCTCGCGCCTTCGAAAGAACGGATCGCCGCCGCCACTGCCGCCGCCGTAATGGCCGGAACAATTTTTCTTTCCGGTTCGCGGGGCGGGATGCTGGCGCTGTTCGCCGAACTGGTGCTATTAGCAGTCGTCCTGATCAAGCAGCGTCACGACCTCCGCATGGCCGCCGCGCTGGGCCTATTCCTGTTGCTGGTTGTGGTTTTACTGACCTGGCTCGGCGGAGACGAACTCAGCCGCCGTTTGGCCACCGTGCAGGGCTCCCACAGCGACATCTCCAACGACATGCGCTTCCAGATCAACCGCGACGGTTTGCGCATGTTCCGCCGCCATCCGGTTCTGGGCTGGGGACTTGGCTGCTTTCCCGTCACCTATCCCCAGTTCCGCACCTTTTACACGAACTTTTTCGTCAACCAGGCGCACGATGACTACTTGCAGCTACTCGTGGAAATGGGCCTGCTCGGATTCGGCGTCATGATCTGGTACCTTGTCGTGCTCTTTCGCCGGGCCTGGCCCAAGATCAGGCACTGGTCGTCGGAAGTCGGAGGCGCGATGACTCTGGCGTGCGTGCTCGGAGTGACGGGCATCCTGGTGCACAGCGCGGTCGACTTCAATTTGGAAATTCCCGCCAACGCCGCGCTCTTCTACGTGTTTTGCGTCGTGGCAGCATCCGATCCGATGGTGCTGCCGAAACGCAAGCGCAAGCCGGTGCAGCCTCCCGCCGAAGCGACACTGCCCGCCTCAGAGGTAGTTTGACGCCACGCCCAGTTTTCTAATTCTTGCGTTTGAAAACTTCGACGAGTGCCTGGCGGGTGGGTAGAAGACGCTACTCGCGATACCTGGAAGATTGGACGGGACCTAAGGCACCGAGGGGCTGGCCGGATTATCACTCTTCACCAACACCCAGGTAGCCACTCCTGCAATGGCCGCCGCGCCGGCGCCGACCACGATCGGAGAATTCAGAATGCCGCCTCCGGCCGCTGGGGCCGCTCCGACGGCGCGTTTCCTGTTTCTATTCTTCTTGTCTTTAGCTTGGTTCTTGTCGGTATCGTTGTTTGCCTGATCTGACGTTTCCTGCCGCGTCGTTTCCTGGCCCTGCGGCAGAGTGACCGAGCCGCTGTCGTCGATGATCATTAGATCGCCCTTCCGCGCTGCAATTCTCACGGTGCCATCCACATCGGTGACGTTGAACTCCGTCCAGGCATTGGACGCTGGCGCGACTTTCACATCTCCTGCCCTGGTCGCTACGCCTTTCGAGGTCGAAACGGTCAACCCTCCGTGCTCGATTTTCAGAGATGCACCCTCAAACTGCACCAAAGAATCAGCCAGAACGGTGATGCTGGAGCCAGTGAGGGTGATGTTCGCGACGGAATCAGAACGAGTCTGCAAAAGGTCGCCGGAGAAAATAGCCGAGGAAAAGCGCGGAACGTGTGAGCCGTTCACCCAAGCCGTGCCATTCGTATACAGCATGGCGGCGTTGGACTCGGCGGCAAACATCGAAGCGGGAAGCAAGCACAGAAGCACGCAACTTACCATTTTGCGAAAAACAGACTCGCCCATTCCCACACTCCGTTAATAACTATTTTGGTGACCTGGATCGAATCCTACCTCCCAATTGGATTGCCAGTCAATGGCTTTTGTGCTCTGAAAGCGGATCTTCGGTGGAAAACTTTCCCGGACTGGCCGCCGGTTTCGGAGCGGAATGCGTCTAGTGCCACCGGTCCACAACGCTCCACCAGAGCAGGCGCAGCCATTCATCGACCAGAGTCTTTGCCCACTGCCGGTGTGTCCACCAGCGCGTTCCGAACTGCGCGCTATCGTGAGATGCCGCCACGGAAAATTTTCTGCCCGGCAACTGCTGCCGAAAAATGCTTAGAGCCCGGCGCGTGTGAAAGTCGGAAGTCACGATTAAAACGTTCGTGCTATTCTCCCGCCCCAGGCATTTTTCCACGTCGTGCGTCTCAGCTTTTGTCGAGAGCCCTTCGATAGGACAGACGCCCACCGCCGCCGCCTGGGGAAGTCCTTGAACATATTTTTGCGCCAGCTCCAGCTGAGTGAAGGTATAGATTCTGGCTTCCGCGGGAACGTCAATCAATACGCGGTGTGCATAGCCTTGTTCGAGAAGCTCCAGCGCGCGCGCCGGGCGACGATCCGTTTCTCCCGCCAGCACCACGATCACGTCGGCGGGACGCGGCGCATCGACCACCAGAAACGTGGCGGCCCGCGCACCCAAAAGCCCAAGAAACACGGCCAGCGTCAAGCCTGCCACTAGCCAAACCCGACCTCTATTCGCAAATCTCATTTGTTTTCATGCTCCTGCGGTGGTCCGGGCATCAACTCCTCGGCTAATGCGCGAGGCGACGGAAAACGTGTTTCGCGGCCCTCCACGTGCTAAAATTAAGCCTGTCCACCGCACTAACGAACCTTCCCCCTTTAAACCAAAAACCAACGAAGCGACAAACTTAGACAATGACGACATCTTCTGCCGCAGATTCTTCTGTCGACCAACTGAAAAGCAAGATTCAGCAGCGCCGGGCCCGGGTTGGGATCATCGGGCTCGGCTACGTCGGACTCCCGCTCGCCCTGCTCTATAGCGACCAG
>DATGHF010000053.1:0-135035 GCA_035308125.1 Candidatus Sulfotelmatobacter sp.
TGTCATCAGCCAGGCGAAAGATCTCATTTGCGGCTCCCCAAACTTATCCTCGTGTTCTCGCTGTGGACCCTCTTGATGACAGCTGCGCCGGCCGATTCCGCGACCGATGTCAAGACTCTGGCCGCTGCCATTGACCAGCACTACGACCATCTCCACAGCCTGCAAGCGCAGTTCACCGAGGTCTACCGAGGCTCAGGGATCGAGCGCACGGAATCGGGTACCTTGTGGCTGAAAAAACCCGGCAAGATGCGCTGGGAGTACCGTTCTCCCAGAGAGAAACTGTTTGTGAGCGACGGAAAAGACGCATGGTTTTATGTTCCCGGCGACCGCCAGGCGCGCAAAACGTCGGCGCGGAAACTGGAGGACATCCGTTCGCCACTGGCCTTTCTCCTGGGTAAGACTAAGCTGGAAAAGGAGTTGCAGGCATTATCGCTGGCGCCCGATATCGCCCCGCTGGACCCGGAAAATGTGGTTTTGCGCGGAGTGCCGCGGGCCTTGGCCGACCGCGTCGCCGAAGTCCTGCTGGAAATCGCGCCCGACAAACGCATTGCGCGCATTGTTATCAACGAGGTAGACGGATCGGTCACCGAGTATCGCCTGAGCGAACAGCGCGAAAACGAACAGATTTCCGACAGCCGCTTCCAGTTCCGGCCGCCAGCGGGGACTGAAACAATTGAAGGTGACTTAGCACCATAGAGTCTGGGTGAAGCCGGAATCCTTAGACCGGAATGTTAAACTGGAGTCAGCCCCGCAAGCCCCCCGGGGATCAGAAAATACCGCAACATGGCGGAATTTGTCGTAAAACTCGCGGACGAGCGCGGACGCCTGCACCAGCAGGTAGAGCACGGCTATTCGGAAGCCGAGGTGCGCGACCGTTTCTCTTCTCAGGGCTACCTGGTTTACTGGGTCAAGCCGCAGGGACTGCTGTCGGGAGGGCTTTCGTTCCGCCGCGGCCGTAAATTAAAACAATCTTCGTTCCTGGTTTTCAACCAGCAATTTCTCACTCTGGTCCGGGCCGGGCTGCCCATTCTGAATTCGCTCGAACTCCTGATCAAGCGGCAGAAGGACGCCTATTTGCGCCAGATCTTAGAAAACGTTCGCGACCGCGTGCGCGGCGGCGAGTTGCTTTCCGACGCGTTCGCGGCGCAGGGCATGATTCCCAAGATCTATACCACCACGCTGATGGCCGGGGAAAAAAGCGGCAACATCGACGAAGTGCTCACGCGCTACATCAACTTCCAGCGCTTGGCCATGACCTTCCGCAAGAAGCTGGCGGTTTCGCTGATTTATCCCACGCTGCTGGTCAGCGTGGTGCTGATCATGGTGACGTTCTTGTTCACCTATGTCGTGCCCAAGTTTGCGGACCTGTTCAACAGCCTGGACGCGCAGCTGCCGACCATAACTCTCTTCATGCTGGCCGTGGGCCAGAACGCGCAGAAATACGCTCCCTTTATCTTCGTCGGGCTGGTGGTTGGCGGACTTCTGCTGTGGCGCTGGAAAAGTACGGATCAGGGCGCCGATCGTATTGACCGCGTCATCCTCAGCCTACCGCTGTTGGGCGACATCCGCCTGAAGCATCAGGTCTCGGCCTTCTCGCGTATGCTGGCGACCCTGCTGCAGGGCGGCCTTCCCTTGGTACCTGCCATGGAGACAGCAGGCTCCTCCATGACCAGCCGCCGCATCTTAAAAGGTGTAATCCGCGCCAGCGTGCGGGTGCGCGAGGGCCAGGGGCTGGCCGGCAGCCTCGAAGAACAGAAAATTTTCCCAGATCTCGCGGTAGAAATGATCGAAGTAGGCGAGTCGACGGGCGCTTTGCCGGCCATGCTGAATTCCGTGGCCGAGTTCTACGAAGAAGATGTGCAGACGGCGCTGGGCGCGTCTATGGCGCTGATTGAACCGTTGATTCTGATCGTGATGGCAATATTTGTGGGCGCAGTATTGATCTCGCTGTATTTGCCGATCTTTACCCTGGGAGTCCACTGAGGAACAAGTCCGGTTCATCAGCAGCGGGTAAGAGAGCGGTCCGTAAGAAAGATTGGTAATGGCAGACAAGAAATCCATCTTCGTGAACGGCGGCAACGGCGGCCAACTGGTCACCACCGGGAATCCGGTTACTGACCTGGAACGCGCGCAGGACGTGGCCCGCCGCTATCGCTGCGAGTTCATCGACCTCACGGGATTCAGCCTGCATCACGATCTGTTCAAGAAGATTCCCGTCGAGCTGATGTTCCGCTACAAGTTTGTGCCGCTCGAAGAAACCACCGACGGCCGCCTGGCTATCGCCATCGCCGATCCCAGCCAGCTGATGATGATCGATGAGATCAGCCTGCTGCTCAAGCAGCGCATCGTCACCAAAGTCTCGACGCTCAAGCAGATCGACGACATCCTCAAGAAGACCGAGCAGTCGCAGCGCGTTCTCGAAGAGGCCAGCGAAAGTTTCACCATCATCCGCGAAGACGAAGCCACCGGCGCGGAAGAAACGCTCACCATCGACAAGCTGACGGCCACGGGCGACACCAGCCCCATCATTCGTCTGGTCGATACCACGATTTTCACCGCGCTGCAGCGCCGCGCTTCTGACATTCACATCGAGACCCGCGACGATTCCGTGGTCATCAAGTTCCGCATCGACGGCGTACTTACGCAGGCCATGCCGCCCATCGGCAAAGAGCATCATTCCACCGTGATCTCGCGCATCAAGGTGATGAGCGAGCTCGATATTTCCGAGCGCCGCGTCCCGCAGGACGGCCGTTTCCGCGTCAAATACAACGGCCGCGCTATCGACTTCCGCGTCTCCATAATGCCCTCGATTCACGGCGAAGATGCCGTGCTCCGCGTGCTCGACAAAGAATCGATGAGCGAAAAATTTCGCACGCTCACTCTGAACGTGGTTGGGTTCGACGAAGACGACCTGCGCCGTTTCCGCCGTTACATCAAAGAGCCTTACGGAATGGTGCTGGTCACCGGACCGACCGGAAGTGGCAAGACCACCACGCTTTACGCCGCCGTCAACGAGATCAAAACCGACGAAGACAAGATCATCACCATCGAAGATCCCGTCGAATATCAACTCCGCGGCATCACCCAGATTCCGGTCAACGAGAAAAAAGGACTGACCTTCGCTCGCGGCTTGCGTTCCATCTTGCGCCACGATCCCGATAAAATCATGGTCGGCGAAATCCGCGACGCCGAAACCGCACAGATCGCCATTCAGTCCGCGCTCACGGGTCACCTGGTTTTCACGACCGTTCACGCCAACAACGTGGTCGACGTGATCGGGCGCTTCCTGAACATGGGCGTCGAACCCTACAACTTTGTTTCCGCCTTGAACTGCATCCTGGCGCAACGACTGGTGCGCTTGATCTGCGAATCGTGCCGAACCGCGGTGCACTATCCGCCCGACGTGCTCGAAGCCAGCGGTCTCGATCCGGCGCAATGGTCGAAGGTTCCTTTGTATGAAGGCCCGGGATGCATCGAGTGCGCGGGCACGGGTTTCCGCGGCCGAACCGCGATTCACGAACTGCTGGATTTGAGCGACCGCATCCGCGAGATGATTCTGGCCAAGAAGCCGACCTCGGAGATTCGCCGCGCCGCCCGTGACGAGGGCATGCGCTTCCTGCGCGAGTCGGCGCTCGACAAAGTCCGGCTGGGCATGACCACGTTGAAAGAAATCAACAAGGTCACGTTCATCGAGGCCATGCGCTAAGTTTGGCAGCCCGACACGAGAGAGGACCTCAGAGGCTGAAGCCAGAATTCTTGAGCCGTTGACGGCACGGCTGGAAGCCGTGCCTTCCCAAGCCCGTTTAGGAGATGGCTTGATGACTTCTGGAGTTTCGAAAAAGAGTTCCGAAACAGAGTGCCGAAATAGAGTGCCGAAATAGTATTTCGAAAGAGTTAAGGGTTCCGAAAGAAAAGCACAGTTGCCGGCGCGACACGGTGCGCGTCCGTTCGGCTCTTGCATTTCTTCACGGTAAAGTTTCTCATTTATAGCTAGGATGAACCGGGGCGTGGTCAGGAAATGAGTTTAGGTTCAAGCACATCCAAACCCAGGCTGGCGTGTGAAGTCTCCGCCGACCGAATTCTTGCCGGCCGCCTGGCCGACAAGGGCGGTCATCTGGAGGCCTTTGCGGTTCGCGAATTGGCCCCGGGCAGCGTGGTTCCGGACCTGGTGGAAAACAATCTTCGCGAGCGGGATGCCGTGCGTGCCGGCATCGAAGCTGCGCTCGGTGGCGTGGCCGGCCGCTCGCGCGATGTCATTGCCATCGTTCCCGACGCGGCGGTCCGCGTCATGCTCGTCGATTTCGATACCCTTCCTTCGGACACGGAAGAAGCCATCGGCGTGGTGCGTTTTCGCCTGAAGAAGTCGCTGCCCTTTGACGTGGAGAAGGCCAAAGTTTCCTACCACGCGCAGAAGTTCGCCGATGGCGTGCGCGTGGTGGCAGCGGTTGCGCTGGCCAGCGTGATGGAAGATTACGAGACGGCGTTCGACCAGGCCGGGTTCACTCCCGGAATCGTGCTGCCTTCCATGCTGGCAGCACTGGGCGCGGCTCAAGGTCAGCGCCCCACCCTGATCGTCAAAGTGGATGCCCATACCACCAGCATCGCCATCCTGAATGAAAATCAGCTGCAGCTGTTCCGCACCCTGGAAAACGCGCGCGGCGGCACCATCACCGGCGAGCAATTAGCCGAGGAGGTTTATCCCTCTGTCGTGTTCTTTCAGGACACTTACCATCTGAACATCGAGCATATCTACATTGCCGGCCTGTCGGAATCGGGCGGCGTGGCGGCAGCCCTGCAGGTGCAAACCGGAGCTGAGGTTCGGGAACTGGTGGCTTCTTCCCTGCTGGGAGCCGGCGCTGGCGGACCGGTGCCGCCGTGGAAAATGGCCGGAGTGGTAGGGGCTTTGGTTTCGTAATTCGCTATGCGTTTCGATATCAATCTCGCCAGCCGGCCCTACCAGGATGCCCGTGAATTCTGGCTGCGCTGGGGCACGGCCCTGGTGGCGGCGAGTATTCTTTCTCTGGCGCTGCTGGTCAGCACCGTTACCGGATGGTACAACGCGCGCCGGGACCGCGCCACCATCGCGGAGATCCGCGATAAGATCGCGCAGCGCGACCAGCTCCGCGCTCAGGCCGAGGAATTTCTCAACCGCGCCGAAAACCGCACCACCCGCGACCAGGCTCAGATCATCAACGCGCTGATCGAGCGCAAAGCGTTTTCCTGGACGCGCGTGCTCGAAGACATGGAAAAGGTGATGCCGCCAGGAGTGCACCTGGTTTCGATTCATCCTGAGCTCGATGAGGAAAATCAACTGGCGATGAAGATGGTCGTGGCCGGCAGTTCGCGCGACCGCGCCATTGAACTGGCCCGGCGCATGGAAGATTCGCGGCGCTTTTCCCAGACTTCCATTGTGGGAGAACGTAAGATTGATGCCAACGGCACAAGCGGCCCGTCGGTGGAGTTCGACATGGCCGCGGTTTACATCCCGGAGCCATTTGTCGAACCCATCCCGGCCGCGGACAGTGCCGCTCCCAAAAAAGCGCCTCCCAAACCTGCGCTTCCCAAACCAATGAGCAACGGGAGGAAGTCCTGATGGCGGACCTGCGGCAGACGCGCAAGAACATCCAGACAGCGCTGGCCATCCTGGTTGGAGTCGACGTGCTGGCGGCGGTCGCGTTCTTCTCTCCCCTGGTAGGTTCGGCCGAGTCACGCCGCCTCGAGATGCATACCCTGCAAGCCGAGCTGACAGCCAAGACGCGGCAAGTGGCGCCGCTCAAGGACTTGCCCGACAAAGTGAAGCTCGCCACCAGGCAAGTGGCCGATTTCTACAAGAAGCGCTTTCCGTCACAGAACTCGCAGATTGCGTCCGAGCTGGGAAAAGTGATGAATGCCGAAGGTGTGACCATTGAGCAAATGCAATACAAACCCCAGGATGTGGGGCCGGGCGGGCTGCAGCCCTGGGAGATCGAAGCCGACCTCTCTGGCAACTACGTTTCCCTGGCGCGCTTTATCAACAGCCTGGAGCGCGACGAAATGTTTTTCATCATCAGCAGCGTGGCTTTCACCGGAGAGCAGACCGGTCCGGTGAAGCTGAAGATGAAAATCGAAACTTACCTGAAAGTGGAACCGCGGTGAAACTAGGAGCAGAGAACCGGAAGACGGTGGCGTGGGCGCTCGGGCTGGGCGTGGTGGCGATTCTCGTCGTCAGCTACGAGGTGGTTCCTCTGTTCACTGGGACTGATGTTACGCCGGTGTCTGCCTCGCAGCCCACCGCTCCGCTGTCTCGAACTGGCTCTGCCCCGCGCGGAAGAGTTGTGCAAAAGAAACCGCGTGCCAGCGAGAACCTGGATCCAACTCTGCATCTGCAATTACTGGCTTCCAGCGAGCAGACGAAATACGCGGGATTGGGCAGGAATATTTTTGTTTCTCAAGCGGAAGATGTTGTGATCCCAAAAGTAGTCGGCAAAGTAAATACCGACCACGATCCAGAAGCTCCCAAAGGCCCGCCGCCGGTGGCTCCGCCGCCGCCGATTCCGCTGAAGTTCTTCGGCTTCGCCAGCCGGCCGGGAGAACCGAAGCGGATATTCCTCTCCAAAGATCAGGATGTATTCATTGCAGGGGAGGGCGAAATCGTAGATCGCCGCTACAAAGTCGTGCGCATCTCGCCGACCTCCGTCGAGATTCAGGACCTGGTCAACAGCGGACCGCCGCAAAACATCCAGCTGACTCAGAGCTAACCGATGGCCGAAAAGAAAAATACGCGGCGAAAGAATCGACGGGAGACTGCATCCTCGCACGCCTGCGCGCCGCCACGGCGCCGGCGCGATTCCCGCGAGCGCGGCTACGTTCTGCTCACGCTTCTGCTCATGATCACAGTGATGATCATCACCGCAGCCGCGATGGTGCAGACGGTGGCGTTCCAGATCAAACGCGACCGCGAGGAAGAAATGGTGCATCGCGGAGTGCAATATGCGCGCGCCATCCGCAGTTACTACAAAAAATTCGGCCGTTACCCCATGAAGCTGGAGGACCTGGAAAGCGCCAACAATCAGAGATTCCTGCGCAAGCGTTACAAAGATCCCATCGCCAACAAGGATTTCAAACTGCTCCACTTCGGCGAAGCGAAACTCACTCTCAGCAACCTGCTCGGAGGCGGCGGCATTCCCGGTGCAAATCCCATCGGCGGGGCCAACGGGTTGAACGGGGCCAGCAGTTTAGGCGGTTCGGGACTCTCCTCCGCATTCGGCAGCAGTAACTCGCGGGGCAATCCGCAAAATTCCAATCAAGGCACGGGCACAGATCCTTCTGACCCCTCTGCCGCCGCCAATCAGGACGGCACCAACCAGGACCCGAATCAAAAAGGAACTTCCGGCTCCGGTGACGCGCTCTCCGGCCAGGTTTTCGGCGGGGGGCCCGTGGTGGGAGTGGTTAGTATCAGCAAGAAGGACACGATCCGCGAATTTGACCACAAGAAAAAATACGACCAGTGGCAATTCGTCTATGATCCGGCAACCGACCGCGGCGGCCTGATCGTAGGTCCCAATCAGACCATACCGATGATCGCGAATACGCCGCTACAGCCGGGGCAGCCCGGGCAGCCGGGACAACCGGGAGCCACCAGCGGCAGTCCATTCGGCTCAGCCACCGGCTTCGGAAACAACTCCGGCTTCTCGAACTCCAACTCGAACTCAGGAACACCTGCAACGCCGCCCACTTCATCCCCTCAGTCCCCGCAGCAGCAATAGCCGGCCTGATTGATTCTTGTGCGCATCCAGAAAAAGAGATCGTGCACACAAAAGAAAACGGCCTCATCTCCGTAAAGATGAAGCCGATCTCAAAAAGCCATCTCAAACAACATCGCAGTCGAACGATCCCTGCCGCCTGACCTACGCGCTAACTTCCTCGCCCAACTTAGACTTGAAACGACGAACCGCAGCCGCAGGTGCTTTTCACGTTCGGGTTCTCGAACTTGAAGCCTGCGCCTTCCAGGGTCTCGACGTAATCCACCACGCAGCCGTTCAAATACATAACCGAGGTAGCGTCGACGAACACCTTAAGCCCGTCCATCTCAAAGGTCTTGTCCATCATTCCGGCGGCATTCTCGAACTGCATGGAATACGAGAATCCGGAACATCCCCCGCCCACGACGCCAATGCGCAGGCCGGCGGGAACCGGGTTTTGCTGCCCCATGATGTCTTTCACCTTGGAAACCGCGTTCGCAGTCAGGGTAACCGGAGCAGCCTTTGTGGTTACTGCCGGCACAGTGGTTGCTACTTCCGGGACAGAGGTCGTGGCCATTTCGTATCTCCTTGGCTCTAAAAGCCTTTCAGAATTATAGCAAATACCCCCGCCTCAGCGGAGGGCAAACTTCGAGCGATTTCGTCGAAAACAGCCCGACGTAACCAATTAGTTAGATGACCCCAGCCGGGGAAGGGTCGCATCTCGGTCGCCTATCTCGGTCATTCTAGGAATTTTGTCGATGCACGCTGCCAATTTTTTCGATAGGCCGCTTGATTTCAGGTCTATAATGTCCGCGTTGGGGCCTTCCCCGAGGCCAGTGCGGAGGCCGGTTGACCGCATCCCGGGAAGCCGTTTGAGTGGTTTGGACTCTGCCGAGGTGGTTTATGACGCTGACACTAGTAGCGGCTGTTTTTGGCGTTTTCGCCGTTGGCTTGATCATTCTGCTGATCTACCGCAGCACGCTCACCATGCATGAGGATGATCAGCTGTTTCTGGATGACGCGAATTCGCACATGCAGGAAGAGCAGACGGAGCTGTTGGTCAAGGTCAACCGTCTGACCCTTCCGCTTCGCGTGTTCGCGGCCGGGTCCGGCGTGTTCCTGCTGCTGCTCACCGGCATGTACATTTACCAGAAGCTGAACGAAGTGCAATAGCGTCCCGGTTCGCGCCACGAATTTTGAAGGCCGCGATTTCGAGAAGCTTGACCCGACTGTCGCCGGTTGCTGCCGCTCGCAACCGGGTGTTGTATTGTGGTCCTTCGTTTCTGTTATCTCGTCACTGCCGCTTCGCCGCGTTCCGAAAATCCCCAAAACGGCCTGCATGAATTTGCTATGCTGGCAATGAGTGGACGGCGTCGACATGACCCTCGACAGCCGTACAGCACGTTGCGAAAGTGGCGGAATTGGCAGACGCACCAGACTTAGGATCTGGCGGGTAAAACCGTGGGGGTTCGAGTCCCCCCTTTCGCACCAGTCGTTTTGCTAATTCTTACGGCGCGTGCCATTAGAAAACCGAGGGACGGCAATCCGATTTGAATGTTTGATGGAAGCATTCTGCCTGCGCTGGCGCGTAACGCGAGAAACTCCAGCACCACCTCGTTCTCCGCCTGAGCCAACTCTTCGACCGATTGGCCGCTTGCTTCTTTAGCGCGCCATCGATCACCGTCTGCATGAACGCCGTTGTGACCTCTTGGCTTTCCAGAATGAAGAAGCCAGGATGAAGAAGATCCCACCTGGAGCAGGCGGCGTCTAGCACTCCGCGGGCAGAACCCAGATGTGTGAAAAAAGTTTGCACAAGAAGGTCTTTGAACCAGCGATCCGGGTGAAAAGTGTTTCACGTTGACGAGAAAAGAAATCGGAGGGACAATGGCGGCCATTTTGTTGTGTCAAAAGGGAGGTCCACCGTGAGATCTGCTGCCTCTATTCTGGTCAACATTCTGATTTCGCTTGTCGGCTGGGCAATCCTTTCTCAGGTTGCCGCCGGCAGTACCGATTACACAATTCCCCCGGGCCGCGCTAGCTGGCCTTACGGGATGGTGGTTGGTCCGGACAAAAACCTTTGGTTCGTAGAGTTGGGTGGGCAGAAGGTGGGCCGCATCACAATGGCCGGAGTGATCACGGAGTTTCCGGTCCCCAATGCGCAGGCGCTATTTGGCATTGCCAGCGGACCTGACGGAAATTTGTGGTTTACCGATACGATGGCCGGCAAGATCGGCCACATCAGCACCAGCGGCACCGGCATCGTGCAGCATTCGCTCCCGGCGGGAGCTTTCCCCCAGGGCATTACCGCCGGACCGGACGGGAATCTGTGGTTTGTGGAACAGAAGCAGACCGGGGATTACGAGATCGGCAAGATCACGACCGCGGGCAAAGTCACTTCCTATTCCACCAAGGAGAATTTGGGCACGTTTCAGGTCTACTCGCCGACCGGCTTCAACTTCGGTCAGATTACCGCGGGGCCGGACGGAAACTTCTGGTTCGTCAATCCGCAGAACTCGCTCGAACACCAGGTCGGCAGGATTACGACGAGCGGCGTGATCACGTTCTTCCCGCTCGGTGACTTGCCCCTGGGCATCACCTCGGGGCCCGATGGGAATCTTTGGCTGACTGAGTTGTCGCACGTCGCAAAGGTGACGACGGCGGGTGCGGAGACGGAATATGCGCTGAAGACGGCCGACACCGGATACACGGGAATTGTGACGGGGCCGGATGGAAACATATGGTTTTCGGAAACGACAACGGGTTTCGGGATGGTTGTTCCCTCCACCGGGGTAGTAACGGAATATGCCGCGTTGTTCCCGAGCTTTGAGTTTGCTCCGTCCATCGTATCGGGGCCAGACGGGAATTTGTGGTTCACCGGATCATTCGGCGACAACATTGGGCGCATGACCACGGCAGCATCGGTCACCGGCGATTTTGCGCTGAGCACTGGAGCCGTGTCAGGCTTTGACACCGCCGGCCCCGACGGAAATCTCTGGTTCACGATGAGCTATCCCGCGAATGGCGTGGGCTACATGACCCCGGAGGGCGCGGTGACAACCTTCCCGCTACTCACGGCGGATGCCCAGCCCACAGGAATCACGGCGGGGCCTGACGGCAACCTCTGGTTTCTGGAGACCAATGCCCGCAAGATCGCCAAGGTCACGACCTCCGGCGCGATCACCGAGTATCCGGCCAAGGGCTACGTCTGGTTTGGCATTGTTACCGGCCCAGATGGGAATTTGTGGTTCCCCTACATCTACGCACAGAGTTGCGCCTGTTCGGCAATTGGGCGCATCACGACCAGCGGAACCATCAGTGCCTTTCCGACCACGACGCCATCGAGCACACCGATGGACGTCGCTGTCGGATCCGACGGAAACATTTGGTTTACCGAGAACGCGCTGAGCAAGATAGGAAAGATGAGCACCGCGGGTGTCGCCTTGGCCGAGTATCCGACCAAGACCAATCCCTCGAACGTAAGCGCGATCACCAGTGGACCGGACGGGAACCTTTGGTTCCTGGAAAACACAGCATACGGTGCGGTGGGGAGAATCACCACTTCTGGAGTGGTGACCGAGTACAAGGCGCAGATGCAGAACTTTCAGAATGGCATCGTTGCAGGGTCCGATGGCGCGATCTGGTATGCACAAGGCTATCCCAATGCGGTGGGGCGCGTGACGACAAAAGGTGTGGTGAGCACGGTGCCGCTCACTACTCTGAACGCGCTCGGCAACGCGATCACCGCTGGCTCCGATCACAAGATTTGGGTAGCCGAGGGCCTTGCGGGAGCGCTCGGACGGCTGAGCGCGATCGGCGGCACAGGAGACACCTTCACTGCGACGCATGGAGTGCAATTCAGCGGAAACGTAGCGAAATTTGTGGATGGGACTCCTACCGCGACGGCACCCAATTTCACCGCGACCATTAACTGGGGCGATGGAGCAACGTCAACGTCTACGGGTACCATCACGGGTAACACGGGCGGTCCATTCACCGTCAGCGGCAGCCATATCTATTCGACGGCCGGAACATATCATCCCTATGTGACGTTCCACGACACGGTCGACAATTCGACGTATACATCCACTAAAGGGAAAGCGACAGTGGATTGATTTCGCTGAAAGCAGCTAAAACACGCAAGCAGTACTACCGCCGGTGGCGGAGATTACGCCGTTGGCCTCGCGCATCCAGGTGAGCAGGGCGACGAACGTTCCCACCTGTGGCGAGTATCCGGGCCTGGGTCCCAGAACGTTGGGACCCGAGTCGGCTGCCTGAGCGGCCTCAGGCCGAAAGAACACTCCACATAGCGCGGAGAATCCGACCGTGAGCGCAGCTGAATCTTTTAGGAAGCCCCTGCGATCGGAAGAAAATTGACTGGCGAAGCGTTGGCCAACGAGAGGATTCGGTTCGCTTGCTGCCATGGCTGTCTCCTTCAGGATTAATCTGTCACAAGTACGAACGGTTGTTGCCAGGCGCCTCAGGATCGAACAGGGCGACCAACGGCCGGAGCGCCTGGAAATTAAGCGAAAAAAGACTAGGAGTGTCTGGAGGAGAAGTCAATCTTTTAGTCACTCATCTTTTAGTCACCGCTGATCATTTCTCGCCGGGCCTAACTCATAGCAACATCGACCGCGGTGAGCAGGGCTCGACGGGAGAATGGCTTTTCCAGCAGCGCAGCGGCGGGGTGGGCGCCGCCGTTTTTCTCGAAGAGTTCTCCGGAGTAGCCGGACATGTAGAGGATCTTCACGGCAGGATTGAGGCTGGCGAGGCGCGATCCCAATTCAGGACCACTGAGGCCGTGCATGACAACATCGGTAAGCACCAGGTCGATGCGCGGGGCAGCTTCCGCAAGCTTGAGCGCAGATTCGCCGTCCTCCGCCTCGATCACGGTATAACCGTGCTCCTGGAGCATCTGTCGGGTTAGACCGCGCATAATCTTGTCGTCTTCCACCAGCAGAATCGTCTGTCCCCGCGATGCCGGAACGGCTACCTCGGTTTCGAGATCGGCGGCCGCTCCAAGCTTGTGTTCCGCGGAGGGCAGGTAAAGCTTGAAAGTGGTGCCGCGGTTAGGCTCGCTGTAGACCCAGATATAGCCTCCAGCCTGGCGGACGATGCCATAGACCGTGGCCAAGCCAAGGCCGGTCCCTTTGCCCAATTCTTTGGTGGTGAAAAAAGGCTCGAAGATGCGGGTCACGGTGGCTTCGTCCATGCCGAAGCCAGTGTCGCTGACGCTGAGTTGGATGTATTTCCCGGCGGTGACCTGCGGGTGCTCCTTCACGAACTCGCTGTCAAACTGCACGGAGGATGCTTCAAAAATGAGTTTGCCGCCGCGCGGCATGGCATCGCGCGCGTTCACGGCCAGATTCATGACGATCTGGTCAAACTGACCGGGATCCACTTCCACCAGCGTCATCTTCGACTTGGCGTGAATCACTACCTCCACGTCGTCTCCCATGAGAGGGCCCACCAGTTTGCTGATCTCGCGCACTCGTTCGTGGAGATCGAAAACCACAGGCTGCACGACCTGCTTGCGGCTGAAGCTGAGTAACTGGCGGGTCAGAGTAGCTCCGCGATGCGTTGCCGTCCTGATGTTCTCCACTAGTTCCGCAATTTCTTCCGGCCGAGTCTGGCGGCCGCGCAACAGCTCGGTGCAGGCGGTGATGATGCCGAGAACGTTGTTGAAGTCGTGCGCCACTCCGCCCGCCAGCCGGCCCACGGCTTCCATTTTTTGCGCCTGGCGAAGCTGGTCTTCCGAACGCTTTTGCAGGGTGATATCGCGGGCAATAGCGGAAGCTCCAATCACCGTGCCGGAGCTGTCGCGAATGGGAGAAATGGAGACGGAGACCTGGAGCGGCCGGCCATCCTTGGCGATGCGCAGGGTTTCATAGTGCTCGAACCGTTCGCCCTGCTTGATCTTCTCGAGGATCGAAGGAATCTCATCAGGCCGGTTGCTCGGCGCCAGGAGGGAAATCGACTGGCCGACGATTTCCTGCGCGGTGTAGCCATACATATGTTCCGCGCCTTTGTTCCAACTGGTGACGATGCCGTCGAGGTCCTTGCCCACGATGGCGTCTTCGGACGAATTAACGATCGCCTCCAGCTGCGAGCGCGATTCCCAAAGCTCGCGGTCGGTCCGTTCGCTCAATTCCTGGTGAGCCTTGCGCAGCTCGTCTTCCATGCGCTTGCGATCGCTGACGTCGCGGATGGCGCTGAGCACCAGCATGCCCTGCTCGGTCTGCACCGGACTCAAGCTGATCTCGACCGGGAACTCCGAGCCATCGCGCCGCTTGCCGCGCAGGTCGAGGCCCGCGCCCATGCTGCGAATCTTTGGACGTTTAGCGAATTCCTGGCGATGCCCATGGTGTTGCGCGCGATGGCGTTCGGGCACCAGGGTTTCGATCTTCTGCCCGATCAACTCGTCGCGCCCGTAGCCGAACATCTGCAAGGTCTGAGAATTCACGTGGATGATGGTCCCCGATTGGTCGACCGCGACAATGGCGTCGGGAATAAATTCCAGGAATTCTGCCGACAGAAGGAGAGGAGAGACACTCGTCTCCGAGTTCATCGGGGCTTCTGAATCTTGAGAGGAGGGCGTGCGCGGATGCATACCGACTGCCGTCTACTATACCTCGGAAGAGGCGGTCGCGGTGAGAAGGGGGGCTGGCAGTTTCCTAATCTTTCGTGACCCATGAGACGCCCAGATACATGAGTTATCTGAATCGTTGAGGTTGCGCCGCCGCAAGAAAACGGCCCCGATGACCGGGGCCGTGATGAATGTCTGTTCGGTAAGAATCTCGGTTGCCAGCGATCAGTTCGACAAAATTGCCGGAGCCGATGCCAGAACTCCCGCAGCCAACTCCAGATCGTGCAAGTCCTCGCGGCTGAAGTCCTGGGCAAAGCGTGCATCCAGTCCCTTGCGCGAAATCTGAATCACGCCCACCACGTTCAATTCATGATCCATGATGGGAACCGACATCAGCTTCTGAATGGGAGACGGAGCCGTAGCTTCTTCGGAATCATTCGCGTTGGGCTTGATCGTCTCGAAAATGCTGGCGTGCTTCACCCGGGCAAAATTGTTGAAGATCTCGGCCTTCTTGCTCAACGCCGTGTGCGCCGCAACCGCCTTGCTCGAAAGCGGAATCGACCCAGTTGTGCGCAGGTACTCGGGGAAAACAAACCGCAACAGCCCGCTTTCCAGGCGCAGCAGGGCCACTTCGGTGTACTGCACGCGAAATATCTTCGCCAGGACCATGGAAACGTCCATGGGGGTAACTCCGTTCCCCAGCACAGTTCCCAAGGGGAGCAAGTTCTCGGGCAGGGCGATTTCTTCCGTTGCCGCGTGATTGGCTTGGTGGGTCATAGGAACCTCACAAAAAACCCTCAAATCAAATACATGGTATCTATCGCACGTTCAACGCCACACGATGCCCCCAAAAGTAACCAGCCGAAACTTATTAAGTGCTTTGTTTTCAGTAGGAAGCTGCGATTCCAGCCCATTCCCCCCGGTCGCCGGAGGCCCTGCGCCAGCATAAACAATCACCGGGTTGACAGTTTTTGTCACCCATTTCGCCCTGATTCCTTGCCATGGCCTGGCAACGCGGGAGTTTCGGGAAGCGCACTTTCCGGCGGGTGGCCTTCCCTTTCGGCCAGCAAACTCATTACACTGCCTTGCTATGAGCATTCCGACCCAACCTAATGTGAAGCTGATGGCTGCCCCGGACTATCGAGAAGGCTACGCGAACAGTGTGCAAATGCGGGTAAACATCTGGGACTTTTTCCTGGTTTTCGGCACGCTGCAGCAGCAGACGGAATCCCAAGTGGAGATTCGCAATTTCCAGGGCATTTATTTGAGCCCGCAGCAGGCCAAGGCATTGCTCGGACTGTTGCAGCAGAACATCGCCGGCTACGAGAGCGCATTCGGAGAGATCAAGCTCGACCCGCGCATGGTTCCGAGCGGGCCGGTGCACTAGGGTGGGCTTTCAGCACGCGGCTTCCGCGTCGCGATTCCGGGATGCGGTCTTCCTGAAGCGAGACTTCCCGGAGGAATCCGGAGAACGGAAAATAGCTTCGAACTCTCCGCATCCGGCTCTGGCGTTCGCCGTCATCTTTGCCTTTATCTTTCTGCTGCATGCGCCTCTGCTGCGCTTGCCCTACTTCTGGGACGAAGCCGGCTACTATGTTCCAGCGGCGCGCGACATTCTGCTTACCGGCAGCCTGATTCCACATTCAACGATTTCCAACGCGCATCCACCCCTGGTGCTGTGCTGGCTGGCGTTGTGGTGGAAGCTGGCGGGCTACGATCCTCTGGTAACGCGCTCGGCCATGCTGGTAGTAGCGTCGTTTTCGCTTCTGGGCGTATTTCGACTGGCTCAGCGGGTGGCGAACCTGCCGGTCGCGGTTGCGTCTACTCTATGCACGGCATTCCACCCGGTTTTCTTCGCGCAGAGTTCCATGGCGCACGTTGATCTGGCAGCGGCTGGATTTACGATTTGGGGATTGTGCGCTTATCTGGAAGGCCGCGTCTTTTTGCTTGCCATGTGGTTTTCGTTGGCCGCACTGGCGAAGGAAACTGCCATCCTGGCGCCGCTGGCCTTGTTCGCGTGGGAAATTCTCCGGCGAATGTTGGCGAACCGATTCGACGCGGCGAATTCGAGTACCCGTGGGGCGCAACCGGTGGTTGAATCGGGGCAACGAACTGGATCGCGCTCGGCCCCGCTCTTTACCGCGCTGTTGGTTCCGCTGCTGCCACTGGTCGCGTGGTATGTGTATCACTACAGCCGCACGGGATATGTATTCGGCAACCCCGAATTTTTTCGCTACAACGTGGCCGCCACACTCAACCCGACGCGCTTCCTGCTCGCGCTCGGACTGCGGCTATGGCAGGCGTTCGGCTATCTCCATCTGTGGGTGCTAACCTTGGCGACGCTGCTGGCCATGCTTCTGCCTCCACTTCACGATGATGGCGTGCAGCGCCGCCGAATTGTGATTCCGGTGCAGGTCGCTTTTCTCGTCGTGCTGGCGACCTACGTGGTCGCCATGGCTTTGATTGGCGGAGCCGTGCTGGCGCGCTACCTGCTGCCGGTGATTCCGCTTGTAATTATTTTGGCGGTGTCGACGCTGCGGCGGCGGGTGCGCATGTGGCCTCTGGCAGTTGGCGCGATTCTGCTGGCCTTCGTTGCGGCCTGGTTCTGGAATCCTCCCTACGGATTTTCTCCCGAAGACAATCTGGCCTATCGCGATTACATCCTGTTGCATGAAGACGGCGAGAGATTTGTTGAGGCGCGCTATCCCATGGCGCGCGTGCTCACCGCCTGGCCGGCGTCGGACGAATTGACTCGTCCGTGGCTGGGTTACCTCACGCGGCCAATGCGAGTCGTCCGCATCGAAGACTTCTCGGCGGACGAGGTCTTCTCAGCCGCTGACTTCCGCTCCAATTTTGATGTCGCATTCATTTTTTCGACCAAGTACGAGCCTGCGCGGCCGCTGCTGGCTCACTGGAAGCGATGGGAGGAACTGAAGACGCGATTCTTCGGATTCCATCGCGATTTGCCGCCAGCCGCGGCCGCCCGCATCCTGGGCGGGCGCATTGTTTTTTCCGAGGCGCGCAAGGGGCAATGGGTTGCGGTGGTCGAGATGGAGAAGGCAGACGTGCAGGAGGCGGCAGTAGAAGTCAGGGGTCAGGGGTTAGGAAGCAGAGATCAGAAATCGGAAGTCGGAAGACTAGACAAGCCTACTCACGTTCTTACTAAATGGCAGGAATATGTTTTAATTACCAACCACACTTCGCGGCCCGGTTCAATGCGCAGGGAATCGCGCGCCGCCAGCGTGAGGTGAACTTCCAACTCCACGCCGCAGTTCACTTTCGCGGAAATCATCGCGTCCCGCCGTTCGAGAGAAAGCACGGAACCGGCAATCACATTTCTCGCACTCAGGCCTACTGGCGGCACAATCGCCAGGAGAATATCGCCGGCACGAATGCCCACGCGCAGGGTTGATCCCACTTCGGCGCGCACCAGCGGAGTCTCTAGTGGAACCGGTTCCCGTCGAGGCGTGCGTCGATCTGCATTTCCGGAATCACTCTGCTGCAACAGGCAGGTCATGGTGCCGCGGTCTGGATGCAGCGATTCCACGGTCGCGTCGAGAATGTTCTCAAATCCAGCCAGATGCGCGATGGTCTCCTGCTGCGGAGCGCTCAGCACTTGATGCGGCGTACCCTGCGCCAGCACGCGTCCATGGTCGAGCACCAGCACGCTCTCTCCCAGGGCAAACACTTCCTCGCGGCTGTGCGTGACGTAAAGAATCGGGATTTGATGCGCTTCATTCCACCCGCGGAGATCCTCGATAATTCTGGACTTGGTAGCCGCATCGAGCGCGGCCAGCGGTTCGTCCAGCAGCAGGACTACAGGATCGGTCACCAGCGCCCGCGCCAACGCCACCCGCTGACGTTCTCCACCGGAAATCTCGCGGGGACGGCGGTGCGTAAGGTGCGGAATGCGAAACGCGGTAAGAGCCGTCGCTGTACGAGCCGAGCGTTCGCCGCGCGAAATATGCGACAGCCCATACTCGACGTTCTCTTGAACGGTGAGGTGCGGGAACAAGGCGAGGTCTTGAAACACATAGCCGATCTTTCGTTTCTCTGGCGGCAGATTAATATGCCCAGCCGAAACGAATAGCGCGTCGTCACCGATCGCGATGCGTCCGGCATCCGGTTCGATGAGTCCGGCGATGCAATCGAGCAACGTTGTCTTGCCGGCTCCGGAGGCGCCGAACAGAATGGTGAAGCCGGGAGGCGCGTGGAAGTCCACCTCGAGCACGAAGTCCGATTCAGCAGCCATTCGCTTGCGCACTTCCGCATGAAGTACGCGGCCGGGCGCGACGCCGCCAACGGGCGGAACGGAAACGGTGCCTGTTCTATCTGGATCCATATCTCGAGCCATGCATGGGAGCGATCAGCCAACTTTTCCGGTTCAGGCCGTAGACGATGGCCAGCATGGCAAAGCAGATGACCAGCAGCAGCAAGGCGGTTGCGTTGGCGGTGGCATAGTTCGAGGCCTGTACCTGGTCATAAATTTCAATCGACACGGTGCGCGTGACTCCGGGAATGTTTCCGCCCACCATAAGCACGACGCCGAATTCTCCCATGGTGTGGGCAAAGGTCAGGGCTGTACCGGTGATCAGGCCGGGCTTGGAAAGTGGAGTGATCACGCGCAAGAACGTTTTCAGCGGCGAGGCGCCGAGAGTGGCCGACGCTGAAATCAGTTTTGGATCTACGCTGGAAAAAGAAGCCGCGAAGGGCTGCACCGCAAACGGCAGGCTGTAGAGGACGGAACCAATCACCAGGCCGGCAAACGTGAAGGCCAGAGTATGGCCGGTGAGCGATATCCACCAGCGTCCCAGCGCGCTGTGCGGGCCGAGCGCGACCAGCAGGTAAAATCCCAGCACAGTGGGCGGCAGCACGATGGGCAAGGCCACCACCGCTTCCACCAGGAACTTCCAGCGCCAGCGCGAAAACGCAATCCAATAGGCTACGGGCAGGCCGATGACAAACAATAGCGCCGACACGATCAGGGCCAGGCGCAATGTCAGCCAAAATGATTGCCAGTCGATGAACATGGATGTTTATTTATTTCAGCTCCGGAACACTGAATCCGTAACGCCGTAGCACGTCTGCAGCAGCCTTGGTCTTGATGTAGTCTACAAACGCCGCAGCCTCGCGCTTGCGTTGCGAGCGCGAGACGATCACTAATCCTTGATCAAGCGCTGGATACGCCTCCGCGGGAACCTTCCAGAATCTGCCCTCGCCCCGCATCGCCAGAGGAACCGCGTGAGCCAGCGCGATAAATCCGACCTGCGCGTTGCCTGACTCCACGAACTGCGCCGCTTGCGAAACGTTCTCGCCCAAGACCAGGCGGTCCTTGACTTGTTCATAGAGTCCGAAATGTTTCAGGGCTGCTACAGCAGCGCGACCGTAGGGCGCGTGTTGCGGATTCGCGATGGCGATTTTCTTCACCGACGCGTCGAACAGAATCTTGATTCCCTCGTGCTCCGGGTCGAGCGGCGACGCAGAGGGACTCCATAGAACGAGAGTGCCCACGGCATAGCGATAAAGGCTGGTAGCGTCGGCGTCACCGGCGGCAACGAGCTGGCGCGGATAGTCCATGTCAGCGGAGAAAAATACGTCGAAAGGTGCGCCATTCTGAATCTGCTGGGTCAGCGCGCCGGACGCAGCGAACGACAGTTTCACCTGCACTCCGCTTTGCTTCTCGCAGTTGGCGGCGATTTCTTTGAGCGCGACACTTAGATCTGCGGCCGCCGCCACGGTGATTTCTTTTGATCCCTGGTCCTCTGCAGAAACTCCCGCAGAACTTCCCAAGGCAGCGAGAAGAACAAACGCTATCAGCACCCTGGAGATAGAAACTTTCATATCCATGCCAGCCATATCCATGAGAGCAGATCTATGACAACCACCTCATGACCTCAATCTGCGCGTGCCCTTGATCGGAAAGAGCGAAAACGATTGTACAGGGCGAGAGCGGGCGATTCCCAAAGTGGTCCGTTCCCGAAATATAGTGCCGCTTTCGGTTGCTTCCCGTGTCCACGCTCTCAATACTTGGAGCGAGCCAGCCACTCTATGCCGAGTCGTCCGTTTCTTTGCGTTCTTCTTCGCGTCTCCATCCTTGCTCTCAGCTGTTTCTTCGCGGCCACGGTGACCCAGGCCCAGGGTGCGAAGCAAAACGTTCCCCAGACTCCAATCCCCGCCGCCGATGCGGACCACCAGCAGGAGCGCAACGCATGGTTTCTCCGGGGACGCGTGATCCCGGGAAAGAACTCGGCCGAGTTACGGCGGCGCGCTTACCAGGCCAAGATGCAGAGTCGTAAGGCGCGCAGCACCACCTTGACGCCAGCCCAAGGCACAGCCTCACCACAGACCGTTCCATCGGGTTCCTGGGGACCTTTAGGACCGGCTCCTCTCGCCTCGGACGCCTCCGGCAACGGGACGCAGGACTACCACCAGGTTTCCGGGCGAGCCACCGCGGTGGCCATTGATCCGGCGGACCCCAGCGGAAACACCGTCTTTATCGGCGGGGCGCAGGGAGGCGTGTGGAAATCCATCAACGGCGCCTCTGGCACAGCTTCAAGCGTCACGTGGACGCCGGTCACCGACGATCAAGCCACGCTCTCGGTGGGATCAATCGCCATTCAGCCCGGAAACACCGACACGACCAAGAGCGTGATTCTGGTGGGCACGGGCGAAGCCGACAACTCCGCCGACTCTTATTTCGGCCTGGGAATTCTCCGCTCGGCGGACGGTGGCAATACATGGTCGCTGTCTTCCACGGCGAACGGCGGAGCGCTTTCTTTCAGCGGCCTGGGCGGAACACGCATGGCATTCAGCACGGCCAACACGGTGGTTTCGGCCATGGCCGCGACTTCCGAGGGAATAGACGCCGGGGCCTTCACCGCCAGCACCATGCGCGGGCTCTACACCTCTGCGGACGCCGGCCAGTCGTGGACTTACGACGCATTACTCGACCCAGGCAGCCAAGCCACCGACGCCACGTCCGCTACTTCGGTAGCGTATAACGCGGCCTCGGGATTATTTCTGGCGGCAATCCGGTATCACGGCTTTTATTCCTCACCCGACGGAGTCACTTGGACGCGTATCTCCGCCCAGCCTGGCGGTTCTTTGCTGAGTACATCTGCCTGCCCGCCGAAATCCACCACCAATAAGCAGGCTTGCCCGGTCTACCGCGGCGAAATCACGGTCGTGCCCGGACGCAACGAAATGTACGTCTGGTTTATTTCCCTCGACTCTTCTGGCCTTCCTGTCGACCACGGAATCTGGCAGAGCCTGAACGGCGGCACCTCCTGGACGCCGATCAGCGACGCTGGCATTACGAATTGCGGCGACAACAGCGGCTGCGGCGTGGAGCAGGGCTACTACAATCTGGAACTGCTGGCCGTGCCGAATGGATCCGCTACCGATCTCTACGCCGGGGCGATCAATCTCTACAAGTGTTCGATCAATTCCTCGAACCCCACCTGCAATTCCAACCCGTTCCTGAATCTGACGCACGTGTATGGTTGCATCCCAGCCGCGGCGCTGGCGCACGTGCATCCCGATCAGCATGCGCTGGCGTACATGATCCCAAGCTCCGGCGGCGACTCCGGCAATGACCTAATGTACTTCGCCAACGATGGCGGCATTTATCGCGCCTTGGACGGCTACTCCGGGCTGACCACCGGTTCGTGCTCCGGCGCCAACCTGTTCGACGACTTGAACCAGAACCTGGGATCGATGACCCAGTTCGTGAGCTTCTCGCAGGATCCCAGCGATCTGAATACGCTGCTGGGAGGAACGCAAGATAACGGCTCGCCGGCAACCAACTCCGCCACCACCAGCTTGAGCTGGGTCAACGTAAACGGCGGCGACGGCGGCTACAACGCGATTGATCCGAACACGCCATTGAATTGGTTTGTTTCCAATCCCGATATTCCTCCCGGCGGCTTGAACATTCAGGAATGTTCGGACGGGGTGAGCTGCCACGAAGGAAACTTCAGCTCGGTGGTGGGCAGTGCCAATGTCGGCGGCGACGATGGCGCCTTCTATTTTCCTTACGTGCTTGACCCGCAATCGAGCACAGCGCTTCTGGTCGGCACGTGTCGCATCTGGCGCGGACCGCGGCTGGGCGGAAGCTACACCCTGCTCAGCCCCAACTTCGATACTTTTGCCACCGGGACCTGCTCGGGAAGCGAGATCAACCTGGTGCGATCGCTGGCGGCGGGCGGGCCCACCGACGTCAATGGATCCATGGCGATTTACGCCGCTACCGACGGACTCGGCCCGCTGAACGGGCCGCCGAGTTCACCCTCCGGGGGAAATGTGTGGGTCACCACCAACGCAACTGCCGGCGCCTCTGCCTTTAGTGAAGTCACTCAGGGCATCAACCCGAACCAGTTTCCCGTTTCGAGCGTTGCCATAGACTCGTCAGATCCAACAGGCAAAACCGCCTATGTCACGATCATGGGATTTACCGGCGGCGCAGGACACGTGTGGCAGACCACCAACGCCGGAGTCACCTGGACCGACTTCACCGGCGCCGGCATAGCAGCTTTGCCCGACGCCCCCGTCAACGCGATTGTCGTGGATTCCAGCGCCGCGACCGTTTACGTGGGCACGGACGTAGGTGTATTCCAAAGCAGCACCGCTAGCCCATCCTGGACAGAAGTGGGCCCAACGCCGAACCCTCTGGGCGGAACCACCGGCTTCCTACCGAACGTTGCAGTCACCGCGCTCGGACTCATCGGCGCCGGCGGACAGAAATTGCTGCGCGCGTCCACCTACGGACGCGGTGTCTGGCAATTCGACCTGATCACCGCACCCGATTTCGAGATCTCGGTGTCGAACAGCCCACAGACGATTTTCTTTCCTCTAACTGCCACTTTCAACGGAACCCTCGTTGCCGTGAACGGATACGCCAACCTGGCTGACCTCGCCTGTACTGCGGGCGCGACCAGTCCGCCCGCGACGTGCACGCCCGCTCCCAATCCTCTGACTCCGACAGCCCCAACGGGCGCGGCTTTCACGGTGACCGCCGGCGGTGTGACCGGGGATTACACCTTTAACATACAAGGGCAAGGCCAGGACTCGAACCTCACCCATACGGCTCCCCTGGTGTTGCACATCATCAGCTTTGGGCTGACGACTCCGGTGCCGAATTCAGAGAATGTCCTCGACGGCACCACATCCTCACCAGTCAGTTTTCAGGTCACGGCCGGGGGACCGTTCAATCAAAGCGTGTCGGTTTCCTGCAGCGTGAACATTCCCGGCGCCACCTGCAATCTCACACCGGGTACCACGGTCAATCCCACGTCAGCGAATCCGGTCAACATGACGGCCAGCGTGGTCGTTCCGCCGAACACTACCCTCACCAGCTACACGGTGAACCTGCAGGCCAGCACCAGTGGCACCACGCCACTCTCGACTTCGTTCCATCTGACTGTGATTTCCAACCCTCTATTCATCTTCAAACAGGTGGGAGTTTTTCCCACGGTGAATGCGGGCAGCAGCAATGCCAGCGGGGCGATCAGCGTCACGACTCAGGACGGATTCAACGGCACGGTGGCCCTGAGTTGCTCGATAACCGGCGGAAGCGGCAGTTGCAGCGTGAATCCAAGCTCCGTCAATTCCTACCCCGCGAGCTTCAGCGTTACGGTCAACGCCACGAACTTGGGCGCAGGCAGTTATCAGGCGGTGGTGCAAGGCGTATCCGGGTCGATTACCAACAACTTAGCCATCCCCTTCAATGTGGGGGATTACCAGCTCATCGGGGCGCCGACGTTGACCATTCCGCCCGGCGGGCAGAGCGCACCGGTCATCACCATTTCTGCCTCGGCGTTCTATAGCGGCCTGGTGAACGCGAGTTGTGATGCCAGCGCTCTGGCCGGAACTATCTGCACGACTAGCCCGGCGAATCCGGTGACAGTTGCCGCCAACGCTCAGGTACCACTCACCGCCGCCATCAACGTTCCGCTTGGTGCGAAACCAGGCACCTACAACCTCACGATCAACACCCAGGACACGACCGGCACTCCCAGTCACAGCTTCACCATTGCCCTCACCATTCCCGCGCCCGATTTCTCGTTCAGCGAGCCTGTACCGTTCCCCACGCTGAATGCCGGCAGCACGACGACCAGCGGAGCGATCAGCGTCGCCGCCCTGAATGGATTCACCGGCACCGTGAGCCTGACGTGCTCTCTCAAATCCGGAAACGGCAGCTGCAGCGTGGCTCCGGCATCGGTGAATGCATTCCCCGCCAGCCCTAGCGTTACGGTGAACGCCACCAATCTGGCCGCCGGAAGTTATCAGGCAGTGGTTCAGGGTGTTTCCGGTTCGCTCATGCACACACTCGCGATTCCCTTCAACGTGGGGGACTATCAACTCTCCGGCCCGCAGACTCTGAGTCTCCCCCCCGGAGGCCAGGGCTCACCGACCATCACCATCGCAGCCTCAACCTATTACGCGGGCCTGGTGAACGCGAGTTGCGATCACAGCGCGCTCGCGGGCAGCATTTGCACTCTGACTCCGGCGAATCCCGTGACGGTGAGCACAGGCGCACAAGTCACGCTGACCGCAACCATCGACGTAACCAATGACTCCGCGCCGGGCACTTACAACATCAACATCAATACCCAGGACACTACCGGCACGCCCAGCCACAGTTTCACGATCGCGCTCACGGTGGTTCCCGACTTCGCCGTCACGGTTATTTCCTCGGCGAGCAGCCAAACCGTTGTCGCCGGGCAAACTACTGGCCCGTACAGTGTGATCGTCGAGCCGGTCGGAACGTCATTCAATAACCCGGTTGCGCTTTCCTGTTCGGGCGGGCTTCCCACAGGCGCGCAGTGTAGCTTCACGCCCAATCCCGTTCCGCCGCCCATCGGCAGCGGGGGAGTGGATGTAGTCATGACCATTTCGACGCTGGCTTCGACGCCAGCCGCGCGCATGCCCACTCAGCAAAAAGCTTCGCTCTACGTTCTTGGGCTGACAGGATTGATGATGCCAGCCATCGTTGTGCTGTGGGGAACGGCTCGCAGCGGGGGAAAAAGACGAAAGGTGTTGAGTTTGCTGATGGGGCTGTTTCTGGCGCTCCTGCTGCTCTCTTGCGCAGGAGGCACTGGGGTTACCGGAGGCGGCAACTGCGGCGCCGCGCCCAGCACGCCCACGGGCCTGGCCGCGTCGGCGACCACCAGTACCGGCACGACTTTAAATTGGTCTCCCTCCAGCGTCGGTTCCGGATGCAGCATCAACATGTATACCGTCTACGAAAACGGCACGTCGATCGCAGGCCCTACCAGCACCAGTCTGGCGGTCACGGGATTGTTGCCTTCAACGACTTATAACTTCGAAGTCGCGGCCAGCGATTCCGCAGGAATTTCTCTGCCCAGCGGAGGCATCTCCTTGACCACGCTTCCCGCGCCAACTTATACGGTGACCATCACGGGCACTTCTACTAGCGCGACAGGCCAGCTCAGCCACAGTGCCACCGTCACCCTCATCGTCATCCCGTGAAACTCTGACGTCCGTTATGATCATTCGTCGCCTGTAAGTTGTATCCAGGCTGCTATCAATTCGCTCGCTCCGAATGTCTGAAACCCGCTACAACGTAATCGTCATTGGAGGAGGCATCGTCGGTCTGGCGGTGGCGCTTGAGATCACGCGCCGCTTCCCGCGCCTTCAGCTCTTGGTGTTAGAGAAGGAAGACCGGGTCGCACGTCATCAAAGCGGACACAACAGCGGCGTCATTCACTCCGGCGTTTACTACAAGCCCGGATCGCAGAAGGCGCGGCTGTGCGTGGCCGGAGCCGCGGCCATGGTTGAGTTTTGCCGCGAGCACGGCCTGCCCCATGAAGTGTGTGGCAAGGTTATCGTTGCAACCAGCGAAGCTGAATTGCCGCGTCTCGAAGAATTGCGGCAGCGCGGCGAGGCCAACGGGCTAACCGGACTTCGCCTCATCGGACCGGAAGAGTTGCGCGAGATCGAGCCGCACGCCAGCGGCCTGCGAGCTCTGGTGGTTCCCTCCACAGGCATCGCCGACTACGCCAGGGTTTGCGAGAAATATGCGGAGCTGACCTCCGCGCACGGCGGGACCATTCTCACTTCGACAGCAGTCACCGGCCTCATGCGCAGCTCCGATGAGATCGTGGTGGAAACCCCGCGCGGCGCCTATACGACGAACTTTCTCATCAGTTGCGCGGGATTGTTCAGCGACCGCCTATGCCGCATGGCGGGCGACGAGCCGGGCGTGTTGATCGTACCCTTCCGCGGCGAATATTACCATCTGGTCCCCACGCGGGCGTCGCTGGTGCGGGCGTTGATCTATCCCGTACCCGATCCCCGCTTTCCTTTTCTCGGTGTGCACTTCACGCGACGGGTCGACGGCAGCATCGACGCTGGCCCCAACGCCGTGCTGGCTCTGCAACGCGAAGGCTACCGCCATTCTGATATCAGCCTGCGCGATATGGCGTCATCGCTGGCTTTTCCCGGGTTCTGGCGCATGGCCGCAAGATATTGGCGCAGCGGCCTCGACGAATTCCATCGTTCGTTCTCGAAAAAAACGTTCGTCAAAGCCCTGCAGCAACTGGTTCCCGAAGTGCGCGGCGAAGATTTGGTTCCCGGAGGTTCGGGAGTCCGTGCTCAAGCCTTGAAGCCGGATGGCACGCTGGTCGACGACTTCCAATTCTTCCCTTCGCGGAAAATGCTGCACGTGCTCAATGTTCCGTCGCCCGCGGCTACGGCGTCTCTCATGATCGGCAAGGCAATCGTGGATACTGCCGCGCGTGATCTGGGACTGGGCTAGGACGATCGGGAGACCTGATGTATCCACGGCGGCCGGAGCAAGCGACGCCTCAGAGGCTAAAGCCCGCAATTCTTGGCGCGTAAGTGGCACGGCTGGAAACCGTGCCCTTCCCGAACCGATGTGCCCGACGGTTCGTTCGCTAGCTGTAAGCCAATTCCTTCGCCCGCTGTGCAGCCTTCACCACCGCCTTGATCAGCGTGACCCGCAGCTTGCCTTCTTCAAGTTCGAGAATGGCGTCAATGGTGCACCCGGCCGGCGTGGTGACCGCGTCTTTCAACAATGCAGGATGATCGCCGGTTTCGAGCACCACCTTGGCCGCTCCAAGCGTGGTCTGCGCCGCCAGCAGAGTGGCCACGTCGCGCGGCAGGCCAACTTTCACGCCCGCTTCAGCCAGCGATTCGAGAATGATGTAAATGTAAGCCGGACCGCTGGCCGAGAGGCCAGTCACTGCGTCCATGTGTTTTTCGTCTACAACAACAGTCCGCCCCACCACATCAAACAGGCGGCAGGTCAGCGCCACATGCTCAGCCGAAGCGTGCGCGCCCTTGCAGACCGCCGTCATCCCAGCACCCTGCGAACACGGAGTGTTCGGCATAGCGCGCACTACAGGAACCTTAGCCGCCAGTCCTTTTTCGATAAGCGAAGTCGGCACCGAGGCTGCCACCGAAATAATCAACTGCTTTGGCGTGATGTGAGCACTGATCTCCTTCACCACGTCCTGCACCACTTGCGGCTTCACCGCGATCAGGATGATGTCGGCCCCTTTCACCGCTTCCGCATTGCTGGTGCCGACCGCGACGTTCCACTTGGCGGCCAGCGCCTGCGCCCGCTCCTCGTGCGCTACGGTTGCACGGGTCAGTTTGGGCGACAACATTCCATGCTTCAGCAGCGCCTGCAAGAGGATGCCGCCCATCTTCCCCGCCCCAAGAAACGCCACCCGTTTCCCGGCCAGATCATCACCTGACGATTTTTGTTTTGTCATTCCGTATCACGCTCTGAATCCGTGCGACTAGCTCGCCGCTTCCGTCTTGCTGCGACTCTGCATCCACTTCCAGGCCGTCGCAACAATATCCCGCAGCGAGCGCGAGGCCTTCCACTGCAGCAATTCCTGCGCCTTTCGCGGATCGGCCACCAGCGCCGGCGGATCGCCCGGCCGCCGCGGACCAATCTTGTGCGGAACCCGCTTCCCCGTCACATCCTCGATCATGCGGATCACCTCCTGCACAGAATTTCCGCTGCCCGTTCCCACATTCGCCGCGAACGAAGATTTCCCCGCCGACAGATGATCGAGCGCCTTCACATGCGCATCGGCCAGATCGGTGACGTGAATGTAGTCGCGAACACAGGTTCCGTCTGGCGTAGGATAATCCGACCCAAACACCTGCAACTCTGAACCATGCCCGGCAGCCGCGCTCAGCGCCAGCGGAATTAAATGGCTTTCCGGATCGTGCATTTCCCCAGTTTGTCCGCCCGCATCGGCGCCGGCGGCGTTGAAATAGCGCAGGCTGGCATAACGAAAACCATACGCCCGGTCGTACGCCTCGAGCGCCTGCTCGAAAAAAAGCTTCGACACTCCATAAGGATTCACTGGCTGCCGCGGAATATCCTCGGCGATCGGAACCTTGGCCGGCACGCCGTACACCGCGCAGGTCGACGAAAAAATGATCTTCTTCACCCCCGCTTCAAGCGCGGCGTTCAACAGCGACAATCCTCCCTCGACGTTGTTGCGGAAATATTTCTGCGGATTCGTGACCGATTCCCCCACATACGCGAAAGCGGCAAAGTGCATAATGGCGTCCGCGCGCGACAGCACGCGCGCCAGCGCCGGCCGATCAAGAACATCTCCCTTCACCAACTCGAATCCGGAGACTAGGAATTCGTGTCCCGTGGAAAGATTATCGAAAACGATCACCTCATGCCCGGCGCGCCGCAGAGCGCGAGCCGTGTGGCTGCCAATGTAGCCCGCGCCGCCGATCACGAGAACGGTCACTGATTCATTTTCCTTAGCTAAGAGCTTACTGCGCGAAAACTCAGAGAAATACTCGTTCTAGTCTCCGTCGCCCGTGTCGACCGAAATCAACTCCAACGAGTTGAGCAGCGGGCTCGACTCCGCGACGAATTCCACGTGCCCGCACTTCGGACAAGACAGAATAGCCAGCCCGTGACTCCCGCTTCCCGGAATCAAGTGAACCTTCATGAGCTGATACCGTTCCAATTTCTGCTCGCACCGCAGGCACGACACAGTCTTCTGATAGGGATCGTTAGAGACACGACTGGATACTTCAATGGCTGGTTTCATGGACTCCTCTGTGGGCTGGACCGGCCGAGGGAGCGGGTCTGGCCTGCGCCGAGACCCACCCAGGCCCGGCGATGGCCGCAAGTTTATCACGCCGTGAACAGCCCGGGACGCGAGGTACCAGCGCGACAAACCCGCCCAAACCGACGCACTTATTTATTTTCTGCTTACTTTTTCGGTCACCGGTGCCGTGCGCAATTCCGAGGCAATCCACTTGTACGTCACGGCCATACCCTGGCGCAACGGAATCGACGGCTCCCAACCCAGCACCCGGCGGGTGCGGCTGTTCTCGCTATTGCGCCCCCTAACCCCTTGCGGCCCGGAGAGGTTGTGGGTAACCCGAATACGCTTGCCCGCAATCTCCGCCACCATCTGCACCAGTTGGTTAATGGTGACTAACTCGGGCGTTCCCAGGTTCAACGCTTCGTGATACTCCGATGCCATGATGCGCTTGAGCCCTTCCACGCAGTCGTCAATGTACATAAAGGAGCGGGTCTGCAAGCCATCGCCCCAAATCTCCACTTCACCGCCATCGTTCACTAAAGCCACCTTGCGGCACAGCGCCGCCGGAGCTTTCTCCTTGCCGCCATCGTACGTACCGAGTGGCCCGTAAACATTGTGGAAACGCACGATGCACGTTTCCATGCCGTAATCATGGCGGTAGTAGCGGCAGAGTTCCTCGGCGAATAATTTTTCCCAGCCATAGCCCGGCTCCGGGTCGGCCGGATACGCGTCTTCCTCTTTCAGCGGTTCCACATTCGCGTCCTTCTGCTTGCCCTGGGCATAGACACACGCCGACGACGAAAACAGAAATCGCTTCACGCTGTTCTTGCGCGCCGCCTCCAGCATGTTGGCGTTGATCAGAATGTTATTGCGGCTGATGGCGGCAAGATAGGCCGTGATATAGCCAATGCCACCCATGTCGGCGGCAAGGTTATAAACTTCGTCGATACCGCCGCGCGTGGCCAGCAGGCACTTGTCGAACTCCCGCAGGTCGAGGATTTCGAATTCATCGGCCGGACTGGATTCGTACTCGGGAAGCTTAAGATCGGCGCCCCGAACCCAGCACCCATCCGCCTTCAAACGGCGCACCAGATGATGTCCGATAAAACCGCCAGCCCCCGTCACCAGCACGCGTGGTTGCGCACTCATCCATCGACCTCTTTCCCTCTAATTGGAATATTTGCTGCAACTGCCGCGCGCGGAGCGCGAGACCATCCAGCGGATTTCACCAGCATGCCAACAATTTTAGCATGCAGGTTGGTTGAGAACGGCTCCCAGAATACGCACCTCGGCCGACTTCAGATCCTGCACGCGCCTGCGCGTCCGTTCCTTGCGGCTGGAATGAGTCTTGAGCACCAGCACAACGCCGTCTGCCACGCGCCCCAGAGCAATCGCGTCGTCGCCAACGTCGAGCGATGTGCCGTCGACCAGAACGTAATCGAAATTCCTGCGCAGTTCTTGCCAGCGCTGGCGCATGGCTTCGGAACAGGCGAGGCTTCGATCCTCCAGATCCACACCTGACAGACCCTGGTCCATTACGCCCGAGCCAGCCAGATCTGGGGAGATCGCCTGGCCCGCGCTCACCAGCGCCAGGTTCCTGCGCGATAACTGGCTCACGTAGCCGCCGATCGAGCCTTCCTGCCGCAGCGCGTCCGATAAGCCGAAATGATTGCCCACTCCGAAGTGTTCGTGCAGCGTGGGCCGTCCAAAGTTAGCGTCCACCAGGCAAACCCGCCCCGTCACTTGGCTCGCCAGCAATTCCCCCGCGCGGGCACAGATCCAGCTGCACCCGTTGCCCGACTCGGTGCTGGCCAGGACCACAGTGCGGTTGGCCTCGCTGCCCGGCGCCAGAAACACGCCCTGCACCAGCTTGTTCAGTTCCTCGAGTTGCCAAGCCTCCAGCTCGAACCGTAGAGGCTGCTGCCCAACGGATTCGACTAGAAACGGCTCGTGATGTTGCGGAGCAGAAACGGAGCCTGGATTTACCACAGCAAGATTTACCACAGCAAGATTTACCACAGCAAGATTTGCCCCGCCAGGACTTGCCACGGCAGGTTCTGCCACAACAGCTTCTGCCACAACAGCTTCTGCCACAGCAGCTTCTGCCACAGCAGCTTCTGCCACAGCCACACTTGCCGCAGCCAGATCGGGTGCAGGAGACTCCGTTTCCGTCTGAAAGTATTCTTCTTCTTTTCCAACAATCTGCAGCAGCGAAAAATTTCTACTCATAAACTCCGACGCCGGCACCGATTCCGCAGATACTAATTTTAATCCAGCAACCCCGGCTTGCTCCGTGCTCCGGAAGGATCGCCCGCAAAACCCGGCCGCCGCTTCCAGTCGCGTAACTGCAGCGACAGTTGTTGCATGTAGGCCATCGCCTCGGCAGGGGTCAGCGCATCCGGGCGGCGCCCGTTGCCCGGCGGTAGCCCCGCCCGCGCACCATCCGCGGCAATCTTCAAAGTGGCAGCGGCAGAAGTCAGGCCGGAGCACGACGCATCCCCCGCGCCCGCCGCTTCCGTCAGGTGTCGGGAAATGTCGAGATCACGGATCACTTCCTCTACCATGCTCAAATCCACAATCTTCTTGCCTAGCGCGAAACCCAGCGACAAAAGATTGAAGCAGCAGTTGTTGATGTTGCGTGGAATCCCCGCGGAGAACTGTGCGATCGCCTTCATCGCTGGCGGATCAAACAGCGGCTGTCCAATATAGCCGGCCACGCGCAAGCGGTGCGCGATGTACCGCCCGCTCTCCTCCACGGAGAGCGGCGCCAGACCGTTCAGCAGCGAAACTCTCTGCCGAAATTGCGCCAGCCGCGAACTCGCCAGCTTGTCCGCCAGTTCGGGCTGCCCGGACAGAATGATCTGCAACAACTTGGTCTGCGGAGTTTCAAAATCGGAGAGCAGTCGAACCGTCTCCAGCACCGAGGCGTCCAGGTTTTGCGCTTCATCAATCACCACGATGAAGCGGCGGCCGGCCCGAGCCTCCTCCAGCAGCATCTTGTTGAATTGTTCGTGCAGATGCACGAAGTCCTGGTCCGCCCCCTCCACGCCCAGTTCCGCCAGCAAAAAACGCATGAACTCGCGCGAGTTGCACTGCGTCTGAAACAGGAAAACGGTGCGGGCGTTGTGGCGGAATTTTTCCAGCAGATGAAACAGTAGCGTCGTCTTGCCCAGCCCCGGCTTGGCGATCAGAGCCATGAATCCGCGCTCCGATTCCACGCCGTAATACAGCGAAGCCAGCGCTTCACGATGCGCCGGGCTCAGGTACAAGAAACGAGGATCGGGCGTGACCCCAAAAGGCTGTTCCCGCAAGCCATAGAATTCCAGAAACATAACGCGATTCCAGCAGCCCGAGCTGATGCGTGCCCATGATACTCCCGGCGGCTTTTGAGGCGAGATCAAACGGATGAAGATCCGCCATTCAGGAGTAAGCGCTTCCCGTTTCGGTTCGGCCCAGTCTTCTTCAGGTTGTCCCCTTCAGCTTGTCCTATTTAGCTTGTCCTATTTAGCTTGTCCTATCAGTTCGACAGCCTGAAGTTGAGGGTCACCCTCGTCTGCATCTCAGCCGGCGCACCGTCGATCGAGCGCGGCTGAAAGCGCCACTGTTTCACCGCCGCCACGGCAGCGTCCGCCAGCAACGGATCTCCACTGACCAGCTTGATGTCCTGCACCGCGCCATCCTGCCCGATGTGAACGTCCAGCACTACCGCCCCCTGCACTTGCTGTTCCCGCGCCGGTTCCGGGTAGTCAGGCTCGACGCGGTGAATCAGGCTGCTCTCTGCCGCCGCCGGCGACAGATCCACTACTCTCTCCGGCGCAAGGGACGCTCGCTCCACCGCCGACTGCGCCGTTCCCGGTTGCTCAGACTCGCCTTGAGAAGGAGGCATGCGAAATACCTCTTTCCCATTCTCAAAGACCAGCAAACTCCCCGCCGGCGCTGGGGAACGCGGATGGTTGGTCGCCGCCGGCTGCGCCGATGCGGGTCCGGCCGACCCGGCCCTCAGGATTTCGCCAGGCTTGGACGCGGTCTGTACGCTCGAAACCGTTGCGCGGGATGTCGCCGCACCCGCCGCGCTCGAGCCAGTCCCGCTTGGGCCAGCCGCGGTTCCACCAGTCGTGCCCGCACCCGCTGCTCCGGGCGTGGCAGTTGTCCCAGACCGAACGGCAAGCCGCCCCGCCGTGATCTTTGTCCCGCTGAACCGCTGCACAATCAATACCGCCAACAACAAAGTACACGCCAAAACCGCCGCGCCCAAAGCCCACCCCACAACATCAAATCGCCGCCGCGGGACCACGCTCTCGCCCTCCACGGACTCCTGCTGGTCTGGAACTTCAGCAAAGATCGGCGCGCTGATCGGGGCGGCAATCGGGACGCCAATCGGGAGGTCGATCGGAGCGTCGACCGGAGCGACGATCGCAGCCGCAATCGCAGCAGCCACCGGAGCGATCACCGGCCCCTCCCCGGGATCCTGCAGGAACGGATCTGCGGCGCGGACAGCCTCGACCGGACTTTCAACCGGCGCCGCGGCCGGCGCCTCCAGCGGTTCTGCCGCCCGCTCCAGATTCCTCATCACACGCACCGCCAGAGCTTCCAGCGTGCGCTCGTCGCGCTCTCCGAAAGCTCGGGCGCGCGGCGAGAAAATTTCAAAAAGCCCGATCACTTCGCCCTGCCCCACCAGCGGCAAAATCAGTGCAGACCGCACCCCGAGACGCCGTGAAGCTGCGGCATCCGCCCGCGGATCAAACTGCGTATCGTCGCAGCGCTGCGTCTGCCCGGTGCGAATGCACTCCCCTGACAGCCCCGCAGCCACGTCCAGCCGCGCCCCCAACTCCGGAGCCGTCGGCCCGCTGCTGGCGCGGCAAACCATTTCCCCATCCCGCTTCAGCACCACGGCCGCGCCGGTCGCGCCCGTGGCTAGGCACGCCTGCTCGACAATCTCGTTGAGCACAATTTCCAGCGCCAGTTCCGCCGACAAATCAGCCGGAAACATGCCTCCGCCGTGAGCAGAAAACTTGGCCGCGAGTTCGGCAAGGTCAGACTCGAAACCGGCGGAATCCGCCGGCAACTGCGTGGGTTCCGCTTGCGACGGCGGCCCGTCCGTGGCCGCGCGCGGCCAGCCTGGGTCTGACATAGGGTGAGGAGCCATGCAAAGTAGCTCAGGGTCGAAAACTGCGCCTGTAGCGGAGTTTCGCCCCAAAAACGGGGGTTGTCAATACGACCTTCGGGCCAATAGGCCCGGGCCCACCCATCTGCCCCAAAGCCCTAGTCTCAGCCTCATTCTGGGCCAGCCAAGGGTCCGCAGCGGACCCTCGGTCCCAAAACGGTCGTGAACCGAAATACAAAAGTCTTAGACGATTTTTTTCTCCGCCCCAATGTTAATCTGGAGCGCGTAGGCATCCGCTCGTTCTTTAAAACGCGAACCTGCGGCCCTGCGAGTCTTCAAGTCCAGGGAGTCGGAACCAGGGAGTCGAGATGCGAATTGCCGTGGTGGGTTCTGGATACGTCGGACTGGTGGCGGGCGCGTGTTTCGCCGACCTCGGTCATCACGTCGTCGTCGTCGACAACGACGAAGCCAAGCTCGACGCCCTGAACAACGGCCGCGTTCCCATCCACGAAAAATTTCTTCCCGAGCTGCTCAGCCGCCACCGCGGCAACCGTCTCCAGTTTTCCGGCAATCTCCAGGAAGCCGTACGCGCCAGCGAGGTGATCTTCGTCACCGTGGGCACGCCACAAACGGAAACCGGAGAGGCGGACCTTTCCTTCGTGGAAGCGGTGGCGCGCGAAATTTCCGGCGCGCTCGATGGCTACAAAGTCATCGTCGAAAAAAGCACGGTCCCGGTTTATACCAGCGAGTGGGTCCGAAAAGTAATTCTGCGCAACGGAACCGATCCCGCCTGCTTCGACGTCGCATCCAATCCCGAATTCCTGCGTGAAGGCACCGGAGTCACTGACTTTCTTTTTCCTGACCGCATCGTGATCGGCTGCGACAGCGACCGCTCCGCCGAGGTTTTGCGCCGCGCCTACGCTCCCCTGACCGATGGCAGCTATTACCGGCAGGCGGACTCTATTCCTCAACCCGATCATGCTTCCGTTCCCCCACCCCTCCTGGTCACCAGCAGCAAGAGCGCGGAACTCATCAAGCACGCGTCGAATTCATTCCTTGCCATGAAGATTTCCTTCATCAACGCCGTCGCCTCGATTTGCGAGTCCGTGGGCGGCGATGTAAATGAAGTCTGCCAGGGCATCGGCGCCGATTCCCGCATCGGACGCCGTTTTCTGAATCCCGGCATCGGCTACGGCGGTTCCTGTTTTCCCAAAGACGTGCTGGCCTTCCGCGCCGTGGCGCGCGAATGCGGTTACGACTTCCGCCTGCTCGACGAGGTCATGCACATCAACGAAGAACAGCGCACGCGTTTCCTGCGCAAAGTGCGCAGCGCGTTGTGGACCCTCCGCGGCAAAAACCTCGGAGTGCTCGGCCTGGCCTTCAAGGGCGGCACTGACGACATCCGCGAATCGCCCGCCATCTTCCTGGTGCAGGCCCTGCTGCAGGAGGGCTGCCACATCACGGCCTACGATCCCGCCGCCATGGAGCGCGCCCAGGAAGCACTGCCTTCGAACCCCAACCTCAAGTTCGCCAGTTCCGCCTATGAAGCCGCCAACGGCGCCGACGCCCTGCTCATTCTCACCGAGTGGGAAGAATTCGCCCATCTCGACCTGAACCGCCTCAACCAGATCCTCAAGTATCCCATCGTGATTGACGGCCGCAACCTGTATGATTCTGAAGTCATGGCCGCGCATGGCTTCACCTACTACAGCGTCGGTCGCGCAGTCTGTCATCCCGACGGCGCACCTTCCACCGTCCAACGCAACGGCGAAACCCGAAGTGACGAAATAAGAAACGGCGCAAAGCGGGCATGAGTTCACAACGCGCAGTGGTCACCGGCGGCGCCGGTTTTCTGGGATCTCATCTCTGCGACGCGCTTCTCGCCGATGGCTGGCACGTGCTCGCCGTCGACAATCTGCTCACCGGCCGCCGCTCCAATCTTGAACATCTCCGCCACGAGTCGCGCTTCGAACTGGTCGAGCGCGACATCTGCGAACCGTTCGACGTCGGCAAAGTCGATTACGTTTTCCATTTCGCCTGCCCCGCCAGCCCCGTGGATTACACCGTCCACGGCATCGCCACTCTGAAAGTCGGATCGCTCGGCACCTTTCACGCTCTCGACCTCGCCCGCAAATACAACGCCCGCTACCTGGTTTCTTCCACTTCGGAGTGCTACGGAGATCCGCTCGAACATCCCCAAGTGGAAACCTACTGGGGCCACGTGAATCCCATCGGGCCGCGCTCGGTCTACGATGAAGCCAAGCGCTTTACCGAAGCTGTCACCATGGCCTATCACCGCTATCACAAGGTCGATACGCGCATCGCCCGCATCTTCAACACCTACGGCCCGAAGATGCAGATCAACGATGGCCGCGTGGTTCCGAACTTCATGAAGCAAGCTTTACGAGGCGAAGACCTCACCGTCTACGGCGACGGAAGCCAGACGCGCAGTTTCTGCTACGTCGCCGACGAAATCGACGGGTTCATGCGCCTCTCGAAATCCAGCGAGCACCTGCCCGTGAACATTGGAAATCCCAACGAGTTCACCATCCTCGAATGTGCGGAGAAGGTGTTGAAGGTGACCGGCTCAAAAAGCAAGATCCGCCACGAACCGCTGCCCCCGGACGACCCCAAGCAACGATGCCCCGACATCGGCAAGGCGCGGCGGCTGTTGGACTGGAATCCTAACATCGATCTGGAGACCGGTTTGCGGATGTCTCTGGACTACTTCAAGGCGGCGACTGCGGAAGAAGTGAAAACTGCTCGCTAACAACTGCTCGCTAAGAATCGCTCACTGAGTTTGGGTTTCTAAGAATCGCTCGTTCAAACTGAATCGCCAGGAACGTCGCGCCAGTTATTCGGCCTTCTCTGCGCTGGCGGCCACAAAGTCGGTAAGCTTCCTGACCTGGTCGCGTTCGTCTTTGCTGTTCAATTCAAAAGCAATCCCCATCCCATATCCCGGATGGGATGCCTGCACCCGGCCGCGCAGCCGCAGTTTGATCTCATGAGTATGAACGGTGATCTCCACCGATGCGCCCTTCTCGAACGGCAGCGGCACTTCCAGATAACAACCGCCCGCGCTCAGGTCGGTCAGGCAGCAATGGTGCGGCACCGAAATGCCGGTGCGGTAAACCTGCGATCCCAGGCGACACGCATAGCGGATTTTATCCCGCCGGTTGCCCACTTCCGAGCGCAGCCGTGCCGTCCTGGCGGCCGCGCCTAGCGGTTGGCTCTCAGTTTCCCACGCCTCCGCACCAGCCCCCACTTCCACCGCCTCCAGCGGCTCTTCCATCTCCACCATCACGCCCGCCACGGATTCCTGCACCCGCGCCGCCGGCAGCGCCGGCCTCAAAAAGTCTGTGATCAAGCGGCGCGAAGTTTTCGGCACGTCCACAAACTGAATTCCGCTTCGCCCGTTCCAGTCCTGCCAAACCACCTGGCCCGAGAGCCGAACCATGGCCGATTGATCCGGAAGCTGAAATTGAAAGTAAACCTTGCTGGTGGGCGGAAATTTCTTGGGGAACCTTACCGACATCCCATCTTCCGCCAGATCCACCAGCGTCGCCTTTTCCTGCGCCACGTCGGCGTAATCGATGGTCGCATGGGCGTGCACCGTGGCCCGCGGCTTGCGCCGCTTCTCCTTGCGCATCACCGCCCGGGCCGCGCGCAGACTGCTCAGAGCGCGGTCATAGGAAACTGGCTTGTACAGCACAAAGTTCACACCCAGGGAAAACATTTCGCGGATGTTCTCCTGCCCGGGCACCACCGCAACCGCCAGCGTGGCGTCGTTCAGCCGCGACAGCCGGGTTTCCCGCAGCAGATTGGTGACGGCGCGCTGCGACTCGCAGTCGAACACCACCACATCGAAGCGCTCCTGCGCCAGCCGGATACCGGCCCGCGCCAGGTCCGAGCAGGACTCGACCCGAATGCTGAGTTCTCCCAGGACTTGGCGTAAGACTTTGCCCGCCGCGTCATCCACGCACACCAACAGCGCCGATAGAGTCATAGCTAGGCGACATCGTAGAGTCACCTCGGTTCCCCCGACAAGTTACCCCGGTCATGCTCATAGTCAGCCCATCGGGCTAAGTCGAGTGTCCTCAGCGCGGATGACGGCAGTAACCAGCCGGATTACAAAAGGCCAATCATCCGGTGTTGCACCGTCGTGCTTTGACGTCCCCTCCGGCCCTTCCTAGGATGAACGTTGAACATCGGCCTACGCCTCAAGACCCGCACGGTCTGGGCGAGGGCCGTGCATTGCGGAGAGTTCTGCGTTCTGGAGTCCCTGCAAGCCAGGGGGTCGGGGCTCCCGGAAGCCCTGGCGTATCCCCCGGAGAAGAATCATGAGACTGAAGTCAAACCGCGGGTTTTCGCTGCTGGAATTGATGATCACCATGCTCATCCTTCTGATCATGGCGGGCGTCACCTTCATTGCCATGGGGCCCGTGATCAAGCAGAACGACGTCACCAACGCCTATGACACCACCTTGGAAGTGATCCGCACTTACCGGAATGCGGCCATCACCCGGAGCCGGCGCTACATGATCACCTTCACCCCTGCAGTAGGCGCGACTCCCGCCACCATGACGGTGCAGTGGCTGGGTGTGGGTGTACCGGTCAATCCGCCTCCGGTCACCGTCGCTACCTACACGCTTCCGACCGACATTCAGTTTGCAGTTCTGCCCGGATTTCCCACGGCCGTGGCCTCAGTGCCAGACGGCTTTGGCGCGGGCGCCGTGCCGATTGACTTCGATCAATTTGTGCCTCCGGGCGGCCTCAACTACGTCATGTTCATGCCCGATGGCTCTTCGCAGGACACCTTGGGCAACTGGAATAGTGGAATCGTTTATATGACGCGCGCTACGGATCTCTGGAGTGGGCGGGCCGTCACTGTATTCGGCCCCACCGGCCGGATCCGCGGCTGGCGCTTGAACAACGTCGGTGGAGTCGCCACCTGGGGGCAGCAATGAAACCTGGAATTATTCCTATCCATCCGGTCCAGTCTGCGCAGGCCCGGTCGTCGCAGGCTAAGTCTGCGCAGGGCGGATTCTCGCTGATCGAGGTCCTGATTTCCGCCGCCATCCTGACTGTCGGCATCGTGGCTGTCATTGGCGGGTTCGGCGCCGCCATTACGGCCACGCAGTACTCGCAATACGATCTCATCGCCCGCCAGAAAGCCCTGCAGGCCATGGAGAGCATCTACACCGCGCGCAATACCTCGCAGATCACGTTCGCCCAGATCGCGAACATCGGCAGCGGTGGAATCTTCACCCTCGGACCTACGCAACTGTTGAGTGCCGGCCCCGACGGTATCTTGAACACCGCCGATGACACCAACTTTCCCGCCAGCGGCCCTTGCCCGGCGGGCCCGGAGTGCATGGTTCTTCCCGGACCCGATGGCGTTCTCGGAACTGCCGATGACACCGCCCTCGGCCTGACTGGTTTTACTCGGCAGATCCAGATCAACAAAGTTTTTGAGTCCGACGGCGTCACCGTGAACCCCAACTTGAAACAAATTGTGGTCACCGTGACCTATCAGAAGAACGGCGCCAACAATGTCCGCACTTTCACCGTCGACGCTTTGATCTCGGCGTTCCGGTAAGACGAACCTGAAAACGACGAAGATGAAAACCATGAACATGCGAAAGCAAAATACGCCACCCGGGTTCTCGCTGCTGGAACTCATGATCGCCATGACCGTGGGACTGATCGTGCTGGGCGCTGCCACCAGCCTGTTTCGCACCGGCATGAACGCCACCTTCATCGTGGCGCAGCGCGCCGAAACCCAGCAGAACATGCGGGCGGCGATCGACATGATGAACAAAGACATCGGCCTGGCGGGCGCCGGCATCACCGGCGGCGTCCAACTTCCGCTGGGCGGCGGCGGCGGCTCTTCCAAGTACGGCTGCGATCTCACCGGCACCTGCTATGTGGTCGCCCATACTTATCCGCCTACAAACTATCTTTACGGAATCGTTCCCGGCTTCAACAATGGCGTGCAGGGTGGCGCGGTCATTCCTTCCGCTCCCGCTCCCGCCATCAACGACAGCATCACCGTCATCTACAGCGACTACAATTTCCCGCTTTTCAATTACATCGTCACCGGTTTCAGCGCCGCCGGCGACCAGATCACGATTGCCCCCAATGGGACGGTCGTCCCTCCACCCCCGTTGATCACCGCTCCGGGTGGAATTCAGCTGGGAGATCTCGTCCTGCTCACCAACAATCTGGGCTCGGCCGTGGGCGAAGTGACCGGCTTCAACACGACCACGATCTTCTTCGCCAATCTCGATCCCCTCAACTTCAACCAGAGCGGAGCGACTTCCAATAACATTAAAGCCATTGCCGGCGGCGCCAACACCAGCATTCACCGCCTCCTGGCCGTCACCTACTACCTTATGGTGCCCGCGGGTGGCCAGATGCCCCGCCTCATGCGGCAGGTCAACGCTTTGCCCCCGGTCCCGGTCGCCGACAACATTATCAACTTGCAGTTTTCCTACGATACCTACAACACCACGACTGCGGCCCTCGACTCCAACCAGCCCGATCCCATCGGCGCGGGCGAATCCCCCAACCTGATCCAGAAGATCAACATCGTCGTGATGGGACAAAGCATGACCCCCCAGGGAGACCGGGCCCAAAGTATGTACCTGGCCACATCGATCAGCGCTCGGGACATGGCTTTCAAAAATCGTTACAAGTGAGAGTTCTTAGAGGTGGAGAGAAATATGGCACATGGTAAACACAGCTCGCGAGGTTTCACCCTCATTGCAGCCCTCCTGGTCCTGGTGCTGCTTTCCGGTGTGGCCGTAGGGCTCCTGTTCATGGTGAGCAACGAGTCGCGCATGAGCGGCAATGGCCTGGAAAACGATCAGGCATTCTACGCCGCCGAGTCGGGCATGGAAAAGCTTACGGCCGACCTTTCCGCGCTCTACACGGCCTACATGGTGCCCAGCAACGCCCAAATTCAGAATCTGTCCACCAATCCTCCCAGCCCGTCGATGGTCGGCAACGTCACCTATAACGAGGCCATCACCTACGCCACCAACGCGCAAGGCAACCCCCTGGCCAGCTGGAACACCATCAGTGCCGGCTCCAACCAGGGTCTCTATGCTGAAATCGTGCCCATGACCCTCTCAGTCAATGCTTTGCGTCCCGAGGGCGCGTTCGTAAACATGACTCGGCAGGTCGAAATTGCCCTGATTCCGGTGTTTCAGTTTGGCGTGTTCTGCGGTTATGACTGCAGCTACTTCGCCGGACCGAATTTCGGTTTCGCCGGCCGTGTCCACACTAACGGCAACCTGTTCCTCGCCGCCGGCGCCGATCTGGTCTTCACCGACAAAGTCGGCGCTTTCCAGCAGATCATCACCGACCGACTGGAGAATGGCTGGTCCACCGGGGCTGGCTACGGTGGGACCATCTACGCATCCACCACGGCTAGCGGCTGCGTTCTGGGCATGCCGCCGGTTTTCCCGCCACCCACAGGGGCGAATTGCAAAACGCTGCCGGGAGCCGCCACCATTCCCGGAGACGCCAGCTGGAGCGGCGGTTATCCCACCATCGCGGGCGCCGCGAATGGACTTTTCCCCGGCATTTCCTCCGGAACCTTTAACGGATACCTGGCGAATTCGACGACCGGCGTCACCAACCTGCAATTGCCCTTCGTGCAGAACAGTTGCACCAGCAATCCTCCGCCCTGCACCGATCCGATTCAGATTATCCGCAAACCCCAGCCTGGAGAATCGCCCACCAGCGCGCTCGGAAGTTCGCGTATGTACAACAAGGCGCAGATTCGAATCCTGCTGGCGGATACGCAACTCGAACTTCATCCCGAGCGCGGCCTCGTCGGAGACGGGCAAGATGTGCAGTTCACCACCGCTGCCGGCGCCGCGACCAGCGCGGCCATCAATCCCGGAGTCAACCTGTTTAACACGGGCGGCGGCCTCGTCGCCGGCCCAATGCCCTACGCCATGGCTCAGGTAGGCGTCAATAGCTGGATCGCCCCCAGCGGGTACCCTGGCTGGACCAAATACCCCCTGCTCGGCGAGCTCACCACCGCCGGCCTTCCGGCCAACGGTATGGGAGCTTGGATCCGCGTGGAGTACCTGAACAACGCGAATCCTCCAGTCTGGGTCGGCATCACTACGGACTGGCTGGGCTACGGCTTCACCCGGCAATACAACCAGGCTCCGACGGGCCCGGCCGGCACCGGACCCACCGCTACGAAACCGGGCGCGGACCCCTATGATCCAGATGCGATCCTGATCCTGCAACAGATGGCGCCGGGCGCGGCCTCCCCAGTCACCGTAAACGGGGCCTATCCCATTAACTTCTACGACGCGCGCGAAGGCGAAATGCGCGACAACGCCAACGGTTGCGCCGTCAATGGAATCATGAATGCCGTGGAACTCAACGTGGGCAACCTGGGGCTCTGGCTGGCCGGGAAAGCTCCGTATGCCGGCGACGTAGGGACCACGGTGAACTACCTCCAGGATAACGGCTACATTCTTTACTACTCCGATCATCGCGGCCTGCTGCCCGATCCCAATCCCACCAACGGCGGTGGAATTGCCGGAGGCGTCATCACCGGCGAGTCTGGACTGGAAGACGTGGTCAACTCGGGGCAGCCTTTAACCTCCACCACCCCGAACGGAACCCTGGAGCCAGCGACGTACTACGGGTATTCGCCCGAAGACGTGGATCAGAATGGCTTCCTCGACAATTGGGGTGGAAAGAATATCGGCTACGGCTTTGGGGTGAACACCAACACGGCTCCGCCGAATCCTTATCTCACCATTCCCGGCTGCGCCACCACGGGCTTGGCCAACATGGTGAGTGGTGGGCGTCACGTGCTTAAGCTGGTGGCGGGCGGCATGAGCGCCGCAGGAGTCAGCTACCTGCCGATCCTGCCTCCCGCGGCCGCATGCGCCTTCACCTTGACCACCGACTGCGGCGGGTTCACCGTAGCCTCGGAGAATCCGGTCTACGTGCAGGGCGACTACAACAGCGGCGCGGTGGATACTTTCTGGGGCGGAGGGTCGAATAACGCCATACACTCGGCGGCATCGATCGTCGCCGACTCGGTTACGCTGCTGTCAAACATTGATAAGTGGCCCACTCCGGCCAACGGCTGGACCGATCTGAACAGCTTGCAAAATCCCACGACTCTGAACAGCCGCCCCGCGACTACTACGTATTACCGCATGGCCGTCTCGGGCGGTAAGAACATTCCCTTCCCGCAACCGGGCTTCGGCGGCGTGGCTAACGACTTCGGAACCGACGGAGGACTGCACAACTTCCTGCGCCTTCTGGAAAATTGGGGCAACGGTTCGGTTCTCAACTACAACGGATCGCTGGTCAACATGTACTATTCCGAATACAACACGGGTACGTTCAAGTGTTGCACCGTGGTGTACGGCGCGCCAAGGCGTGATTTTTATTTCGACACGCTGTTCCTGAACCCCAACAACCTGCCTCCGGGCACGCCCATGTTCCAGGACATCGTGAACTTGAGCTATCACCAGAACTACACGCCCCAATAGGCGCCAGCAATTCGGCTGAACGATCGCCCGGCTCCGCTCTGCGGAGCCGGAGCTTTTTTGCAACCCAGTCGTGGTCTGAGTCCGCGAAGATGTTCATGTGGGGACAGCCGCCCCTTCGACGTCGCTCAGGGCAGGCTCTCGGCTGTCCAGTCGAGCGGAGTTCGACAGCAGCGTCATTCACAGCCGGCTGATTCAGGCACCCACCTGCAGTCCGGCTGCGACGCCAGAGCAATCCGCTAAAAAAGAAAAGCCTTAACCGCCGAGGACGCGAAGAAATGCCGCGGAGGGCGCAGAGAAATGCCGCGAACAAGTTTTGCTTAGCGCGTCGGCGGTTCTCTCCGCGTCCTCTGCGGGGGTTCTTTGCGGACTCTGCGGTGAAAGGCTTTGGGGCAGTCTGGCCTGGAATCTCAGCCGCCGCAAAAGCCGTAATGCCTTCTATCCCAATCGCTTACCCGGACACCCTCGTGAGAACCCGCGCTGCACGCGGGATCCCGGCGATTTCCAGCCTGAAGCCTGAGAACTCAGCAGTTTATTTCTCAGAGTTTCTTACTTGCACGTGGAATCAATCAGTTACGGGGCAAGATCAGGAGTGGAGAACAATCCGTTGCGAATCATAGACTTCGCGATTCGGTCGCAGGGAGAGAGTATAACTTCATGATATAAATCGACGGCAAGCCACTTTCCTGCCCTTCTGGCGAAGTTCTGCTCTCAGGAGGCCCCTGGAGTCGATCCGCTGGTGATGGTCGCGCCTGCGCAACGCCAGGCAAACTGGCACTACTTTCTCGGCACGCTCGACTTCACTCCCGGACCGGCTGGAATGTTGGATTCCGCTGGTGCAAAGGTAAGATCGCTCGACCAGCAGTCCGAAGCAAGTTTCCACTCGCCATTGCTCTGCCGCGCAAAGACCCAAAGATACTTACCGCGTTCTTCGCGGCGTTTGCCCGCCGCACCCGGCACCAGGGCTTTGCAGCGTCCGGCTTCGTACGCCATGTCGCCAGCCACTTCTACGCGGATCGGTTCCACTTCCACTTCGCCGAGTCCGGCATCGAGCGCGCCGAAGAAAAATTCGCGCACCGCAGCCGCGCCCCGCACGGGAGGATAGTTGGAGCGCAGCACCAGCGCGTCGGCGATGTAGAGATCGAGCAAGTCATCGAGATGCTTGGTATTGCAGGCCAGCACCCATTCCTGCGTGATGCGGCGCACGGCAGCCTCGGCGCGGCTCATCGATTCGCCGCGCAGCACGGACATCTGCCGCTTCTCCGGCTCGCGGAATCCATCCGTGGACTGGCGCGCGGCGCCCGCCTCGCTCCCTCCGGGAAAGTAGTGGTGATGGTAGTGATGATGGTAATGGTGAGTTTCCGGAGCGGCAGACGCGCGGCCGGTTGCGGGTCTCGCCGACGATTCGCGTTCGGGATGGTGCATGGGCGCCGCCGAAGAAGCAGGCGAGGCGTTTCCTCCCTGGGTGAATTCATGCGGGAGGCGCTCGTCGAGTCCGCCATCGAAGCCATCGGCGGGCAGGCCGCACATGGCGCAGAACTTATGGCCTTCGCGGTTGCGGTAGCCGCAGACCCGGCAGGATCCTAACGAAGCGTCTGAGCTGAGGCTTTGAGCGGAAGCATCCTCGGCGTCGGCCTCGGCGGCGAGGCGCTGCACGGCTTCGAGCGCCGCCGCCATGGCGTCTGGGCCGGGGCGGGGACGGCGCATCTCCGGCTGCAGCTGTTTGTAAAACTCATCGACTTCGGAGTTGGCGGCCAGTTCGGATTCCGAATCCGCGCCGAAGGCTCCGTCGCCCGCAGCAGAGAACGGCTCTTCCGAACTGCGCGGCGAACTTGCTGCTTTTGATTTCTTATCCTTGTCCAAAAGTTGAACCACCCTGAGTCGAGTCACTCTGCGGTGAGTAGGGACATTCTAGCCCAGCCTCACTTCGAGCGACTGGAAAACTCGATCTTGCCCTCGGTCTCGGTGGGAACACCGTTGCAGGTGGCGGGGCGATATCGCCAGGTGCGGACGGTGCGCAGAATGCTGCGATCGCCGGTGGCGCCCGCGCTTTCGAGGATCAGGGGGCTGTGGACGCGGCCATCGGTGCCGATAATGAAGCTGACTTTTACTTTCGCGTCGGTTGCCGTGCGGCTCATCAGCGGCGAGGGCGTGGTGAGGGCCTGGGGCGGTTGCACCTCTTCGCAATCCGTTGGAGAAGCAGTGATGTGCGGGACGTCGGCGAACTGGGCAGCGTGAGTCAGCGGCCTCCAGGCCACCAGTTCGCGCTCAGCCAGCGTTGCCGGACGGACCCGGGGCACGGGCGTGGTGGCCGTGGCGAAGGCCAGCACGGGCACGGCGAGAATCAGAACAAGCCAGAGACGACGCATCGGTTCGCAACCCCTAACGCAAAATCGAGAAGCAGCAGTACTTAGGGGCACACCAATCGCCAAGTGAAGGCTTCAGCTAACTACATTTCTTGCTATGGCTTAGCAGGCGTCGAGCAGGCCAGCCGACGGGTTCGTGTGAAAGGGATTGCATAATTTCGCTGCGCATGCTGCAAACACTGCTCGTCCAGCGGCGACAGGCGCAACGCCGGCAGCATGTTTTCGAGGTCAGAAGCTGAAGCTGGCTTGCAAGTCGATGCGGCGGTTGGCCACTCCGGTGGAGAACGGGCCGCCTTGAAGGTTGTCGTATTTGTCGAAGAAGGGCGATCCCAGCACGCCGCCGGGATTGGCGAAGTTCACTTTATTGAACACGTTGCGCACGGAAGCGCTCAGCGTTAAGTTGTAGCGCCGGTCGGATGCGGGGCCTCCCATCATGGGACCGCCGCCGCCGAAGAGAGGACCGCCGCGATGACCACCGCCATGGCCGCCGTCGCCGCCACCGGGTCCAGACCCCTGATTGGCCTTGATCTTGGGACCGAATCCGAAAGCCTTGGTTAGACGGAAGTTAAGGCTGGCGTGAGTTGGTCCGGTGGCGTAGTTGATGGGGGCAAGTTTTTCACCGGCGGTGGGCTGCGCGTCGAATGTTCCGAGGGGCGTGCAATAGATCGTCGATCCTGTTCCCGGGAGCACGGTCGCGGGACAGGTTGTGCTCGAGACCAGGCCCGGGCGGTCGTTGAAAAGGGAATCTCCGTTCAGATCGGTGGGGGCGGTGATGTTGAAGGGGTTGCCGGAACTCACCACCATGAACGGGCTAAAGCGGAAACCGTATTTCATGGCGGCTGAGCCGCCGAGAAACAGGCGATGGCGGGTGTCGAAGGAGGCGCGGCCGTAGTCCTGGCTGATGTTGTAAGAGTTCGACGCGAAGCCGGAGACGCCGGAAGTATCGCTATTGGCGTAGTTCAAGGTGTAGTAAGTGAACAGCTGCAGCTTCGTGCCCAGGCGGATATTCGAGTTGACGATGAATTGGTTCTGGCGGAAGACACCTTCGGAAACATAGCGGTAAATGTTGCCGCCGGCCGGCCCCACACAATTCGGAAAGCACGGCGTGCCTGGGAAGGGCGCGTTCGCATTGATGGTGAGCAACTGATCGAAGCCGCGAGAATTCAGATACGTCAGCGACAACGTGGCAGACTTGGTGAGTTGCCGCTCGGCGCTGATGGCCGACTGAATGGTGTAGGGGGCGTGCACCGAAGGGCCGACCTGATAAATGGCCGATGTGCTGGAAGTGACCGTGCCGCAGTTGCTGATGGCGGTATGGAGAGGCTGGTCGAGTCCGGGGAAGCAGGTGGGATTATCAATGACGAATTGCTGCTGGGTGATGCCGTTCAGCCGCTCCGCCTGCAGGATCTGGCTGGAGCCGAACCGGTCGTAAAAAATACCCGCTCCGCCGCGGATGACCACGATGGGCGGAGCGCTTCTACCGTGAATGCCCCAGGCGATGCCCAGCCGCGGAGCGAGGTCGGCGTGATCGTGAATGTCGTTCTGGGTTTCGAAACGCAGGCCTAAGCTCAACGTGATGTTCGGCCGCACCCGCCAATCGTCCTGCAGGTAGAGCCCGGCGTCGTAGGTGGTGACGCTGGCCAGGGGCGAGCCTTGGGTGATGATCAGTTGCGTGGCCGGAGCGGTGGTTGCGCCGCCTTGCAGAAGTTGCTCCGCGTACTGATACATGCCGGGTCCCGGTGCCTGATTGACGCAAGAAGCATTCGAGGGGAACGTTTGTTGCGAGCATAGCGACGAAAATGTGAAGGTGCCATTGAAACCGGCGTTGGACGTGTTGGCGTCGCGCAAGGCGCGCAGGCGGCCGCCAAACTTCATGGTGTGATTGCCGTGGATCACGGAAGTATAGTTCTGCAACTCGTAGTGATCCTGGACGTCGGAACTGATGGTGCCGTTGCCGCCGCCGATAAAGGCGCCCAATACGGTGGTTTGCGGGTTGGTGTCGAGAGAAGTCAGGCGGTCGTCGTCGCGCAGGTATTGAAAGCGGGTTTCGTTGACTATTTTTGCGCCGTAGACCTGGGTGTCGCCGATCTGGAAGGTTTGCTCGGTGGAGGTCGAGTTGTAGGCCTGCGACTGCAAAGTGTTCTGGCCGATGCCGCTGTTGTTGTCGGTGTCGCGGTAATACTGGTAGCGCGCAGTCAGCGTGTTGTTTTTGCCGAGCGCGTAGTCGAGGCGCGGGGCGATGTTGGTGCGATTGCGCGGCGTGGGCACGGACTCGAGCGTTTGAAAAGGATTGAGGTTCTGGTCGAGGGTGAGGGCGTCGATGGCGGAGAGGTCGTTGATATTTCTGCGCTCGATGTTCACAAAGAACGACCCGTTCTTGTTGAGCGCGCCGCCGACGTTGCCGCTATATTGCACGGTGTCGTAGCCCGGCTCTGGACCGGCGAAGGGATCGTGCGAGTTGAATGCAGAATCGTTGCCGTTGACCTGGAACTGGCCGTGAAGTTTGTCGGTGCCGGGCTTGGTGAAGATTTCGATGCGGCCGTAGCCCAGCTTGTCATACTCGGAAGAAAATGGATTCTGGTTGATGCGAATTTCGCGAATCGACGACTTGGGCGGAAGCTGGCCCGCGGTAAAACCGTCGATATACATCTGGCCGCCGTTCGGTCCGGCGGAGGGTCCGGCCAGAGCTTGCAAGTCGGTGAGCAATTCGTCGGGATCGTCGGGCAGGGCTTCCAGTTCCTTGCCGGAAATGCTGATGGCGCCGGCGTTGCTGGCGGGATTGACGTCGACGGTGGGCGCGGTGTCGGACACCTGAATTTTCTGGGTTTGTACCTCGATCTGGAGAGCAATGTTCAGACGCATAGCTTGAGCGCCGATTTCGACTTTGGTGTTTTCGTAGAGCGTGAAGCCTGACGCGACGATATCGAGCGTGTACTCGCCAGGGGCGAGGTTTTTGAACTCGTAGTTTCCCTGCGCGTCGGTCTGGGCGGTAAGCGGCGAACCGGACGCTGGGGTCAGCGCGACATCGGCTTTCGTGATGGCGGCTCCGGAGGGATCGGTGACTTGGCCGCGCAGGGCGCCCGTCGGCGCTTGCGCGAATGCGAGGGTTGCCGATAAGACCGCCGCGGCTAATGCGATTGCGAGAAGTATGATTGCCCAACTCTTCATTGATTCCTTCTTGCCCCAAACGTTGTTGCTGAGTGCTGAGTGCCGATTTTTGATTTCAGATTTTTGATTTCAGATTTTTGATTTCAGATTTCAGATTGCTGATTTCAGATTTCAGATTGTTGATTTCAGATTTCAGATTGTTGATTGAAAACCGCGATCGGTGAATGACTGGTGTACCAATCTGAAATCTGCAATCTGAAATCGCCTTACTGATTCCCTTCCCCACCGCCCGGCGCTCCTCCGAGACTCCAGGGAGCGAGCATCATGGCCTGACTCGCGCTGGGAGCGGCCTGCAGGATGGGTTCGACTCCACTCACCAGCGTGATGACGGTGCTGGCGCTGGAGGGCGTTCCTTCGGTGGCGAGGATCACGACCGCGTCGCCTTTGTGCAGATCGGCTATGGCAACCGCGGGGGTGAAGCTCAACATCTGTTGGAAATCGGGTGCGCCGCCGGAGCGCGTGCCGCCAGGCAGTCCTCCGCCTCCGCCGCCGCGCGTTCCGCCTGCGGGCGAATCTCCTGACGGGGCGCCCGGCACAGCGGACTCCGAAGTCCCGGATGCTCCCGCAGCGGGATTCGCGCCTGCTGTTCCTGAACCGGCTCCGCCCGAACGTGCTCCACCTGGACCTGCTCCGCCGGAACCTGGAAGTCCCGCGATACCGGCTGCGCCCTTCAGCCGCGCGGCGAATCGTTGCGCCATTTCGGCGGGCAGCTTGTGCAGGGCTGAGTCTGCGGTAACTTTCACCTGCACCGGCTTCTTGCTCTGTAAATCCTGGACGTTGATGGTGCCGGAGCTTGCATCCACCGAATTGATGGTGCCGGCGAGACTACGAAAGACGCCAGTCACGATTTCTTCGGCGGCCAGTTCGGTGCCGTCGGGGTTGCGGTCGCCGCGCGCGCGCAGTTGATCGCCGGGCCTGATTTCCTGCACCGAGCTGGGTTTGGCATCCTCGAATTTCACTGAGTCGGGAGCGTAGCGGCGAATCACCGTGTCTTTCGTGGTATGAATTGCGACGCTTTTCTTGCCGGCCACACCGCCGGCCAGGCTGGTGATGGAGATGGTCACGATCCCGGTGGCGGGATCGACCGAGCTCACTGGTCCTCCCATGCCGCGCTTTTGCCAATCCTGCAGTTCCTGCTGATGACGCGCTTCGAGATCGGAATGCGCCATCACCACAATGGTGGCGGCAGCGATCGACTTGGCGTCGTCGGAGGCCTGGCCGCCGACCAGGATGCGGTCGCCGACTTGGAGATCCTGCAGCTGAACCGGGGTCGCGTTCTTGAGATTTTTCTCTCCGGGCGAGATGCGCAGCAGGCGCGTGGCGGGCTGCACCATCACAACCACTTCCGGACCTGAATCCGGAGCCAACGTGATCGAGGTGCCGCTGATGGCTTTGATTGCGCCGATTTTCCGGGCGGGCGCCGGTGCCGCCGCTTGCGCCTGAGCGCTCGCGACAGGCGGCACTGCCGAAGCGGCCGCAAGCGGCAAGCTCACAGCGCTCGCGACGAGAAGTAAAATGCACAACTTCGTGGGTGGGATCAATGCTTTCGTTACGTTCATACGCCCTTTACTAATCTACATGCGCTGGCGGCGCATTAGTTGTTGATTTACAAAGTTTTACCTGAATAAAAATTCACAAAGATTTGCAGGATTTCTTGCTCCCGAAACGGACCATGGCGCGTCGCGCGAATGCGGACGCGGCGAATCCAGTCTGCTAATAGACGGCTCGGAAACCCCCAGCTACGATTTTTACTGGGTAGGTTTGTCTGTGGGTATGAGTGTGCCTATGTGTCGGCGTGTGTTGACCTGGATCCTGGTGGCTATCTTGCCTGCGTCGCTGCAGGCTGCCGACGCCAAATCGGCGATTCTGCACAGCCAGGGCGGAGTTTGGGTCAACGGCATGGAGGCGGCAGACGCTTCCGCCGTTTTTCCGGGAGACTTGCTGGAGACCAAGCCCGGATTCTCGGCCACGCTCGACGTGGACGGGTCGACGGTTTCGATCCAGCAGGAATCGGTGGTGAAGTTCGACGACAACCTGCTAATTCTCGACCACGGCAACCTGCTGGTGGGGACTACGACGGGCATGCGCGTGCGCGTGCACTGCATTAACGTGATCCCGGTTTCGAGCGCGCAGTGGACGCAGTATGAAGTGACCGACGTGAATGGGAGCGTTCAGGTCGCGGCCCATAAGAACGATGTGCGCATCGAGCTGGAAGGGAGCCTGCTGAAGACGCCGGTCCCGACGGCGACACCGGGCGGAGCTTCAGGAGGAGCGCCGGGCGGGGCTTCGGGCGGAATGCCCGGATTGGGTGGAACCACGGTGCATGAAGGCGAGCAGGCCACGCGGCGCGAATCGGAAGTATGCGCCGCGCCGCCCAAACCTGCGAGCGCCAGCGGACCACTCGGCCTTAGTCCGAAATGGATCGCAACCGGAGCGGGCGGCGCGGGCATTCTGATTTGTCTGTTGGCACACTGCTTCGGAGGCGGATCGGGGCCCGTGAGTCCGTCGCAACCTTAATCACACCAACAATCACACCAACAAATATCCGCCCGTTTCCTTCCAGGAGATACTTCGCCCTGCACTCGGCGAACAGCGCTTACGAAAATCCGTTTCGCGCCAGCGGCAGTTCTCGAACGCGCTTGCCGGTCGCGGCAAAAATTGCATTGCACAGGGCCGGCACGAACGGAGGCACTCCCGGCTCGCCGACTCCGGCGGGAGGCGCGGTGCTCTCCACGATGTGAATGTCGGTCTGGTACGGGGCCTCGTTCATGCGCGCTACGGGATAGTCGGAAAAATTGGATTGATCGATGGCGCCGTCGGTGGCGGTAATTTCGCCGGTCTTGGCGATGCTGGTGCCGAAAACGGCCGCGCCTTCAAACTGCTGGCGCACCATTTCCGGATTGGCCACGATGCCGGCATCGACCACCGTCACCACGTGGGGAATGCGAATCGCTCCCTGACTATCGACCTCGGCCTCTACGACGGTGGCGACATAGGTGAGGAAGCTGCGGTGAACGGCAATGCCCATGCCGCTTCCCTTGCCGAGTTTTCGTTTTCCCCACTGCGCTTTCTCGGCCGCAAGTTCGGCGACGTGACGCAGGCGGCCAACGTCGTAAGGATATTTTTCGGCGATGGCGTTCGCGGCGTGACCCCCTTGATCCAACACGCGGGGCGGGCCCATTAAAGCCAGCAAGTAATCGAAGGGATCGCGATTGGCGGCGTAGGCCAGCTCGTTGGCGAACGACTGCACGGCGAAGGCGTGATAGATGTTGGCGACCGAACGCAGCCATCCGATGCGGACGTGGGCCGTGGCTTTTCCGTTTTCAGCGCGGACGTTGGGAACATCGAAGGGAAATGGATTCCATCCCTGGCTCATTTCGCCGTCGCCGCTGTACACCGCGCTCTCGCTGAATGTGGAACCGATGGGGGGGAACACGCTGCGCTGCAGCCAGGCTTTCGGTTTGCCGCTGTCGTCTAGCGAGGCCTTCATGTACATCGCAGCCACGGAGTGAAAATAGTCGAACTTGATGTCGTCTTCGCGGCTCCAGACCACCTTCACCGGCTTGCCGGTTTTCTTTGAAAGCACTGCCGCTTCGACCGCGTAATCGGGAAGAGACTTGCGGCCGAAGCCGCCGCCGAGGAAAGTGACGTGGCAAAGCACGTCTTCTTTTTTTATGCCCAGCGCTTTGGCGACGCTTTCCTGAACGCCCTGCGGATCCTGAGTTGGCGACCAGACGGTAGCTTTGTTGTCTTGCACGTCTGCGACCGCGACGGGCGGCTCCATGCTGGCGTGGGCCAGGTGCGGCGCGAAATATTCCGCTTCGACGATCTTGCCGCCTTTGGCGAATTCGGCGTCCACATCGCCGGCGGTGTGGATCACTTTGCCCGGCTGGCGAGCCGTCTCCTGCAATTCTTTTTTGTATTGAGCGGAGTTGTAGACGCTGTGACTGCCGTTCTCCCAGGCGATTTGCAGCTTGTTGCGTCCCTTGAACGCCGACCAGGTGTTGTCGGCAATCACTGCAATACCACCCAGCGGCTGCGCGGCGTGCGGCGGAGTGAACGGATCGATGGCGATGGTCTTCTTCACGCCCACGACTTGCAGCGCGGCTTTGTCGTCGAGCGATTTGACTTTTCCGCCCAGGACCGGAGGCCGGGCAATGGCGGCGTAGAGCATGCCGTCGAGGCGAACGTCCATGCCGAAGAGTGGCTTGCCGGCGCAAATATCTGCTGCATCGAAGCCCTTCGCCGGTTTTCCGATGTAGCGCCAGTCGGCGGGAGACTTCAGCCTTAATTCCTCTTTCTTGGGAACCGGCAGCTTCGCGGCGGCGGACGCGAGGTCGCCGTAGCCGAGCTTGCGATTCGAATTCCGGTCGGACACAACGTGCACTGGATCCGCCACACATTGCGATTCGGGCACTCCCCACTGCTGCGCCGCGGCGCGCACCAGCATGAGCCGGGCCGTGGCGCCGGCTTCGCGCAACGTGTCAAAAAATTCGCGGACCGAGTGGGAACCGTCGGTGTCCTGCGAGCCGTATCGTTCGTCGCCGTCGCCCTGGATTACTTTGACGCGAGCCCAGTCGGCATCGAGTTCGTCGGCCAGGATTCGCGGCAGGCTGGTGCGCACGCCGTTTCCCATTTCCGAGCGGTGGGCCACGATGTAGACCATGCCGTCGGGCTGAATGCCAACCCACAAGCTGGGATGAAAGGCGGCGCCATCGATGCCGCTTATGGCGTTCGCATGCGCCCAGAGCGGTTGCGAAATCAGGCGGGCGCAAAGAACGAAGGCGCCGGCGGAGAATATCCCCTGGAGAAAACCGCGGCGGCTGACATTTTCAATCGTGGTCGTTTCAATCGTTGTCGTTTCAATCGTTCTCGTTCTAATAGCAGATTTCTCACGCGTAATTTTCTCGTTGGTGATCATGCCATCTCCTTCGCCGCTTGCTTGATGGCCGCGCGGATGCGCTGGTAGGTGCCGCAACGGCAAATGTTGCCCGACATCACCGTGTCGATATCGTCGTCGGTAACCGCCGGCTTTGACTTCAACAACGAGACCGCCTGCATGATCTGCCCGGGCTGGCAGTAGCCACACTGCGGAACATTCACGTCGACCCAGGCGGCTTGCACCGCGTGCGGTCCGTGGACTGAAATTTCTTCGATCGTGGTGATCTCGGCGCCGGCCAGAGTGCTCATCTGTTTGCTGCAGGAGCGAACCGCCTTGCCGTTCTGCAGCACGGTGCATGCGCCGCACAACGCCATGCCGCAGCCGAATTTTGTTCCCGTGAGTCCAAGGATGTCGCGCAAGAACCACAGCAGCGGCATCTCCGGATCGCCGTCGAACGCGCGATCCTGTCCGTTTACCTTGAGATGAACCATAGGTCACCTCCTGCGATTGAGGTTGTGATTTGCCCGCCATTGTACTGCTGGAGGTTGCGGTGATTACAATCGTAGAAATTCAGATTGAATTACGAAAGAGATCCGCATTGAGACTACAGAATGCGTTCGTGCGCGTAACCGGCGGCAACCAGTGCGGCAATCAGTTCTGCGATGTGATCGGGCCCGCGCGTTTCCATGGTAATGTCGATGGCGGTGTCGCCGAGGTTGACGTTGTGGTAGGCGCGGTCGTACGAAGTTTCGACGATGTTGGCACGATGCTCGGCGAGAATTCCCGTGAGTCTGTGCAAGGCTCCGGGATAATCCGGCAGATGCACTCGCAGCCGCATCAGGCGGCCATCTTTCACCAGGCCGCGTTCGATGATGCGCGAGAGCAGCGTGACGTCAATGTTGCCGCCGCACACCAGCACGGCCACGCGCTTCCCCGCCAGCGGCAGCTTGCGATTCAGCATGGCGGCGATGGCGGCCGCGCCGGCGCCTTCGGCTAAAGTTTTTTCGCGTTCCAGCAGCAGCAGGATTGCGTTGGCAATTTCCTCTTCTTCGACGCTGACAATGTCGTCAACATATTTCTGCACCATGGGCAGCGTGCGCTCGCCGGCGCGGCGCACCGCGATACCATCGGCGATGGTGGCCGCTGCGGCCAGCGTCACGGGCTTGCCTTCGCGCACGGCCGCTTTCATCGAAGCAATCTTGGAGGGCTGCACTCCGTAGAGCGCAATGGCGGGATTGGTTTCTTTCACCGCGCAAGCGATTCCGCCGATCAGTCCGCCTCCGCCGATGGGAACCACGACCGCTTCGACGTCGGAATGCTGCTCGAGGATTTCCAGCCCCAGCGTTCCCTGGCCGGCGATGACGGCGTCATCATCAAAGGCATGAATCAGCGTGAGTCCATCTTCGCGGCTTTGCTCAAGCGCCTTGGCGTAAGCCTCATCGTAATTCGCGCCGTGCAGCAGAACATCGGCGCCATACGCCCGCGTGGAAGAAACCTTGGTGAGGGGCGTGGGCAGCGGCATCACGATGCGCGCCCGGATTCCATGGCGGCCGGCGTGGTAAGCGACTCCCTGCGCGTGATTGCCGGCGGAGGCCGCGATCACTCCCCGCGCGCGTTCTTCGGCGGTGAGGGTCAAAAGTTTGTTCAGCGCGCCGCGCTCTTTGAACGCGCCGGTTCGCTGCTGGTTGTCGAGCTTGAGAAAAATGGAATTACCGGTGAGCGCGGAAAAGGCTTCCGAATGCGTGCACGGGGAAACGCGAATGGCGTTGCGGATACGTTCCCGCGCGGTCTGAATGTCTGGAAGCCCGATCATGAAGGTTGAGCAGTCATCTTACCTTGGGCGGAACCCGATCCCAATTCCGGCCAGCCAACGTAGTGCGGTGGAAGAGCGGCGCTTGAGCGCCGCGTAAAGCTTCTCATGGACGCGGGCTTCAGCCCAGTAGCCGCATTTCGAGGAGGGCCTCTATGCGATCTGCTGCGCCGCGGTCACCAGCGCAGGAACCGCGCGCACGGCCGTGGAGGCTTTCAGATACTTGTCGACACCCGCCGCCGCTTTGCGCCCCTCGGAAATCGCCCACACCACCAGCGACTGGCCGCGCCGCATGTCGCCCGCTGCGAAGACGCCGGGCACCGAAGACATATAGTTCTGATCGGTGGCTACGTTGCCGCGCGGGTCGAGCTCGACGCCGAGTTGCTCGATCATCCCGTTCCGCACCGGGCCCAAGAATCCCATGGCGATGAGCACGAGGTCGGCGTCCATGGTGAACTCGGTCCCGGAGATCGGCTCGAATTTAGGCGCAGGTCCGACGCGCACGCCGTGCAATTGCTGCACCCGGCCGTTGGAGCCGGTGAGTTTTGTGGTAGCGATGCTCCAGTCGCGCACGCCGCCTTCTTCGTGAGCGCCTTCCACGCGCAACTGCATCGGCCACAACGGCCAGGGCGTTTGGGGCGAGCGCTCGTCCGGCGGCTTCGGCATAATCTCAAACTGATGCACAGATATCGGCTTTTGCCGATGAACGGTGCCCAGACAATCGGCGCCCGTATCGCCGCCGCCGATAATCACTACGCGCTTGCCGGTGGCGAGAATTTCCAGCTCGGCGTCGATGGAGTCGCCCTGGCAGCGGCGGTTCTGCTGCGGCAGGAATTCCATCGCGTAATGGATTCCCTTCAACTCGCGGCCGGGAATTTTCAAGTCACGCGGCTGCTCGGCACCGCCCGCCAACACAATCGCGTCAAAACTGTGGCGCAGTTCGTCGACCGGAATCGTCTTGCCCACCTCGACGTTGGTGACAAATTTCACACCCTCGGCCGACATCTGTTCGAGGCGGCGATCGATCACATGCTTTTCCAGCTTGAACTCTGGAATGCCGTAGCGCAGCAATCCACCGACGCGATCGGCTTTTTCGTAGACGACGACGGCGTGACCCGCACGGCAAAGCTGCTGCGCCGCCGCCAATCCGGCCGGCCCCGACCCTACAATCGCCGCTCTTTTTCCAGTGCGCAGTTTTGGCGGATCGGGACGAATCCATCCTTCTTCGAACCCGCGCTCCACAATATGTTTTTCGTTCTGTTTGATGGTCACCGGCGGCTGGTTGATGCCGAGCACGCACGAGGCTTCGCACGGCGCGGGACAGATGCGGCCCGTGAACTCGGGAAAATTATTGGTCGCGTGCAGCTGCCGCACCGCTTCTTTCCAGCGTCCGCGATACACCAGATCGTTCCAGTCGGGAATGAGATTGCTCACCGGGCATCCGGTCTGGCAAAACGGCACGCCGCAATCCATGCAGCGCGCGCCCTGGCTCTGCAGCTTTTCTTCGGGAAGGTCGAGATAAATCTCGAACCAGTCGTTGACGCGCTGGGTCACGGGCCGCCGCGGGGCCAACTCGCGCGAGTATTCCATGAAGCCGGTGGTCTTACCCATTTCGCACCTTACCCATGTTGCACCTGCTCCGCGCCGGCGAGCACGGCGATGGGATCCACCGGGATGTAGGGCTCGCGGCTACGTCCTACTCCAAGCACGCGCTTGAACTCGTGGGGAAACACTTTGATGAACCGCGGCAGAACGTCGGCCCAATTCTCGAGAATATATTTCGCGCGCGGACTGTTCGTGAGATCGAAATGCCGCGTGATCAGATCCTTCACGATTTGCGCGTCCTGCGCTTCGATCACGGGTTCCAGATCAACCGAGCCGAGGTTGCACCGCTTCTCGGTAAAATCGCGCCGCTCGTCGAGCACATAGGCCACGCCACCGCTCATGCCCGCGGCAAAATTTCGCCCGCAAGCGCCGAGCACGACTACCAGGCCCCTGGTCATGTATTCGCAGCCGTGGTCGCCCACACCTTCGACGACCGCAGTCGCGCCCGAGTTGCGCACCGCGAAACGTTCGCCGGCCATGCCGTTGAAAAACGCCTCGCCGCTGGTGGCGCCGTAGAGGGCGACGTTGCCGATCAAAATATTTTCTTCCGGAGCGAAGCGCGACTTCTTCGGCGGATACACCACCACGCGCCCGCCGGATAATCCCTTGCCGATGTAATCGTTGGCTTCGCCCTCAAGAGTGAGCGTGACGCCCTTCGACAGGAACGCGCCCAGACTCTGCCCCGCAGAACCGGTAAGGCGGATTTTGATGGTGTCGTCGGGCAGGCCCGCGGAGCCGTGCCGCCGCGCGATCTCGCCACTCAACATCGTCCCCACCGAACGATGCACATTGCGCACGGGCAGATCGATGGCCACCGGCGTGAGATTTTCGATGGCTTCGCGCGCCTCTTCGAGAATTTTGTAATCCAGAGCCTGCTGCAAGCCGTGATCTTGCGCCTGCACACAGCGGCGCGCCACGCGCGATGGAACCGGCGGATTGTAGAGAATGGCGGAGAAATCCAGGCCGCGCGCTTTCCAGTGATCGACCGCAGGCTCGACCTCCAGCATGTCGACGCGCCCGACCATCTCGTCCACGGTGCGAAAGCCCAGCTCGGCCATGTACTGCCGAACCTGCTCGGCGATGAAGAAGAAGAAATTGATCACATGCTCGGGCTGTCCCTTAAACAGCTTGCGCAGTTCGGGGTCCTGCGTGGCAATCCCCACCGAGCAAGTATTCAGATGGCACTTGCGCATCATCACGCAGCCCATCGCGATCAGCGGCGTCGTCGCGAACCCGAATTCTTCAGCACCCAGTAGCGCGGCAACTACCACATCGCGGCCAGTCTGCAGCTTGCCGTCAGTCTGCACGCGGATGCGGCTGCGCAAATCGTTGAGCAGCAACACCTGTTGGGTTTCCGCCAGGCCAAGCTCCCAGGGAATGCCGGCATGTTTGATCGAACTCAGTGGCGATGCACCGGTGCCTCCGCTATCTCCGCTGATCAGCACCACGTCGGCGTGCGCCTTCGCTACGCCCGCTGCAACTGTTCCCACGCCCACTTCAGCCACTAGCTTCACGGCAATGCGAGCCTGCGGGTTGACGTTTTTAAAATCGTAGATCAGCTGCGCGAGATCTTCGATGGAATAAATGTCGTGATGCGGCGGCGGCGAGATCAGGCCCACGCCCGGAATCGAATGCCGGATTCGCGCGATCACGTCATCGACTTTGTGACCGGGAAGCTGGCCGCCTTCACCCGGTTTCGCGCCCTGCGCCATCTTGATCTGCAGTTCGTCGGCGTTTACCAGATAATTCGCAGTCACGCCGAAGCGCGCCGAGGCTACCTGCTTGACCGCGCTGCGGCGTAAATCTCCGCTGGCATCGCGCTTGAACCGTTCTTCGTCTTCCCCACCTTCGCCCGTATTTGATTTGCCGCCGATGCGGTTCATGGCGATGGCCAGCGTCTCGTGCGCTTCCTTGCTGATCGAGCCGAACGACATCGCACCCGTGGTAAACCGTTTCACGATCTCCTTCGCCGGCTCGACTTCCGCAAGCGGCACCGGCTTGTCGCTTTTCTTCAGCTTCATCAGGCTGCGCAGAGTAGCCATGTTCGCGCTCTGCCGGTCGATGAGGTCCGTGTATTCCTGGAATGTCTTAAAGCTATTCTCTCGCACTGCCTGTTGCAGCTTGCTGATGGTCAGCGGATTCACCAGGTGATACTCGCCGCCCACGCGCTGGTGATAGCTGCCTCCTACAGAAAGCTCAGTCTCGAATTCCGAAAGCGGACGGAAGGCGTGCTCATGCTTCATCTGCGCTTCCCGCGCCAGCACACTCAACCCGATTCCCTCCAGCCGCGACGTGGTGCCCGCGAAGTAGGCGTCGACCAGCTCCTTGTTCAATCCAATCGCTTCAAAAACCTGTGCGCCCTGGTAACTCTGCAGGGTCGAAATCCCCATCTTCGAGAAAGTTTTCAGCAGACCTTTTTTCACGGCCTTGAAGAAATGCTTTGTCGCGTCCTCGGGAGTAACGCCGCCCGGCAATTCTCCGCGCCACGCCAGGTTCTCTACGCTCTCCAGCGCAACATAAGGATTGATCGCGCTCGCCCCGTATCCGCTGAGCAAAGCGAAGTGCATCACCTCGCGCGGTTCACCCGACTCTGTGATGAGCGCTGCCTGGGTGCGCGTCTCTTCGCGAACCAGAAGATTGTGCACCGCCGCCAGCGCCAGCAAACTGGGGATGGGTGCATAGTCTTTGTCGACGCCGCGATCGGAAATGATCAGCAGCGTGTATCCCGCTTTCACGGCCAGCGAAGCTCTCTGGCAAAGCTCGTCGAGCGCGCGCTTCAGCCCTATCTCGCCCTCGGCTGCGCGGAACAACGCCGGCAGCGTGATGGCCAGCAAATCGCGCGTCGACACGCGGCGCAGTTTTTCCAACTCGCGATTGGTCAGCAACGGATGCGCCAGCTTCAGCATGTGGCAGTTCTCCGGCTGCTCGTCGAGAATGTTGCGCTCGCTGCCGATGTAGCTGAACAACGACATCACCGTCTCTTCGCGAATGGGGTCGATGGGCGGATTCGTCACCTGGGCGAATAGCTGCTTGAAATAGCTGAACAACGACTGCGGCCGGTCGGAAAGGCACGCGAGAGGAGTGTCGGTTCCCATCGAACCCACAGGTTCCTCGCCGCTCAACGCCATCGGACCCAGAATCATCTTGACGTCTTCGTCGCTGTAGCCGAAAGCGCGCTGCCGGCGCAGCAGCGTTTCGGGATCGGAGTAATGCATGCGCGAAGGCTCGGGTAACTGGTCGATGGTGACCTGGTTGTCCTTCAGCCACTGCGCATAGGGCTGCCGCGAAGCCAGTTCGCGCTTGATCTCTTTGTCGGAGACGATGCGGCCTTCGACCGTGTCGACCAGAAACATTTTTCCGGGCTGCAGACGCCCCTTTCGCTGCACATCTTCGGGCGCCACATCGAGCACGCCCGCTTCCGACGCCATCACCACCAGCCCGTCGTTGGTCACTACGTAGCGCCCCGGACGCAAGCCGTTGCGATCGAGGGTTGCGCCGATCACGCGCCCGTCGGTAAACGCGATGGCAGCCGGCCCATCCCACGGTTCCATCAGCGAGGCGTGATACTCGTAGAAGGCGCGCTTCTCCGGCTGCATGTGCGGATTACCCGCCCACGCCTCCGGAATCAGCATGGCCATCACATGCGGCAGGCTGCGTCCCGCCTGCAGCAAAAGTTCCACTGCGTTGTCGAAGTTTGCCGAATCGCTGCCGTCCGGCGATATGACGGGAAAAACTTTCTTGAGATCGTCGCCAAACAGCGGCGACTTCAGCAGCGACTGGCGCGCCCACATCCAGTTGACGTTGCCGCGCAGTGTGTTGATCTCCCCGTTATGCGCGATGTAACGATAGGGATGCGCGCGCTGCCAGCTGGGAAAAGTGTTCGTCGAAAAGCGCTGGTGCACGAGGCAGAGAGCGCTCATCACGTCGGGATCGGAAAGCTCGCGATAAAAATTCGTGATCTGCGGCGCCAGCAGCAGGCCCTTGTAGACAATGGTTCGCGCGGAAAGCGAAGGAATGTAGAAAATTTCCCGGTCGGCGATTTCCGATCGCCCAACCTCCGTTTCGGCCCGCTTTCGCACTACATACAACTTGCGTTCGAAAGCATCTTCGTCCATGCCTGCGCCGCGGCCCACAAAAATCTGCTGGATATAAGGTTGCGAAGCCCGTGCCACGCGCCCAATCGCCGATGCGTACGTGGGCGTGTCACGCCAGCCCAATACCGTCAGGCCCTCATCGCGCACGATGCCCTCGAGAATTCCTTCGCACTGCAGCCGTTCGTGCTTCTCGACCGGGAGAAAAGTCATCCCCACGCCGTAGGTGCCGGGCTCGGGCAGTTGAAATCCCAGCTTGCCGCACTCGCGCGCAAAGAACTTATGAGGAATCTGTATCAGAACGCCCGCCCCGTCACCGGTTTCGGGGTCGCAGCCGCACGCGCCGCGATGCGTCAGGTTGACCAGAACTTCAATTCCCTTGCGGATAATTTCGTGGCTTTTCTCACCGCGAATGCTGGCTACAAAGCCGATGCCGCACGCGTCATGCTCGTGCGCCGGGTCGTAAAGACCCTGCGCGGGCGGGAGCCCGGTCTTCGAGTTTAGACGCGTCATCGTGGACGTCCTCGTTCGGCGGATCCGAGAGCTTCGGAATCATTTGTTCCTTGGGCTCTGAAGGCAGCCGGGCGTGGCTGCACACTCCGGCTCAGGAAGAAACCAGCCCATTTGTTAATACCGCCTGCGCGGTGGGAAGTACAATTCAGAATTTCGATGCAGCCCATGCAAATTTCCGGCCCGGCCGCAACCGCCGAGGAATGGATCCGCCTGTTCGGGCCGCCAGGGCCAGGCGGTCTAAGACGCGGTCGACACAAGGGCCTGTAACCGTAAATGCCGCAAAGCGAGGCCCGCTAAGAACGCGAAGAAAACAGCCTAAGCTTCTTTGCGTTCTCCGCGGGTCTTCTTTGCGTTCTCCGCGGTTAAAGGCTTTTGCGTTTGCCTTTGCATTCTGTCTCAGCACGCCGCCCAGCTTCCGCTATAATCTCGCCCAAGCCGAATACAAGACCAAACATGGACTTCGATCAGCTCATTACTTTTCTAGAGGTTGCAAGGCAAGGTAGTTTCTCCCGCGCCGGCGAAAAAGTGTTCCGTTCGCAATCGGCGGTGAGCGCCCAGATTCGCCAACTCGAGCAGGAATACGGCGACCGCCTGCTCGATCGCTCCGGCAAAACGGTCAAGCTCACGCCCGCCGGCCAGATTTTCTATGAATACGCGGAGCGTCTAAGGAGTCTTCGCGACGAATCGCTCACCGCGGTCGCCGACCACAGCCGCACTCCGCGCGGCACGCTCCGGGTCGGCGCCAACGAGGCGACATGCCTCTACGTTTTGCCCGAAGTGTTTGCCGAGTACTGCCGCCGCTATCCGCCGGTGCAAATCAGCATCTATCGAAATTTCAGCTACAAAATCATGGAAAAACTGGAGAACGGCCAGGTCGAAGTCGGAGTCCTCACCTTGCCCATCCAGTCCCCCAGCTTGAAGATTCAGCCCATCTTCCGCGACAAGCTGATGCTCATGGTGAGTCCCAAGAATCCGCTGGCCAAATATAAAGTCGTGCCGGTGAGCGAGATCGTCAAGCAGCCTCTCTTGATTCCGAAAACCGGACACACCCGCCGCCTGCTGGACAAACTCTTCCGCCCTTACCACGCAGAACTGCACGTGCGCATGGAACTGCCCAGCATCGGCATGATCAAAAGTTTCGTCGCCGCCGATCTGGGAGTCTCGCTGATCAGCGCATCCTTCGCCCGCGACGAAGTCGAAGCCGGCAGAGTCAAGCTGATTGACCTGGAAGACGCGCAACTCTACCGCGAATTGGGTCTCGCCTATCGCCGCGATCGCACGCTTTCTGTCGCCAGCACCGCCTTCATCGCGCTGTTGCGTCAACTGGCCACGCACATGAAAAAAGGGGACTTCTCCGCCCAAGCCTGAAGACGAAGCCACCTCGCGGCCACGAGGCCAGCCCATCATGAAGCAACGCACTGACCAGGAAGGTCCCGTCATTGGTGTGGACATCGGCGGAACCAAGGTTGCCGCCGGCATGGTCGATGCCAGCGGAAAAATACTTACCCAACTGCGCACACCCATGCCCGCGAATGACGGCCCGGAAGCCGGCCTCAAGGCCGTGACCTCGGCGATTGATTCGCTGATCGCTGGCGAAACCGCGAACCGGCAAGTTCAAGATCAAGCGAAAGTGATGGCCATCGGCATCTGCGCTCCCGGGCCGCTCGATCCCAAGTCCGGAGTCGTGCTCAATCCTCCGAACCTTCCCTGCTGGCGGAATTTTCCGCTGGCCGCGCGCATTGCCGAGCTTTATCGCGTGCCCGTGAAAGTCGACAACGACGCGAATGCGGCCGCGCTCGCCGAAACCATCTGGGGAGCGGCCCGCGGCTATCACTATGTTTTTTATGCCACCGTCGGCACGGGAATCGGAACGGGCATTGTGCTCGACGGCCGCATCTACCACGGGCACACCGGCTCCGCTGGAGAAGGTGGGCACGTGAGCATCGACTATCGCGGGCCAATCTGCCACTGCGGCAAGCATGGATGCATCGAAGTTCTGGCGGCGGGGCCGGCGATCGGCCTGCGGGGGCGCGGACGCGTTGCCGCTGAGCCCGCGCGCGGCGCGGCTCTTCTCGCTCTGGCACAGGGAAAAATCGAGTCGGTCACCAGCGAGATGGTGGGCAGGGCTTACGCCGCCGGAGATGCGCTGGCCCAGGAAATTCTGCAGGAAACGGCGGATCTTCTGACCATCTGGCTGGGCAACATCGTGGATTTGTTCGATCCCGACATATTAGTCGTCGGCGGTGGAGTCGCAGCCATGCTCAACCCATTTTTTGCGGAGATCAAGCGCCTGCTGCCAACGTGGTGCGTGAATCCGCGAGCCTCGGAGATTCCGCTGGTACTGGCGCGCTACGGCGCCGACGCCGGAATTGCAGGCGGCGCGGCATTGTTCTCAGGACTTGCCCGCGAATAGAAACTTCGGCAGGATGTGAAATTACGGGATCGTTCCATGAATGGGCTTGGTCCGGCTCCAGGGGTCGCGGAAAAACTCTCGAAAGCGTGCGGTACCGTGGAAGAGAGGCCCTTCAAGGGCCGCGTAAGTCGTTCGCAGCGAGCCGGGGCTTCAGCCCCTGAGGTCCGCTGACTTGCTCGTGGATCGTCAGCCGCGAGCCTACTCTTCCGCAAACGCCATCTGCGCGTCGGCCACAGGCGCCGGCGCATTGGTGAGCGCGTTCTGCCCATATTCGAATCCGCGCTCAAAAGCCTTCAGATTCAACTCGCGGAAGCTTGCCGGCACCGAATCGGCTACAGCCTTGCGCACGGCATCGGCTCCGAGCAATCCTGTCACCGCGGCAAAGAATCCCACCATCACCGCATTCAGCACCATGCGCTTGCCGAGTTCTTCAGCGATGCGCGTGGCCGGAATGCTGTAGACCTTGGGATCTCCCCGCAGATCCGTAACCCGCACGAGATCCTCCTCCACAATCAGCATTCCGTTGGGCTTCAGTTCAGGGGCGAACCGGTTATAGGCCTCCTGCGACATAACTACGAGAATGTCCGGCCTGGTCACGTAGGGATACAACACCGGCGCGTCCGACAGCACGAGCTGCGCGCTGCATGCGCCTCCGCGGGCCTCAGGACCAAAATTCTGCGTCATGGTCGCAAACCCGTTCTGATAGATCGACGCTGCTTTGCCCAGCACAATCGCCGAGAGTATTACTCCCTGGCCGCCGAAACCTGCCACCCGAATCTCAGTTAGCCGCATACGCACTCCGTTTCCGCTTCGGTTTCCATTTCGTTGACGTAGCGATCGCCCAGCGATTCCGCATACTGCGCCCGCATCATGGTCTGGTAATCGGGCCGGTCACGGTCGACGAATTTGCCGACCACAATCTCGCCGTTCAGCGTAAGCCCGACTTCGCTGGTGGGCGCGCCGTGGCGGGTTTTGCTTTTCTCTTTGTAATACTTCATGGTCTCGAGCCCGTCGCCCATCTTGTTGCGCCTCTGGTAGAGCGTGGGGCACGGCGAGATCACTTCGATGAACGAGAATCCCTTCTTGCGAAACGCTTCGCTGATCGAGCGCGCCAGTTGTCGCACGTGGAATGTGGTCCAGCGCGCCACGTAAACCGCGCCCGCCGCTTCCACCAGGTGAGGCAGGTTGAACGCCGGCTCGAATGTGCCGTAAGGATTCGTCGAAGTCGTAGCGTGCCCGGGAGTCGTCGGCGCGGTCTGCCCGCCGGTCATGGCGTAAATCAGATTGTTCACGCAAATTACTTTCAGATCGATATTTCGCCGCGCGGCGTGAATCAGATGGTTGCCGCCGATGGCCGAGAGATCGCCGTCGCCGGAGTAAACCACGACATTCAGCTTGGGATTTGCCAGCTTCATTCCCGTGGCAAACGGAATGGCTCGTCCGTGCGTGGTGTGAAACGAATCGAGCTTCACGTATCCCGCAACCCGCCCAGTGCAGCCAATGCCGGACACCAGCGCCAGCGATTCCAGATCGATCTTCGATTCGATCAGCGCCTGCACAAAGCAGTTGACCGTGGTGCCGATGCCGCAACCCGGACACCAGATGTGCGGCATGCGGTCGCTGCGCAGAAAGCCCTCGACCGGATTCATCAGGCCTTCGTTCATCGGATTCGGGCTGACTTGCTTGGCATTCGCCGGACTCGGATTCACTAACTCATTTATCGGCATCGGCTCGCCTCCGCGATCACTCTGAGGATTTCTTCCGGATCATGCACCCCGCCGCCGGCATGCGACACCGCGAAAGTTTTGGCCTTTCCGTTTGCAGCACGTTCCACTTCGCGCACCATCTGGCCGAGATTGAGTTCCGGAACCACGAACGCTTTCACTTTCTCCGAGAGTTCACGAATTTTGTTTTCCGGGAACGGCCACGCCGTAATCAGCCGCAGTTTGCCTACGCGCAGTCCTCGTTTGCGGGCGTTGTCGATGGCCCGCTGCGCCACGCGCGAAGTGATCCCGTAAGACACCACCACCACATCGGCGTCATCGAGATACTCTTCCTCGAACATCGCAATGCGGTCAGTCGCGGAGCGAACTTTATTCTGCAGCCGCCGCACCAGCTTGTCCTGCGTTTGCGGCGTCATGTTGGGATAGCCCTTCTCGTCGTGAGTCAATCCGGTCACATGAAACTTGTAGCCCTCGCCGGCGTGCGCCATTTCCGGGACCATGTCGCCATTGGTGCCGTAGGGCAGATAATCCTCCACCGACTTGTGTGTGTGCTTGCGCGGAACCACTTCAATCTCATCCGCGGGCGGGATCACGACTTTTTCCGTCATGTGCCCCACAACTTCATCCATCATGAACATCACCGGCACGCGGAATTCTTCCGCCAGGTTGAAGGCCTTGATGGTCAGGTCGAAACATTCCTGCGGAGAATTCGGGCACAGCGCGATGATTTCGTAATCCCCGTGCGAACCCCAGCGCGCCTGCATCATGTCAGCCTGCGCCGGAAGCGTGGGCAGTCCGGTCGACGGCCCGCCGCGCTGCACGTCGACAAACACGCACGGAGTTTCCGTCATGGCCGCGTAGCCGATGTGCTCCATCATCAGAGAGAAGCCTGGCCCGGAAGTCACCGTAAACGCCTTGGCTCCGCCCCAGACCGCGCCCTGCAGCGTGATCGACGCCGCCAGTTCGTCTTCCATCTGAATAAAAGTTCCGCCAACCATGGGAACGCGCGCGGCAAACCGCTCGACCACTTCCGTGGACGGCGTAATGGGATATCCCGCCGCAAATCTTGCTCCCGCCGCCAGCGCGCCTTCGCAGCAGGCATGGTCGCCATCGATGAAGTGCGTGCCGGTAAGCACGCCGTGTGGATCAGCTTTCATGGCTGCCTCCCACGGCGATTGTCTTTCCGCCGGTCGTGCTCCCAGCGATCTTATTGCCATAGATCGCGAAATCCGGGCAGTACATGCCGCACAGATTGCAGCCGCTGCATTTTTCCGGATGAATCACGTGCGGCGGATGATAGCCCTTGGAATTGAAGGCGGAAGAGAGCGCAAGCACCTTGGTAGGACAGAATTCCACACAAAAACCGCAGGCCTTGCAACGCTCCACAACGATATAAATTTGACCTTTTGCCACTGGTGTCTCCTACTCAGGAAGTCCGTAACTCACTGAAGACTGTGTGGATTATGACTGCCAATCGAGGAAAACCCTGTGACCAGGATCACATTTGCCGGTGCGCAAAGGCACGATTTTCGCTAAGAAAACCTCAGTTTCTTGTCACCCCGGTCTATTCTTCGCGGTCTCTTCGTCGCGATCTCTTCTCCGCGATCTCATCCTCGCGGTCTCATCTTCGCGATCTCCGCGGCAGTTACTCTGCGATCTCGGCGGTTAAAAGCTTTTGGGTCTTACCGCAGCCCTTCGGGTTTGTGCGGCACCTTGCCTATAGCTGGCCAACACCTCACAGCCCCGAATCCTGTAGAATCCTTCCGCCATTCCAGGAGGATTCCGTGAAAGCACTTGCCTGGGCCGCGCTTTCTCTTCTTGCCATCGCCGCCGTCCTGACTCTTGGCGGCTGCAGCTCGAGCCGCCCTACCACCTCGACCATGCCCCAACCCTGCCCGGGTGCGGGTTGTCCGCCGCCCTCGCAGTCTCCGTTCTGGGGACAGTGGGGATCGAACTCGCAACACACCGGCATGGTTTCCGTGGCTGGCCAGAGCCTCACCAACAAACACGCCGACATCGTCTACGACCCCTTCGTGACCCAGGAAAAAGCCGAGAACGCGACCCTCTTCGGCGAAGCGGTTCTCACCGTCCACGAGCAGGCTCCCATCACCGACGGCAACGACGTTTACATGGTTATGAAGATGGGCAGCTACACCTCCTGCAACCCCGCTGGTGATTGGACCAACGGCACGGCCTGCGGCCCCAACGCATGGAACACCATGGAGTGGTGCGAATCGCGCTTCAGCTGGTTCAACGGCCAGCTGGTGCAGGTCTGGAGTTTCAGTAGCGACTGGGTGCCTGAACCCAACGCCGTCAACTTTCCCAGCGGCTTCGGCGGTCTGGACGGATGGGAACCGGTCTTCCATCCCGTGGACGCCAACACATTCCTCTACGTTCCCGGGGGTGCCGGCACCATCTGGAAAGTGGACAAAACCAAGGGCACTTCCGTCTCCCACATCAACCCGTTCTCTGCCGTGAACGGGATAAGCGCCACAAACACTTTCGTCTCCAGCCCGCTGACCGCCGACGCCAGCGGCAACATTTATTTCAACGTGATCGAACTCAACGTCAGCGGCAATCCCTGGAATCAGAATGACGTGGCCAACGCCTGGCTGGTCAAGATCGCGCCCGATGACAGCTTCACCATGGTCGCGTACTCCACACTCGTCCCCGACGCTCCTGCCGCAGCCTCCACCAACTGCCCCGGAACTTTCTTCAATCTCGGCGACGGCGGCGCTTCGCTTCCCTGGCCGCCCGCCACCCCGCCTACTCCCCCGACGCAACTCTGCGGCTCGCAGCGCCCGGGCGTGAACATCGCCCCAGCCGTTGGACCGGACGGCACCATCTACACCGCGAGCGTAGCCCACTTCGACAGCATGGTTTCGTATCTGATCGCGGTGAGCCCCGATCTGACCCCCAAATGGGATAGGACACTACAGAATCGGCTGAACGACGGTTGCGGCGTGTTGTTGCCCATCGCCACCCCGGTGGCAAACTCCTGCTCCGCGGGAGCCACCGTGGGCGTCGATCCCACCACCAACGCTCCCGGATCCGGCGAAATTGTCGACCAGGCTTCCTCCTCGCCCACCGTGCTTCCCGATGGCTCCATCGTTTTCGGCGTTGTCGACAACTACAACTTCGGCCGCGGCCATCTTTTCCACTTCGACGCGTCGGGCAACTACATCAACGCCTTCGGTTTCGGCTGGGACTCCACCCCCGGCGTCTATTCGCATGACGGCACGTTTTCCGTCGTCATCAAAGACAATCACTACGACTCGGCCGCCTATTGCAGTTTCAAGGGTAATCCAGTCTGCGTCGTTACCCCGCCCGGCCCCTATTACATCTCTCAGCTCGACGCCAACCTGAACATCGAATGGTCGTTCCAGAGCACCACTACCGACGCCAACCACCTAAACGGCTACGAGTGGTGCATCAACATGCCGGCCATCGATATGAATGGGAATGTCTACGTGAACAGCGAAGACGGAAACATCTACGAACTGCCGCAGGGAAACACCGGAGTTTTCGCCACGCCCACCGGCAGTCTATTCCTGAACCTGGCGCTGGGCGCGGCCTACACTCCGCTCTCGGTAGGATCAGACGGCCGCCTCTACACCCAGAACAACGGCCATCTTTTTGTGGTAGGACAATAGATTCACCAGACTCAGCGCAGCGAATTGCCGGCGATGCGCCTAACCGGTTGTCGTCGTTGTCGTGATCAACGTTATCGACAAAGACGCTTTTGACCGCGAAGCAAAGAAGACCCGCGAGGTGGTCAAAGAAGAAAAGAAGAAAAGAAGAAAAAAAGAAAAGAAAAGCCGCGCCTTTCTCCGCGGCTGTTCTCTGCGATCTCCGCGGTTAAAAGCTTCGCGGTTAAAATCTTTCCTGCTTGGTCCGGCCCTGAGGACCAGTTCACTTCGCCCGCCGGGCCTTCGGTGCCTGCGTCAGGTCATCGATCGCCAGATGCGCGTCTTTGGCGTGCGGGCCAGAAGGAAGAATCTTCAGGTAACTCTCATATTCCGCCAGCGCTTCCCCGGGCCGCTCCATCTTCTGCAGGCAAACCGCCAGATGAAACGTAGCTTCGGCGTCGTTCTCTTTGTAATAAAGCGCCTCGCGGTAGCGGTCTTCGGCGGCCTTGAAATTCTTGCGTTTGAAATAGTAGTCGCCGACCTCCACGTCCTTGGCCGCCTTGTGCGGATTCCAGGGATGGAATTCCGCCACAGAGTTCACGTCCCCCGCCGCAGCCACTGCCTCCGCACTCCGCGGATGCGCACGCGCGTCATTCTCCGGCTCGTTCAAATCAATCTGCGTCTCTTTACTCGAGCTCTCCCCGAGATCCGTTCCCAGATCGGCGGCGTTGACGCGATCCGATCGCGGCGGACTCAAGTCTGGACGCTGCGGCTTGCCAGCCGTCGAACCTGCGGACGAAGAATCCGGAGCTTGAGAACTGGCCGGCGAAGCATTCGACGGCGGGGAAGTCGCCGGAGAACTGCTTGACTGAGATTGGCCTGACCCAGATCCGCCCGGCTGAGAATTCGAACTCTGCGCCCAGACTACCGCGCTACACCCGACCAGCAAACACATCAGCCGCAACCACGAAAACACACTCCGCATACGTCTATTCTACCGCCCTTCATGTGTCGCCCGGAACGCTTCCAGACATCGCCGCGCCGTCTCCAGTTCCGGAAACCGGCTGCCTTCCTGTTCCACCAGGTAATATTCCACGCCGCCCACGCTCTCCGCTGCCTGAAAAATTCCTTTCCAGTCGGCGACGCCCTCGCCAAACAAAGTCTTGTAACCCACCGCCGGATCGCGCGACCAGTCCTTACAATGGATGGACCTTATCCGCCCCGGGTTGGCTCGAATCCACGCCACCGGGTCCGCGCCCCCCTCCAGGCAAGTCCCCACATCCAACTGCAGCATCACCGACGCCTTGGTATTCTTGGCCAGAATATCCATGGGACGTTCTTTATTCGCCGCCCGTCCATTCCCCGCCTGCCCATCCACCGCCTTCCACTCCGCCTGATGATTGTGATATCCCACCTTCAATCCCGCCGGCTCCAGCTGCTCGGCAGCCGAGTTCAGTTCTCCGGCCAGCGCCTTCCAGCTATCGGCGCCAGGTTTCGGATCCGACCACGCCAGCACCACATATTTGCAGCCCAGAATCAAATTCATGTCGCGGACGCGCGCAATATTTTTCGCGCTGAAATTGTCCGCGTCGTTGTGCGTGGAGTAACACTTGATTCCCAGATCATCCAGCAGCTTCCGCATCTGCCTGGTCTGCGCCTCGCTCCACTCGAAGTAAGGCCCATAAAACTCCACCACCTGATATCCCATCTGCGCCACCGCGCGCACCGTACCTTCCGCATCTTTTTTCAGCGCCTCGCGCACCGAATAAAGTTCCAGCCCCACGGGAATCGCGCCCGCAGAATTCGCACCAGACGCAGCACCGCGGAAGGCCCACGGCAGTAACGCAGACATGGCGACAAACGAACGGCGGGAGAAAGTGTTCGAGGTCATGCCCAAAATCCTACTCGCCCTCCGCTCCTCGCGGGACGAAATCTCTTGAGTCGAAGATGCTTCCTATCGCCGGCACCTTCCAGCTCACTCGTTGCGCTTCCGCCGAACGTTTGACATTTACATCCGCCCTATGAAGAATCTGTGCCACAACGCGCGGTGCCGAAGTGGTCCGTACCCCAGGGGAATTTGTTTAAGAGCTCAATACGGAGTGAACACCAGTGGCGCACGCTTTTCAGCGTCGGCGGGATCCGGCCGTCAGCTCCGGCTGGCTGCCACTACCCATCTTGCTCGCTTTGTTCCTCTCAGCACCCATAACCCCTCGCGTTGCGGCCCAGGCGCAGGCGTCTCGATCACGACCTGCACCGCTGCTTAGCTCTCCGCCGGGCAACTCACCCGATGACCGACCGGGCGCGATGGAGAATGTCGGAAGAGGGGACGACCAGGGCACCGTACGTGACGACAACGAATGCGCTGCCTATCTGCCTACCCGGGCGAAATTCGTGGTCGCGACCCTAGCACCACCGGGCGCAGACAAAGCACTCGCACCTGACTCCAATCTCGTCAACGGACAGCGATACATTTTTCGATTCCGGTTACACATGTTGTCGCCACCAGACACGGAGACCGTCAGACAGGACATCGCGACTAGCAAATCCGAATTTATCGGTCTCCCAGTGGGCGTAACCTGGGCGCCGGAACCCAGCGTAAAAACAAAAAAAACGCGCCCAGTCTATCCCGGTTACAAGGTTCAATTTACTTACATCGGCCGCGGACGTGACGTCGTATCGGATGTGGCAAACGCTTTGATCGCGGCCTGGCAAAAGCTCGATTGCTTCGGGACTCCTTCGTCTGGAACAGGAAAGCTGCCTATTGCTACGACCAGCGTAACGGTGCTCCTCGGACGAAAAGCCACGTGCTATGGCTGGAGAGCGAAGGAGCTTTCCATGCAATCCCCGTATGTTCAGCTGTACGCGCCCGAGGACATGGACGCGCTTCCGCACACGATAAAGTACAAAGGGGCCGTGCATACAAATGCCAGCGTGGAAGACCGATGCAAAGACATTGAATCGGTTACCTTCACCTTCACCGGCAAGGTGCGATGGGTTCGCCTCTTCGCCGACGACCATGACGATCACCCGCATGAAGTGACGCTCTCAGATCCATTGCCTCCCGCCCCGGAACCTTCCGGGTGGTTCAAAAGATTTGTGCAAAAGGTTCAAACGATCACCGAGGCTCCAGGAGCGACAAACATTCAGCTCCAGTACACGTCCTCCTTCAATCACCAGCAGAAAATTGGGTTTTATTCTAACTCGCTGCTCCTTGTCCCCGTCGGGCGACAAGACCACGATGGACATGAGAGCCATTTCTTTGGCTATCGCTGGTTTGGAATCTCCAGTCTTATTGCACGGGACAACCGGCAAGTCCAGAATCCAGAGTCAACCATCAATACCTTCACGTTCATGACATATTTAAATACTCCGGAGGTCGATTGCGAGGGCAAAACCAAACCTCATCGACCTGGCGACATCCTTGATTGCCCTCAGTTCCAGATGCGCCCACTGATACTGGACGTGCGAACCGGGGCGGAGTACGCCTTGGACACGAGCGCGATTAACCAGGTCAACTCCGCGGCCTTGCACTTGCCCATGGCTCTTGGAAGTATGTCTACCGTTACCTTTAGCCCCATGGGAGGAATTGAGACAGGATGGAACCTCGTGCGAGAAGCACACCTCCCAACCTCGCAGACATTTTTTCGCTGGGTTGTGGGAAGTGATGCAAGTTTCCGCCACAAACCTCCCTTCCCCTGGCTGCTCGGCAGTAAGCCTTATACTCTGAGCGGGATTTTCCGCGCACGATTTCTTACAACTTCGGAGGAGTTCATTCCCAAGGAAATCAGCACCCAAATCGGCACCCAAACCAGCGTGAGATACCCCGGTCGGCCAGACAGGAAGACGCGCAGGCTTTACGGCAGAGCGGAGTTGGGCATTCCACTGTCGAAAATCGTATCGACCGCGATCGTGTATCAATACGGCGACCTTCCGCCCGCATTCAGTTTCTTTGGACACACCATCAGTGTGGCAGTCAAGATTGCCGGCCCAGCCGACTCCGAACGCTGACCGTCGCGGCAACCCAAGAAGGGCATCAAGCTCGGGCGCATGCCGATCCCCCCTCTCCGGTGTGGTGATGTCTGGGCCGGGGCTGGCCTGGAGCTGTGCTGAGTTCCACGTCGACTGGCCCGCGCTGGCTCACCGGCGGCATCGTTGGCCCCGAGGCCAGCGTCCTGACTCCGATTGCGTTGCTGGTAGTAGCCCTGCTTTTCACCCGCTACCATCGCGAGAATCGCTATCCCATGCTCAAACCGCGTTCGTCGCCGCTGTATGTTTCGTAAAGCCGGAGGCTAGCAGCTGGCAGCAAAAAAGCAGGCCGCTCAGGGGGAGCTTGAGCGGCCTGGTTGGCGAAGTCCTCCGGGGAGGAGGGTAAACTTGAGGCGCGGCATCACCGCGCCGAAATCCTGAGCGAAGCGAAGGATCTGCTTCGCTCCGACAGCGTTCTGTTACATCGACGACGGATTGCTCGTCTGGCTCGTAGTCGTCGCCGGCTTGGTCGTGTCACCCGTGGTGTTGGTCATCAGGCGCACATCCACGCGACGGTTGTCCGCGCGTCCAGTCGAAGTCTTGTTGTCCTCGACCGGCTTATCCTTGCCCAGCCCGATCACATAAATCTTGTGGGCCGGCACATTGTATTTCGACGCCAGGTACTGGATCACCGAATTGGCGCGGCGCTGGCTCAGATCATAGTTGTAATCCGCCGGCCCCACCGAATCCGTTCCGCCTTCCAGCGCCAGGATGTAGCCCTTGGTGCTGGCCAGGCTGCCCGCCAGTTGGTCGAGCGCTTCCTTGGCCTTGGGCGTCAGTACGTCGCGGTTGAAGCCGAACTTCACCGACGTCTCCGCCACGGCGTGATAGTTGTCGAGGTTCGCAACCGTATCCGTCAGCACGCCTACGCGGGCGTTGGCGGCATCGGCTACCTGCTGCGCCGCAGCGGCGTTCTGCCCAGCCGTCTGGGCCTTCTGCTCAACATCGGCCGTCTTCACGTTCACGGCCGCAATGCCCGCCTGCGCGCGCGCGTCGACATCTTTGATGTCCTTGCTGTTCTTCGCCGTCAGGTCGTCGAGTTCATTGGTCTTGTTGATCAGCGGCGTGGTCTGTTCCTTCACATAGTTCTTGCTGGCGCAACCTACCGTGGCCAGCATGCTGGCCGCCAAAAAAAGTGTTAACGAAGTGCGGGTCATAGATGAGGCTCCTTGTTTTTAAATCCTGCCCGGCTCTCTACGTTCGCGCCGGAAACCTGAAACTTGGCCTTAGGCCTGGGAAAATGCCCTTAACCCCCTTCTCCAGTGCACGGGACGTGCCAGTTCCCCATGTGGAGAGTTGTCCCCCTAAGTATATACGTTTTCAACTGTTTGCAGCAGAGATGTCCACGCAGCCCACTCCCCGGGCTCACGCTCGCGAACGCAAACCCCACATACGGAAGGGAAATTTTATACGGTCCCGGCTCAGATTGCGCTCGTCCGGTGGCGGGCAAGGATTGTGTGGGGACGGGCACTCTTGCCCGTCCAGGCGAGCGCAGCTCCCCTCCTGCCGACAGGTACAACCGCCGCTAGAGAGGAGCCGAGCTTCGCTCGGCGAACGGGCAAGAGTGCCCGTCACCACACGAGCTTCTTAGTGCCCCGATCCACACGCCGCCCGCGGAACGTAAAATAGAAACCTGACCCCCGCCATGGACCTGCTCGCCAAAATCCGCTCCATTCCCACCGAGCCCGGTGTGTATCTCTACAAAAACGCCGAGGGCGAAGTCATTTACGTGGGCAAGGCCAAGAATCTGCGCAGCCGCGTGGCCAGCTATTTCCATGAAGGACGATGGGAAGACGCCAAAACCGGCACCCTGGTGCGCGAAGCCGCCGACGTGGAATACATTGTCGTCGCCAACAACAAAGAAGCGCTCGCGCTCGAAAACAACCTGATCAAACAGCGCAAGCCGCGCTTCAACATCCTGCTGCGCGACGACAAGACCTACCCCTACGTGAAGCTCACGCTCGCCGAGCGCTGGCCGCGCGTCTACGTCACGCGCCGCCTGCGCAAAGACGGCGCCGCTTACTACGGTCCGTACTTCCCTGCCAACCTCGCCTACCGCATCGTCGATCTCATTCACCGCAACTTTTTGATTCCGTCGTGCAAGGTGGACCTCACGCGTTTTCATCCGCGCCCCTGCCTGCAGTACTACATCAAGCGCTGCCTCGGCCCCTGCGTTGAAAACCTGACCACGCCGGAGATTTATCAGGAAGCCGTGCACGACGTGAAACTGTTTCTCGAAGGCCGTCCCACCGATCTGGCGCGTTCCCTTCGCGACCGTATGGAGCAAGCCGCGGGCGCGCAAGAGTATGAACGCGCGGCAAGGTACCGCGACCTGATTTCAACCGTCGAGCAACTGCAGGAACGCCAACGCATCGCTGCCGCCGAAGGCGACGATGCCGACGTCTTCGGCTACCACTCCGAAAACGGAATGCTGGCCGTGAACCTGTTCCACATGCGCTCCGGAAAAATGGTCGACCGCCGCGAATTCTTCTGGGAAGACCTACCCGAGTTCACCACGGAAGCTTCCGCGGCAGACTCCCCTGTCCCTTGTCATCCTGAGCGAAGCGAAGGACCTATGCAATTTGCCGGCAGCATTGGAGCCGCCGACGAGTGCATAGGTCCTTCGGCCCGCAAACCGCGCGGGCCTCAGGATGACAAGCCGGTTGGTTCAGATTTTCATCCTGGGGAATTTTTCTCCGCTCTGCTCAAGCAGCTCTACATCGGCCAGCCCTACGTCCCCCGCAATATCTATGTGCCCGTCGACTTCGAGGATCGAGAAGCTCTCGAAGACTTGCTCTCCGAGCAAGTCGCGGGCCAAGCCACAGCAAAGAGTGCCCGCGCCACACTGGTGCACATCCTCGTCCCGCAGCGCGGGGATAAACGATCGCTCATCGACCTCGCCGGGAACAACGCCAAGCAGTCTTACGATCAGCGCTTTCGCGTGCTCAAGCCCAACGCCAAAGCTATTCAAGAGGAATTGCAGGACGCGCTCAGCCTGCCCGAACTGCCCAAGCGCATCGAATGCTTCGACATCTCGCACATTCAAGGCGCGGAAACGGTGGCCTCGATGGTGGTGTGGGAAGACGGGAAGATGAAAAAGTCGGACTACCGCAAGTTCATCATCCGCACCGTCGAAGGCGTGGACGATTTCGCGTCGATGCGCGAAGTGGTCACGCGACGATATAAGCGAATTCAGGAAGAGAAGAAGCCCATGCCCAGCCTGGTGCTGATCGACGGCGGCCTCGGTCAACTCCATGCCGCCTCCACAGCGCTCGACTCACTCGAAATCATCAACCAGCCGTTAGCTGCGATCGCTAAGCGGGAGGAGATTCTCTATGTCTATGGACAGGAGAAAGATCCCATCGCGCTCGATCATCACTCTCCGGTTCTTCATCTCATCCAGCTGATTCGCGATGAAGCTCACCGCTTCGCCGTCACCTTTCACCGCAAGCGTCGACAGATGCGCGACCGCTCCACTGAGCTGTTGGAGATTCCTGGAGTAGGCGAGAGCACGACTCGACGTCTTCTGGAGCATTTCGGCAGTCTGCAGGCGGTGAAGCAGGCGGACACGGCTGCGCTGTCAGCGGTGGTGACCCGGGTGCAGGCCGATGCGATCCGCAATCACTTTCGGAAATAGTTGATTCTAAAGAGACAGATTTTTCGCGTTCCAAGCGTTTCAATCACTTAGCGTGAGGGCGCAACGAGAAGCAGATTGCGGTTCGAATCCGCGCGCCTGCTGCGCTCCTAAAGCCGCTGCCAGGTGGCCTGGAATCGCGCAGGAGCGACGACAGGCATCGTGGACGACCGGAAGGTCATCCGGAGAGCGAAACGCGAGAGAGAGCCGGGAAGGTGGCCTGCCGTCGATTTATATCTTTATGCTATAGGCGCCCATCTTATCGGCAAGGCGATCTGCATGATTCGTAACGGATTGCGGCGAAGGCGGCGCCGTGCCCTGTAAACCATTGATTCCATTTGTGAGCGAAAAGCTGTGAGACATAAACCGCAGAATATTCGGGGAAACGACCCGATAAGAAGCTGTGTCCGGTTCTCCGCACGGGTTTCCGAATGCGCGTGTGCGCAAACGGTTGGGGAGAAAGAGTTTGCCTGTGGCAGAGGGTACTCGTGTGGGGACGGGCGCTCTTGCCCGTCCCCACATAGCCCGCCCCACGAGTTAGCTTATTTCGGCTCTGGCGTGGCGTTCCCCATGTCGAGGACTACTTTCCAGCTGCCGTCTTTCTGCTTCTTCCAGATGCTGGTGTACTTGCCGTGATCGACCACGGGCTTGCCGTCTTTGTCTTTCGAGTGGAATTCGAAGGTACCGTAGGTATAGCCAAGATCGCCGGAGGCGGAAATGTCTGCGCCCACGGGCGTCCAGGTCAGGCTGTTGTTTTTGTCGTCGAGGAAACCCATGCCCTTCGCAATGTTCACTTTTCCTTGAATCAGAGGACCACCGTTGGGGACTTCGACGGCATCGTCGGCGTAGTAGGACATATATCCGGCGGAGCCCTTCTCAGCCGCAGCCTTCATGAAATCGGCTTCAAACTGTTTCAAAGTTTCAGGCGTAACGAGAACTGGAGAAGTCGCGGAAGAGGGCGAAGCGGTGAAAGCGAGCGCCGCGACTACCAGCGCCGCCACGAGAGAAACCAGCCAAAACGATTTCATGCAACCTCCGTGAATAGCGCGAACATTCTACCTCTTACGCCGTTATTGACGACACGGGCCGCGCAAGAGCTTTTAACCGCAAGGATCGCAGAGAAAGGCCGCGGAGGACGCAAAGAAAACACAACTAACCTCGGGGGCTCCTCTTCTTCGCGCCCTTCGCGGATTTTCTTTGCGATCTTCGCGGTCAAAAGCTCTTGGCGTCTTTGGCCCAAAACTCCCACGCTTTGTTAAACTGGCCATTCTCATGAAACGAAATTGGTTTTGCGTACTCGTTCTGGCTGCGGGCGGATTCACCGCGCTGCGCTCGGCCGCCCAAACAAATCCTCCCGACCTGACCACCCCGCAGGAGAAACATCTGCGCAACGTTCGGCAACTTACTTTTGGCGGGCAGAATGCCGAAGCTTACTTCTCCGCGGACGGAAAGCAGCTGATCTTTCAGTCGTCACTGGGTCCTGCGGGGCACGGAGACGTGAAGTGCGACCAGATTTTCATCATGAACATCGACGGCAGCGACCAGCACATGGTCTCGACCGGCAAGGGACGCACCACCTGCAGCTATTTTTATCCTGACGGGAAGAAGATTCTTTACTCGTCCACGCATCTGGCCAGCGCGGAGTGTCCGCCGCGTCCGGATTTCTCGAAGGGCTATGTGTGGGCGGTATATGCGGGATACGACGTGTTCACCGCGAATCCCGATGGCACGGATTTGAAGCAACTGACGAAGACTCCCGGCTACGACGCGGAGTCGACGATTTCGCTCGACGGCAAAAAGATTGTGTTCACTTCGATGCGCCACGGCGATCTCGACATTTATTCGATGGACGCTGACGGCAGGCACGTGAAGCAGCTTACGCACGAACTGGGATACGACGGCGGGCCGACGTTCTCACCCGACCGCAAATGGATTGTCTACCGGGCGTACCATCCGCAAACGGAAAAAGAAATTTCGGACTACAAAGAATTGCTGGCACAGAACCTGATCCGGCCCACGTCGCTGGAAATCTGGGTCATGAAGGCGGACGGCAGCGGCAAGCGACAAATCACGAACCTGGGCGCGGCCAGTTTCGGTCCGGCGTTCACGGCGGATGGAAAGAAAATTATTTTCTCCTCGAACTACGATCCCGATACCCACGCCACCGGCGGCATGGGCAACTTCGAACTATGGCGGATCAATCCCGACGGCAGCGGCCTCGAGCGCGTCACCTACAGTGACGGCTTTGACGGCTTTCCGATGTTCTCGCCTGATGGCAAGAAGCTGGTGTGGGCCTCGAACCGCAACGCCAAGGCGCCGCATGAGACCAATATTTTTATTGCGGACTGGGTGCCGTAGGGGATTGCTGATTTTAGATTTTAGATTTTAGATTTTAGATTTTAGATTTTAGGGATTTCAGATTTTAGGATTTCAGATTTTTGATTTGTTGATTTTGGATTCGCGGAATGCTCGCCGCCAGGTCTTTGTCCGATGGATGCGATCGGGAAAAGCTTTTAACCGCCGAGGACGCAGAGACAAGCCGCAGAGGGCGCGGAGTAGATGCTCGCGAAGGAAATGCTGGCTGCTTTATCGACGCCACCCAAAAGCGAAAACCGCAAAACGATATTTTACGCAGGGAGTGCCAGCGAGTTTTACGAGGGCGCTTTTCTTGTTACATTTGGGATGCGAGTTTTTATGAAAGTGCGGCAGTGGATTACCGGGATCGTGTTGCTGGTGCTGGTGGCGGCGGCCGTTGTGGGAGTGGTGTGGACGCGGGAGTCGGGGTCGGCGGAGACCCAAGCCGCGGGCCAGGGTTCGGCGGGGAGTAGCTCGGCGGGGAATGGTTCGGGGGCGTCATCGGCGCAGCGGCAGGCGGCGGCGCGGCGGGCGCTGGTGGATCAGCGTCCGCTGCAGACGGCGCGGCGGCTGGCGGCGAGCGCGGGCACGGTGGAGGAGCAGGCGCTGGCGCACGCGGCCGAGAAAACCGGCGATCACGAACTGGATCTGGCTTTTTTTGACGCGCTGCGGACGGCGGAAGAAAATCCTCCTCCGCTTTCTCCCGAAGCCAAGGTGCTGGCGGAAAGAAAGAACAAAGCGGAGTTGGCGGCGAAGGACGATCAGGAGAACATTGCGCAGCTGACGCGGCGGCTGGCGGCGGCTCCGGTGGCGCAGAAAGATAATCTGCAGGATCAGATCGACGTCGCCAAGGCGCAGGCGGATCTCGATCAGGATGAATTGGACGATGCGAGCGAAGATCTGGAGCAGGCGGGCGGAGATCCGCAGGCCAAGATCAAACGGCTGAAGGAGGAGCACGAGGCCAGTGACCATGACGCCAGTCATGCCGGTTCAGCGGTGAATCCTTATGAGCAGGACTATCAGGCACGCACGCTGTTGGCGGCATACCGCGCGTGGCGGGCGCTGGACGAGAAACGGGCGCTGATTGGGGATGCGAGACAGGAAGCGACGGACAAGGAGCTGCGCTTGAATACGCGGCACTCGGCGCTGGCTAAGCAAGTGGAGCAGGACAAGGAAAACCGGGAAACGGCGCAGCAGCAGGCCAAGGGCTTCTCGCAGAGGAACAAGACGGCAGAGCGCGAGGAATCGAAAGCCTCGGCGCAGGCGGCGCTGGGTTCGCTGAAGCAGTATGCGCGGGACCAGAGGAATCTGGCTGACCTGGGACGGCGCATGCAGGACGAGCAGGAATTGAGAGACGTCTACGGCAGCTGGGAAACGCTGGTGGAAACCCGCGAGCGCAGCGCGCTGCACCACGTGCTGGAGGCGCTGCTGTGGATCCTGGTGGTGGCGCTGGTGGTTTACCTGGGGAACCGGCTGATCGATCATCTGTTCACCGGCATGACCGCGGAGAACAAGCGCATCGAGACCCTGCGCACGGTGGTGAAGTTTGCGGCCGAGGCGGTGGGGGCGATCGTGGTGGTGTTCATGGTGTTCGGCATGCCCAGCCAGGTGACCACCGTGCTGGGGCTGGCGGGCGCGGGGCTGACGGTGGCGATGAAGGATTTCATCGTGGCGTTTTTTGGCTGGTTCATCCTGATGGGGCGCAACGGGATTCGCGTGGGCGATTGGGTGGAGATCAACGGGGTGGGCGGCGAAGTAGTGGAGATTGGGCTGTTGAAAACGGTGTTGCTCGAGACCGGCAGCTGGAGCGATGCGGGGCATCCGACGGGGCGGAAAGTTTCGTTCGTGAACAGCTTTGCCATTGAGGGACATTTCTTTAACTTCTCGACTTCCGGGCAGTGGATGTGGGACGAGTTGCAGGTGCTGATTCCGACGGGGCAGGATCCGTATCCGGTGATCGACGGCATACAGAAGCTGGTGGAGAAAGAAACGGAAGCCAACGCGCGCAAAGCGGAAGAAGAATGGCAGAGCGCGACTACCCGCTACCGGGTGCAGGCAATTTCGGCCGCGCCTGGAATCAACGTGCAGCCGACGGCGGCCGGGATTGAAGTGCGCGTGCGCTATATCACGCGGGCCTATGAGCGGCATGAGGCGCGCAAGCGGCTGTATGAGGCGGTGGTGGAGTTGATGCATGGGAAGCGGGAAGCGGTGAAGGGGTAGAGCGGAAACACGAGGACACACTCGCTGCAGGCCTGACCGTTGGGGCGAACTGAAAAGAGCTTTTAACCGCTGACGACGCAGAGAAAGGCCGCGGAGGACGCAAAGAAAATCTGCCAAACTTTTTCTTTGCGCCGTTCTTCTTCTGCACGATTCTGACGGCGAACCTGGCGGGCTTACTTTGCCTGTATGACCAATAACGAGGAACTGGGCACGCTGATTGTGACTGGCGCCAGCCGGGGCATTGGCGCGGCTGTGGCCAAGCTTGCGGGCGGGCGCGGGTTTCAGGTGGCCGTTAATTTTGCGACGGGGGCGGACGAGGCACGGGAAGTTGTGCGGCAGATTACTTCTGCGGGAGGGCGCGCGGTTACCATCCAGGCGGATGTGAGTCGCGAAGAAGATGTGATGCGATTGTTCGCCACGGCGGAGCGCGAACTGGGCCCGATCAAGGCGCTGGCCAACAACGCTGCGATTACGGGCGGATTCGCCCGAGTGGATTCGGTAACCGCGAAGGCGATCGAACGCGTGATGGCGGTGAATGTTTGTGGAGCGATTTTGTGCGCGCGGGAGGGGGTGCGGCGGATGTCCACGCGGCACGGCGGGACGGGCGGCGCGATTGTGAATATTTCATCCCGCGCGGCGCATACCGGATCGCCGGGCGAGTGGGTGCACTATGCGGCGTCGAAGGGCGCGATTGACAGCTTCACCATTGGATTGGCGCGCGAAGTGGCGACGGAAGGAATCCGCGTGAACGCGATTGCTCCGGGACTGATTGAGACCGGACTGCATGCGGCGAACGGCGAGCCGGGGCGGGTGCAGCGGCTGATGGGAAGCATTCCGATGGGACGCGCGGGGCTACCTGCTGAGGTGGCGGAGGGCGTGTTGTGGCTGCTGTCTCCTGCGGCTTCTTATACTACGGGGGCGATTTTGGAGATGGGCGGCGGGCGGTGAAGGAACAGTGGCCAGGGGGCAGGGGTCAATCACACTTGAACTGTTGGTTTCTTCTCACGTTAACTCTTTTCTCGCGATCAGGATCAGGTCTTCATCGTTCTTTGTGTCGTGGACGAATACGCGGCCAAAATATTTTGGCTCAACGATCATCACTCCTCCGCCTTGCTCTGTGACAAGCCGATCGATTGCGGCGTCGCCGACGATCTTGTCCGCAACGAATTCGATCTCTCCCGGTTCGCCGTGGTAGGTCACGCGGTCTCCCGCTTTTATTTCCTCACCGGATTGGTAGAAGAAGGGCAATTCCTCTCACCTCGACTTTGACTCCAGCTCATTCCGCAAGGCGTTTTTGATTTTGTCCGGCAGGCGCGAAGCGTGGAGAATGTCGCGCAACTGCGCGGGCGGGAGACGGCGGGCGAATTCCAGGGCGCGGGAGAGCGGAGTTTTTTCATTGCGCAGCAGGGCGATGCGAATTTCGGGGCGCAGCGACCACCTGGGGTGGTGGCAGACGGCTTCGACGAAAGCACGCGTGGTGCCGGTCTTGAGGAGTGCTCGGGCAACAGCGGTTTCGGTGAGGCGCGAATTTTCGAGAGCGGTTTGCCAGACGCGGGTTTCCTTGTCGAGCAGCAGAGCGGCAGCTACGCTGGCCGAGGCGCGACGGGCCAGGGCGATGCGCTCGCCAAGCGTGATCGAAGTGACGCGGTTGACCAGCAGATCGTCGGCGGCGCGCTTCAGGTCGGCGGCGACTGCCGGCTGCAGCGCGAACTGCATCAGATCGAAAGTGTAGAACTCGCGGATCAGGCGCAGCGCGATGCGGCGCGGGGCGCGGGGATGCGCGGCTACGGCGATGCGGACTTTGCGCGATTTCATGACACCGGCGTTGTGGCTGATTTTTTCAACGGCATCGGTGGGCAGGTCGCGGCGCTGCAGCAGGGCGAGGGCGAGGTCAGGGGTGAGAGCGGGATCGGAGGCGCTGGCCACGTCGTCGGGCGGGGATACGGTGGACGGGGCTGAGGCGTCGAGGGCGATTTCCGATTGGGATCTCTCCGGGTTCATGGGAGCAAGCGGAGTTCAACAGCAGAATCAAAATCAAGATCAAAATCAAAGGCAAGCGGGCAAGAGTGCCCGCTCCACACAAGCAGAGCCAACAACAAGAACAAGAGCAAGGTCAAGAGCATCGGACAAAGCCTACGCCGAGCGAAGCTGAAGGGAGCGTCCGACCTGCACAATCCGAATCACACTTTGCGGGCCAGGCGCAGGGCGCCTTCGACGGGTTCGACGATTTCCTGCTCGACTTGCACGCCGGGATCGAGCCAGCGAACCTGATTGTAAAAAATCTCGCGCACCAGCGCGGCATGACGAAAGACACCGCCCGCCATGGCCACTGGGATGGATTTAATCTCGGACGGAGTGGGATTGCCGTCCGACGATGGGTTGGGCGGGAACAGGCGGCAGATCACGATTGATGCCAGATGAGCGAGTTCCGCGCCGGCCGAGCCGAGAATCTGAGTGGCGGAATCGTCCGGAGAGGCGAGCACTGCGGGAAACAGGGCGGCAAAGTGGTGAGGTTCCCGCGAGCCGGCAGTGCGGGCAAAGTCTTCCAGCGAAGTAACGTTCCAGGTTTCGAGCAGGGCGGTGGCGAGAGGAGCGGCGCGCAAAGCGGCGCGTCCTTTGGCGTCGCCTTCGGTGCGATCCATGTCGCGCACCAGGGCGGCGGCGGCGGCGCGGCCGATCCAGTGCGCGGAGCCTTCGTCAGAGATAGTGAATCCCCAGCCTCCGGCGCGGGCGGTGTTGCCGTGCGCGTCGCGGCCGTAGGCGATGGAGCCGGTGCCGGCGATGACGATCACGCCGGGACCAGACTCAAATGCGGCTTCGAGCGCGATCTGCATGTCGCCTACGACGTTGATGTTCGAAGGCTGGACGCTCGAAGTCTGGGTGTTCGAAGCCTGGACGGGCGAAGGCAGGAGTTCGGCCAGGGCGCGGCGAACGATTTCAGCAATCTCCGGACGCACGGCTCCGGCGGCGCCGATGCAGGTGCGGCTGACCTGCGCCAGCGTGATTCCGGCGGCGGCGCAGGCCTGGCGCACCGCCTGATGCAACGATTCGCGAGCTTGCGCTTCGCCGACGCGGAGAACGTTGCTCGGTCCGGCCGTGGCGGTGGCCAGGGTTTGGGATTCGTCGCCCACCGCGCAGAGGGTTTTGGTACCGCCGCCGTCGATGCCGAGGAAGTAGGCCATTCGGTTTATTTTTACCACAGGGGGCTTAGCTTCCGGCTCTCGGCTTTCGGCCCCCGGGTTACTTTTGATCGCGCTGCGACGAGGGCGCAGGACTATAGAGTCTCACTCGCGCGTGGATGCCGTTGCCGACATAATGAAGAATTGTTGCGGGCGGCGGGAAAAGCTTAACCGCAGAGATCGCGGAGAACGGCCGCGGAGATTCGTCGCAAGTTTGGGTGGGATATGGGACTGAACCGGGTTGACTTCCTGATCATCGCGCTTTACCTGGCGGGGATCACTTTGTTTGGGCTGCGCTTTCGCAAGAAGCACCGCTCGCTACGGGATTATTTTCTGGCGGGGCGGGATATTCCGTGGTGGGCGATTGCGTTGTCGATCGTGGCGGCGGAGACCAGCACGCTCACCATCATCAGCGTGCCGGGCATTGCTTACGACACCAACTTTACTTTCCTGCAGCTCGTGATGGGGTACCTGGTGGGGCGGGTGGTGATCAGTTTTGTGCTGCTGCCACATTATTTTCGCGGCGACCTTTACACGGCTTATGAGCTGATCGAGCGGCGCTTCGGGCGCGGGCTGCGGTCTTTGACGGCAGGACTCTTCTTATTGACGCGGGCCGCGGCCGAGGGCGTGCGTGTGTATGCGGTGTCTATTGTGGTGTCGATCGCGCTGGGCACGGGCGAAGTGACGTCGATTGCGATTATTACTGCATTGACGCTCGTCTATACGTTTGAAGGTGGACTGGCGGCGGTGATCTGGACGGACGTGGTGCAGACCGCGATTTATGTGGGCGGAACGCTGGTGGGGCTGGTGACGATTCTGCATCTGGTGCCGGGGGGATGGGCGGCGATTCATGCCGCGGCGGCGGGCGCGGGGAAATTGCGGGTGTTTGATTTCAGCGCGAACTTCTGGCTTCCTTATACGTTCTGGGCGGGCGTGATCGGTGGGGCGTTTCTCACCACAGCCAGCCACGGGACCGATCAGCTGATTGTGCAGCGGCTGCTGGCGGCGCGGGGACAGAAACAATCGGTGACGGCGTTGCTGTCGAGCGGCGTGGCGGTGTTTTTTCAGTTTGCCTTGTTTCTGACTGTGGGCGTGATGCTGTGGGCTTATTACCGGGTGCCTTCGGCGACCTTTGGACGTGCGGACAGGATTTATCCGACGTTTATCGTCAGCCGCATGCCGCATGGGATTTCGGGACTGCTGATTGCGGCGATTCTCGCGGCGGCGATGTCGAATTTGAGCGCGGCGCTGAATTCGCTGTCGTCAAGTTCGATCATGGACTTTTATGTGCGCTTTCGTCCGCAGGCAGACGAGCAAACCAAGATGCGCCTTTCGCGAGTGGCGACTTTGTTCTGGGCGCTGCTGCTGTTCGCGCTGGCGGTGTTGTCGCTGAATAAAGTGGGGCGCGTGGTGGAGGTGGGGTTGCAGATTGCGTCGATTGCATATGGCGCGCTGCTGGGCGTGTTTCTGCTGGGAGTGCTCACGCGGCGGGCGAACCAGCGCGGGGCGATGGTGGGGATGGTGTTTGGGTTTGGAGTGGAGTTGTATTTGTGGTTGGGCACGCGCGTGCCTTGGACCTGGTGGGTGATGATTGGGACTTGCGTGACGTTTGGGGTGGGATATGGGGCGAGCTTGCTTGTCGGGGAATCGATTTTCGGTCGGGATGGAAAAAGCTTTTAACCGCGGAGATCGCGGAGGAAGGCCGCTGAGGACGCGGAGAGGGAGCGGAGAAGGGCAGGGCTCTTCTTTGCGTTCTCTGTGATTAAGGGCTTTTCTTTGTGGGACCACTACCGGTTTCGTTTTGGGAACGGGTTGTGTTTTTGTTGGCTTAGCCGATTGTTCGCGGTTCGGAGCGGAGTAGAGTGCTGGCAGGGGAACAGATATGTTCAAGGCGGATGCCAGTCCGGACATCGTCACTCGCGAGATCATTGCCGCAGCCATCAAGATTCACCGCAAACTCGGACCCGGACTGCTGGAATCTGCTTACCAGGCCTGTCTGGGGTACGAAATCGAGAAGATGGGATTGCAGGTGCAACGGCAAAAGCCTGTGCCGCTGGTGTACGAGATGGTCAAGTTAGATTGTGGATATCGCGCGGATCTCGTGGTGGAGAGCCGAGTCGCGGTCGAGTTGAAATGTAAAGAGGCGCTGCATCCAGTCGATGAGGCGCAACTGCTTTCCCATCTGCGTCTGCTGAATCTTCCGGTCGGGTTGCTGATTAACTTCCACGTGGTCATGCTTAAGCACGGCATCAAGCGCATGGTGAACAACTACCGGGAACCGTCGGACGAAGGCTCTCGGCAGGATCACGTGCGGCCGTCCCTGCTCAGGGACGGAACGAGCTCTTAACCGCAGAGGTCGCAAAGAAACCCCGCAGAGAACGCAGAGAAAGGCCTCTCTCTCTCTCCGCGTCCTCAGCGGGGTTTCTTTGCGACCTCTGCGGTTAAAGGCTTTGATCTTTTCTAGAACCACGGCGCTTCTGACGTATACTGGCACGCTTCAACCCATGCCAGAACCAACGCAACCAAAGATTTCCCAGGCGGAACTCTCGCGCGATCTGGGAGTGAGCCATGCGGCCGCCATTGTGGTGGGAACCATTATTGGCAGCGGGATTTTTCTGGTTCCGGCGGAGATGATGCAGGCAGTGGGCTCGGCCAAGCTGGTGTATCTGGCTTGGGTGGTGGGCGGGATGCTGTCGTTTTTTGGGGCGCTCACTTACGCGGAACTTGGCGCGATGAAGCCGCAGGCGGGCGGAGAGTATGTGTACATCCGCGATGGCTACGGGCCGCTTGCCGGATTTCTCTATGCCTGGACGTGGTTCGTGATTGCCAAGCCGGCTTCGGTGGCGACGGTGGTCACCGGGCTGGTGCGAATTCTGGGAACGTTTTCGGTTTTTTCTTTTTTTTCTGCCAATGTGATTTCTGCGCCGTTTGCGGTCAGCTGGGGACAACTGGTTGCGATTGCCGCCGCCATTCTGATTTCTTTTCTGAACTACATCGGCGTGAAAAAAGCGGGAGAGTTCCAGCTGGTTTTTACGATTCTCAAGGTGGCGATCATTCTGGGCATTGTGGTGGTGTGCTTTGGCGGAGCCCGCAATGTGGCGGGACATGGCTGGCACAATTTTGCCGGGACGTTTTCCGGAGCGAAAGGCGGGATCGCCGGTTTCATGGCGGCGCTGGTGGCGGCGTTGTGGGCCTATGACGGATGGAACGACCTGAACATGGTGGCGGGCGAGATCAAGCGGCCGGAGCGCAGCATTCCGATCGCGCTGATTGCCGGGGTGGCGACGGTTGGCGTGCTCTATGTGCTGGTGAATGCGGGAGTGCAGTATGTGCTGCCGGCGGCGGCGATTGCAGCTTCGCCACGTCCGGCTTCGGACGCGGTGGCGCTGATTCTGGGAGGCGTGGGCGCGGGCATCGTTTCGCTGGGGATGGCGTTGTCGATGCTGGTGACGCTGAATGGAACGATTATGAGCGGGGCGCGGGTGCCGTATGCGGTGGCGCGGGATGGATATTTTTTTCGCCAGCTGGCGGAGGTGCATCCGCGGTTTCATACGCCGGCGGCGGCGATTGTGGTGCAGGCGGTGTTGTCGATTCTGCTGTTGTTGCTGGGGGCGAATTTCAAGCAGCTGTTTTCCCTGGCCATTTTTGCGGAGTGGCTTTTCTACATGATCGCGGGGAGCACGGTGTTTGTGTTCCGGCTGCGCGAGCCGCTAGCGGAACGCCCGCACCGGACCTACCGGACCTGGGGATATCCATTTGTGCCCGCCGCTTTTGTGGCCGTGGCGGCGGCCTTTTTGTGCTACACGTTCGCGGACAACTGGCCGAACTCCGCTTATGGACTGCTGGTGATACTCGCCGGGATTCCGCTATTTGCGTATTTTTCGTGGCGGAGGGGGTTGTCGGCAAGCTCGTAAGATGGAGAAAGTGCTTCCAACCGCAAAGGCCGTGGAGGACGCGGCTCGCGCTCAGCGGCGGTTAAGACTGAGATCCCTTCGCTCAGCTGGGGCCGGCTCCTTCGCCGCGATGAAAAACGCGGCGTTCGGGATGCCAAAGGTCTCTTACGGTCTAAGGAAGTCTCTTGCTCTTGACGAGTTTTTCCGGTTTTGGTCTTTTACCCCTTTCCTAGAAACTCGCCCGAATTCTCCGCGTTTCTTTGGTGTTTCTGCCATCGCGACCTTGTCGTTTGGGCGGAAGGAGCGGTCTCTCGCCCGTTTCGGCACGGTTCTCGGAATGGCACCTGGTTTGGTTACCTAAGGTCAAGAGCCGTGGACACGTTTACCCCCTGTCCGAATTCCCTTATTTTGAAGACTCCAGTCCCGGCAGATCTCCCAGCTGGGTACCTTCGGAGAAAAATAGAAATGGCAACGGCTCAACGCAGTTTTCAACTCGGCATTCTGCCCGAACGCAAGATCGACCGGCGGGCGCTGGTGACCAGCTACAGCATCATCACGATTTTGCTGCTGCTCCTGATTAACCTTAGCTTAATCATCCCTGAGACGCTGCAGTTGCGGCAATACCACGTGACTGAACTGATCCCAATGCCTTCGCTGAAACCCGAGCCGGAGCCGGTCAAAACGGAAGCGCCGAAGGTGAAGCCGAAGCTGCTTCCGGCGGCGAAGCTTCCCGTGTTCGACACTCCGAAGCTGGTGGTTCCGAAAGAAGTGCGGCATGAGATGGAGAAGCCGGTGGAAGCGCCGAAGGTGGTGGTGAACCAGTTTGCCGCACCACAGTTGAAGATGGTGGTGGGCGGGGCGCGTCCGCAGCTGGTGCATACGGGAGATTTTGGCCAGGGCAGCTCGAAAATACCCACGGTCAACGTGGCGGTGGAAAAAGTTCAGACCGGCGGATTCGGCGATCCCAATGGTTTGAAGGGCACCGGAAAACCGAACGCGAAGTTGTATGCGGCGCAAGCCGGAGGCTTTGACATGCCGGCCGGTCCGGGACAGGGCAACGGCACGGGTGGAGCGAAAGGAATCAAGGGAACGGTAGCCAGCGCGGACTTTGGAAACGGCGTGGCCACTGGCGGCAAAGGCGACGGGCGCAGCAACGGCGCAGGCGTCGCGACCGGAGGCTTCGGCTCGGAGCAGGTGGTACACAGCGGACCGAAAGTAACGCTGCTGGATGCCGGGGCGCCGACCACGCCGGTGGAAATCACGTACAAGCCGCAACCGATTTATACCGACGAGGCGCGCGGCCTGAAGTTGCAGGGCGAAGTGCTGCTGGAAGTGAGCTTCGGGGCGAACGGGACGCTGCATGTCAATCGCGTGGTGCGCGGGCTGGGACATGGCCTGGACGAAGCGGCTACGGCCGCTGCCAACAAGATGCGTTTCAAGCCGGCGCTGCGCGCCGGGCAGCCAGTGGATTCCACGGCGATTGTGCACGTGGTGTTCCAGATGGCGTACTGAGCGCACGGAGTTGAGCGTACTGAGATTCGATGGGCAAGTTTTTAAGGAAATTGGCCGAAGTTAGGGTTAGGGGATCGAGTTGGCGAATTGCAACCTGGGTAACAGGAGCTTGGAGAAGAGAGTCATGCGCACTTCGAATTGGATGAACACCGCGGCTCTGCTCGTATCGTCGATGCTGCTGACGATGAGCGCCGCCGCACAACAAGCAACGAATCCGCAACCTGCCGCACAGCCAGCCGCCCCGGTGGTCACTCCGGTGGGCGACAACTCGGCCCAGGCGGCGCCAACGGACGGCTCGCAGCCGCCTGCTGCACAGCCTGCAGACGCGGGACAACCCGCTCAGGCGGCTCCTGCTTCGACTGCGCCGGCTCCGGCCGCCCAGACTGTGCCTCCGCCACCGCCCGCCCTACCGGCGCCGGTGACGATGGACCAGGTGGTGAATCTGTTCATCCAGCGCGAGCATGGCTTGATGAAGATGCTCTCCAACCGTACGCCCGTGGTCGAGACCTATTTGCAGAATCTGTCGTCTGATCCGCAACTGGGCCCGGTTCCGAGCGAGGACCATTACTTCCTCGGCCGGCTCGACATGGGCGAAACGGTCGACCGCAAGGACTATCTCAAGGACGAAGAGAAGGAAGGCATGCAGTCGCGCCTGCTGGGCGGCTTCCACAAGCTCTACAAGGTGGAATACCAGCCCATGGGCTTCTCCTGGATGGTGTACGCCGACCGCACCGACTTCGACCGCGAGCACTACGATTTCGCTTACATCCGCCGCGAATTTCTGGGCGATGTGCGCTGCCTGGTGTTTGACGTGAAACCGAAACCGAAATCCGGCCGGGGCCGCTTCCTGGGCCGGGTATGGGTGGAAGATCAGGATTTCAACATCGTGCGCCTGAATGGCACCTACTCTCCCGGAAACCGGAACACCTACTTCTTTCACATGGACAGCTGGCGGCTGAACCTGCTCCCCGGCTACTGGGTGCCGTCTTACATCTACAGCGAAGAAGGCGACTTCAGCGCTGGAGTGAAGAACCGGATCGCGTTCAAGGCGCAGACCCGCATCTGGGGCTATGACCTCAAGAAGGGCGGCAAAGACGACGAACTCACGCAGATCCGCGTGGACAGCGTGAAAGACGAAACTTCGTCAACCCAGGATGCCTCTCCGCTGCAGGCCGAACGGGTCTGGCAGCAACAGGCGGAAGACAACGTCGTGGAGCGTTTGACCAGTGCGGGCTTGCTGGCGCCAGAAGGCGACGTCGACAAGATTCTGCAAACCGTGGTCAACAACCTGGAAGTCACCAACAACATCGATCTGCCGCGTCCGGTACGCACGCGCGTACTGCTGACCGCGCCGCTCGAAACCTTCAGCGTGGGCAACACGATCGTGATCAGCCGCGGCCTGGTGGATGTGCTGCCGGATGAAGCCAGCCTGGCAGCGGTTCTGGCTCATGAACTGGCGCACATTGTTCTTGGCCACAATCTGGGAAGCCAGTATGCATTCAACGACCGCATGCTGTTCTCCGACGACACCACGTATGCCAACCTGGGCTTCCGGCACATTCCGGAAGAAGAAGCCGCGGCCGACAAGAAGGCTCTGGACCTGCTGAAGAACTCGCCCTATGCCCAGAAACTGGACAACGTGGGACTGTTCCTGAAGATGCTGCAGCTGCGCGCGGGCTCGCTGAATGCTCTGTTAACCACGCACCTGGGCAATCCTTTGGCCACGGGTGGCACGGTCAACCGGTTGTCGGCACTTGAGACGCAGGGTCCGGCGCTGGACTTGAACAAGCTGGATCAGATCGCGGCTCTGCCGCTGGGCGGCCGGGTCAAGATCAATCCCTGGGACGACAAGGCGGAAATGGTGAAGACGGCTCCGGTCGCCATCACCTCGGCGCGGGACAAGATGCCGTTTGAAGTCACGCCCTTCTATCCGCGGCTGGCACGGTTTGGCGCGGGGGCTGCGCAACAGGGCGCTGCGCCGACTACCGCGGCGGCCAACGCGAACCCGGGCACGAGCCCCAGCAACTAACTAAGGCGAGAGCGAATTCCCCGGTGGGAATTCGCTCTCTTCCTGATTCACCGACTAATTCACCTCAACTCTTTCACTCCAAGTTGAAGTAAGACGCAGGCCGGGATCCGGAACATCCTTCCGGGATACCCGGCCTTCGTTCTTTTAGGTTGTTGTGTCGAGAGCAAAAAAAGGCGCCGGCAAAATCTCCGGCGCCTAAATTATCCGATCGTCAGGCCTCGCTACGGGCAAGGCACCGCTGATGCTGTGAGAGCAGTGGTGTCGGGGTAGCTGAAAGCACCATCCTTGGCGTTTGAAGTTGCACCCATCTCAAACCATTGCAGCAGAGCTTCCGTCTGCGGGTGGAACGTGAGGGTGGTCTTCCCTTCCGTCAGGGTTATCGCAACCGTAGCATTGGCCAGTACCTCAACCGGATCACCGGTCTCCAGGTTGCCCTGACAAACTGTTGAAGTTGCGGGCTGGCCGGGGAACTGCCAGACCGGGGTCGCGTTGTTGAGGAACGGATCGTTGAAGGACTCCGAGATTTCGTGGGACATGGCGGTCACGTCCTGGAATCCGGCGCCGAAGAGACCGGGCGAAATGTAGCTCGAATACAGGGTGACCCAGCGCGGCTGCGGCGTCACACCGCCTTCATAGAAGTACGTGTGGAAACCCAGGACGCAGCAGGGACCGGGACTGTTGGGACTGGACTCGACGGGGGAGAAGAGGAACGTGTTGGGAAGCAAGTCGAGGTTCAGTGCGTTGGTGGTGAAGTTGTTGGCGTTGATGTCATTCACGACGGCGTTGTCATAATCGGCGTTGAACAGCAGATCCAGCAGAAGCACGAAGGTGGATCCATCGCCGGCTGTCCCGGTGTAGTACGCCGTGACCGCTTCAATCGTCCCATCGGAAAACTGGACGTTCACAGTTTTGGGGATGGTCCAGGTGACGCGGTTCACGATGGTCGGGCCGCCCAGCTTAGTATGCCAGCTGGTTTTTGCAGTGTTGAAAAACTCGGCGCGCTGGATGGCATCAGCAAACTGCGTTGCTGTGGACGAGGAATCATAGATCGAATTCGCGAAGTTCGGAGAGTCGGTCATGACATCCTCGAAGGTACTGGAGAACGGTACGGTCGCGAAGGTGGTTCCGTCAGCATTGAGCAAGGTCAGCGAGACTTCGGTGATTTTCGCGGGGATGGTGGTGGTGCCGCCCGCCAGGGGATCGTTACCCATCATGACGAAAGGAAAGATGTTGCCGAGGCTTGGACCGTTTTCCGGCGCGAACGCTCCGACAAAAGTGGGGAGGGTAACCAGGCCGCTGATGGTGCCTCCAGTGCCGCTAGTGGTGGAGACGTTGGAGATCGGGCCGTGGGTCATGGCTAGCGGCGTGGGGCGGTCAGGAACTACTTTCAGAATCGTGCCCGCCGTCAACGGCCGGGCGGTGGTGATTTCCGTGGGGGCCTTCCGAGTGGATTTGGGCGCCATACCGCTCACTCTTGCATCCTGAGCGTAGCCGGAGTCGGCGGCGCAAATCAGAAACAGTACGGCCGAAACAGCTGCTGTGAATCTACCTGGGATCTGCATGTTTTCTCCTTGATGAGTTATTCGTTGGGAAACTGCGGTCAGCGCAGGGGGGGGAAAGCCCTACCAAGATACAAAACAAACGCCACAACACAAACAAGAAAATTGTCTAAAAATGCTGCAAACTATTGCGCAATTTCGGCAAGAGTATGTCACTGATTCTGCGAGGAAGGCTTAACGAGCCGCGTCCCTTGAATCACCATTGTCAGTCTGGTTTTCGCGTGTTTTTCCCCGGCAGGCCCGCCGGGTTTTCGTGGGTGCGTTCGCGGAAACTGCCGCGCATACCGGCGGCGAGTTTCACGCTGGACTCACCGAACTTGTCGCGCACGCGGTCGGCGGCGGCGAGTGCGTCTTTCCAGCGCTGCTGGCGCGTGCCTTCGAGCAGGCTGATCTGTTCGGGTTGGGATTCGAATTGCGACGTCTGCACTCCCAGAAGGCGGACTTGCATTCCCTTTTTCCAGTTATTGCGGAATAGGGCGCGGATTTGCTCGAAGATTTCCGTGTCGAGTTGCGTGGGCGCGGGCAGCGTGTGAGCGCGGGTGATGGTGGTGAAATCTTTGTAGCGCAGTTTGAGCTGGACGGTGCGGGCGTGAAGGCTGGCTTCGCGCAGGCGGCGGCCGACCATCTCCGCGAGACGCATGAGCGTGGCTTCGAGCTGGGCAACGTCCGCGGTGTCTTCGTTGTAGGTATGCTCGTGGCTGATGGATTTCGCTCCGGTGTCTTCGCCGACTTCGGTGTCGAACCATCCTCCGGCATCTTCGCCGCGGGCTTTGCCGGCGAGAGCCAGGCCCCACTTGCCGAAACGGTCTTCGAGTTCGTGTTCTTCCAGCTTCGCCAAGTCGGCGACTTTCCGGATGCCGAGTGCGTGCAGATGGCTTTCCATGACCTTGCCGACGCCGGGAATCTCGCGCACGTCGAGTGGTGCGAGAAATTTGGCCTCTTCGCCGGGGACGATCCAGAGCACGCCGTTGGGTTTGGCCTGTCCCGAGGAAACTTTGGCGATGAGGCGCGAGCTGCCGATGCCGACGGAACAGTTCAGCAGCGTTTCCGCCTTCATGCGCTGGTGCAGGGTGTGAGCAGCTTTCAGAGGCGGGCCGTGCAGGCGCGCCGTACCGGTCATGTCGAGATAGGCTTCATCGATCGAGGCCATTTCCACTTGCGGAGAAAACGCGCACAGAACTTCGTGAACTTTTTCCGAGCAGTCGCGGTAGCGCTCAGGATGTCCGTCGACAAAGATAGCCTGCGGACACATTTTGGCCGCAGTGCGCAACGGCATGGCCGAATGTACCCCAAACTTGCGCGCCGCGTAAGACGCGGCGGAGACTACGCCGCGCTCGTGGCGCCGTCCGCCGACAACTACGGGCTTGCCTTTCAGCGCGGGATCGTAAAGCTCTTCCACGGAGACGAAGAAGGCGTCCATATCGACGTGGAAGATGGTGCGGGGGAACGCGGGCTGGTGGGCGGCAGCCATGCTGAGGGGATTTTAGCAGCCGGGCCGATGCGATCGGGAGAGGTGGATGCAGGGGCGCTTCGAGTGTGCGATGTCAATGAGCGAAATGGCTTGTTTTCGACAGCTACGATTTCAATGACTACCAATTGGTCCGAAAAGTAGACGCGTGTACAATGCCGTGCATCACCGGAGATGTGGTTTTGGTGGTTCTCGACTTAGGTTGCGGGGCGGGATGCGACTTGAACGCGTGGGGAATTGCCGCGTCGGACAAGGTCGTTGGGATTGACATCGACAAAACCAGCCTGGCGATTGCAAAGACCCGGTTTTGCGATCGCTCTTATATCCAAGCGAGCGGTGCCTGTCTGCCTTTCAAAAACGGGAGTTTCGATCGCGTAATTGCGGCTGTTTCTCTCCCCTACATGAAGATCCCGCAAGCATTAGGAGAGGTTCACCGGATCCTCGTTCCCGCTGGCCGTTTATCGTTAAGCCTGCACCCGCCTAGCTTCACAGCAGCGGAATTGCTTCACCATGCCATCCCGAAGGCGATTCCCACGATCTTTCGGTTATACGTCATTGCAAACGGGCTAGTCTTTCACTTCAGCGGCCGAGTTGTTGGGTTCTTAAAAAGAAGAACGGAATCGTTCCAGACTGAGCGCGGGATGCGAATTGCACTAGCCAGGGCCAAATTCACCGATTTCTCATTCCGCAACGGGAAGGGTCCGTTTGGAAAGACTTTCATCGTGGAAGCAAGAACGTCGGAAACCGGCGACGCCCTTCCCACAACGCATGCGAAGGCCTAATCTCAAGACTACCCCTCGGATAAGGGTATATTCCCCAAAATGGGCGGCATTCGAGAGTATCTGAGAGACAACTGGCGTTACATCTCCGTGAGCGCTCATTGAACTTTGGGCTTTGAGTTTGCGGAGGCATGAGCTGCAGCCCTTCATCCGGACAGGTCAGAATCGGCGCCTTTCAACTCTACATCCTCATCCCGGTGGCCCAATTGACCCTTCATGCTGGTATTGCCACCCTGATTATTCTGGTCTTGCTCCACAGCACCCTTGCCTTGGTCTTGATCCCTCGATTTGTCCATGGGAGTGATCTCTACTCGCTTCATCATGACACCCTCTCTGCGGCAAAATCCCATTCTAGTCTCGAAGCCGCGTTTTGAATGGTCACTTTCGCACAGGACCTGGCCCGCAACACTTCCCCGGGCTGGTTGGGCTTTTGATCTCCACGGCACTACAAACACCGAGGGAGTCCGCCGAGCACCGTGACAATCCCATGTCTCGCAAAAACGGCGAGACCTGGGGCACCCCAACAATCCGACCTCAACAATCCGACCTCAACAATCCAGCCTCAACAATCGCACCTCAACAAGCGCACCTCAACAAGCGCACCTCAACAATTCCACCCCAGCAATCCCAGCCCAGCCATCCGGCGTGCTCAAACTCGGAGCCGCTGTTAGAATCCGCCTCATGTCCGGACGCGCTATCAGGACTATTTCTCGGATCCTGTTTTTCCTCTGCGGAGGGACTTCGCTTTTCACCGGCGTTCCTTACCTGATGCTGCAGGGCATCGACATGCCGGTTCATCGCGCATGGTTCCTATTTCCGGTCGCCCTGGGGGTGGTTGGCGTTTTCAGCGTGACGGTTGCGGTGCTGCCCCGCTCGTGGATCGCCAAAGCATGCAAGAGAGATCGCGACGATGTCCAGTTATTTCTGACGCCGCTCAAACTGCTCGGTGCCTTCGCGCCAATTTCATATCTTCTGGCGCTGCTCGCTTATCTCGCGCCGCACAGCTGGGATCTCGATCCCACCCTCATGCTTTCGCTGTGCCCGCTGTATTTCGTAAAGTTGGCATTCGATCCCTCGCTCGTGGCAGTCTTTTTCATGCTTGCCCCCATGAACGCGGCGGTGTACGGCGCACTCGGCCTTACCTTGGGGTACGCCTGGTTGGCCTGCCGCAGACGGACTCAGGTTAGACTTTCCTGAGGCGAAAGCGCTTGCTGCAACAAAGCCGGGTGCCCAGCGAATTTTTTTTGAATGTTACCGAGTGCCCCGCGCGACCGCCGGGTTAGCACAAACGAAACATCGCAGGCGGATCGCGCTCCGCGGGGCGTGATCCACTCCATCCACCTTCCTATTCCGTCCGAAGGAGAATTGTTTATGAAGTCCAGCCCCAAAGTTCTGTTACTTTTCGCCGCCGCGCTGGTGGCGACTGCCGCCCAAGCTCAGTATGGAAGCACTCCCATCAAGCATGTGGTTGTGATCTTTCAGGAAAACCGCACACCCGACAATCTCTTTCAAGGACTGTGCACCGCCAACGGCGCCGTGCCGGGATGCAACGCCACAGGCACTCCGGGAACCTACGACATCGCATCGGCCTATATGAATGCCGACGGCCAGACCCTGCCCCTCACGCCCGTCGGCCTGGCCACCAACTTCGATCTCGACCACAGCCACGGCGGGCCCAAGCTCAACGGAACCATCAGCGGTTTTAATTTCGAATACCAGAACCAGGGAATCAGCGGCAAACCAGCGGCGAACGTTCCGGCAGGCTGCGGAGCGAATATCTTTGGCTGCGTGGTTCCGGCCAATAATTATTCTCAGTTCATGTATGTGTATAACTCGCCGGTAACCAATTCCAACGGCAGCAGGGGCGGCGTGCTCGACCCTTACATCGCGTTGGCAACGACTTACGGATGGGGCAACCGGATGTTTCAGACCAACCAGGGACCGAGTTATCCCGCGCATCAATATATTTTCGGCGCAACTTCCGCGCCCACCGCGGGAGACGACGCGATGGGCATCTTTGCCGCCGAGAATGGGACCAGCGTATTGTACGGCTGCGGTTCAGGAAGCTCGGTGCAATTGATCCGGCCCAACGGAGACAGCGCTCCGCCTTTTGGTACGGAAACGCCGGGCGACGAAACCGCGCAATGTTTCACCCGTAATGCCATGGATTACCTGTTCAGCCAGACCAGCCCCAAGATGACCTGGACTTACTACTCCGAAGGGCAGAGCAGCCTCTGGGTAGCGCCGAACTCGCTTTCGAACATTTGTATCCCGCTGTCGGGAATTTGCACCGGACCGGACTGGATCAAGGGCGAATCGAACGGTTACGTCGACACCGTGCCGCCCGATGTCTTGAACGACATTGGTAACTGCACGCTTTCGCAAGTAAGCTGGATCACTCCCGCCGGACAATATTCGGACCATCCCATCAACAGCGGCCAGGGACCGTCGTGGGTAGCGGCCATCGTCAACGCGATTGGAAACAACACGAATTGCGATGGCGGGACCGGCTACTGGAAAGACACCGCAATTTTCATCACCTGGGACGATTGGGGCGGCTGGTACGACCACGTCAAGCCGGTTTTTCAGAAGGGCGCAAACCAGAACGACTATCAACTCGGCTTTCGCGTGCCGTTGCTGGTGGTCTCCGCCTACTCGCCCAAAGTCGGATACATCAGCAACCGGGAATACGATTTTGGCAGCATCCTGAAAGCGATTGAAGGGATTTTCGGCCTCGGCAATCTCGGTTTCGCGGATGCGCGGGCGGCGAACGATATGCACGACTTTTTCGACTTCCATCATGCTCCGTCGACGTACAGAACGATTCAGGCGCCGCTGACGGGAGCTTTCTTTACCAAGACGGCTGCGGCCGAGGTGGATGCGCCGGATACGGACTAGGCGGGATTCACATCGGCGAACGCCATGAGCACAGCTGCCCCGCCTTTCGAGAATTGCGAAGGGTGGGGCAGTCTCCCCGAGTGCCCGTGGTCAATGTGTGTAATGGCCTGGTTACAGTAACAGTGCGGTACCATAGTTAATCTGGAGGGAGCCCTCCGATATGCGCTTACTCGCAGCAGCAATTGTGTGCATCGCTTGGTGCGCGGTCGGATTCGTAATGGCCTTTCGCCCTGAGCTCTATCGTCGGTGGGCAGAAAACTCGTGGAAAGGACGACACGCACCAAGAATGACTGAGCGATGGCTGCAACAGCGGTGGAGTGTCCGAATACTTGGGGTCTTGTCTATGGCTTTCGGCCTGGGTTCCTTCATCGGGTTCGTATTGCTAATGCGATAGCTGACGTAACATCGCCATTACACTCAATGGAAGCAGCCGGCCATCGCTCTGGCCGGACAGCCGAGGCGGCTGTCGCTAAGTGAGCTGTGGTTAGACCAGGACTTTCTCTGCTGCCGCCGGCACGCCACGCAGCTGCCGCACCTTCTCGTAGATTTTGCCGTATTCCCGCGCTGACGCGTTCCAGGAAAAATCTTTGTTCATGCCGTTGCGCATTAGAACTTGCCACGACGTCTGGTCGCTGTAGGCTTGCAGCGCTTGCTTGATGGTGAGCAGCAGCGATTCGCCGTTGTATTCGGTGAACTTGAAGCCGGTGCCTTTGCCGCTGCGAGCGTCCCAGGGTTCGATGGTGTCATCGAGGCCGCCGATGGCGCGGACGATAGGCACGGTGCCGTATTTCAAGCTGTATATCTGGTTCAGGCCGCAGGGTTCGTAGCGCGAGGGCATGAGGAACATGTCGGCGCCGGCTTCGATTTTGTGGGCGATGGCGTTATCGTAGGCCACTTTGACAGCGATCTTGTTGGGAAACTGCTTGGCGAGGCGGCTAAACATTTCTTCGTAGGGCTTATCGCCAGCGCCGAGCGCGACCATGATCATTTCTTCGCGGGCCAGGCGGTCGGCGATCTGCGCGATCAGGTCGAAACCTTTTTGCGCGGCGAAGCGGGAGACGATGCCGATCACCGGTAGCTTCATGTCGGCGGCGGGCATGCCGAAAGCGGCCAGCAAATCTGCCTTGCACTTCGCTTTGCCGGCAAGATCCTGCGGAGAATATTTGGCGGCGGTGAATTTATCGGCCTGCGGGCTCCATTCGTCGTAGTCGACGCCGTTGAGAATGCCGCTCACGGTGGAGGCGCGGTCGTGCAGCACACCTTCGAGTCCGAAGCCATATTCCGCGGTTTGAATTTCCTGACTGTATTTTTTGCTGACCGTGGTGATGTAGTCGGAATAGGTGAGCGCACCTTTGAGGAAGTTGACCTGGCCGAAGAATTCCATTTTCGACATGGTGAACAGGTCCCAGGGCAGCATCAGCAGAGGCAAGGTTTCGGGCGGAAACAATCCCTGGTAGCCCATGTTGTGGATGGTGAACACGGTGGCCGCTTCGCGCAGGGCGGGATCTTCCGCGTAAACAGTGCGCAGAAGAATGGGCACCAGCGCCGACTGCCAGTCGTGACAATGGAAGACGTGAGGCACACCGAGAATTTTGGAGGCTTCGATCACGGCGCGGGAAAACAACGCGTAGCGCTCGGCGTTATCGGGATAGTCGCCGGCGGGAGTTCCGTAGAGAGCGTCACGGTCGAAATACGGCGGGTATTCGACAAAGTAAAGCCGCACCCCGGCTTGGCTGCCGCCCGTGACCACAGACGCGAAGCGGTATTTATCGTCGAAGGGGACAGTGATGCTGCGCACCACCGTGGCCGGTTCCGTCAGCTTGGTCTGGCGATAGCGGGGCAAGTAGAGGCTGACCTGATGCCCCAGAGACGCCAGGGCCCGGGGCAAAGCTCCGACTACGTCGGCCAGTCCGCCCGTTTTGGAAAAGGGGACGCCTTCGGAAGCGACAAATGCGATATGCATGAGAGCAATCCACCTCCAGCCCCAATTTCTGCGGGCTCAGGCTATTATGAATGTGTTCCCGAGGTCTGCAGGCTAGCGGTTCTCGATGGATTAGAGACAGCTTCAGCCGACCTGCCAGTCTAATGCTCCGGTAAGAGAGGGTCAACGTGCCGAAGGTCGCAGCCGCCCGCCGTCCGCAAGCAAAACCCAAATTGGGACAGCATTTTCTTGCCAGCGAGGAATACGCGTCGCGCATTGTCGACGCGCTGGGCGACATTTCGCAGAGCACCGTGCTTGAGATCGGGCCGGGGCGCGGCATCCTCACTTCCCCGCTGGCGAAACGCGCGCGGCGGCTGATTGCGGTGGAACTGGATCGCGTGCTGGCGGCGCAGTTGCGCTTGAAGTTCAGCATGGCGAGGAATGTGGAGATCATCGAGGCGGATATTCTGACGATCGAGTTCGATTCCGTGTTCGGTCCGAAGCCCGGTCTGGGGCGCCCGGGGATCGAGTTGAAACCGGAACGCGTGCGGGTGGTGGGGAACCTTCCCTACTACATCACGTCAGATATTTTGCTGCGGCTTTTTGAGTTCGCTAAATATTTCGAGAGCATCGTGATTATGGTGCAGCGCGAGGTGGCGGACCGGATCGCGGCCAAGCCGGGCGGCCGCGAGTATGGAATGCTCTCGGCAACCGCGCAACTCTATGGACGCGTGGAGAATCTTTTTACGTTGCCGCCGGGAGCGTTTGTTCCGCCTCCGAGCGTGCATTCGAGCGTTCTGCGGCTGACGATCGAGCCGCAGCAGGAAAGGCTGGGAGTAGCGGGAGATGGCTTCATCGATTTTCTGCGGCTCTCGTTTGGACAGAAACGCAAGACGCTGTGGAACAATTTGAAAACGAATTATCCTGAGGCTGCGCTGCGGCAGGCGCTGGCGCAAGCGAAGGTCAAGCCGGGCGCGCGGGCGGAAACTCTGGGACTGGAAGAGAGCGCGGCAATCTACCGGGCGCTGCGCGAGGCGAAAGAGCGTTCTTAGTGTTAGTCTGACGACTTTGGTTCGCCAGCGGGAGGAATTATGTCCTCCGTTCGTCATCCGGCCGTTGCCGGGCGTTTTTATCCTCGCGATCCCGAAAGCCTGCGCGAAGAAGTGAATTCCTACCTTAAGAAAGATGATTCCCTGCAAGCCGCTTCGGCGGCCATCGGTTGCATCGCTCCGCACGCGGGATATATGTATTCCGGCCACGTGGCGGGCGCGGTGTTTGCGCGCATCAAGATTCCGCAACGCTGCATCGTGATGTGCCCGAACCACACCGGCATTGGCCGGCCTCTGGCGATCATGAGTGATGGCGAATGGGAAATGCCGCTGGGCAACGTCAAGATCGACAGCGCCCTGGCAGCAAGCCTGAAGGAACATTGTCCAGCGCTGCAGGAAGATGCGTCGGCTCACCACGGCGAGCACGCTGCCGAAGTCGAATTGCCGTTCTTGCTGCTACATCAGCCGAAGCTAACCTTTGTGCCGATCGCGTTAGGAACGCAGGATCTTGATACGCTTGAGCAACTCGGCCTGGCGATCGCCGAAGTCGTTGCCGCTCAGAAAGATCCGGTGCTCATCGTGGCCTCGAGCGACATGAACCACTACGAATCCGATGTAGTCACTCGCGCGAAGGATCAGTGGGCCATCGAGCGGATTCTTACTCTCGACGCCCGCGGGTTGCACGAGGTGGTCACACAGCGGGACATCAGCATGTGCGGCATGGGTCCAGCCGTGACCATGCTCACGGCGACGACGAAGCTGGGAGCGAAGTCCGCGGAACTGGTGAAATACGCGACTTCGGGGGATATTTCAGGCGACCGCGACATGGTGGTGGGCTATGCGGGCGTGGTGGTACGTTGAGCCTCACCCGGCCCGTTCGGGATCACATCTCCTTTGTTAACAGCTACATAGATCTGCTGTCTTCATAACCCCGGTGTCCATCGGTTCAGTTCACATCGGTAACTTTCAGCCCGACTTCCCCTCCGCTAGCCTAACGGGAAAGGCTGGCTCGGGGAGAACCTTCTATGGATGGCCGTTATTGGGCTTGGCTTGGGGTGCGCCTGGTCGTGGGCGTGATTATTGTGGGCTGGGCGTTCAGCTACCTGAGCCCGGGCGGCGGAAGCGGGGAAAAGGAATTTCAGCGAAGTCTGGATGCCCTGAAGCAGGTTCACAGCGTCCGGATCGCCTCGACGACCGATCAAGTTCCGACCCAGCACATTGAAACACTCTGGGAAATTTCCTGCACGCAAGACGCTTATCACTACAAGTGGCACGTGCTCGACACCGGCACTAACAATGGCGGCGAGATCAATCGCGACGAGATGCATGTGGGCAACGTTGAGTATGACCATCAGAGCGACGATTCCTGGGTGGCGAGCAGATATGGCAGCTCGGGAAACAACCCGAATATCCTGTGCCGGCGCCTGGCCGAAGGCAGTGATGCCGTCCTGATGCCCGCGATCGCAACCATGATCAAGCGGGGCATCCTGCAAAAAGGCGATAAAAAGACGGTGAGCGGCGTACGCTGCCGCGAATGGCACGTCACTCTCAAAGGCCCTACCGGCCTGGAGCACGACACGGTTTGCCTGGGGGTAGATGATCACCTGCCCTACGAAGCGACGGTGGACTGGCAGCACTCGCGGACCGTCTATTCCGATTACAACTCACCGCTCCAACTGACGCTGCCGGAAGCCACAGTGCAACCGGCCAGCGCCAATACCGGCTCGAATTAGACCAATCGGGCAAATACCAGGTGAATGATGAGACCGACTCAATTCGCATCCAAAAATTCGCGGATCGATAATTTCATGCGGTTCCGAGTGATGCTTTCCGCAGGGCTGGTATGGCTCGGGGCGATTTGTTCCGCGCCGGCTCAACAAAGCTCTTCGCTCGCCGATGCGGCCCGCCAGGCGCGAGCTCAAAAGGCGGATCAGCCGAAAGCGGAACCCAGCAAGGCCCAGGAAGTGGTCAACCAACTGGTGGAAGATCAGGACGACACGGGAAATGCGCCCGCGGGTTTCAAGACCTACAACGCGGGCGATTACAGACTGTTCGTACCCGCGCCTTACACCGTGGAAGGCCGCGACAATAGCGGCATTGTGCTGGTGAATTCGGCGCAAGGAAGGGCTCGCTCGCTGGTGCTTGTGGGCAATCCCGTGGTTCTTCCCCCAGGCAGCGGCGATGACGCGTTTGGCGACGCGGCTTCGCAGATCGCCCACATCTACGCCCCGTCTGCCACCTGCACCCCGGCCACCGTCGCAGGCCACAAGGCGTATCAATGCGGATTGGCAGGAGCGACCCTTCTGGGACGGAAAGTCGGCGGCAATGCAGTGTTCGTGCGCGGGTCTCGGAACATGATTCCCGTGTTTTGCGTCGCTCCCACCGACAGCCGGGCGCGCGATATGTATAACAACCCGCACTCCAACTCCAGGCAAAAAGCCTACGCCAAGCAAGTGATGGAGCGCGAGGACCAGGATGTGAGAAACACATGGCAGGCTTGCGACTCGGTGCTCCAGTCGGTTCGCCTGAAGGAAGATGGCGGGACGACCGCAACCGCGTCGGTAAAGACTGACAACGCAGCGAGCGCGACTGCTCCAGCCGCCCCCGCCCAAGCGGCGGCCGGCTCAGCGAGCAACGCGCCCGCGGCATCTTCGCCCGCAACATCTTCGAGCCAGGTCGCGACTGCAAGTGCCGGTGGATCTGCTTCTCTGGCTGAAATCGCACGGAGGATACACGAGTCTCCTGCCCCGGGAGCAGTGGCGCAAGCGCAACCGCAACGCCCGCCTGACAACGCCCCAGAATCGGACGCGGCTCCAGAGGGTTTCAAAACGCAGTCATTCCGCTATTGCAAAGCTCACTCTCAACAATGCTGGGACGCCCTGATATTTGTTCCGGCCGACGCCAAACTGTTGAGCTCGGGCTGCAAGCAGTATGTGTTTGAGACCAAGGTAAACGGAGAAACGTTCCTTCTGCTCGCCGGTCAGAGTGGCAGCGCAGGCTGCGAAGAGCGCGCGCCGAATGATCCCGACCCGGTTCGCTGGCATCAGCTCGTGGACCCGGAAAGCATTCGAGCGCCGGGCACGGCAGCCACGATCAGCAATCTGCAGATGACGCTGGCCGGGAAATCGGCGGTCATCACCAAATTGAAATTCAAGAAAGGCCTCGCCGATTGGATGGCAAAACGGGCTGACGTGGAAAGCAACGGGCTGCAGATTGTAGTCGGCTGTATGGCGCCACGCGACAGCTTCGCCGACGGAGAGGCGATGTGTACCACCTTGATCGAATCCCTGCGCTTGCCATGAAGAATTTTCTTCTAACTCGCGGAGCACTGCCGGCGGCTCTTCTGATCGCCTGCCTTGGCGCGGCCGCGCAGGACTCTTCCCAGGATGCTTCGCAGGACGGTCCGGCACCAGGTGCATCTCTCGCCGACCTTGCCCGCAAGACACGCGCCCAGAAGCAATCGGCTCAGACGCCGGGCTCGGTGAGCAAGGCTCAGGAACTTGCCAGCCAGTTGGAACAAGAGCAGGAAGAATCGGAAAACGCTCCGGTAGGGTTCAAGACCTATAACGCGGGCGATTACCGGCTCTGGGTGCCGTTTCCGTATGAAGTGGAAGGGCGCGACGAAATCGGCACGGTGCTGGCTGGGTCGCGCGTGGGGGTCACCAATACTGTGGTGATGGCGGGCAACCCGCTCAGCTTTCCGCCAAATCTCGACGACGCCACGGAACGGAATCTGGTTTCCCAGGTAGCGCGCTTCTACTCTCAGTCGTCTGGCTGCGGAGCCATCAAGTTCGGAGAGCGCCGCGCGTATCGTTGCGGACTCAACCGGGCGTGGCTGATGGGGAACGAGGTTTCGGGAACCATGCTGTTCCTCATGGGACCGAGCAGCGTGATTCCGGTGATGTGCGTCAGCCCGGACGACAACAGCAAATGCTTAACCAGCGACAAATGGGGATATCACACTTGCGCCAACCAGAATCCGTCATGGGACGAGGTTCAGAAGACGAAGGCCGACCTGCTGACGCGGAATCAGGATCAACGCACGACGGCGCAGGTTTGCGATCAGGTGATCTATCCCTCGATCCGGTTGCGCGAGGATTTAGCGCCCAGATCGTTCTCGAACCCCGCCAGCGAGGGAACGAATCAACCCGCACCTGCCAAGACGGCCGCTAAACTGCCGGCCGGCGGAGGACCACAGGCGGTTGCGAAGAGCGCTGAGCCGGAGGCCGCAGCAACTCCTTCACTGGCCGATGTTGTGCGCCATGCGAAGGAAAGCGCCGCCAATCAACCAAAAGCCAAGCGAAAGCTGGATGCGACGGATGGCGGAGGGCTTCCGCCAGCGGGATTCAAGTCGGCGTCATTTTCCTACTGCCAGGGTCCGGATTATTGCTGGCAGGCGTCCCTATTCTTGCCGTTGAACGCGGTGCCGACCGATCCTCGCTACCCCGAATTTGTGTACGAGGCTCCGCTGGGCCAGGACAGGCTTTCACAGGACAAGCTTGGACAGGACAAGGTGTTGCTCTTTGCTGGTTTCGCGCACATCAGTTTCGCGAACCGGGGAGGCAAGGATCCCAGCGTGGCGCTGTGGAGGGAAATCAACGCGGACGACTCGGTGGGGCAGAGTGGCCTGCAGGCGGTAACCCGCGACGAAGCCACCATCGCGGGAATGCCCGGCTTTCTGACCCACTTCGAGATCAAGAGGAATGACACGATCTGGGTGGGAATCCGCGCCAACGTGGTGAGCCGCGGAGTGGAGCTCATGGTGGGCTGTCTGGCGCCGAAGCAGCGCTTTGGCGACGCCGATCAGGATTGCTCAACCTTGATCGATTCGTTGCGCCTGCCATGAGGATACAACTTTCAATCCGCGGAATGTTGGCTGGGGTTGCACTGATGTGCGGCTTCGCCGTAGCCGCCGGAGCGCAAGACTCCGGCCAGGGCTCGTCCCTCGGCGATCTCGGGCGCAAAACGCGCCAGGAGCACACGTCCAAAGATCACGTCACGGCCAAGCAGGTATTGACTGAAGATAGCCAGGCGGCCCGCGGCGCGACCTGGGTGGTGCATGCCTGCCGACACGTGCCCTGCTACTCACTGGTGATAGCGCTGCCTAAAAACGCGCAATGGAGCAAGCCGGCAAGCGGCCAGACCTACGCAACTATTCCGCTGCACGGACACGAATCCGACCCAAACCACATCATCCGCGTGTATGCCGCGGACCTGCTCAACACGTATACGCTCGACCAGGGTAAACGTCTGTTTCTGCAGGAGTGGTTCTCGCGGCCCTACTTTTTCGGACAATCGGCAAAATTCGAATTCGACGATCAGACCACGATCGACGGGAATTCAGCCGTGATCACACACTTCACGCTGCCTAACAAAGTGGGCTTATATCGCGGTCTCGGCCTGATTGCATGGGTTCCTGCGGGGACGTTTGGTTTTGCCTGCGTGTTCCGCGACGACGATTCCGGCGATGCCACGAGCGTTTGTGAGGGGGTTCTGAATTCGGGGAGGATCTCCATGATGGAAGAAACCAAACCGAAGGGGCAAGCTGCGGTTGACGACGATGAAGATTGCGGGTGTTCGGACGACGACAGCCAGAAATAACGACGACACGAATTAGTAAGTCATTAGGCGACAGAAACCACCAATGAAACGACGACTCTCCATTGTCGTGGCGATCTTAGTGTGTGCAGGGCCGTCGGCGCTGAGGCTACATGCTCAGACTGTATCGCCTGCCAGTGCACGAGCAGTCTCTCTCTACGCGGAACTCACGTCCGGAGACGTGCTGCGCTATGAACTTGAAGCCAGCGCGTCTTTCCTGCCGCAAGCCGATATTCGCGGCGCCGCGGTAAGAGCGCCCTGGGGACCGTGTGATTATTCTCTGGCTGCGATCGTCACGCTGCGTCCGCGGGCCGTGGACAGAGACGGAAACATTCCAGTAGAAGCCACTTTCAGCGAGGCCCGGGTCACCAGCGTGCGCTGCTTGCCGGTGACGCAGGCGGCGTTTGAAAGGCGGCTGAGTTCCCTCGAGGCTACGCCCTATCTGTTTCGCGTGGGGCCACATGCCGAAACCGGCGTGATCCCTTCGGGAGAAAAGCGATTCGATTACTGGAACGGCGCGGCGCTGCTGCGGAAAGTTACGCAGGACTTGCTGCAGACTCAGTTCTCGCCGCGGCCGGTCACTCCCGGCGCGACGTGGAAGCCACGCGGCCAGTTCGCCTATGCGAGAGACCCCGCGTTGCGCGACCTGGAACTGAGCGGCGCGGACATGCATTTTCACAGTCTCGCTGCGGTTACGGGAAAGCCGTGCGCCTGGATTACGTCAAAGTACGTATTTTCGCCGCTCGACTACCAGGCCAATGTGCTCAACCCGCAGGGGCAACCGCTTCCCGGCGGCGGCAATCTTGCCGTTGCAGCGGTGCTGAATATCTCGTTGCTGCTCGATACGAACACTCATCGCGTAGCCTGGCTGCAGCGGACGCAAAGCATCGAGAACAAGCTGACGCTGGCTCATCCCGTCTACGATGTCGACGACGACGATCCGCCGGAGGGCTCGGCCGGTCCGAACGCGGATGATCCCAGTTCCGACGATCCAAATTCTGACGATCCAAACTCTGATAATCCAGCGGAAGGTCCCAAAGATCCCATTCCGCCGGCTCACATGCCAGACCTTTCGGGCACGCGCGCGCAGAGACCGGGGTATCACCCTTTCATGACGTTTCATTTTCAGGAGGACGCCAAAGCGCGGCTGTTGCCAGCGGCCTCGACCGCAGCTTCGACGACGGAGTGGCTATCCGCGTTGCGTAGTTTCGAGCAGTCTCCCGAGCCGGGAACAGCGGCGAAAGCAAGGACTGCGCGCGCGAATGTTCCATCAAGCGCGTTGGCCCAGGCTGCAAAAGCAGGAGGGGTAAAGCACGCGACGCGAATCGTGGTGGATTCCGAAACGCTGCTGGCAACTCCGGCAGGATTCACGCGCTATGAAAAGGGACTTTGCCACGATGCCTGGTTCTGCGCCACGGCGTCAGTGGCCCTGCCGGGGAAAGTGGAAGTGGCCGATGACACTCCGCTGCGCACCGTCTTCCTGGCGCGGAAGGACGACTCGCTGATCAGCGTGGCCATTGGGCCGGCGCTGGACCGGCACGATCGCGGGCTCACCGAGGACGAGGAACTGGAGCGGCACGCGAAATATTATTTGTCGAACTACGTTTGGCTGGCGGTGAAGCCGGGCATGGCGTCGTCGTCCTCGAGCGCGACGCTCGATGGATATCCCGGGCTGATGACTTATTTCAGCGCAACGCAACGCGATCTTTCCAACCTGCACGGCGTGTTGGGATTGATTCTGACGCCGTGGGGGAAAGTGGTGCCGGTAGGCTGCTCTTTCGATCACGGGTCCACGGCGGAGATGCAGTCGCTGTGCGAGCAGGTTATTACGTCGGTCAGTTTGCGGAGATGATTGGGCAAGGCGTCTCTGGCAGAAGAACCAGCACTCCGCGGACAAATTGATGGCGTAAAAACAAAGGGCGGCCACCTGGCCGCCCTGTACATTTCTAATCGTTAGTTTCGACTTTTTTCCCGCCCCATGTCCTTAGTGGTGCCCACCAGAAGCGTGTCCGCCCGAACTGCCGCTCGAACTGTGGCTCATGGAGGAAGAGGAACTTGTGCTGGAATGCCCTCCACTATAGCCAGATGGGCTGCCACTCGGAGCGGACGCGGCGAACTGCGGAGTTGGGTGCAATTCCACCGAACCCGATTTCGCCACCTGGTGATTGAGACTCTTCATGCCGTCGATTGAACCGCGAGCAATCCCCAAACCGGCGGAGCCATTCCGCACCACCATCCGGAACGTGGGCGCCGACGAAAACACCGGCCCGCCCTTGCCCACCGCGACGGTGCTGACGATCCCTGCGGGTGCAACCGGAGCATGGAAGGTAGCAGGCAGTGCGCCGGCAGTGCTAGGCAACACGTTCCAGGTATTGAAGCCGCCGGGCTGCCACATCCAGCCGTTTCCGGGAACCATCATCCAGTTGCCGTAGCGGTAAGGCAGCCAGCCCCAGGGATACGCCGATATAAACATCGAGCCATACCCGGGATACCACGACCAGGCTCCGTCCATGAACGGATCCCAGCCCACGCCGGTGAAGAACGGCTGCCACATCATGCCGTAGCCGGCAACGCTGGTGTAGTTGCCGTAGTAACCGAGGTCGCTCGCGCCGTAGCCGTAAGGCGACGAATTGTTGCGCGCGTACTGCTCGTGATACTGGATGGATTCCTTGTCCCACGAGTCAAGCGGCGCTTCGTCGATCGACTTGGCCAAAGTGAACTGATCCTGGTTGGTGACGTTGAATTCCGCCATTTTTTTCTTGGCGACCGCCACTTTGCCGGACGGGCCTTCGACGTCAACGTCTCCTTTGAACACGGCGAGTTTGACGAGGTCCGGCGAAGCGTCGACGCGGAAATGGGCCGCATGGTCGAGCGCGACTTTTTCGTGCGAGAAGTTCAGGGTGAACCCGTCCTTACCCTGCCAGTTCACGTAGGCCAGCCCTTCCGCCAGGTTCACTTCGGAAATGCGCTGACCCGAATCGGTGAGGTTGAGCGTGCTGAACTCGACGGCCGTATTGGGGCCGAGGCGCATCGTGCTGCCGTCTTCGAATTCGATTTCGACGCGGCCGTTACTGCGGGTTCGCAGCCGCGCGCCCTGCATGATGGGAAGATTGAGAAATGCACTTTCGAAGCCCAAGCCTGTGTTCTTGTCGATTTGAACCGAACCATGCACGTCGCTCAAGCGAACGATGCGTGCCTGCGAACCAGCCATAGCGGGCAAAGCAAAAAACGCGCAGGCCATGGCGGTCAGAACAAAAAGAGCAGATCGCGATCCGGACAGAAATGGGTTGGACATGACAGCCCCCCAGACTTACTAGGCCTATTAGAGCACGATTTTGGGCGAATGATTGTAAAAACGAGGTCACGCGGAGCGCCCCCGACCGGATGGCGCCTGGGCAGTGCCGAGCCTTCTCAGTGGCTGGCTGCGGCCTTGCCCATTTCCAGCAGCCGTTCGGCCCGGGCGCGGACGATGTTGATGACCGTGGTGTCATCCAGAATCTGCTGCAGAACCGGCTGGACCGCCTGCAGTTCGCCCAGGCTGTTGTCGCGGGCCTGTTCTTCCATGTGTTTCAATTCCTCGTCGAGCGCCAGCTTCTGGTAACGGTGAAAATAGGTGAGATGGCGCCCATACTCCAGCGTGGCCGATAGGTTCTGGAAATAGGCCGTAAGTTGCTGCACCGGCGGAATGGCGGAATAGTTGTACTTCGCGGAAGAGTTGCGCTGGCCATCGCTGTAGGCAAGGGTTTTCGATCCCGTGAATGCCAGTTTTTTGTTTCCGGAATCGACCTTCCCGGCGAAGAAATGCGCCTGGGCCGCCAGGTCGAAAATGCGCTGTCGTCCCGCGGGAGAGAGCTCAAACTCCGACTGGTAGGTTTCACGCTCGTCCGACTCCTCGGAAATTTTCGCCGAGCATACGTATTTGCTGTGTCCGTCGGCGCTGACCGAAATGGAGTAACGCTCGGGATCGGAGCCAGGGAAGTCCAGGGTGAACGTGACCGTGGCCGGGTCAGCCGCGTGACCAGGCGCGGAACAAAGAAACAACGCCAGGGCCGCCAAGGGGAGCCGGAAACAGAGGCGCTTCGGTTGGTAACGGAGTGCGACTGACATTTTCTTCAGCCTGTCGCCACTTTCTTGACGCTTCGCTGCCGGGCGAGCGTGGCCGCGGTGTGCAGGTGGCAGATGGCGATGGCCAGCGCGTCGGAGGCGTCCATGGGCTCGGGAACTTGGGCGAGTTGCAGAAGGCGCGTGACCATCTGCTGCACCTGCTGCTTCTCGGCGCGGCCATAGCCCACCACCGACGATTTGATGGTCAGCGGGGAATATTCGGCAACTGCCAACCCAGCCTCTGCCGCCGCCAGCATGGCGACTCCGCGCACCTGTCCCAGCTTCAGCGCGGACTTCACATTCAGCGCGTAGAACACATCTTCAATGGCAACTTCATCGGGCTGGTGCTCGGCGATGATCTCGCCCAGTTGGGTGAAGATTTGCGACAACCGCCGCGGCAGAGCCTCGCGCGGAGAAAGCTTGATCGCGCCGCAGGTCAGGCAGCGCAGCCCGCCAGTGGAATGGATCTCGACCACACCGTAGCCGGTGTATTCTCCGCCGCAATCGATTCCGAGGACGCGCATGTGTGGACTGGCCTAGTGGACTGGCACAGATGAGTTTACTCCAGGTTTCCGGCGCGCCTCGCGCCGGGAGTCGTGAAGGTCAACCACCGCGGCGCCTCAGCAGCACCTGGCGCGGCGGGCGGCGGCGTGCTCCCGTTCGCGCCAGAAAGCGGCATAGGCTTCAGGCGATGAAGGTGTCTGCGTGCGCTCCAGGAAACGAGCGTAAGGAGCTTCGTCGAATATCTCGCGCAGTATCGCCAGCAGAATTCCGGCGAAATTTGTGATCCGCTTCATGCGTTTTCTCCCGCCGCCAGTCGCGTCATCACGAACGGCGCTTCTCGCACCGGAGATGCCTTCTTTCCGCTCAGGATGCCTGCCCACACGCGTATCGATTCGATCACCACCAGGGTGACCATGACCACCAGAGCCGCCGTAACCGCGGCGTCCAGGCGGTTGTTGAAAATGAGCCGAGCGGTCGCGCTGGTCGCAGGACCTGCCGCCAGCAACCTGGCCTGAGCCAGAAATCCGATGCTTGGATTCGGATCCAGCACTTTGTGCCAGGCGGCCGTATACGTTACGGTCACGAGCCACGCCAGGGGAATCAGGGTCACCAGCGAATATTTAGCGCGGTGCATTTTGATGATGATCGTCGTAGCCACGCAGAGCGCCACGGTCGCCAGCAATTGATTCGCGATGCCGAACAGCGGCCACAACGAATTGATTCCCCCCAGCGGATCTTTCACTCCCTGCCACAGAAAATATCCCCAGGCGGCGACGATCAACGCGCTGGTTGCCAGAATCGAGGGATACCAACTCGTCCGGCCCAGCGGCTTGTAAACGTGGCCGAGAGCGTCCTGCACCATGAAGCGGGCCACGCGCGTGCCCGCGTCGAGGATGGACAATATGAACAGGGCCTCAAACATGATGGCGAAGTGGTACCACAAGGCCATCACTTCCTGGCCTCCGAGAGTGCTGGAAAAAATGTGGGCCATGCCGACGGCGAAGGCCGGCGCGCCTCCGGTGCGGTTGTAGAGAGTCTGTTCGCCTACTGCATGCGCCAGGGCTTGCATATCGGCAGCGGTCACGGGGAATCCCCAGCTTGAGATGGTGCTGGCCGCAACGTCGGGAGCCCCGCCCACGATGCTTGCCGGGCTATTGATGGCGAAATAAATTCCCGGCTGCAGAACGCACGCCGCGATCACCGCCATGATGGCCACGGCGGATTCGCACATCATGGCACCGTAGCCGACCATGCGTGTTTCCGTTTCACGCGCGATCAGCTTGGGCGTGGTCCCACTCGAAATCAGGGAATGGAAACCGCTGATCGCTCCACAGGCAATGGTGATAAAGGCAAAGGGGAAAACCTTGCCGGCAAACACCGGGCCGGTGCCGTCGACGAAGCGCGTGAGCGCAGGCATATGCAGTGTGGGATGCAACACGACAATCCCTACGCTCAAAAGCGCGATGGTTCCCAACTTTACGAAAGTGCTCAGGTAATCGCGCGGCGCCAGCAGCAACCACACCGGCAGCGCGGACGCGGCAAATCCGTAAACAATAATTAGAAGTGACAGCGTGGTCGCGCTCAGCGTGAAAATGCCGGCCAGCACGGGATTCTGCGAAACCCACTGCCCGCCCCAAATCGCCAGCATCACCAGAATGAAGCCGAGCAGGGAAACTTCCAGCACTTTGCCGGGGCGAATCCGGCGCAAATAGACTCCCATCAGCAGTGCGATGGGCATGGTCATGGCAATGGTGAAAGTGCCCCAGGGGCTGGACTTCAACGCGTTCACCACGATCAGCGCGACCACTGCAAGCAGGATAATCAGAATTGCGATCACCGAAGCATAAGCGACCAGTCCGCCGATGCGTCCGGTTTCTTCTTTTGCCATCTCCGTGAGCGATTTGCCGTCGCGGCGTACGGAAAACAGCAGGATCACGAAATCCTGCACGCAGCCCGCGAACACGCCCCCGGCCAGGATCCACAGGGTTCCCGGCAAATATCCAAACTGGGCCGCCAGCACCGGCCCCACCAGCGGACCCGGCCCGGCGATGGCCGCAAAATGATGGCCGAACACTACCCATTTATTCGTAACGAGAAAATCCCGGCCATTTTCCAGGCGCTCGGCCGGGGTGGCCCGAAGTGCATCGACCGCAAGAATTTTGACGGCAATAAACCGGCTGTAGAAGCGATATCCCAGGGCGTAACAACAAGTGGCCGCAACCACCAGCCAGAGAGCGTTGATCGGTTCGCCGCGGCGGAAGGCCACTACGGAAACCGCCAACGCGCCGACCGTTGCAACCCCACCCCAAACGAGAACTGCGACAGGTTTCGTCATGTTCGTGGAGCATTGTGGCGAATTCTGCGCTTCGATGCAATGTCAATTAGAAGAGACGCTTAGTCGCCGCTTTCACGACTTCTCCGTTGCCGGCCCGGTTTCGGCGGACGCTCCTTTGGTGATACTCTATTTCTTCCGAACGACTGCCAACCCCGCGTTGAGGGCCTTATTTGGTTTGCCCTCGCGCCAGGGGTTCATTCACAGGTTCCGTCTGACTCCATACCTGCAGAGGAGCAAAACATGAAGATTGGCATACTGACCGGCGGAGGCGATTGTCCGGGGCTGAACGCGGTGATCCGCGCCGTGGTGCGCAAGGGAGTTTTTCATTACGGCGACGAGTTTGTCGGCTTTCTCGAGGGCTGGCGCGGGTTGGTGGACGATAAAAGCATGGTGCTCGACCTGGAAGCAGTCAGTGGCATTCTGCCCCGTGGCGGGACTATTCTTCGCACCTCGCGCACGAATCCTTCCAAGAAACCGGACGGACTTGACCGCTGCGCCGCGACCATCGAGAAACACAAACTTGACGGACTCATCGCCATCGGAGGCGATGACACGCTTTCGGTCGCGCAGAAACTCCACGAGCGCGGAATCAAGGTGATCGGCGTGCCCAAGACCATCGACAACGATCTGGCGGGAACGGATTACACTTTCGGCTTCGATACGGCGGTGAATGTAGTGTGTGAAGCCATTGACCGCGTCCACACCACTGCCGAAGCTCACAATCGGGTGATGGTGGTCGAGGTGATGGGCCGCGATGCGGGCTGGATCGCCCTTTACAGCGGAATCGCGGGAGGCGCGGACGTCATTCTGATCCCCGAACGGCCCTTTGATATCGACAAAGTCGCGGACCAGATCCGGCAGCGCCACGAACGCGGAAAGTATTTTTCCATCGTCGTGGTGGCGGAAGGAGCGAAGTTTGCCGCGGGCACCGATGGCAGCCAGGGCGCCCCGGTGTTGCAAGATATGGGCAAGGACGAGTTCGGGCACGCCAAACTGGGCGGCATAGCCAACATTCTGGCGCGTGAAATCGAGCGCCGCACCGGCTATGAGACGCGCGCGGTGGTGCTCGGCCACATCCAGCGCGGAGGGTCTCCCAGCGCATTCGACCGGGTTCTGGCCTCGCGTTACGGCCTGGGCGCAATCGACATGGCGCATCGCGGCGAATTCGGCGCCATGGCCGCTCTGCGGGCCAATAAGATTATCTCGATTCCGCTGAAGGAAGCGATCGCGACCAACCGCAAAGTAGGCGAGGATATGATCGAAGTCGCCGACGGGTTGCTCGACATCGTCGCCGACCGCGCAACCGTAGGAAAGTAAACGGGAGGCGTCCCGGTTCGCCGGCCGACCTTAACGAGTCGCAATTTCAGCCCGGGATTCGCTCCCGGGCTTTTTGCTGTCTTTTTTGCGGCCTGGAAAGTATGCTGCCTCGAACGTAACCTAAAGTGGTGTCCGCTGGTTTGATCCGTTAAACATGCCCGCCCTGGTCAGAATCTACGCCCGCCTGTCTCCCTTCCTGGTTGTGTTATTCGAACTGCTTCAGGTAATCGCCGTCGTCGCCTGGATATTTATTTCGCAGCGAAGAAGTTCCAGCGCGTCCGAACCGCGCCAATTCCGCAGCATTTCTCGAGCTTTCTCCAATCTGGCCCGGCGCAAAACTCTTTCAGTGGTCTTCGCCGGCGCGTCCGTGCTGGCGATTCGTCTCGCTCTGATTCCGCTGCTGGGCGTTCCGGAGCCCATGTGGCACGACGAATACAGCTTCCTGCTGGCTGCCGACACCTTCGCGCATGGCAGACTGACGAATCCCACGCACCCGATGTGGATGCACTTCGAGAGCTTCCACATCATCCAAAAGCCGACTTATATGTCAATGTATCCGCCGGCGCAGGGTTTGATTCTGGCGGCGGGCCAGAAGCTCGGGCATCCCTGGATCGGGCAACTGCTGGTCACGGCGCTGATGTGTTCCGCGCTGTGCTGGATGCTGCAGGCATGGCTTCCGCCCGCCTGGGCGCTGTATGGAGCGGCGCTCGCTGTGTTGCGATTCGGAATACTGAGCTATTGGATGAACAGCTACTTCGGTGCAGGCCTGCCCGCGCTCGCGGGCGCGCTGCTGTTGGGTGCGTTGCCGCGCATCCGGCGTTACGGACGTTTGCGCGACGCCGTGGGAATGGGAATCGGCGTAGCCATACTGGCGAATACTCGTCCGTATGAAGGCCTCGTCTTCAGTTTGCCGATCGCAGCCGCAATGTTGGTCTGGATGGTGCAGCAGGAAAAAATTCCGGCCAGCACGGTGATGTTGCGGGTCGTTGTGCCGCTGGTTGTGATCCTTGGCATCACGGGGGCGGCCATGGGCTACTACTTCTGGCGAGTGACCGGCAACCCCTTCGTCATGCCCTACCAGGTCGACCGGCAAACTTACGCGATGGCTCCTTATTTCATCTGGCAGCATGCGCGTCCCGAACCGGTCTATCGTCACGCGGCGATGCGCGATTTTTACCAGGGCTGGGAGTATCACGACTATCTGTCGGGACGCACGCCGCTCGGTTTCCTGCTCCGCCTGCGCCACAAAGCGTATTGGCTATGGGTGTTTTACGCCAGCCCGGCGCTGACGATTCCGCTGCTGGCATTTCCCTGCATTCTGCGCGACCGCAGGATGAAGTTTCCTCTCATCGTCGCCGGCTTCGTTACGGCAGGGATAGTTCTGGAAACCTGGACTGGGGCGCACTACGTGGCGGCAGCCACCGGACTTTTTCTCCTGTTGCTGATGCAATGCATGCGGCATCTGCGTTTGTGGCGGTCAGGAAAGCCGGTCGGAGCGGCGCTGGTCAGGGCCGTGCCCGCGATCTGCGTGGCGATGATCGGTTTGCGTCTTTGTGCCTTAGTGGCGGGCACACAAATCGAGCAGCGCTGGCCGCGGGGAAACCTGGAGCGCGCGGCGATTGTGCGCCAACTCGAATCGACTCCCGGCGATCACATGGTGATTGTCCGGTACGCTCCAAACCACGGTTCTCACATCGAATGGGTTTACAACCGCGCAGACATTGACGGTGCGAAGGTGGTGTGGGCGCGGGATATGGGCGAGCAGCAGAACCAGGAGTTGCTTCGCTACTTTTCGACTCGTCACGTCTGGCTGCTCGAACCCGACGAATCTTCGGCGCTCAAGCCCTACCCTGCAGACTAAATTGAGGCGAATCTAGGTTGAGGCAAACCGTCGAACAAACCATTTCCCACGACGATTCGCGCGCGCCTATTTCCCGAACAGGAATGCCAGCGCTTCCGGAAAGCGCCGCGCCCAAGCCGACTCGCTGTGCGGTGCCCCATCTTCGATCACCAAGCGCAGGCGTCTTTCGTTCAATCCTGCGCGGCGCAAGACTCCAGCCAGTTCGCGCACGTCGTCCACGACGCTCCGATCTCTGTCTTGCCTGCCTGCTTCTGCGGTGCCCGTCGCAAGAAATACTCGTTCCGGCCACCGTTTCATCGCGCGACTTTCCTTGACTGTCTGCCGGTTGGAGGCCCACAACGAAGGACTCTCCAGCAACAATCGTCCGACCAACCCTGGCCGTGCAATCGCTGTGTAAAGCGCGATCAGGGCGCCCAGGGACGAACCGCCGAGTCCAGTGTTGTCCGGTCCCGCGGCCACTCGATAGTTGCGGCCTATGAACGCCATCACTTCTTTCGCCAGGAAGTCGGGATAGCGCAAGCCCTGCACGCGCAGCATCATGGGATGCATCGAACGGTGCGGCATGAATTCGCGGATGCGGTCTTTGCCCGCGTGGTCGATGCCGACGATGATCATCGGCGGGATGACCCCTTCGCGAATCAGGCGGTCAGCGGCGTCGTCCACTTGCCAGTCCACTCCGGCGTACGCGGTGGCCGCCTCGAAGAGATTTTGGCCGTCGTTCAAATAGAGGACAGGGTAACGCCGACCCTGATTCGCGGCATCGTCGTAACCAGGCGGCAGCCACACCCGCAGGAACCGCGTGTTGCGAAAAACCCGGCTGCGGAATTCGTGCAGCCGGAGATCGCCAGTCGCCGCTTCGGCACGAATGATCCCAGGCATACCGGCGGCGTGGCTTTCAGTTTTGTGAAGTTCTTCCATCCAGAAAGTATTTTCTTGTGACCTTCTTCAACCGCGCTTTCAACTTCAACCGCGCTTTCAACTTCACCCGCGCTTCGTTTCAATCGCGCTCACGCCACCTTAGCCGCCCACAGCTTAGCCACACCCGCCAGCACGCTGATCGCGAAAATAATCCCCAGCGACGTCAAACACAGCACGCACCAGGTCGTCAAAACGTAGCCTTCGACATAGGTAAGATACAAAGCGAATGCCAATCCGGCTGCCGCGGCCACGAGCAAACGAAACGGCGTGTCCGCGCGCTCCCGGTAAAATGTCGAGAGTGCCAGCAACACCCCATACCCCACAAAGCCAATCCCCGCCACCGGAATTCCCAGCAACTCGGAATACTCGCTGCGGTTCACGATGTCGCAGTTGAACTTTTCACCGAAGTCGCAATACGACGTCGCCGATTTCGCGTAGTGGCGCTGCAGCGATACTGCCGACACGATCATCCCCGCCACGGACAGAACCGCGATCGCCCAGAAGATGTACTTCACGCTTTTCGGAACTCGCGAATTTCCATCCGCCGATCCGTTCTGCAAGTTGTCGGCGGAGGTTGTCACTACGGGGTGCACCCGGTCTGTGCGCCTAGATCGTCCAGGGTACGAACCCCCTCCAGGAGCGGGCCGCCATTGAATTGCCAGCTGGGAAAATGTTTGGCATTGGCGGCTTTGCATTCCGGCGCCATCTCCCGCGAACCCCGGATCGCGCATTCTACATAGGGCACATACTGAAACGATTTGCCGAACATCTCTTTCTGCTCCAGACAATGCGGACACCAGTAAAGCCCATACATCTTCGCGTTTTTTGAAGCGATGCACTTCGCGAACTGGTCATAACGATGATTCTTGTGATGCCAGCCGGCATAATAAGCCACAGCAAACAACACCACGACCAGCGCGGCCCAGACGAACTTCCGCGAGTTCGGGTTCGGCTGGCCGGCGTTCTCCCGTTCCTGCTGACGTTTTCGGCGCTCTTCTGACATGATGTTTTTTATATCACGGCTGTTGGCAAAGAATTCTGCGCAACCGGCTAGGCAACAACATTCAAAGCTCCAGGCAACACGTCCAATTCTTCGCAATGCAAGGTCAGCACTTCGCCGTCCACCATCACATCGACCGGAGCGTCCAGTGCAAACATCACGTGCCGCACCGCTTTATGCTCGGCCAATGGATGCTCGATATGCGTGCCATCGTAAAGCCCCGGCAGATTACGAATCAGCCCCAGACGCCCGATCGGTCCCCAGCGGACGTATTCCACCATGCCGCTGCTCACCTCAGCCTTGGGTGCAATCATCATGGTGCCGCCTGTGAACTTGCTGTTGTTGAAGGTGAGAAACAGGCAAGACCTGCGGTCGAATTTTTTTTCGCCTTCCAGCCGCAGCGGAAACGGACGGCGCTGAAACCGCGCCAGCCCCAGAAAAATCGAGATCACGTAACCCAACTCGCCCCACCCGCTGAAGCGGCGTGCGCGCAGCGTAGCTACGTCGGCGGTAAATCCCATGCTGAGGAGGTTGATGTAATGGATCACTCCCTGCCTGTGGCGCAACCGCAGCACATCGCAGGATTGGCTGCGCCCCGACAGAATCGATTCGATGGCGTGCTCCACGCCGCGGTCGCTGAAATCTCGCAGAAAAGAATTCCCCGTGCCGAGAGGCAGGAAGGCCAGGGTCGGCCTTTCCCCAGCAAGCGCCTCGGGATAGAGCCCGTTGACAACTTCGTAAGACGTACCGTCGCCGCCGACGGCGATGAACCGCCGCACGCCGCGTCCGTAGGCCTCGCGCGCAATCTGCGTGGCCTGGCCCGCCGCGCTCGTCTGGGCGACCTCGACCTCCACGCCTCCGGCCCGCAGCCGCTGCAGCGCCGGAGCAAGCATCTTCGCGCTTCGCCCCCCGCCCGCCGCCGGATTCACAATCGCCAGGAAAGATTCGCTCACGCCGATTTCGCTTAGAAAGTTACAAGCGCTTTCCGCTCCACGCTCTTGCCAATGTCTTCCGCCAGTTCCTGGCGCTTGATCTTCATGGAAGCGGTTCGCGGAAAATCCTTATTCCACACCAAATAGGCGCCGACCCTCTTGAAGTCCGGCAGGCGCCGGTTGCGGACGCTCATTTCCTCCAGCAATTTGCTGTCAAAATGCTGGTTCGGTTCCAGCCGCAGAACGATCACCAGCATCTCACGTCCCAGGTCATTCTTTGGCCACACGTAATTCGCGGCAAAAACGCAATATTCCTTCACCGGCAGCGCATCGAAGACAGTCTCAATATCTTCGGGATAAATATTTTTCCCGCCCTCGGTCACAATCATGTTCTTCTTGCGCCCGAACAGTTGCAGATGCCCGGTATCATCAAACCGTCCCAGATCGCCCGTGAGAAGCCACCCCTCGACGATAGTCTCCAGAGTGAGTTCGGCGTCGTCGAGGTAATGGGACATAACGGTCTTGCTACGAGCCGCCACTTCGCCCACGCCTTCGGCATCCGGATTCAGAATTCGGATCTCGACGCCGGGCAGCGGCTTGCCTACCGTATCGGCGCGGAACGGCTTCAGATCGTTGACGGTGAGGACGGTTCCGGCTTCCGTGAGTCCGTATCCGTTGGCCACGGGAATTCCGAGGTCGTAGAAAAACTGCGTGGTCGAGGGTTCCATGAACGCACCGCCGGTGAACATGGCCAGCAGTTCTCCCCCGAATCCGCGATGCACCTGGGGCAGCAGCGCGCGGCTGAGGCCTGCCCTTGGGCGGCGTCGCGTGAACAACTTGTTCAAAGCAATCGAGCGATTGAGGAAGAACCTTTTCCACGACGGCAGTTCGTCGAACTTGGCGCGCAACCCGCGCTCCAGATTCTTCAGGATCATCGGCACCAGCGCAACGTACGTGATGCGGTAGCGCACAAAAGCGTCGCGCACAAAATCCGGACGCAGCGTCCGCAGATGCACCACGCAAGCTCCGCACACGAACGGCCCGATGAAGCCGACCATGAAATCAATCGCGTGGTTGGTGGGCAGAATGCTGAGATAGCGCACACCCGGCCAAAACGGATACCACGCGGTCAGCGCGCGGCACTGCTCCAGATAATTCTCGTGGGTAAGGACGCAGCCCTTGGGACGCCCGCCAGTTCCCGACGAATACACGATGCAGGCCACGTCGTCCTTCTGCCGCATTACGAAATCGGGCGCGCCTTTGCGCTTGAAATCTTCCCAGCGAAACCCGCCTGCCAGGTCGGCCCCGAGCGGCGCCTCGGTCACGAGCACGATCTTTGCGCTGATGCTGTGAAACTCTGGCGACTGCATGATCGCCCGCCACAAGTGATACTCCACGACGAGCACTTTCGCCTTCGAGTGCGCGAGCAACTGGAGGTGCTCGGCAGCGGTCAGCTTGTAATCGAGCGGCACCAGCACGCCGCCGCAGTGGAAAACCGCGTAGGCAGAAATCAGCCACTTCGACTGATTGGTCATGATGATGGCGGCGCGCTCGCCGGGATCGAAATCGGCGTCTTCCAGCGCGCGAGTCAGGGGCAGAGCAATTTCTTTGAAATCGGAATACGTCAGCCGAACTTTCTCGCGGTCGCGGTCCGCCTCGATCAGGCAGACTTGTGGGGCAAAGCGGTCCAGCGCATCGCGCAAAGCCGCCCCGAGGCATGTGTATTGTTGGAGATCGAGCATCAACAGGCTATTTCATCACAGAGGCGCGGGCGTGCGAATTAAACCTTGTTTATCAGTTCATCACCTGCGCGCACGAAAGGCCGGTCGAGAACTGCTCACGCATTCGAACTTAGTGGCCGCGCCCCGAATTCTGTTCCTAAAGTCGCGCCTGAATTTTTCCCGCCAGCGTGCGAAAGTCGGTCACGCCCTGCAGTTCGTAATCCGGCAATTCGACGTGAAAGTGGTGCTCGAGCCGGGTGAGGAGTTCGAGAGTCTGCAGGCTGTCGATGCCAAGCGCTATGAAGAAATCCTCGTCGGGATGCAGTTTCTCCCGCGGCACTTTGAAATGGACTGACGCCAGGCTCAAAATCTCGTCGAGCGTTTGATTGGCAGTGGGCATATCGTTCGCTTTCATTTTATTAACTTTCATCGCAATAAGCGCGAAGCATTACGGCAAGTACGGCTGTGCTTCCGTGCTCTCGACGAATTTCTTCAGCCCAGCCTCGACCGCCGGGCGAGAAAACAATTCACAGAAAATATCGATCTCGCGCCGCAACTCTTCGTGCGGGATGGGCTTGATGAAGCGTTTGGCGGCAGCGGCGGTTTCGCGATCAAACTTGCCGAGTTGCGCCGCTGTCGCCCGCGCCGCGCGCAGGGCCTCGCCTTCGCCCACCACCTGGCTTACCAGACCCATCTGTTGCGCCTTGGTCGCATTGAAGCTGCGCCCAGTCAGCAATAAATCTCGCACCACGGCATTGCCCAGATCGCGCTTCAGTCGCGGGATCCCGCCGAATCCGGGAATCAGCCCCAGCCGCAATTCCGGGAAGCAGAAGCGCGCCATCTTGTCGGCGATGATCAGGTCGCAAGCCAGCGCCAGTTCAAATCCTCCTCCGAACGTCACGCCATGCACGGCCGCGATCGTGGTCAAAGGCGCCGCATCAATCAGATTCAACACGCGATGAATCCGTTCCAGAAAATCGCGCACGCCCTTCAACGCTGCAGATTTGTCCATCGCCTGCGATCGCTGGTAAAGTTCGCGCAAATCGGCGCCCGCGCAGAATCCGGCTTTCAGGTCGCTGTAAATGATGATTGCGTGAGCATCCCCCGGCAGACCCTCAAGCACACCGGCAAACTTCTCCAATTCCTCGAGCGCAAGCGAACCGATTTCGTTGCAGGGTTCGCGATGCAGAGCCACTTCGATGACGCCTTCGCGCACCTGCCACGACAACGCGCTCCCGTCATGCGCTGGCGATGAGACGCTCATGCCGTTTTCACCGCACGGTACATTTCTTCAATCTCGCTTTTCATCCGCGAAGCGATTAAATCGCGTTTCAGTTTTCCGTTCACCGTAAGCGTGCCCTCGTCGATTGAAAACGGCTCCGGCCGCAGGTGGAACACCCGCACCTGCTTGTAATGCGGAAGTTGCGTATTCACTGTATCCAGCGCCTCCTGCACTTGTTGCCGGGTCACACCGCCGGTGACGATCGCGGAAAGATATCCGCGTCCGTTACCCACGAGCACCACTTGTTGCGCGCCCGGCAGGCTGCGCGCAATCTCATCCTCGATGGCTTCCGGCGAAATCTTGTGCCCGGACCCGAGCACGATCAGGTTCTTGATTCTCCCCACGATGCGCCAGTTGCCCGAAGCATCCATCTCGCCCTGATCGCCGGTGTGAAACCACCCATCGCGCAGCGCTTCTGCAGTTTGCTGCGGACGATTCCAATATCCGGGAAAAACATTCGGCCCGCGCACAACCATCTCTTCATTCTCGCCCAGCCGCATCTCGATGCCCGGGATCGCCGGCCCGACGCGGCCTGGCTCGACATGCAGCGGATCATCCATGGTGCAGATCCCGGTCGTCTCCGTCAAACCGTACACCTGCAAAACCGGAATACCCAGCATGCGGAAGTAGAGTTGCGTTTCCGGATTCAGCGGCGCCGACCCGCAGATCAGCGCCTTCAAGTTCGTCCCGGTCATTTTGGCGCGGATTTTTGGGAACACCAGAGTGTTCGCCAGCCACAACCACAAACCATCGCCCGACATCGGACGCTTCTCCACTTGCCGCGCCCAGGCGCTTTTCGCGCGTGAGTAGATGGCGAGTCCAATTCCTCCGGCTTTCTCCACCTGCTCGTCGACTCCACGGCGCATGCGCTCCAGCAATTGCGGCACGTTCAGAAAATAATCCGGAGCAGCCGAGGGCAGATCGCTGGCAATCTTCGTCAAATCGGTATTCAGTGTCACCAGTACCCTTCTCATCAAAAATGTCAGCAGCGCGATCCACGACGCGCAGAAGCTGAAGGGCAAATAATGAAAGACCCGATCCTGCCCCGTTCGGCCTTTCATCAAAACATCGAAACGATCCGAAGTGCAGCCCAGTATGAACCCGACATTCGCCGCATTCAGGACTACGCCCTTGGCTTCGCCCGAGGTCCCCGACGTATAGATGATCGTCACCGGACTCTCGCTCCCCACTTGCAGCCGGTCAAGCGCCACGCCTTCGACCCCAGCAAAAATCTCGTCAAACAGAAAATGCGGCGGCGCTTCCACCCAGCTCTGCCGGATTCGATCGCGCAACGCAGCGTCGCCGCAACACACGGCCGACGGCGCGCAATCTTTCATCATCGCCACCAGCTCCGCCGGAGCCTGGCGCGAATAAAGCGGGACCGCGATCAGTCCCTCGGCCATGATGGCAAGATCCATCGCCACCCAGCGGATGCTGTTCGGCGCCAGCAGACCGCAGCGGTCGCCCTTGTTGAGTCCCTTCGACGCCAGAAAAGTTCGCGCCTTGCGAATCAATTCCAGCAGCTCTGCTCCGGTCACTCCCGTGACCTGGCCGTCGCGGATTTCCTGCAGGATCACGGTATCCGCGGCCGTTTTCAGTTGCGAAAATATGTCCCCGACAAAGGGCATAGTGTTTACCGGAACGGCTGACGGCGGCAAGATCAGCCGAATCAGCTGTACGCTTCCGCCAATTGCCGCAACGAAGGACTGATCGGCGGCAGATAATCTTCCCAACTCCACTCGCCCTTGCGAGTCGGGAATTCGGGATAGCGCCGCTGCACTTCTTCTTCGAAGTAAACGCCCATGCGCGCCATCACCTTCAGATTCTTCACCACCGTACGTCCAATTCCGTCGGCAATGCGCTCTCCTTCCATCGCCACCTTTTCGAGAGCCACCAGCAGCTTGGGTTCGAGATCAGGATCGTCCACATTCATCAGCAAGTCCTGATGTCCGCGCTCGCGCATCAGGTTGCGAATGCGCTCGTCCATGGTGATTCCCGCCGAGGGCACGAGCGCCGGCATCGAAGTTACGATGCCGTGAAATCGCGACGACGCCATCATGTGCCCGGCGCGCAGGATGCTCACCATTTGATACATGTCGTGCTCTTCGGAGGTGAACACGGGCAGCCCGCCGCCCAGCTTCTCGGCAATGCGCCGGCAGGCGCGCGCATCGAGTGCTTCGGTCGCGGCCAGCACCGTGAACACGCGTCGCCGCTGGCGGAACGCATCCACCGCGTTGGCAATCGCGGTCAGATAATCCTCGAAGGCCGCGTCCACGTCGTAGCCCGATTTGTGAAAATAAACCGTGCGGTAGTGACTGTCCTTATAGGCACCCGTTACCGAGCGGGCTGCATATTTCACCAGCGACGGTTTCACAGGCCACCAGAACGGATTGATGGGGCAAACAATCAAGACCGGCAGCTTGCCGTCCCAACCCGCGTCCCTCAAGGCTTTGCGGCCATACTCCGGCGGCAGCGGCTCGAAGGTCCAAGCTGTGTCCGTGCCAAGTTCCGTGGGCACGCCAAGCTTGCGCAGCACGGTTCGCGATTCTTCGTTGCGCGTGATGATGAGGGAACTCTTGCAATAGCGTCCACACATGCGCGCGACCAGCGGATCCATATGTCCCGCTTCAGACCCGTAGCCCACGGCCAGCTTGTTCTGCGCCGCCGCCATGCCCAGCGAACCAATGATCATCGTGGTCAGGGCGTTGGCGAACTTGCTCTTGAAGGCCGAGCCTTCCACCACCACCACGCCGTGATGCTTGGGGACTTCGCGCGCCAAGAAAGGCGGAAACACATCCGGAAGATGCACCTGCTCCGCGCCGGGGAAATATCCACGCGTCATGTCAAAATTCTGCGACATGGCGCTGAACTCGACCTTTTCCGCGCCCAGAATGTGCCGCAGCTGCCGGAGCGTTTCTTCCGGGCGCACATCGGATCCCGTGTTTCGCGTGCCGTTATAGCCGGCGAACAACAGCTTCAGCTTCTCCCCCGGCTTCCAGTGCGTGCCGCCCCCGAGCATCCAGCTGGCCTTGGCCCGCTCAATGGACGAACTCACCCACGCTTCCAAAATGAAATCCATCATGCCGCGGTCCCTCCCGCGGCGGCCGGCCACGGCTTGTAGCGGTACTCGAAATGATTCTCCCGGCTGAACTTCAAGAGCGGATAACTGTAGCGCGAGAACGGAACCGGCTTGCGCCCCAATTCGGTGGTCACGCGCGTGTTGTCGAACACCGTGTTCCACACCAGATAGGGCAGGAACACTTTCATCAACGCGGCGCCGTGTCCCACAGGTCCTTTCCGATTGGCGAGAAAATTCACCGCCGAAGAGAACGGCTTCTCCAGGAACGGCAGAAACACGGGCCCGCGCTTGTTTTGCGCCGCCGCCAGAGTGCTGGTGAGCTGGCGAAAGGTTTGCGACTCCAGGCCCGACGAAAGATGATACGTGTCGTATTGCGGCTGATCTTTCTGGTGCAGCGTCGCGATCGCGTCGGCCACGAAATCCACGTTTACGATGTCGATCTTATCCGTCGGCCGGAACGGCAGCGCGGGCAACCCGGCAAGAAACACGAACGACCGCACCATGTCGAACTGCGTAGTTTCTGCGTAGCGGCTGTCTCCAAGAACGATGCTGGGGCGAAAAACCGTTTTCGGAGTGTCGGGCAGCAGCACGCGCATCATGTGCTCGCAGAATTTCTTCGTGCGCGCATAGGGATCGTAGTCCGAGCGGTCCCATTCAATCGATCGGTCTTCCGTCACTACTTCATGATGGCGCTTTCCGCAGACGGCCACCGTGCTTACCTGGCTGAAGCGGCGCAGCCCGTGGTAATGCTCGGCGTGGCGGGCCAGCGTCAGCACTTCGAGCGTGCCTCGCAGGTTCACGTTCAGGCAACTTTTCTCCGATTTGCGGTTGAGCGAAGCAGCGCAATGAATCACCGAATCGGTGGTGTGCACCAGCCGATCATAATCATCGCGCCCGAGTCCGAACGCCGGAGACGTCAGATCGCCGCAGAAAACTCGCACCCGCGTCTGCAAGTATTCGTAGAAGCGTGGGAAGTCCAGATGCAACTGCAGGGAATTCCACAACCGCACCTGCGCTTCCCCTTGTTCGCGCGCCCGCACCAGCACGTTCAAGGCGGCGCCATGCCCATCCAGCAGATTCGCAGCCACGTGCGCGCCGATGTATCCCGTTGATCCCGTCAGGAATATCGCCACGTCGCTCCGTTAGTTCCGGTTTTCACGGTTTCGCCGTTTTCCACGGCGGCGGGGGCAAGCTGGAAGGTGCGCGCGGGCCGCGCTTCCAGCGGACGCCCTTCGATCAGCGGATAGGTCCACCGCCGCAGCGCAGGGATATGCACGTTGATCCAATACTCCCACCAATCGAGGTCGCGCGTGTCGTAGCCGAATTGTTTCTGTTCTTCCGGCACCAGCGCGTAGGAGAGTTTCTCGATGTTGTCGGCGGCAAAATCGTGCTCATTCAGAAGTATGAATGGCTCGAACAGTTCGATCAGCTTTTCCAGCCGTTCCAGGCTGCGCTCGGTCTTCACCAGCGGAGCTCTCTTCAACGGCAAGGGCGACATTACGCGTTGAATCGATTTCACAATCGCCCGCTGCGCCGGAGCCGACATACGGTTGTAGCGCGTTTTCGAAACCGGAATCGCATCAAACCGCAGCCGCAGCCAGGATTCCAATCCCTCCTGCGCGCGGTAATGTTTGCGGTGCGCCAGCGACGTCAGTTCGATCGACCGGCCCATATCGCAGGGATTCGTCACCGAAGTCGCAAGCTGGTAGAGCCGGTCATGCCGCCGCTCGATAATGGCCGCGGCGATCAGTGTCATCCCGTCACACACCGCGTCCACCGGAATAATGTCGAGCCGCTTGCTTTCGTTCGAAGGCAGTTGCCGGAAATATGTGCCCAACAAATAAGAGAGCGACGCCGAAGTGTTGATGCCCTCGTTCCAGCCGCAGAACGGCTTGGCCACAGAAGTCTCAACAATGGCCGGGCGCACCACGGCGATCGGCAGCCCGGCCCCATACTTCACGATGAGTGATTCCGCCAGGCTTTTGGTAAGCGTGTAAGTATTCGGCCAACCTAATTCCTTGGCCCGCCGCGTTCCAAGTTCCGTCAGATAGGCCTTCAACCAGCGGATACGGTTCTTGCGAATCTGGTTTTCCAGCGCCGCGCCCTGCAGATCCTTGGCCGCGTGCTCCTTGGCCAGAGCCTGCATTTTCAAACCTTCGCTGACGTCAGTGCCTTCCGCCTGCGCCTCGGCCTGCCGGATCAACTCATGCAGGTTGCGCAATTCCTGCTCGGCGTCAAAATCCGGAATGTGCCGGGGGGTGTAGTTTGCGACTAGCTTTTCCGCGACTCGCCCATCCTGCTCGCCCGCGACGTAGCAAGTCGAGAGATGCAGCAACCCCGCATGATCCGTGGTTCGCACAAACTCGACAATGTTGAGCGCGGCGTCCGTGTTCGTCGTGATCGCGTCGCGCAGGTCAGGATTAAAATCGGTCAGGCCCGAACTGTTAATCACTAAGTCCAGGTCCCGCTGCATGCGCCGCAGATTTTCCGGGCTCAAGCCCAGGCCCGATCGCGTGACGTCGCCTTCCAGCACTTCCACCTTATCTCGCAGGAACCGCGGCAGGTCATCTCCGGAGCGCTCAAACAGAGGATCGAAAACCGGCGACTCTTCCACGATCTTCTCGAAGCGCCGCTCCGCCGGATTAGATTTCTGCCGCCGGACGAGCAGATAGATTCGTCCAACCTCCGGCAATTCGAGCAATGTGTTGACCAGCCACACTTTCCCAATAAATCCGGTCACGCCGATCAGCATCAGATGCTTTCCCCGCAGGGCGCGTGCAACTGAGAATCCGGCTGGCTGTTTCTGGCCGTCAAAGTGTACGATCGGCCGCTCCCGCGGCAGCGCTTCCCTGTCGGCCCCAATCACCGCTTCCCGCAACTCCTCGATCGAAATCCCCAGGTGGCGCGCCAGCGTCTTGGGCGCTCGCCGTCCATCCGGATGCTGTTCCCTGAGACGCGCAAACACTCCCCGCGGCCGGATCACCGGTTCCAGCAGACGTCCCGTCGCCACGCGATCGCGAAACTCCAGGCGGTTCGCGACCAGATGCTTCACTCCCAGATGCCGCGCCAGCGGACGCATCACGTGATCCAATCCCTGGCTCACTAACACCACGTCCGCGCCGCAGTTCAAAAGCTCCTGTACTTTCTGCACCCCTTGCGCCTTCAGCCGCGGTCTCAGCCGGTACTGAAAATATTCTTCGCCCAGCAGATCCAGCCGATCCCTGGTCACGCCGCGCAGCACGGTGTGCACCATGCGCGTGGCAAATTTTCGATTAGACGCATAAAGAAACGGACGCAGCACCGCCATCAAAAAAATCAGGCCGCGTCGCCGCACCCGCCCGCTGAATGTCTGATCGTTCCAGGTAAAGAAGGCCAGCGGCGCGACCACGGTCAGGTCGAGCAAGCTGCCTTCCACCCTCCAGTAAACGCTGGGAGGGTTCCCGGAATTGTGTTTTGGCTGTTCCAAAGTTGCGGTTCGTCCTGGTGCGACCCCTGACAGAGGGCCGGACGAAACCCCTATTGTAAACAATGCGTGGAGGTTTGAGGTATAAGTTGGTGAGCCGGTAATGGGCGCACTTCGATGCTGACAAGCCATCTCGTCGGCGTCATCGAAGCCCCGCGTCCTTACCAGCGGGGCGAGGGATCTCCCGCGCGGAGTCCTGCTGGGTGTCAAAAGCTGGCTCAGCCCGCCCCAATATCCCTGGCGCAGCCGGTCATCCCTTCGCCGCAAGTGACGGCGCTTGCTCTGCACCAACCACCAAAGCCAGGCACCCGCTCACCGCCAGCACCACGGCAATCGCCAGCAACCCCCCGAACCCTCGATTGTCAGACCGCACAAACCCGATGATGTAGGGCCCGAAATATCCGCCCAGGTTCGCGACCGAGTTAATAATCGCGATAGACGCCGCGGCCGCCGTCCCCTTCATCCGCGACGTTGCCATCGCCCAGAACGGCCCCGCCATCGACTGCGCTCCCAACATTCCCACGCTCATCCCTGCAATCACCAGAAACGATGCCCCGCCGTAAGCCGCCACGCCCAAAGCCCCTGCTCCCAGGAATGCCATCGCAGCCGTATGCCATGCCCGCTCGCCAGTTCGGTCGGAATGCCGCCCCACCACCACCATGGCAATCGCCGTCGCAAAATACGGGATGGCTGCCACCACCCCAATCATCTGGTTGCTCAAGCCCGACATGCTGTGGATCGCGGTCGGCAGCCACGCCGTAACCCCATACATCGCGGCGGGCAACCCGAAATAGACCAGAGAAAGCACCCAGACCCGCCAATCCACAAACACCGACCACAAACCTCCGGCATGACCGGACTCGGCCTGCTCCTCGCGATTCAATTGGTCCAGCAGCCATTTCCGTTCATCGTCGCGGAGCCACCGCGCCTGCTTCGGACTTTCCGCCAGCACCCAAAGTACTGCCACGCCAAGCAGGATGGCCGGCGCGCCCTCCATCAAGAACAGCCATTGCCATCCCGCCAGTCCGCTGCCATGAAGTCCCAACAGCGCACCCGAGATCGGGCTGCCCACCACGCCGGCCAGAGGATTCGCCGTCATGAACCACGCCACCGCCCGGGCGCGCGCGCGCGCCGGAAACCAGTGCTTCAGGTAAAGAATCATCCCTGGAAAGAATCCCGCTTCCGCCGCGCCCAGAAGAAACCGAAGCACATAAAAACTCCGCGGGCCACGAATAAAAATCATCGAACAGGAGACGACGCCCCACGTCACCATCAGACCCGAAATCCAGCGCCGGACGCCCACCTTCTGCAGCACCAGATTGCTCGGCACCTGAAAAAAAAAGTATCCCGCAAAGAACATCCCAAAAGCCACGCCTTTCACGCGATCAGTGAGATGGAGCGGTTCGCTCATCTGCAACACCGCAAAGCCCACGTTGATGCGGTCCAGATAGGCAACGATGTAGAGAAGAAACAGGAACGGCATGAGCCGCCACATCAGGCGGTTGATGGTGGCGGATTCGAGTCTGGGGTCGGCCGGCGTATCCAAGTGGGCGTCCAGGGATGTCCCGCGAAACTGAGTTCGGGGTGCGCGAGGATTCTACGCTAAGCCGAGGCGTTCCCGAATTTCAGCGACAATTTCTTCTGGAGTTTGGGCGATGTCCGCCACCACCGCCTCTTGCGGCTCCTCCAAGTCGGCAAACTGCCCGGCCAAAATCCTTTCGTCGGCAAAATGTCCCCGCCGCGCCCGCAGCCGCTCGGTGATCCGTTCGCAACTTCCCTTCAGATAGACAAAACGGACCTCCGGTCCCACGCTCAGTTCCTGCCGGTAGCTCCGCTTCAGGGCCGAACACGCCATCACTCCGCTACGGACGTCCCCCATCCAACTCAGGATTTGTTTTCGCAAATTCGCCAACCAGGGACCCCGGTCTCCATCGTTGAGCGCGATGCCGCGCTCTATCTTCTCGACATTCGCGCGCGGATGAAAGTCGTCGGCGTCGGCAAACTCCCACCCCAGTTGCTCCGCCAGCAGCCGCCCCACCAACGTCTTCCCCGACCCCGTCACTCCCATCACGATCACAATCATGGGCGGAGCCGCGCAGCGCGTTTTTCGTTCTTAAGTCTCCGGTAAGACATCTCTGGGTTGAAAGACTGGGTTGAAGAAGAAGGATAGCAGCCGCTTAGAAGTCATCCCATAAAATGCGTTGGAAGAGCACGGCTTCCAGCCGTGCCGCTCAAGTGCCCGGCAATTCCGGCTTTAGCCTCTGAGGTTTGGCTCGTGTCCAGCCGCCAGGGCTTATGAGATAGGGGCTTAGGATCCTTAGCCCCGGCGTTGGTCATTTTGTTTTGCCGACTGCTCGCACGCCTCGCGCGCATCGCGCCCCGTAACTTCCTTGTACCACGCGGGATGAAACGTCCACGCCCACGCCTCACTCACCGCTCCGCGAATCATCGCCTGGAAAGTCCCAGTCTCGCCGATCGTGCTTAGGTAAATGTGGATGAAAATTCCCCCCAGCATGATGATCGCGGAAATATCGTGCAACACATAGCTGACCGCAACCGTGATGCGGCCAAAAGTCGAGGCTCCGAACCACAGCACGATCCCGGTGATCAGATAAGCCACGCAGCCCCACACGATCTCCCAGAACTGTAATTTCTGTCCTGCGTTGAAGAAGCCGGTATCGGGCGGATCCACCTTTTCCTTTCCCCCGAAGATTCTTCTCATATTGAGCATCCAGTTGGTATCGCCCTTGGTCCACGACATGGGCCTGATCCAGTTCAGCATTTGCAGCCCAAAGAAAAAAACAAATCCCAACCCGAACCACGGATGCATCTGCCGGCTCAGCGGCCCACCACCAAAAATTGGCGTGAACCAGCGGAACAGCCACGGCAAATAAATGCCAAATCCGGTGAACAACGCGAGGAAAAAGAAAAGCGCGACCGACCAGTGCAGAACCCGCGTGTAGACCGGATGCCGCAATAACTCGCCCTTGTACACTTCCGTCTGGCCCAAAGAATCGAAGGTGCGGCGGGCTTTGTCGTCAAAGCGTTCAATCACCGTTCCCATTCGCGCCCTCCTTTTTCGGCGGCTCGGGTTGCGGACGCCGCGGCCCCACCGTCACATAGTGCACCAGCACGCCCAGCGCTCCAAACAGCGCAAATGTCCCCAAAACCGGCTTGAACAGCCACTTCCACACGGTATAGCTCCAGGGAATAGTCGGATTCTTCGGCAACCCGCCATAGCGCTCAGGATCGGTCGCGTCATGCAAAACGTAAATCACGTGCGTGCCGCCAATCGATTGCGGGTCGTAAACGCCCGCGTTCTCCATCCCGAATTTATCGCGCAGTTGCTTGGCCCGCTCTTCCGCGATGTACTTCATGTCGTCCTTGGAACCAAACTTCAGGCAGCCCGTGGGACAAGCCTTGATGCAGGCCGGCTCCAGCCCCTCGCCCACGCGGTCCGAGCAAAGCGTGCATTTATAAACCTTCTTCGTTCCCGGATTAAACCGCGGAATATTAAACGGACACCCCGAAACGCAGAACTCGCACCCTATGCAATTCTCCTGATTGAAGTCGACGATCCCGTTCGTGTATTTCACGATCGCGCCGTCCGCCGGACACGCGGCCAGGCATCCCGGCTCGGCGCAGTGCATGCACTGGTCTTTGCGCATCAGCCACTGGATCGTGCCATCTCCGTTCTGGTGCTCGTTGAATTTAATCAGGTTCCAGAAATTCCAGCGCGTCTCCGGCATCGTCTGGTAGGTGTTGTCAAATGTGGTTGCGCCAAATGGCATGTCGTTCCACTCGACGCAGGCTACCTCGCATGCTTTGCAACCGATGCAAGTGGTCGTATCAACGAGTTTGCAGACTTCGTAGTCGCGTTGTACATCGAAACCGGGCGCAGGTCCGGAGTGTCCCGAGATTTGCTTAACCTGAAGCGTCTTACGGTCGCTCATATTCGTGCCACTCCGAGAATGTCGCTGCTGCCCCCCTTGTCATCCCGAGCAAGGTGAGGGATCCGCAGCTCTTGACAAGCGAAAACAAACTGCAGATTCTTCATTGCTTGCACTGCTCGGAATGACAAGGTTGTGAGGTTGTTCCACATGAGTCCTACACCTTCTTAATATTCACCAGGAAACCCTTAAACTCCGGGGTATACGCGTTCGGGTCAATCACCGTC
>DATGHF010000054.1:0-18635 GCA_035308125.1 Candidatus Sulfotelmatobacter sp.
CATGATGCCCCGACGTATTTTCTTCTTCACCGTCCTGCTTGTTTTTGTCTCCGGCCTGCTTCCGGCGCAGGAAATGTCCGCAAAGCACAGCCGCGGAGTTCAGACGCAAACCTTTGGCACGCGGAGGGGAGGCCCGTCAACTTGTACACGCTCACCAATTCCCACGGCATCGAAGTGCGGACCATGAACTACGGCGGCATCATCGTCTCCCTGCGCGTGCCTGACCGCAAGGGCCAGTTCGCCGATATCGTGCTCGGCCACGATAGCCTCGACGGTTACCTTCCGAACACTCCTTATCTTGGAGCGCTGGTTGGGCGCTACGCCAACCGCATTGCCAACGGCACGTTCACACTGGACGGCAAAACCTACACCTTGCCCAAGAACGATGGCCCCAACACTCTGCACGGCGGCGTTACCCGAACCTTCGACAAAGTGGTTTGGGACGACGGGGAGCTCAAGGACAAGAACCCTGGAGTGACGTTCACTTATCTGAGCAAGGATGGCGAAGAGGGATTTCCCGGCAATCTTACGGCTAAGGTCACGTACACGCTGACGGACGACAACGAACTTGTGATCGACTACGAAGCGACCACCGATAAAGCGACGCCGATCAATGTGAGCCAGCACAGCTATTTCAATCTTGCGGGCGAGGGGTCGGGTGACATTCTTGGTACTGAGCTTATGCTCAACGCCGACCGCTTCACCCCGGTTGACAAGACGTTAATCCCAACTGGCGAGCTTCGCCCGGTGAAAGGCACGCCCTTCGATTTCAGCAGTTCAACGAAAATTGGGGCGCGCATCGATGACGACTACGGGCAACTCGTTCTCGGCCACGGCTACGACCACAACTTCGTCCTTAATCGTAAAGGGAACGGCCTGGAGCTGGCTGCGCGTGCGTACGAGCCGACCAGCGGTCGCGTTTTGGAAGTTTTCACTACACAGCCAGCGATACAGTTTTACACCGGCAATTTTCTGGACGGGAGCGTGACTGGAAAGCAAAGCCATGTTTACAAGCGCCGCAATGCGTTTTGTCTGGAGACGCAGCACTACCCGGATTCGCCGAACCACCCGGATTTTCCGTCGACGATCTTGAAACCGGGGCAGACGTTTCACGAGAAAACGGTGTTTAAGTTCTCGGCGAAATAAGGGAGTAGGGCTGAGAATCCCTTAACGCTTGTCAACGTGAAACGCACGGCTTCGGTCGGACCACTGAAGCTTGGCGATTTATTCTCCCCGCAACTCCTCCACGAGCGCCTTCTCCACCTGCTTGCAATGCTGCGGCGTCAGCTTGGCGCCCTTCGATGTAAGGTAGAACGCGTCAATCGCCATCTGGCCTTCGGTGTCGATCAACGCGATTTCGATATTGCACTCCTGATCGGAGAGGCAGGAGGCGATGCGGTGCAGAAGCCGCGGACGGTCCTGGGCGATTACCTGGACTAGGGTGCTGGAGGAAGAGCACGCGTCGTCAAACTCGATTCTAGTTTCCACCTTCACTTTCGTGGCTACACTTTTTTCCGAGCGCTGGCGGTCGCGCAACATGCGGTCGAGATCGGCTTCGCCCAGCAGAACCTCGGTGATGCTGCGCTTGAAACGCGCCCACTCGGACAGATTCAGTTCGAGGGTGCGAAAACGGTCGGTAAAGTGAATCGTATCGACCACCGTTCCCGCCTGATTCGAGAAAGCGTTCGCCTTGACGATGTTCATGCCCCACGCGGCGAGCACGCCGGTCAGGGTCGCGAAAAGAAACGGACGGTCGCGGGCAACCAGCGTGAGATCGTACCAATGGCGCCCGCGTTTCAGATCAATCTGCACCGGATCGGTCGCAACCTGATCGGCCATTTCGAGATGCTGCATCACTTCCTCGGCGGAATGCACGCGCAGATACCGCTGCGGAAAGCCTTCCACGAAGCTGCGGAACTTGTTGCTGGTGACTGAAGCCAGTGAGCGGAAGCGGGCGAATTTGTCGTCGTGCACGTCGGCATGCACGCGCTGGTCGGCGCTGCGGTTCAGGTAGTTCGCGGCGGCAATGTATAGCTGCCAGACATTCTCAGCCTTCCACGGAGTGAGCGCCTCGGGGTTCACAGCTTTGATGTCGGCGTAGGTCAGCAGGCAGAGCATTTTGAGACGCTCGGGCGTTCCCACCTTTTCGGCGAACGCGGCTACGGTTTCTGGATTAAAAATGTCGCGCCGCAATGCCCCAGATAGCTCAAGGTGGTTGCCAATCAAAAACAGGACTGCTGCGCGTTCGCCAGGGTCGGCGTCAAGCCGGTCCAGACAGCGTCCCGCGATTTCCAGGCTGGCTTCCACATGATTACCACTGGGCACGCCTTTTCCCGTGTCGTGCAACAGGAGCGCGAGATACAGCAATTCTGGATCTTCGAGTTCTCCGAGCAACTCTGCATAGCGTTTATCCCACTCGGACTGCGACTCGCGTAGGCGGTGCAGGCTCTCGATCGCCAGAAATGAATGTTCATCAACGGTGAAGCGATGATAGAAATCGCGCACCACCAGAGAATCGATTGCCTTCAGTTCCGGCAAGAGCAAAGTAAGCAAGCGCAGCGAGTGCATAGCGCGCAACGCGTCAGCGGCATGCGGTTGCAGAAGAGTTTCCTGCAGGTAGAGCCACAATTCCGCGCCTCGCGGCGGATGAGACGCGAGCGCGGGCAACGCCTGCTCGATGCGGTATTCCGTGGTTGTGCTCAATTTCAGGCCGTGATGGGCCATGAAGTGAAAGAGTCGCAGCAGAATCTCTGGGTCCTGCATGGCGGAGGGCTGCTGCAGAAAAATCAGGCCGTCTACCACCGAAAAATCGGGAGTCGAAAGCCGCGACCGCCAGCTCTGAAATTGACGATACAGCGAAGACCACGCTTCCGGAATTTCCTCGAGCAATTGCTCCACGGTGCGCTGCACGGCGCGGGCGTGACTGAAATAGATCCGCATCCAGTCCGCCGCGGTCAGCTCGGCTGAGTCCGTCACACCGATTCGGCGCGCGGCAGCTTCGTCCTGGGCTTCCCAGCTGAGGGCGTTGTCGTCGCGGCCATGGCGAAAATGCAGAAAGCAGCGCGCCGACATGAGGAACTCCAGTGCAGCATCCAGTTGCCGGCGAACCGGGGCGCGCAGCGAACTAGCCTCCGGCCAGTCGTGCAGTTTGTCCATGGCCGAAATCAGCGCCAGCCAGCAGGCCACGTTGTAATCACGCAGGCCGCCGGGTGTTTCTTTCAGATTTGGTTCCAGGTGATACACCGTTTGGCCAAACTTGCCATGCCTTTCGCGCGTAACCTCGGCCAGGCCCTGGAGAAGAGGTCCAGCCTCCTTCGCCACCAGTTTTGGAATCACTTTTTCGTGGAGCCGTGCAAACAAACCGCGGTCACCCGCGAGATAACGGCAATCGAGCAGGGAAATAGTGAATTCCGTGTTATTGGGATCGTAGCGTTCGCATTCAGCCAGCAGGCGCGATGCCGGACTTAGCTTTAAGCGAAGATCCCACAGCTCCTGCGAAAAACGCCGGACAGGATCTTTGAAGGCCTGTTCGCTGGCCCGGTCAGAAAACAAGAAAAGAAGATCGATGTCGGAATATGGGAACAGCCATCCCCGCCCGAAACCTCCCGTAGCGACGAGCGCAAAGTTCCGCGGCTGGCTGGCTTCGGGCGCAATCAGATCCAGCCATAGACGCTGCAGGATGCTTTCGACCAGTTCGGTGCGCTGCGCGACAGCGGCGCGGCCGTCGCCGCTGGCGGCGAACTCCTGCTGGATTCGCGCCGATTCTTCGTTGAGCGATCCGCGCAATTCGCCGATGAGTGAGGACGCTGCCGTCATGAAAGTGAACTCATACCCCGTGGAACAAGCTGCCTGCGGGGAGGGCTGTCGTCACAGCTGCCGTTCAGATACTTTCCGGTTGCGTCCCGGTGGAGGTCTTCTTCAGTGGTGCCTGACTCTACAGCGCGCCTTCGCCGCGCTCGTCATTGCGAATGCGAATGGCTTCGTCGACGCGGGTAAGGAAAATCTTGCCATCGCCGATCTTCCCCGTGCGCGCCGCCGTCAGAATCGCCTGGACGGCTTTTTCCACGATGGCGTCGGCCAGCACCATCTCCAGCTTGGTTTTCGGAATCAGATCCACACTGTATTCGCGGCCGCGGTAAACTTCGGTGTGGCCCTTCTGCCGGCCGTGACCTCGAACCTCAAGCACGGTCATGCCTTCGACGCCGACTTCGTGGAGCGCGGCTTTCACGGCGTCCAATTTTGAATTTTGAATGATCGCCTCGACTTTAGTCATGTCTTGTTTTTCGAGTCCTGTTCTGCGTCCTTAACGCCACCGCCGCGCCAGGTAGCCGCAAATTCCCGCCGGCAAATTCGTCGCCGGCCCTTCAACATAGTATTCCTCTTCCGCGTTCAGGGAGAGACCCGAACCAGCATTGTTCCTCTTCGGCGAATTACGGCAAAATCAGACCCGCGCGTCCGACGGGCAGTGATCAAGGTTGGGCAGGGCTTCGTGCTGCCTGCCAAGCTACATTCCTGGATCTCATTCCTCGACGCGCCCACTGTATCGTCCGCAGCGGGTTCGCGGAAATTCAATCTATTTATCGGTGCTATCAGGTTTTGTTATTGAAAAGTGGCGGAGGGGCCAGCCAAAGCCACTTTGAAGCCCTGGGATGACGAGTATGCAAAAGGGCACAACTTCCTGACCTGCATGCCCTCAAGCGCGATGAAGAAGGCCCAAGAAAGTTGGACGATTACTTCGCCTGAACATTCAATCCCTGCGGCGCAGCAGGCACTGCCTGCGGAGGCGCCGGCGGTTTGGCGAACTTCGCTTCGTCCACCGGCACATTCTGCTTCAGTTCGGTGATCTGGATGGTAAATCGCCCGTTTGGCCTCGCGAGAGTCCAGCGGAACGGAACCTTCACGCCGTCTGCTTCGCGATAGTCGGCGTAGTCAATCTGAGTGGGCAGCGATCCCAACGGAGTCTCGGCAAAACGCACCAGCCGCAGCAGCAATCCGGATTGCTGATCAAAATAAAGCCGTAGCGGGGGCTTGCCCTCACGCAGGCCCACGACGACGTAGGTATCACGGTCTCCGACCTTCTCGGTTCCGCGCGTGCTTACTTTGCTGAATATTCGCCGCAAATGAGTCGCCAGGTGAAGATCGGCGTCGATCGAGGCGCCATCGATGTCGGCTCCATGCATCTCGCGCATCGGGTGGCCAACCGTTCCCAACCAGCCGTCGCGCCCATCGAAGGCGGTAACGTTGTCGCCCTCCGGCATGTGCGTGAACGAAATGCGTTTGTATGGATCTTTCGAGTACAAGTCGATGGGAAACGATTTGTCGCCAAACGCGATGGTGCCCTTCATCACCCGGCTCGTGACCTTCTCGACGGCCGCCGCGCCGCCCAGCGCCTGCACATATTTGTCGAGCAATTGATCGGCGGATCGCCCAGTGGCGTCGTTCGCCGCGCCCTTCGCGACGTCCTTTGGTTCTCCGGCTTCGCCCTTCTTAGCCTCCGCTGGAGCTATCTTCCCCGCGTCTGCTGTCGTGACCAAGGGCGTTCCGACCGGTTCGACGTTTCCACGGTGACATGAGTAGCACGTCACGTCTCGATGCCCGTCGAAATTTTCTTTGTTGATGGCGAACATCATCTCCATCATCTTCCGCGCGGTCTGCTTGTTTTTCTTGTCGTCCTTATCAAATTCAAGCTTTCCATCTGCACCCTGAACATGGCAGAACGCGCACTCCACGCCCAGCGACGTGGTGATGAACTGCATCGCCGGGAACACCTGTTCGGCGGGAACTCCTTTCAGTACCTTGATATTCTTGAACTGCTCTTCGGCCATCTTTGGTGCGGCCGGAGTTGCGCCCGGTGCAGGTGCGCCGGACTGCGCCCGCAAACCCTCGACCGCAACCCCGCCAACCAATACACATGCCGCCACTCCCAGAAATAAAGCACAGTTCCCGTTCATCTTCATCATCTCGATTCGCCTCGATTGGAATGTCGAAAGTGTAACAAAGGAGTTGGCGCCGAGTTCACGGCTGGTTGCTGTAGACGTATTTGCCGGAGACTTCCGCGATCACGTATCGGGTTGGCAACAGGGCCTCAACGCGCGCTTTCTGATGCGGCGGCACGAACAGGAACACACGGCCCGGGTCCGTCCAGGCGTGCTGCAGATCGGCGTCGCTCAAATAGATTTTCGGCGCGTCCGGAAACGTTGATCCGAACCACATGGACGTGGTTCGTCCTTCTACGAGTTCAATCGGTCGCCTCAAATAAAAAAGTAATGACGAGCCGAAAGCCTGGTCGCCGTAAATCATGACCCTGTCTTCTGGCCGCGCGCGCGCGGCGATGTCGCGAGCGAGATCTTTCGAAGAGAGATAGGGCCCGAATCTGCCGAGCGCGATGTGCGCCGCCACCAGAAAAACTGCCATCCCGAGTGCGAGCGTCCAGGTTGCAAGCCGATGCCGTCGCCACCATCGAAAAAATAACGAAAGCAGCGGAGTCACCAGCAACGCAACCGCGGCCAACCCCGCCGGCAGCCGCAACGCCGCGAACGATGCGTAACTCAGATCCAGCATGTGGGAAGTGGAAAGTGTGTCTGTATCGATGTTGTGTGTGGCCAGCACGCTGCCGATATCCGGCTGAAACGGAAGATGCCGAGACTGCCACAATCCGACCATCAGAGTCGCGCTCGCCGCTACGCCGACCACCGCCAGAGCGCCTGCTGACGCGCGCAGCCATCCCTTGCGCACGTTCACGCTGCAGTCGCCCCATTCGCAGCGGTCAATTCCATCCGCCAGCAAGATGAGCAGCGGCAAATACGCAGGGAAGGTGTAGTACTCCTGATTGGTAGAAATCGCGAAGAATCCCAGCACTGTACCGGCCAGAATCCAGCAGAGCAGGCGCGTGCGCGAGGGAAAATCCAACGGTTGTGGGTTGTCAAAACCTGCCGCTGACTTCGCCCGCCACTTCTTGCGTTCATCGAGAGCCGTGTGCACCGCCGCAGGCAGGTAAAGGCTCCACGGGAACAGCCACACCAGATGCAGCGACCAGTAAAGCGCCCAGGGGAGCTTGTTGTAATCGCGCGGATAGCGCTTGCCAAGAAACCGCAGGAAATGCTCGTTCACGAAATAGAACCAGAAAAAACCGTGCCCGCCCGCGCCTCCCGTATTGCGCAAGCCCGCCAGAATATGCCATGGCGCGGCAATCAGCAGAAACAATCCAATTCCCGACGCCAGCCGAAACTCGCGCCAGCGACGCCAATCGCCGGTGATCGCGAGGTAAAGAAATGCCGCGGCGGAAGGAAACAACAGCGCGATGAGTCCCTTCGTGAGCACTCCCAGCGTCATGCATGCATATCCTGCGTACCAGCGCCATGCCTCGTTGCTGGGTTCCAACGCGGTCAAAAAGAAATATAGGGACGCCGCGATCAGCAAGCTCAGCAGCACATCTGGAATCAGAATGCGCGTGAATAAATACACGCCCGCGGCCGTGTAGACGAACAGTCCGGCATAGATTCCGGCCTGCGCACCAAACGCGCGGCGCGCCCACACCGCCGCCAAAACTCCGAGCAGCAGCACCGACAACGCCATGGGCAGCCGCGTAGCGAACTTATTCACGCCAAAAACACGGTAGCTGATCGCGACCAGCCAGTACGGCAGCGGAGCCTTCTCCAGATAACGCACACCGTTGACATGCAGCGTGACGTAGTCTCCACTGACGAACATTTCGCGCGCGGCCTCGGCGTGGGTGCTGTCAGCGTCGTCGAGAAGAGGAGGAGAAAAAAGCGACCCGCAGTAGACGGCAACAAAAACGAACGCGAGCGCCCACCAGGACGCGGTTCTTAGCCGCGGCACGCCATTCTGCTCTCCTGAAATTGTTGTCGTGGATATAGCGCTCAATTGAACAGGACCTGCTCGTAGACCCACTTAAGTGTTACAGAGCAGGAGTCGCGCCGCAAGCCGTGCATGGGATTCGAGCATTCACTGCTCCTTCTTGGCATCCCCCACTCCGTGCCGGACAAAGTACTGCCACTTATCCATTCCCGCGGGCACGGCCACATCAAAGAATCCCACCATCATCTCGTCCGAGGTTTGGTCACCCCACGTCACCGTCTTCTCGGGATCGGGGTTGTGCGGATTATTTTTCGAATTGTCATACCAGGCGATCGCACGGAGCCGCGTTCCAGCCTTCAGCAGGCGAGGCTTCGCCAGGCGGTAACTCAACTGCCAGTGAAAATGATAATTCACCCGCAGCAGAGTCTCCACGCTGCCATCGTCGTGCACGATGTCGTACTCAAAGCGCTTCCCGCGCAGATGCATATGCGGAAACAGGCTTAGCAAGGTAGCGTCGTTGGGTAGAGTCCCCTGCACTTCGACGCGAAAATCGTCCGCCCCCGGTGGAATCAGGAGGGCATGATTGTTCAGCTGCAGAGTAATCACGCGTTGCTTCGGCGGCGATTTCGCGAACACGAGCCCGAGGCTAGTCTGGTCCTGATCGGACGAGCCGTTGGTGGTGTAGTGCATCTGAAAAACCAGATCGGACCCCGCCGGCACAAACTTAGCCATGCCCTCCGCCCACTGATCGGGCGAACTCCCGGGCGCATACACCAGCAGCAAGTCGCTGGTCGTCTCATGGGCCTGACGACGCTCCTCTGGATCGGTAAGACCCGACGCCGTGAAAGGCTCACCTACTGGAGCATGCCGTAGCCACCGCGAATCGGGCGGTCGAATGTATACCACCGCATGGTGCACATGCGCGGGGCTCCCCGGCCGCATTTCCGACATCTGCACCCACCGGTCTTCGGCAAAGTGCGTGGGAACAATCTCGTACGTGTATTCAACTTCTCCTCGGGCCGGAATCTGGACTGGTTTCGGCATCTTCACAATTCGGTCCGGCGGCGGAATATTCCATCCCTCAGGCCACTGACGTGGCGCTGGCGCGTCGCGCTCGTCGCCCGCAGGCGCGCCATCCTCGGCCCATGCCGAGAAGATTGCTATTTGCTTGTCGGTCAGAGACGAGTCGTTGGCGAAATGCCCGAATCGAGGATCCGCAAACCATGGTGGCATCATCCTCATCTCGACCTCGGCAGCCATCCGCTTGGCCCAGGGTCGCGTCTGCGCGAAAGTCACCAGCGGCATAGGAGCGACTTCGCCGGGACGGTGACAGTTCTGGCACCGGCTCTGCAGAATGGGAAGGAGGTCCCGATAGAACGCGGGCGGTGTGTTTTTGCCTGCCGCCGGACTCGCTTGCCGCGCGCTGCCCATGGAGAGTAGCGACAGCAGTCCTATCCCTAATAGAATCTGCAACTTGCTCATAAGCCCGATTCACTGCTCGCGGAACAGTGCAGCTATCGCGAAATTCCCGTGCCCATTTGTGGACACTCGACCTTTGAAAAGATTTGAAATGAAGCAGCTCCCGATTACGTCTTCCTATTGTGACACCGGCTCGCACTGACGCTCTCAACAAGTTATGCAAATAATGTAACAATTGTCGGAATTATCCACGGAACTGTTGCATCCAATTTTGCGTAGCTCGGTCAGGCGGATCTCTGTCCCCTTCGGCTCCCGCGGAGGTCTCATCGTGCTCAACAGGTGTTTGGCGTTTTTGTTATTGACGTTGGCAACCCTACCGGCTTTCTCGGCGCAGCATGTCGCGGTGCATCCGCGGCCGCCCTTCCCATCCGGGGAGCAGGACGCTATCCGCGAAATTGTCGACCTCGAGCGACAGGCGAAAGAAGCCAGCCTGCACCGCGATGCCGACTTCTCCCAGCGCACTCTCGCAGAGGACTATGTTGCCATCACCCCTCTGGGCCAGGTGACCACCAAACAGGATTCGGTCGCCGCGCGCAAAAGCGGCCAACTCCGTTATGAAGCCATCAACGTGAGTGACATGGTGGTGCGCGTCTATGGTGAGACCGCGATCGTCACTGCCAGGGCCGACGTAAAAGGCCACCAGCTCGGCGAGGATTTCAGCGGACCGTACCGCTATACGAGAATCTGGGTTCGCCGCAACGGGCGCTGGCAGACGGTGAGCTATCAAGCCACGGTGACCCAGTAGACGGTGAAGATGGTACCAGCCAAGTCTGGATGTCACGGCCGCCCAGGTCAATGCCCGCAGTGATAGGGATGCCCCTTCAGAATAGTGAACGCCCGATAGACTTGCTCCAGCAACACGACTCGCGCCAGTTCATGAGCCAGCGTCATTCTTCCGAGTGAGATCGTGAACTGGGCTGCGGCGCGGGCCTCTTCACTGAAACCATCCGCCGCCCCAACCGCAAATACCAGCGGCAACGGGTTGCGATCCTGATAATCGCCCATGAATTGGGCGAACTGCTCGGAGGAAAGCTCCTTGCCCGCCGAATCCATCAGAACCAGCGTGGATTTCGCGCCGCCCGCGGATGCCTTGCGCTTTGTGGACGATGACTTCGACAAGGATGATTTGGCCGCCGGTGTGCGCCCACACATTTCCAGTAAAGCCATCTCATCCCGCAGCGCAATTCCTTCCACCGGAGAGTAACGCGAGATACGCGTTAGATATTCCTCCGTCAGCGCTTGCAGCGCCGGTTCCTTCGTCTTGCCAATCCATGCAATCTTGATCTTCAAAATCAGGACTCCGCGTGCAGTTCTGCAAAAGCCGGGACTCACTTCCTTCCCGAAACCAGCACCACGGTCGCGCCGAACGCTATTTTTTCGCCGTCAGAATATTTCTGGATCGCGGCGTGAACTTCAGCATGGAGTTCCGGCCACAGATCAGCGGGCGCACGATCGAGCAACTGGCGGAACGGGACTGAAACGCTCTGAGCATATTCCCAGACTTCTTCGGCAGAGCCGTGCCATGCCCACGGGAGCGTCTTCGTTTCTTCTTCGATGTCGTGGAAACCCGCGCTACGCAGAACATCTGCGAGATTGCCCGGCTCCGCATAGCGAAAGGGATTGGGCCCATCCGGCGCCAACAGTGGCCCACCCACACGCCGGTGCACTACACCGACCATAGTCTGCCAATACGGCTGCGCAACGCTTCCCCACACCAGAAAACAAGCTCGTGCCCCCGGCCGCAAAACTCGGAGGAGTTCGCGAAACGCCAGCCCCGGATCGCGGAAGAACATCACGCCAAAACGCGAAGTCGCCAGATCGAAGTGGTTGTCGGGAAAAGGCAGGCTGTGGGCATCTGCCGGCTGAATGGAGAAGTTGGTCAAGCCTCGCGTGTGTGCCCGCTCTTGCGCGACGGCCAGCAACTCCGCGCTCAGGTCGAGCGCGGTAACATGCCCCTGCGTGCCAACCCTCAGCGCAAGACTGATTGCCGGTTCCCCCGTGCCACTGGCCAAATCGAGCACCCGCATCCCCAGCTTCGGCTGCGCGTACTCGACCATCGCCTGCGTGACAGACTGCCCCATCGCCGCCGACTTGGCCTTCCATTTTTCGCTAGCGACGAGGCGGTACTGGTTTCCCCAGTTTGGCTCGCGATTCGGATCAGACATTGACATGGAGATCAGAAGCCCCGCGGGGCTGTACGAAGAACCAAGGCAAGGAGGCTGGAAAAAATCGCGCTAGGCCTTCTTCCGCTTGCGCACAGTCGCAGCCGCGGCAGCCTTTCGCTTCTTCGGCGCCGACTTCAACTCCGCTGGCTCCAGCCGCTTTGCCGTCTTCCACAACCGTTCGAGATCGTAGAACTTGCGCGCCTTCTCGGAAAAAACGTGCACGACAAAATCAACGTAATCCACCAGCACCCATTCCGCCTGTTTGTAGCCTTCCACGTGCGTGGGCCGCAGTCCGGCGGACTTGAGGCGCAACTCCACCTCGTCGGCGATCGCTTGAACTTGCCGCGGATTGGTCCCGCTGCACAGCACGAAGTAATCGGTAAATGCTCCCGATCCTTTTTCCATTTCCAGGATGGTCAGCTCTTCGGCTTTCTTTTCGAGGCAGGCTTGGATGGCTGCGGTGACTTGGGCTTTGGTTGCGTTCTTCTTCATTCAGGATTCGTCGGTCGTTAAACGTTGGTCGTTGTTTGAGTCCCCATTGTAACTGACATTGAAGTGACTACGTTTTCCTCAGTGCACCGAAGGAAGAGGACTTGTGTCACCGCCCCACCGTCCCAGTCTCCAATCATGCCAGGCGGCGTTTTGCCGAAGCCCGAAAGCCGAAGCCCCTCACTTATACAGCCCCACCTTCTTGATGTAATCCGCCACGGCAGGGTCCAAAAACCGCGCCAGCGGTTTCCCGGCCGCCGCAGCGTCGCGAATCGCGGTTGCCGAAACCGGTTGGTGCACTTTCTCGAGCAGATGGACGGTTGCCCCGGTCAAAACCAAGTCCCCCGTGGCGGCCTGCTTGCGAAAGGGATGGGTGACTTCAGGCTTCGGCCGCAGGCGCTCCGGCAGCGCGTTGGCTACCTCAGCCAGCGAATATCCCGGCCGACTGGCGACGACGAACGCACATTCGCGAAACAGATCCTCAGCTTGACGCCACTTGGCGATGTCGGCAAAAGCATCGATCCCGATGAGCAGGAAGAGCTTGTCGCTGGCCTTGAGTGACTGCTTGAGCCGCCGCACCGTGTCAATGGTGTAGTTCGGCGTAGGCTCGCAGTCTTTGCCAGGCTTTGCGGAGGATTGGGCAGCGAACTCGTCTGGCGCCTCGAGCAGCGAGGGAATGAAAGCCTTTTCCGGAGCCGTTGCCAGCGTAACCATAGCGTAACGATGAAGAAATGGCGATAGTGGATGGCGCTGCTTGTGCGGCGGCACGTGCGCTGTAACAAAATAGATTCGTGCGAGTTTGCATTTCTCCATCGCTGCACCTGCCAATGCGATGTGCCCGCGGTGGATCGGATCGAAGGTCCCGCCCAGCAGCCCGATGTTCATGGTTCCGGTAGTGTCTCGGTTTGGCCTGCCCGATGCAAGTCCCATGCCCTAGTTAGCCAAACGCCACATTTTCGCAAACTGAGACAGCCGTCATGTCCGGTCGGCCACCACCCCCTCGGCCAGGGTCCACTTGCTCCGGGGCCGTTTGCGAAGTCAAGGCAGGTATTTCCCAGGTACCCGGATGAACTCCTGTAACTCGCGCGTTTCCCAATTCGGAACTAGCATGGCGTTATATGCGAGTAAACCTCCCCCTACTCCGCATGCAGCCCACCCGCGCGACTATTCTGCGCTACGGGGTTGCCCTGCTCAGCACCATCCTGGCACTGATTCCGTCGCTTCTGCTAGCCGACATTGCCGAAAGCCGCCTGGCCCTGTTTGGCGTAGCGGTCATGGTAAGCGCCTGGTACGGAGGCTGGAAGCCGGGCCTGGCAGCGACCGCCTTCGCCATGACGGTCAGCGCGTACTTCTCACTCGCGGGGGAGCATACACCCGCGCAGTTCCGTACCGCGATGTTCCGCCTGGCTCTGTTTTTCTTTGTTGCCCTTCTGATCTGCTGGTTCAACGGCGCCCTGCGCGCTGCGCAGGAGGGACTGCGGCGCTCCGAGCTGAATTTCCGCTCGCTGGTGACCAACGCCCCTTATGGCATTTGCCGCTGCGACGCTTCCGGAAAGCTGCTGGACGCCAACCCTGCATTGTTGAACATGCTGGGCTACACCACCGCTTCTGAACTCGCTGGGCAGCATCTGGGCGGCCTGTATGCCGACGGCCAGCGCTGGTTCGATCTCGCCGACTATCTTCGTTCAGCCGTGGAATTCAACGGCCTGATCGCGGAATGGAAGAAGAAAGACGGCAGCACAACCGTGGTCCGGGTTTCTGGCCGCTCCGTCTCCGACGGCGACGACAGCACCGTGTTCGAGCTCTTTGCCGAAGACGTCACCGAACGCCGCACGCTTGAGCAACAGCTTCGCCAGTCGCAAAAAATGGAGGCCGTCGGGCGCCTCGCCGGCGGTATTGCCCACGACTTCAACAACCTGCTGATGGTGATCTCCGGCTACTCGGAATTTTTGCTCGACCGCCTGGGCCCCGATCCGCAGATGCGGGCTCCGGCGCAGGAGATCGCCAGCGCCGCCGGACGCGCCTCCACACTAACACGCCAGTTGCTCGCCTTCAGCCGCAAGCAGATGCTGGCTCCGCGCATTCTCGATCTCAACAGCGTGGTCACCGAGAACCTCAAAATGCTGAACCGCATGATCGGTGAGGACATCGACCTGGTCATGATGCCGGGCGCCACTCTCGGTTCGGTGCGAGCCGACTCCGGCCAGATCGAACAGGTCATCATGAATCTTGCGGTGAACGCCCGGGACGCTATGCCCTCCGGCGGCAAGCTCACCATAGAAACCGCGAACGTCACGCTCGACGAGGAGTATGCCCGCGTTCATTCTCCACTCCATCCCGGCGACTACGTGATGCTGGCCATCAGCGATACGGGTATGGGCATGGACATCGAAACTCAGTCCCATATCTTCGAGCCTTTTTTCACGACCAAAGGCACCAAGGGCACAGGCCTCGGCCTTTCCACGGTCTACGGAATCATCAAGCAAAGTGGCGGCTACATCTGGGTCTACAGCGAATTGCGGAAAGGAACCACCTTCAAGATCTACCTGCCCCGGGTCGCGTCGCCGGGTGAAAACGTGACTCCGATCGCCGTCACCGAGAAGTCCCATAAGACAGAGCCCGGCACCGAGACGATTTTGGTGGTGGAAGACGAGGCCAACCTACGCTATCTCGCCCGCCTGTTTCTCGAAAAGCAGGGATACAAAGTGATCGAAGCGGCCGACGGCGCCGTGGCCATGCAGATCGCAGTCGCGCACGAGGGCACCATCCACCTGCTGCTCACTGACGTCATCATGCCCGGCATGAACGGCCGCGAACTGGCGCAACGCATTTCAGAAATCCGCCCCAACGTGAAAGTGCTTTACATGTCCGGTTACACCGAAAATGTGATCGGCACCAACGGCATGCTGGACGCCGGCGTACGCCTCCTCCAGAAGCCCTTCAACCTTCGCGACCTGAAAGACAAAGTGCGCGAAGTGCTCGATGCAAGCCCCATTCCCCCGGAGGTTGCTATGTCCGCTCAAGCAGTGAAACGCCATACCGCGCAGGGCTGGGATCAGCCCATCCCCGCCCGCGCTCAACGATTCCAACTCCACTTGCCGCTTCGTTATCGCCGCCTTGGCGAACAGGGTTGGCATGAAGGCAAGACCGAAAACATCAGCCGCTCGGGCATGCTCTTCCAGGCGGAAGAGTTGGTACAACCCAGCGTCCAACTGGAAATCAACCTGGTGCTCCCGCAGGAAATTGCCGGACTGTCAGCCACGGAAGTGGTTTGCCGAGGCGAGGTCGTCCGCAGCGTAGAACCAAACGGCGGAAGCCTGAGCCCCGCTCTGGCGGCGAGGATTCTGCAGTACCACTTCCAGCACGGCGCGCATCTTCCTCAGGCGTAAGCTTCGCTTACACGGCAAACGCAGCCTGAGTTTAAGCCCAGCACGGATGTTTGTGGCGGATGACGTAGTAAAAGGCGGCCTTCGGGCCGCCTTTCCATTTCTTTACCGTTACCGCTGGCCGCCTTCAACTAGGTCGAACTATTAGCCGCAGCACGCTGCATTTCCTTCTCTCGCAACTCCTGCACCGCCTGGGCCATCGCGTACTTCAACTCCTCAATCCCTTTGCCGGTGACGGCGGAAATCTCATACAGCTTCAGTTTGTGTTTCTTGCAGTAGCGCCTCAGTACTGCGACCCTGTCTTTGTTGGCCACGTCGATTTTCGACGCCACCATGATCATCGGCTTCTCTTCCAGATGCGCTCCAAAGCTGCCCAACTCGCCGAGAATCACTTCCACATCTTTCACCACGTCAAGCCGCCCGCTGGAGTCGGACACATCCACCAAATGCACAAGGAGCCGCGTACGCTCAATATGCCGCAAGAACTGAGTGCCCAATCCAGCGCCGGTGTGAGCGCCCTCGATCAGCCCAGGAATGTCAGCGACTACAAAGCTGACTTCATTCTTGGCATCGCCGACAGCGACAACTCCGAGGTTCGGCTGCAGCGTAGTAAAGGGGTAATCCGCAATCTTCGGACGCGCCGCCGAGATACGTGAGATCAGAGTGGACTTACCCACGTTCGGATAGCCCACCAGCCCAACGTCGGCCAGCAGCTTGAGTTCGAGCCGGTAGGTATGTTCTTCTCCAGGCCGTCCCGCCTCGTGTTCGCGCGGAGCCTGATGCACCGAGGTGGCAAACCGCGCGTTGCCCCGCCCGCCGCGGCCGCCGCGGGCGATCACGATGCGCTGGTCGGGCGCGGAGAAGTCGTACACCTTCTCGCCCGTATCGTCGTCGTACACGATCGTCCCGACCGGAACCTTCAACAGCACGTCGCCGCCGTCGCGCCCGGTTTTGTTCGAGCCTTCGCCGTGACGTCCGCGCTGCGCGTTGTATTCGGGATTGAAACGAAAATGGACCAGCGTGTTATGCCGCTCGCTGGACTCCATGATCACGTCGCCGCCCTTGCCACCGTCGCCGCCCGACGGCCCGCCCCGCGGGACGAACTTCTCCCGCCGAAAGGCCATACAGCCGTTCCCGCCGTCGCCGGCTTTCACCCGAATTTTTGCCTCATCGATGAACATGAATTCAGTCGCTGGCAGTTAGCCGTTGGCGGTTAGCAAAACCTTCATATTCCTTGGGTCCTTAGCGGTTATCGCCTTTCGAAGGAATTACGACCAAGGAATAAAGCAGTCTCCAAAACAAAAAGCCTCGTCCCGAAGGCGAGGCTGAAGCCGCGCTCGACAGCTCGCCGCGGCCGCTAAACCTTTGCAACCCAAAACCGCCACGAACTACTTCGCTTCCACCGGCTCCACCATCACGAACTTGCCCATTTGTCCCTTGTTCAGGAACTTGATGCGGCCCGTGACCTTGGCGAAAAGGGTGTCGTCTTTGCCGCGGCCCACGTTCAGCCCCGGCTTTACCGGTGTGCCGCGCTGCCGCACGATGATGGTCCCGCCCGGCACCACCTGTCCGCCGAACGCCTTAAACCCAAGCCGCTGCGCGTTCGAATCGCGCCCGTTTCGTGAAGTGCCTTGTCCCTTTTTATGTGCCATAGAAATCCAGTCGTTAGTGGCTAGTTGCCAGTAAGAATCTCAAACTAAACTGCTACTTCTTTTTTCCAGCCGACTTCTTCGCCGCTTTCGGCGCCGCTTTCTTCTTCGCCGAAGCTTTCGCCGGCTTCGGCTTTGCTTCTGCTTCCGGCGCTTCTATTTCGGCCGCCTTCACCTTTGCCGGCTTTGGTTCTTTCTTTGGCAGCTCGGGAGCCTTAAAGCTCTGCCCGTCGAACGCAATCTCGGTGATGCGCACAGCGGTGTAGTTCTGCCGGTGTCCGCGCAGTTTCTTGTACTGTTTCTTGCGCTTGTAATGAAACACGAGAATCTTGGCGCCGCGTCCTTCTTCCACGACGCTGCCGACCACCCGGGCTTCTCCCTGGGGTTTGCCGACCTGGCCTGCCGTCGCGGAAACCGCCAGCACCTCGGGAAATTCCACCTGGCCATCGGTGCCAGTGCCCAGACTCTCCACTCGAATCACATCCCCGGGCGCCACCCGGTACTGCTTTCCACCAGCGCGGATCACCGCGTACATACGTTGCCTCCGTCAAAAGTCGTCAGAATCACCGTCACGGAACCATGTTCAACCCCCGAAGCGCACACGGGCGCAATCCCAGGGCCTGCTGACTTTCCTGTGCTTGCTGTGTTTTCCGCCCCGGCGCTTGAGCCAAGGCAGGCGTCTCCAGAACGGGTCCGCGAGTACAGGCAAACTCATCTATTTTACCGTGCGCTGTGGAAATCGGTCAAACCATCGTTCCAAGAGGACTCGCGTGTTGTAGCATCTGCTGAACATGGCCGCGACTCCGCCCACTCCCCGAGACCGATCTAGGGCGTCCGCCAAGACGTCGTCGGCGGTGCCCGTCGAAACCTTCGAGGGCCCCCGTCGGCGTTTGCTCGCACTGGGCCTTGTGTTGTTTGTGAGCTTCGGACACTTCATCGCTTCTTCAGTTTATTACTCGATGGGTGGGACGGTGCCAACAAACCCGCGACAACAGGCAGCGCGACTTCTGGCAGCTTTGATCGCTGAGGCCGGCTCCCTGGCTCTCCTCTGGTATGTTCTCTCGGGACAGGGGAGAACATGGAAAAACATCGGCTGGAACTTAGAATGGATGGACCTTCTGCGGGCTGGGGGCCTGGTTCTCGGCTCTGTCGTTGGCGGCTACGTGATGTGGTATCTGGTTCAGGTCGCCTACTATTCGTATTTCGGGCACTACCTAACGCCGAACTCCACGGGTGGCCTGCTGTGGTTCGACATCTCCGGGCTCTCTGTTGCCTTCGTGTGTCTGAATCCCTTCTTTGAAGAGCTGATTGTCCGCGGTTACCTAATGTCGGAGATCCTTGATCTGGGCGGTAAAGGTGTTTGGGCGATCCTGATCAGCATTGCCGTTCAGATGAGCTATCACTTGTACCAGGGATTTGCCAACGGGATCATGCTCACGGCCGGCTTTGCCGTATTCTCCATTTACTTCTGGAGGACTCGTCGGATTGCTCCCGTGGTGTTGGCGCATCTTTTCATGGACGCCTATGCAATGGTACGGCGAAGCTTCTAGTTTTTGCCCTTCTCTTTCGGTTGTGCGAGAATTTCGCCGAATCCTCGGAGGAACCAAAGCATGAAGCGCCTTTTCACCGTTTTCTTATGCCTGCTCGCC
>DATGHF010000055.1:0-2129 GCA_035308125.1 Candidatus Sulfotelmatobacter sp.
ATGGGCGCGGGAATCGCGTCCACGCATTACAGCCCGCGAACGATCGGCACCGTGGCGGGCCTCCTCAGTTCCACCACTGCGATTTTCTGGGGCTGGGCCAACTGGACCGGACGCCTGCCGCTTCCGGAAGCCTGCGGCGTGGAAATGGAAGAAGTGGAAATCCACGGCGACCCGGCGGTGTAAACGGAGATCATCATTCACCGGAGTTTCTTGTCGGAACGAAGGGGTCGGTTTGAGATCTCGGTTTTGTTTTATGTAGCGCCCGCCTTCAGGCGGGCATCTGCTCGATTGCAAAGAGTCCGCCCGAGGGCGGGCGCTACAAATAGGCGGTTCATATCGGGGCGATAACTGCTCGCGGCTTGCGTAGGGATAGCTAGGTACATCGTATCCCCCTGAGTCGTTGAGGTAATAATCCAAGAACACGGGTGGAAGCAAGCAAAGTTGGAGCGGCGAGCGAGGGGCGAGCCGCTCGATGATCTGCCATGGTGTTTGATTTTCTTTGTGCGAGTTGGGACGTGCCAAGTTGAAATAGAGCTGGTAGGTCTGCGCTTTGGCCAGGAATTCACTTCGACTGGAGAACGTTTCCAGGTCGAAGAACTCATCCTCGACGAGGCGGTGCACGGTTTCCACATCGCTCTGGAAGGTGTGCGCGGCGGGCGGGATGCGCAGATGCTGGCTGTCGCCCAGAGCGGAGGGAAAGCCGGTGCGCTTTCCGTCGCGATCGTGGCCGCCGATGAATTCGCTACCGTTGTCGGTTTGCCAGGCCAGATCGCGCAGCGTCACGCCCCAACGGTCCAAGTGCTGCTGAATGCGAGCGGCGAAGACGGCGCTGGCCGCCGCCGAACGTTTTTGAGCGAAGGCCCAGAAGAGCAATCCGCTGCGGACTTCGCGCGCCGTGTATTCGACCAAGGGCAGAAGCAAACGCTGAGCCTGCGGCCAGAACTGCGGGATATCGCAAAGATCCTTGGTGTCGGCGGAGATTTGCTGGAACAGTCGCCAGGTCGCTTTGACGGCGGCCAAGTCCTGTTTGCGTTGATATTTCTTTCTGCGTTTGCGAATCAGTCCGTGCTCGCGCCAGATGCGCTGGATGGCCATGTGGGAAACGGTGAGATCGAACTCTCGTTTTAGACGGGCCGCTCCAAAGGTGGGGAGCTTGCGGCGCAAAGCCAAGACCTGTTCCTCGATCTGGGCAGAGGCTTTGTGCGGGCAATGGTGGGGAGCTCGCGTTTGTTCCTTCAGACCCGACGGTCCCTGCTGCTGATAGCGCCGCCACCATTTCCGGACCGTCAGCGTACTGGTAGCGAACAGTTGGGCGGTCGGCTTAATGCCGCGCTGCCGAACCGATTCGACTAATCGCAGGCGATGGTTGTAAGCGTCTGTCATTTCACGAACCAGGTCGAAATAGCGGGCGGCGGGCATGCGCCGATTTTATCTGGGGCGCGCGGCCCGGCTCCTCCCCCCTCCGCCGGGCCGCGCGCCCCAGACCCAAAGACAATTCCAATTCCTTCACTCGCTTCGGACTCATGCATTTCAATCCGAATAGGGGGTAACGATGTACCCTTCCTATTCCACAGGCGAAAATATTTTGACAGTTTGGGTTTTATGAACTATAGCTAATGCTTGCATTCTGTTACAGCGGGGTAGTCTGCCCGGACTAGCGATCGCCAATCATCGAGGACACCATGAGAAATCACAGCCGCATCTCCACCCGCGTTATCTTTCTGGGTGCAATCACGATAGTGTTAGCGCTTCTCGTGGTGGGGAACGTAAAGCGGTCGCAGGCGGCGCCTCCTCAGCCTCGGGCGGCTTCCAGCCCAAACGTGATCCACACGGACGAGTACCAGCGCTCGGCTCGGCTCGATACCTATAAGGTGATTGCGGACAGCGGAGCGGGCCGCGGCGAAAACATTTATTTCTATAAATGCTGGATGTGCCACAACCAGTACGCGAAGACCGGGCCCTATTTGAAGGAGCTTTTTAAGCATTCGCAATTGATGTCCGGCGATCCCGTGACGGATGAAAACGTCGCCACAAAAATCAAAGAGGGCGGGCCAGGGATGCCGGCGTTCGGCACCACTTTGAAGGACGCTGACGTCGCCGACCTGATCACGTACATCAAGGAAGGGAAG
>DATGHF010000056.1:0-31825 GCA_035308125.1 Candidatus Sulfotelmatobacter sp.
TACCGTTTTCAGTTGGCGCACGCCATCGTTCGCACTTCGATTGCGGTCCGTAAGCTCGGCTTCACCAACAACGAACGCAAGCGGCTGATCGATCGCGTCAATCGCACCGTCGACGGCATGCGCTCGCTCGACCGCCAGTCCGCCAACCTTGAGCGCAAGGCCGAAGCCACCCGCAGCGAAGAGCAGAAAAAGGAATATCGACGGCAGTCGCGCGCGATTCGCGCTGAAGTCGAAAAACTCGAACTCGAAACCGGCGTGTTGTTCCAGGAACTCAAGCGCACACAGCGCGAGATCATCCAGGGCGACATGGATGCGGAGCAGGCCAAGCGCGAGCTGATCGAGGCCAACCTCCGCCTGGTAGTTTCGATTGCGAAAAAATATACCAATCGCGGACTGCAGTTCCTCGACCTGATTCAGGAAGGCAACATCGGCCTGATGAAAGCCGTGGACAAATTCGAATACCGCCGCGGCTACAAATTTTCCACCTACGCCACATGGTGGATTCGGCAGGCGATTACTCGGGCCATTGCTGACCAGGCGCGTACCATTCGCATCCCAGTGCACATGATCGAAACCATCAACAAGCTGATACGAACTTCTCGTCAGCTGGTGCAGGAACTGGGACGCGAGCCGACCTCGGAAGAAATCGCCAAGCGCATGGATATTCCGGTGGCGAAAGTGCGGAAAGTCCTGAAGATCGCGCAGGAGCCTATCTCGCTCGAAACGCCAATCGGCGAAGAGGAAGATTCGCATCTCGGCGACTTCATCGAAGACCGCGCCGTGGTCTCACCGGCCGAAGCCGTGATCAACGTGAACCTCAAGGACCAGACTGGACAGGTCCTGCGCACGCTGACCCCGCGCGAAGAAAAAGTAATCAAAATGCGCTTCGGCCTCGAAGACGGCAGCGAGCACACCCTGGAAGAAGTCGGGCAGAGCTTCGCCGTAACCCGCGAACGCATCCGCCAGATCGAAGCCAAAGCGCTGCGCAAGTTGCGGCATCCGTCAAGATCGCGGAAGCTGCGGGCGTTCATGGACGGAGTGCGGGACTAAACCTTTTTCGCCGCGGATTTTCGCGGATCAACGCGGATAGAGCTTGAGGCACGGCTTTTGGCCGTGCCTCTTTTCTGCAAGGCGGTTGTTTACGATATGAAAGTGTCGTTCCCTGACGGGTCGAGCCGCAGCACGTATGACAGCCTCGCTTTTATGATTTCCGGGTGTGGAGCGAGCACAAGCGCGTGGAGAAGCTCCGCCACCTGAATCACAATCGGTGGGTGCAAAACCTTTCATGTTGACCGAAAGCCTCATCCGGAGGATAATTCCGCGTTTCATGGCCGCCGCGAAATTCCCTCCCCAATCGGCAGCCAGACCGGGCCGTTTTTCTCCCAACAAGCAGGTAGGAGGCTTATGAACATAACCACGCCAGCGCGGAGTTTGATTTCTGGAATACGCAGACGAGCGGCGGGCACAGCGCTGGCGTTAGCAATTCTGCCTGGGTCAGCCGTCATAGCGGCCTTATCGGCGCGGGCGCAGACCATCACCAAGTTCGACGCTCCAGGCGCTGGCACCGGCGCGCTGGAAGGAACCATCGGTATCGCCATCAACACGGCGGGGACGATCACGGGAGTCTATCTGGTGGCGGGCAACGTGGCTCATGGCTTCGTGCGTGCCGCCGACGGCACCATCACGGAGTTCGACGCTCCGGGCGCAGGCACGAGCAACAAACAGGGAACCTTCCCCGTAAGTATCAACGCGACGGGGGTTATCGCGGGATACTACTCCGACGCGAGCAATGGGTATCACGGCTTCGTACGCGCTGCCAGCGGCACGATCACCACCTTCGACGTTCCGGGCGCAATCGCAAACTGGCATCTGGGAACCGCCGCCTCCAGCATCAACAAAGCAGGCACAATCACCGGAATGTACCGGGACTCCGGGCTCGTGTATCACGGCTTCCTGCGCAGCGCCAGCGGCACCATCACCACCTTCGATGTTCCCGGCGCGGGCACTGGCCAGTCTGAGGGAACCAGGCCCATCACCATCAATACGGCGGGGACCATCGCGGGAGGCTACACCGACGCCAGCGGCGCGCTCCACGGCTTCGAGCGCACGGCCAGTGGGACCATCACCACCTTTGACGCTCCGGGCGCAGGCACCACCGGCTTGGTTCCGGGAACCGGCGCCGCCAGCATCAATACCGGGGGAACGATCGCGGGAGCCTATGTGGACACCAGCGGCGTGTATCACGGCTTCGTGCGCAACCCCAGCACCACCACCATCACGACCTTCAGCGCTCCGGGCGCGGGCACTACAGGCACGTCCAAGGGACTGGAGGGAACCTACGGCATCGGCATCAACACCGCGGGAGTGATCGCAGGAACCTACATGGATGCCAGCATGGCCCTGCACGGCTACGAGCGCGCCGCCAACGGCAGCATCACCGCCTTCAACGTTCCGGGCGCAGGCACAGGTGCGATGCAGGGAACAATCGCCTTCGGCATCAACACTGCGGGTGTGGTCGCGGGAACTTACCTTGACGCCAGCCTCGTGGCTCATGGCTTCCTGCTCACTCCTCCAACGCCGACCACAAGTACGCTCTCCTCTTCGCCGAATCCTTCGACTTACTGGCAGGCGGTGACGTTTACCGCGGCGGTCACTTCCACCAATGGCGTTCCCCCGGACGGGGAAACCGTCTCCTTTGTGAAAGGCACCACCGTGCTGGGAACGGGGACGTTGAGTGGCGGCTCGGCCAGCTTTTCCACCTCCACTCTGAAGGCGGGCAGCAACGCGGTTAAGGCGGAATACGCTGGCGACACGAACTTCGCCAGCAGCACGTCGAAGGCAGTGAGTCAGGTCGTCGACAAAGCTACGACCACGACCACCGTGGCTTCGTCGCTGAATCCCTCAAGCATTGGGCAGTCCGTCACCTTCACGGCCAGCGTGACCCCGCAGCTCGGCGGCACGGTGACTGGGACAGTAACTTTTTATGACGGCGCGACGGCCCTGAAGACTGTGGCTCTGAGCGGAGGCACGGCAAAGTTCACCACCAAGACACTGACCGCAGCCAAGCATACGATTAAGGCGACGTACAACGGCAGCACCAACTTTGACGGCAGTTCGGCTTCGCTGATACAGACGGTGAATTAGCGGCAGGCCTCGGCGGTGGATGGCGGCCAGTCTGCCGGGTCCCTGTTCTTGTACATTTTGCAAGGGCGGGTAACGATGCTGACGGCCCTCGAATCAAGCACCTGGCGCGGGTCCACGGGGATAGATCCTGGGGCACCGCTTTGACTTTGCTTTTTTTTTGCCCAGTTTCTCTCTCTGATCGGAAGCGACTGCGCTGGGACAGAAAACCCCCACTTCTCGCAAACGATGCGAGAAATGGGGCACCCGGCCAAAGCCGAGGCTCAATTTCCATCCGCGTGGGTCCGCGTAAATCCGCGGCGAAAAAGGTGCAGTACGGCTTCCTTCCTCGGTTTTCCTCGGGTTTCCACAAGGAAGGCTTTTCGTCCACAGTTTCTGCACAAGCGGGGGCATTTTTTCTGTTGCGAGGAGCGGGGGTGTGACGGAAAGTGGCTGCAGCGAAGACGTGAGAGTTTTCTGAGCTTGCCGGATGATTGCGGCAGGGCCTGCAGCAGCCGGTGATTCTCGAGGGTGAATCGCCGGGGGACATTCCGGAAATGCGTGCGAACGCGTGCTGGTTGCCCGGGCGTTGCGGCCTCCTCCCCGATCCCGCTTACGAGTGGGAATGGGCTGCCGGTCCCCGCAGCGGTTGCAGTTCGTGATCGCGAGATCATGAGTGCGGCCAGCTTCGGCAAAAGTGGCACTCCTTCGGGAGCGCTGTCGGGCCAGAAGCATCGTCCCGCCGCGCGAGCGGCGGATGAGGCGAGCGAGAAAATCCACGTACGATGCGGTCCCGGTGGCTGGCCGGGACCGCATTTTTTGTTTTCAAAGACCTGCTTCAAAACCTGTTACTTCAAAATCTTTTCGCCGCGGATTTGCGCGGATTCTCGCGGATAAACCTTAGCCAACTTCGGATTGCAACAGAAGATCAAGTGACTTTAACCGCTGAGTGCGCGGAGAAAGGCCGCAGAGGTCGCGGAGAGATCTTAATTGCGCGGGGCTTTCTGTTTGGGACCGGTTTTCGCGGGGTTTCCACAGTATATTCGCTGAGCTCACAGCTTCTGCACAATTCATTTTGTGTTTCGCTTTATATTCGCTTATGCTGGGGAAGCGAATGGGACACTGTGTCGTACCGACCATGGCAACTTCTGAATACACGATCAGCAGTCTTCCGGCGAATGTAGAGGCGGAGCGCTCGATATTGGGGGCGATTCTGCTGGACAACTTTGCTTATAACCAGGCGGCGGAGCATCTGCGGATTGAGGATTTTTCGCTGGATTCGCACCGGCGGATTTATTCGCGGATGGTGGACCTGGCGGAATCGTCGCGTCCGATTGACATGATCACGCTGATCGAGGAACTGGATCGGCACAAGGATCTGCAGGCGATTGGGGATGTGGCGTATGTGTCGAGCCTGGTGGAGGGGGTTCCGGAGCGGCCGTCGATTGAGCATTACGTCAAGATTGTGCGCGACAAGGCGCTGCTGCGCGGGCTGATTCATGCGGCGAATACTGCGATTGCACGGGCAGCGGATCAGTCGGATTCCGCGGAAGATGTGCTGAGCGACGCCGAGGCGGCGATCTTTCAGCTCTCGGAGAAGCGCATTGGGCGCGGGTTTATGGGCGTGCAGGAGATTGTGCGCGAGTCGTTCGGTTCGGTCGATGCGCTGCTGCAGCGTGGGCAGCGGATCACGGGGCTGGCGACGCACTACACCGACTTGGATGAGATGACGAGCGGGTTGCAGCGGAGTGATCTGGCGATTATCGCGGCGCGGCCTTCGATGGGGAAGACGGCTTTTGCCATGAACATCGCGGAGAACGCGGCGATTGAAGATGGGCAGGTGGTGGGAGTGTTTTCGCTGGAAATGTCACGCGAGGCTTTGCTGTTGCGATTGTTGTGTTCGCAGGCGCGGGTGGATGCGCATAAGATGCGGACGGGGTCGCTGTGGCAGGATGACACCAGGAAAGTGGTGCGGGCGATGGAGCAGCTGGCGCACGCGCCTATTTACATTGATGACACTCCCGGGATTTCTCTTAGCGAGATGCGGGCCAAGGCGCGGCGGCTGAAGCAGTCCCAGGGGAAACTGGATTTGATCATCATTGACTATCTGCAGTTGATGTCGGGCGGGGGCAAGCGGTATGAAAACCGGACGCAGGAAGTGTCGGCGATTTCGCGCGGGTTGAAGGCGCTGGCCAAGGAGATGGCGGTGCCAGTGATTGCGCTTTCGCAGTTGAGCCGCGCGCCGGAGAGCCGGGGAGGGGATCATCGTCCGCAGCTTTCGGATTTGCGCGAGTCGGGATCGATCGAGCAGGATGCTGATCTGGTGATGTTTATCTTTCGGGAAGAGGTTTACAAGCAGGATGATCCTGATTTGCAGGGGCGGGCGGAGATCATTATTGCCAAGCAGCGCAACGGGCCGACGGGGAGAATCCAGCTGGCGTTTTTGAAGAATTGCACCAGGTTTGAGACGGTGGCGGAGGGGGGACTCGCGCCGGAAAAGTGAGGGCGGCGTGATTTGTTGCGTGTCTAGGGGAACCTGGTCGGGTAGGAACCAGGGGGCAGTGGTCGGAGGCCACTGGTCGGTTCTTGTGAGCGAAGCGCGGTTGCAGAACCAGTGCAGACAGGGGCTGGTAAGTGTCTTAGGAGCTTGGGTTTGGGGAGCTAGCCGAGTTATGGTTCAGCCTGTGGAAAGCTTGTGGAATTGAAAATCAGCTTGACGATTTCGTTGAGCAAAGGCCGGGCGGTGGGGCTGACCGGGAGTCAGGTTAGGGCTTTAAATGGCTGAGTAGTAACCAGTTATGCAATTCACAGGGGATTAACATGGGGAGGTGTGGAATCTCATCCCGATTCGGGCGGTTTAGAGATTTGCACATTTGGGTGTTCTAGTCCTTTCGTTTTGGAGGGCGATTTGTGGAGAGCGGAGGGGTTGCGGTGGGAGGAAAAGCTGGAAACCTAAGCCTTTAGCACAGAGGGCACAGGCGCGGGTAATGGCAGGGGTGTTATCGACATCCTGGGACTGCCGAATCGATTTTTCTTCTGAGTGGTTGAGTACGGGGTCGGATTGCCGGCAGAGATTGGTGCGGTGGTGAGGAAGAATCGCCCTGCGGGCGATGGACGGGCAAGAGTGCCCGTCCCCACACGGGGCCGTCCTGACACTCGGCCTGCTCGCCTAGTTATTGTCTTCGCCGACTTTTAGTACGGCGAGGAAGGCTTCCTGGGGGATGTCGACGCGGCCGATGCGCTTCATGCGTTTTTTGCCTTCTTTTTGTTTTTCGAGGAGCTTGCGTTTGCGGCTGATGTCGCCGCCGTAGCATTTGGCGATGACGTTTTTGCGAATGGCGGAGACGGTTTCGCGGGCGATGATTTTTGCTCCGATGGAGGCTTGGATGGCGACTTCGAACATCTGGCGGGGAATGAGTTCGCGCATTTTGGAGACCAGCGCTTTGCCGCGTTCGTAGGCAAAATCGCGATGCACGATGACGGAGAGGGCGTCGACGGGCTCTCCTGCGACGAGGATATCGAGCTTGACCATGGGCGATTCCCAATAGTCGGCGAGATGGTAGTCAAGGGAAGCGTAGCCGCGAGAGACCGACTTCAGGCGGTCGTAGAAGTCGAGGACGATTTCGTTAAGCGGCAATTCGTAGTGCAGCATGACGCGCGAGGAGCTGACGTATTCGAAAGTTTTTTGCTTGCCGCGCTTGTCTTCGACCAGCTTCAGGATTCCGCCGACGTATTCTTCGTTGGTGAGGATGGTGGCGAGGATGATCGGCTCTTCGATCTTGTCGATCTCACTGGGGTCGAGCCAACGCGAGGGGTTATCGACCTCGACCATGGTGCCGTCGGTTTTGTAGATCTTGTAACGGACGCCGGGGGCGGTGGTGATGAGTTCGAGGCCGAACTCGCGCTCGAGGCGCTCCTGGATAATTTCCATGTGCAGCAGGCCGAGAAAACCGCAACGGAAGCCGAATCCCAGGGCGACGGAACTTTCGGGCTCGAAGAAGAAGGACGAATCGTTGAGGCGAAGTTTTTCCAGGGCTTCCCGCAGGCGGGTATGCTCGTGCGAGTCGACGGTGTAGAGTCCGGCGAAAACCATGGGCTTGATTTCTTCGAAGCCCGGGAGGGCTTCGATGGCGGGGTTGGCGTCGTGGGTGATGGTGTCGCCGATTTTTGTGTCGGCGACATTTTTTATGTTGGCGATGAGAAAGCCGACTTCGCCGGCTTTGAGTTCGTCGATCTCGACGGGCTTGGGGGTGAGGACGCCGAGGGTTTCAGCGTCGAAAGTGGTGCCGTTCCACCAGAGGCGAATTCGGTCGCCTTTGCGGAGAGTGCCTTCGAAGACGCGAGTGAGCACGATGACGCCGCGGTAGGCGTCGAACCAGGAATCGAAAACCAGTGCCTGGAGGCGGTGGTCGGGATTGCCTTTGGGCGGAGGGACGCGCTTCACGATGGCTTCGAGGACGTCGGGGACGCCTTGGCCGGTTTTGGCGCTGATGAGAACGGCGTCGGAAGCGTCGAGGCCGACGGCGCTCTCGATCATTTCCTTGGTGCGGGGGATGTCGGCGCTCTGTAGGTCGATCTTGTTGATGACGGGAATGATTTCGAGGCCGTGGTTGATGGCGAGATAGGCGTTGGCCAGGGTTTGGGCCTCGACGCCCTGGGAAGCGTCGACGACGAGAAGAGCGCCTTCGCAGGAAGCCAGCGAGCGCGAAACTTCGTAGGAAAAATCGACGTGGCCGGGCGTGTCAATTAAATTGAGCTGGTAGGTTTGACCGTCGTGGGCGGTATACATCATGCGGACGGCGTGGGCTTTGATGGTGATGCCGCGTTCGCGTTCGAGGTCCATGGAGTCGAGGACCTGGGCCTGCATCTCGCGCGCGGTCAGGGAGCCGGTGAGTTCCAGCAGGCGGTCGGCCAGCGTGGATTTACCGTGGTCGATATGCGCGATGATGGCGAAATTGCGGAGGAAAGCTGCGTCCATGGGTGAGTGCTAGGAATTAATTCTAACAGGCAGTGGGTGGGGACTGCGGATGGTTGAAAACAGTGGGCGGGGATCAGTGGTCAGTGGACAGGGCAGTCGCGAGGGAAACTTGGCTGGGGCTCTTGGTTAGAATCGTGACATGCTGGTACTTGCTTCGGCTTCGCCGCGGCGTCAGGAACTTTTGCGCAATGCCGGGATTTTATTTGTGGTGCAGGCTGCGGATATTGATGAGAGTCCGCGCGGAGGGGAGTCTCCGCGGGATTGCGCCGAGCGGCTGGCGCGGGAAAAAGCGGTGGCGGTGTCCCGGCTCCGGCCTGAGGATTGCATCCTGGGAGCGGACACGATTGTTACCGTGGATGGGAAGATTCTCGGCAAGCCTCGCGATGCGGGCGATGCGGAGAGAATGTTGCGACTGCTGTCGGGGCGGCGGCATGAGGTGATTACGGGGGTTTGTCTGGTAAGAACAGTGGCTAGTGGGCAGTGGTTAGTGGATAGTAAGACCCGTGAGGGCCAGGAACTGAGAACTGCTTCGGAGACTACGATCGTTACTATGAGCGAATTGTCGGACGAGGATATTCGGGAGTACGTCGCTACGGGCGAACCCATGGACAAAGCGGGCGCGTACGCGATTCAGGGGAGGGCTGCGCGGTGGATTCCGAGGATTGAGGGCGACTACAGCAATGTGGTTGGACTGCCGGTGGCTTTGGTTTGCCGGATGCTGAGTGAAAAAATCTAGGATTTCTTTTCTTCTTCTTCTTTTTTGGGTTCGTCTTTCGGGTTCATGGATGCTTTGAAATTTCGGATGCCCTCGCCCAGACCCTTACCTAACGCGGCGAACTTGCTGGGGCCGAACAGCAGCAGGGCGATGGCCACGATGAAGAGGATTTCGGTTAGTCCGACTTTGCCTTCCATCTTTTGAAACCTCCTCAACGCGGCAGCGAATTGCAGGATGGTCGCGGGAAACAGCTGCTGGCTAAATTCTAGGCTTGCGCGGGGGGAGAGTCAAAACAAGGGCGCGCTGGAAATGCTAACCCTGGCGTGAGAGGGAAGTCTATGCTTGCAGGCGGCTTTGCTGGAGGGGGAAAGGCGATGCGGAGGTTCTGCGGTCTCGCACTATTTTTGTTATTGGTGATTATCTGGGCTGGCCCGCTTGCTCATGCTCAGGACTCGGCTCAGAATTCGGCGCAGGGCGCGGGGTGGCGATCCACTCGAAAAACCAGTGAGCCTTACACCGGAGATCTTTCTATCTTCGACTCCCCGGGGCGGGATGAGCGGCTACAGATCAATCGGGTGATGGACATTCTCGGCATCACGAGCGGGAAAACAGTGGCCGATATCGGCGCAGGTTCGGGGTGGTTCACGGTGCGCGCTGCGAAGCGTGTGGGAAATGCGGGCGCGGTGTACGCGGTCGACATTAATCCCGAGGCCGTCGACTACATTAACCAGCGGGCGAAGAAGGAAAAAATCGGAAATGTGCAGACTGTCCACAGCCAGCCGGACGATCCCAAGCTGCCCGCGAACGCGATCGATAGTGTGTTGATGCTGAAGACGTACCACGAGATCGCGCGGCCGGTGACGCTGCTGGAGAATCTACGCGCGGCGCTGCGTCCGGGTGCGAGGGTGGGGGTGATTGATCGGAATGGGAATGGCGAGAACCACGGGGTAGCACGCGAAGTTGTGATTCGGGAGGCTGCGCAAGCGGGTTACCGGTTGATCGAGAGCTACGATTTCGTGAAGGGCGACAAGATGGATTACTTCCTGGTCTTTGTCTTTGGCCTGCGGCAGTAGCTTGCAGTCCCATGGATCAGGCTTACGCTTGTTCGATCATGCCTGCGAGCAGCAGAGCGCGGCGGGGCAATTCGGAGATCACGACGTGTTCGTGGACGGCGTGCGCGCCTTCGCCCACGGCGCCCATGCCGTCGAGCGTGGGGATGCCGATGCCGGCGGTGAAGTTACCGTCGGAGCCTCCGCCCACGGAGGCTTCTTCCAGCTTCCATCCGAGTTGGCCGGCGATTTCGTGCGCCTTGGCGTAGAGGGCGGCGACGCCATCGGTTCTTTCCATGGGCAGGCGATTGATGCCGCCAGTGATTTCAAGCTGGCAATGCTTGTCGACGGGCTTCAAGGAGCGGAGGTTGCGGTCGATGCCGGCTTTTTGTTTCGCGCTCTTGATGCGGACGTCGATGTCGACGGTGGCTTCGGCCGCGATTACGTTCGTACGCGTGCCACCCTGAATCACGCCAGGATTCAGCGAGATTCCGCTGCGCGGGTCGTTGAGCTTCGCAATGGCGGTGACCTGGCGGGCGAGTTCGAGGATGGCGCTGTGACCTTTACCGGGATCGAGGCCGGCGTGTGCGGCCACGCCTTTCACTTTGAGCGTATATTCGCCGACTCCCTTGCGCGCAGTTTTCAGCGCGCCGCGGATTCCGGCAGCCGGTTCGAGCACCAGCACGGCGGAGGATTCGCGGGCCAACGCTTCGGTAGTGGCGCGCGACGAACTGCTGCCGACTTCTTCGTCCGATACGAGGAAGACGGTGACGGGGCGCGGCAGTTCTCCGTGGAACGATTTCAGACCGGCGATTGCTTCCATCATCAGGACGATGCCGGCTTTCATGTCGAGGACGCCGGGGCCGTGCAGGCGGTCGCCGGCTACGCCGCAGAGCATCGTGGCGAGGGTGCCCAGGGGATAGACGGTGTCGAAGTGTCCCAGAAGCAGAACCGGCGCGTCGTGGCTGCGGCCGGGAAAATTAATCTGCACGTGGTCGGCGTAGGCTTCGGCGCGGTGGATGTGAGGCTCGCCGCCGAGGCCGCGAAATTTTTCCGCCAGAAAAGCGCAGAGGCGGTCTCCGGCTGGCTTGTTGTCGCTGGGAGACTCGATCTCGACCAGTTCGCGGATCGACTCCACCATTTCTTGCTGCTGGGCTTCGAAATAATGCAGGCGGTTCCGCCAGGCGACGGTTGCTTCTTTCTTCGCGGGAGATGATTTCTTGCTGGACATTGTTCCTCTTTCGTTTGTCGGGCAGGGTGACGACCTCCGCTGCGGCAGTGGATCCGTTGGGCGCCGAAGACTGTCGAGCTTCGCTCGACGGACAGCCGAGGGCGGCCGTCCCCAAATAGACATCCTCGCCCAACTGAGGCACGGCCTGCGGCGTTATTGCAGTGCGGTACAGTATAATCTGCAAGCTGTTTCGGCGAATATGACACAGAGCACTGGCGGCGAAACCTTGATGTCTAAGACGGTGCTGGATATCCACGATATCCTGCGCATCCTTCCGCATCGCTATCCTTTTCTGCTGATTGACCGCGTGCTGGAGTTGAAGCGCAAGGAGCGCATTGTTGCCATTAAGAACGTGACCATCAACGAGCCATTTTTTATGGGCCACTTTCCGGGCCTGCCGATCATGCCGGGGGTGCTGATTGTGGAAGCCATAGCGCAGGCTGGCGGAGCTCTGTTGCTCACAGAAGTAGAGGACCGCGAGAATAAAGTGATGGTTTTTACCGGGATCGAACGGGCGAAATTTCGGCGTCCGGTGAGCCCGGGAGACCAGTTGCGGCTGGAAGTGGAAGTGAAAGGCTGGCGCGTGGTGCCGGGGATGACGGCGGCGAAGATGCAGGGCGCGGCGTACGTTGGAAGCAAGCGCGTGGCGGAAGCTACGGTGTCGTGCCAGCTGATTGACAGCTCGCGCGGGCGGGCCGCGGCCGACGACAGCGCTGACAGCGAGTAAAAGCTATCGCTATCTCATGGATCCTTGGCGGCCAGGCAAGTGCGGACCTCAGGGCTGAAAGCCCGAATTCCGGGGCACTAATACGCCACGACTGGAAGCCGCGCCCTTCCCCAGGCCACTCCATGGACAAGGTTTCTTGAATATTCATCCCACAGCCCTGATCGATCCCCGCGCCAAGGTTCCCGCATCGTGCCAGGTTGGACCTTACTGCGTTGTCGGCGGCGAGGTCGAATTGGGGGAGAACTGCCAGCTGATTTCACACGTTGTGATCGGAGGGCCAACGAGAATCGGTGCACACAACAGCTTCTTTCCTTTTTGCGCGATCGGAATGGCTCCGCAGGATGTGACTTATAAAGGCGAGCCGACACGGCTGGAGATTGGCGAGCACAACGAGATTCGCGAGTACGTCACCATCAATCGCGGCACGGTGAAGGGCGGAGGGCTGACGAAAGTTGGCAGCCACATCCTGATCATGGCTTATACGCATATCGGGCACGACTCGGTGATCGGCGATCATGCCATGCTGGTGAACGGGGCCACGCTAGGCGGTCATGTGACGGTGGAAGAATGGGCCGTGGTGGGGGCATTGTGCCCGGTGCACCAGTTCGTGCGCATCGGGGCGCATTCCTACATTGGGGGCGGCACAACGATCACGCAGGATGTGCTGCCGTTCTCGGTGACCTCGGCTGCGCGCGGCACGCATGCTTACGGGTTGAACAAAGTTGGGCTGGAACGGCGGGGATTTTCAAAAGAGCGGATCGGGAAAATCCATCACGCTTATAAGACCCTGCTGGCGTCGAAGATGAATACGTCACAGGCGCTGGCGAAGCTGAAGGCCGAAGCAGATCGCGGGGACGATGTGGATCTGCTGATCCGGTTTATTGAGGGGTCGGAGCGGGGAGTAATTAAGTAGTGGCTAGTTGCCAGTGGTTAGTGGCTAGTAACGCCACTAGCAACTAGCCACTCGCAACTGAATTATGCAGCGTCTCGGCCTCATTGCGGGCAACGGCAGGTTTCCTTTTCTCGTGCTGGATGCGGCGCGGGCGCAGGGATATGAAGTGGTAGTGGCGGCGATTAAAGAAGAAACTTTTCCGGAGATTGAAGGGCGCGGGGCGGCCGCGGTTTACTGGCTGTCGCTGGGAGAACTCTCGAAGCTGATTGAGACGTTTCAGCGCGAGGGCGTGCACCGGGCGGTGATGGCGGGGCAGGTGCGGCACAAGCAGATTTTTTCGAGCATTCGGCCGGACTGGCGGCTGGCCAAGCTTTTGCTTGCGCTGACCACGCGTAATACGGATTCGCTGCTGGGGGCGGTGGCGAAAGTTCTGGCGGACGAGGGCATTGGGCTGGAGAGTTCCACGTGGCTGTTGGAGCCGCTGCTGGTGAAACTGGGCGTGTTGACGAAACGATCTCCCACGGAACTGGAACGGAAGAACATTGAGTATGGACGCGGTGTGGCCCGAGACCTGGCGCGGCATGATATTGGGCAGACGGTGGTGATTGCCGACGCGGCGTGTGTGGCTGTCGAGGCGATGGAAGGCACGGACGCTGCCATTGAACGCGCGGGGCAGATTATGCGTTCGCTGGAGGGAGATGCGTCTACGCTAAGCCGCACGCTGACTGTGGTGAAGATCGCGAAACCGAATCAGGATATGCGGTTCGATGTACCGGTGATCGGGGTGAAGACGATTGAGGTGATGCGCGTGGCGGGCGCAACCTGCCTGGCGGTTGATGCGGGGAAGTGTTTGCTGCTGGATGGAGAGAAGGTGATTGAGGCGGCGAACGTGGTGGAGATTGCGGTGGTTGCGGAACCGGCATGAGGAGCCAGGAAATGAAAGGGAAACCAGGGGCGTTGTCTGAACCGGCGCGCATTGCCGACCAGCTTCGGCGGGCCTTTGACGGGAGCGCGTGGCATGGGCCGGCTGTGCTCGAACTGCTGGCTGACGTGGATGCCGCCACGGCTGCTGCCAAGCCGGTGAAAGGCGCGCACGGTATTTGGGAACTGGTGCTGCATGTTGCGGCCTGGGACGGCGCGGCTCTGCGGCGACTGAGCGGGGAGAAGTGGCAACCCAAAGGGACGGCGAATTTTCCGCCAGTTTCAAACGCCTCGGCAGCTGCGTGGCGGAAGGCCGTGGCGAATTTGAAGCGGACCCATGGAGAGCTGGTGAGGACGGTTGCCGGTTTGCCCGCGTCCCGGCTCGGCGACCGCGTTCCAGGGAAGAGGTACGATTTCTATCACTTGCTGCATGGTGCGGCGCAGCATGAGCTTTACCACGCCGGGCAGATCGCGATCCTGAAGAAGGCGCAAGCTCCGGCCAAGTGAAAAGAATTCGCGTTTGCGCGGTCGAGGCGTTCCCGCTAGTCGATGTCGATCGTTTCAAATCCTAAACCCTGCAACAGACTGGTGACCGTCAAAACCGCGTTCTGCTGGGCGGTCCGCAAAATGCCATCGACCAAGGCTGCCTCAAGAAGCTGGCGTTCCGCTTCCTCGCGCACTTGCGTTTCCAGATTCGGGTCGCCAGGAACCAGCAGCCCGGTTTGCCTGGAATACACCCGGGTCCTTGCGCTGTCGATGCGAGTGCGGAAGACCTGGGACCCGGGAAGATGCAGGTGAATCTGCTTGCCGACCACTTTGACGTCGCCCGGCTTTAGATTGGAAAAATCGATTCCGGCGACGACTTCGCCGTGCACCATCATCAGGAGGCGATCTCCGGCCAGAAAATCCGGAAAGAAGGGGTTTTCTTTCGCGCCGGTGACCAGCTTGTCCATGGTGTAAACCACGGTTTCCAGTCGCTGCAGCCGCTGAATGCGATCGACCACCGTAGGCTGACTTACGTCGATACTGAGGGTTCGGCCGGTCACTGCCGACCAGAGAGAGGTCAGCAGAGCGCGTCCGGAATTTCGTGACAGCAACAACCATCCGATCGAGCTGACCGAAAGTACGCCGAGGATCAGACCGATGATTAGAGCGAACACAACCACCGCAGAAGATCGCGCAGGTTTGGGAGATGGGGATCTCGCATCCAGATCGGGTGGCATCTTGCAAGGTTATCACCGGGCAAGTGAGGATCGGGTGAGCATTGGCTCATACAAACAAAAGCGAAGTCCCGATTCGGTCGGCCTCACCACTGCTTGAAGATCAGGCCCACCGCGGCCACGATAAGGGCGAAGCCCGCGACGTGGTTCCAGCGGATGGATTGTCCGAGGTAGAACACCGAGAAGACGGAGAACACGACCAGGGTGATGACCTCTTGAATGGTTTTGAGCTGGACCGCGCTGAATTCGTAGGAGCCGATGCGGTTGGCGGGAACCTGAAAGCAGTATTCGAAGAATGCGATCAACCAGCTCACTAGAATGACTTCGTAAAGTGGAACGTCGCGGTATTTTAAATGTCCATACCAGGCGAAGGTCATGAAGATGTTTGAAATGGTCAGCAGGGCGATGGTTCGCATGGGGCGATGAGGTCCTTTCTGGTTATGCAGATGCTCTTTGCGGGCTTTGCGTTTACAATCTTTCCCGGCAACAGGCCGCTGAGGATTTATTTTGCCACCTGGGAGCACGATTCCGGTCGCGGTGGTTGGGGTGGGAGTGTTTGGACGCAACCACGCACGGGTTTATAAGGAGCTCGAGCAGCAGGGCGAAGCGGTGCGGCTGGCGGGGGTGGTGGATCCGGATCTTAACCGCGCCGACGCGGTGGCCCGCGAATTTGGATGCCGATCGTTCGGGTCGGTCAGCCAGATGCTCACGACGCACAGCGAAATTCAGGCGGCTTCCGTGGCCGCACCCACGGCGCAGCACCTGGTTGTGGCGCGCGAATTGATGGAAAAGGGTGTGGATGTTCTGATCGAAAAGCCGCTGGCTGCCTCGCTGGTGGAAGCGGACGAACTGGTGCGAGCGGCGGTTACGCACCAGCGGGTGGCGCAGGTGGGGCATCTGGAGCGTTTTAATCCGGCGGTGCGCGCCACGGTGCCGCTGCTGACCAAGCCCATGTTTTTTGAGGTTCACCGGCTCAGCGTATTCACACCACGTTCGCTGGATGTGGATGTGGTGCTCGACCTGATGATTCACGATCTTGATATTGTGCTGGCTTTCGCGAAGTCTGCGGTGAAGGAAGTTCGCGCCGTGGGACTGCCCATTCTCTCTGGCAAAGTGGACATCGCCAACGTGCGGCTGGAATTTGAATCGGGGTGCATCGCCAACTTTACCGCGAGCCGCGTGTCCACGGAGCGGGTGCGCAAGCTGCGATTTTTCCAGCCGCGGCAATACGTGTCGCTCGATTATGGGCGGCAGGAAGTGCTGGTGTTCACGGTGGGGCAGGATGGCGCCGGCGAAACCGCGGCGGGCACACCATCCGTCAATCCGCAGATTGCGGTCAGTAAACCGCCGGTGGCTTCCGAGGAGCCGCTGCATGCGGAGTTGAAATCGTTTCTGCACGCGGTGCGGCTGCGGTCCACGCCGGCTGTGCCTTTGGAAGATGGGCACCGGGCGCTGGCGCTGGCGCTCGACATTGTGAGTGCGATTCGCGAGCATGGGCAGAGCGTGAATCTGCCGGGGATGGGGAAATCGTCTTGAGGGGGTTTGCTTTTCCGGCTGCCGATCCGCTGATTACTGGGGCGAGTGCCGATCCGCGCGAGATCCCTCACTTCGCCTGAAGGACGGCCCCGTTCGGGATGACGCCGGGAATGCTAATGTTCGTTGGAAAGTTCCCTTCTCAATGGACCTGTATTTACAAATGTTTACACGGCGAACGCGGGCTTATTTGCCGGTGGGAGAATCGGGGGAAAGGTGCGAAAATAGGGATAACTTGGCCCTAGCGCTTCGCTTGCGTCATCCCTCAAAGGCCGGATGCAACGTTGAGGGGGCATTCGCAGTCTAAGGAGCCAGACGAGCAAGCCCCAGCGCATGCCGATCACGCAAATTCCATTCCAGGACCCGATCGCTCCGCCGGAAAAGCCGCAGCCGGAGCAGCTTGGGCTCTACGACGCGCGGGACTGGGAGACTGCGTATCGCGATCTGGACGCGAACGTTCCGCATCTGCTGATTCAACTGCAGGACGATCTGCAGAGATCGCGCAAGCGGGAGGCTGCGTGGATCTCCGTCATCGTCCACCTTCTGGTGTTCATGGTTTTGGTATACCTGCCTTGGATCGAGAAAAATGTTTGGCACTATGGGGTGGTCGTTCCAGTGGACTCGACCAAAGACAAGAACTTTACGTTTCTGGCGCTGCCCCCGGATGCGCAGAAGCTCACGCGCAAGCCCAGTACGAACGTGATGTCGGACAAGAACCGCATTGCGACTTCGCGGCATCCGGAACTGGATCCCAAGGAATTGCGGAAGATTCTGGCGACGCCTCCGCCGGGAGCGCCGGGAATGACGGGGCCCCGGGCGCCGCAAGCGGCGGCGCAACTTCCGCAAGCCTTGGCGCAGAATCAGCCGCCGCCGCAGCAGGGGCAGCAGGCGACGCATCCGCCGAGCGATCCGAATCAGCTTGCCCGGTTGCAAATGCCGGCCCGGCCTAACAACCAGGCTAACGACTTCAGCAAATATGCCGGCTCCATGACGGCGGGTTCGGCGGTGCAGCAAGCGGCTCAGGCCGCGGCGGCCGCCAGGATGGCGGGACAAGGCGGACAAGAGGGCGACTTCGGCCTGGGGACCGCCGCGCATGGTCAGCAGTTGGGAGCGCTCGACATTCTCAGTGACACGCAGGGCGTGGATTTCGGCCCTTACCTGCAGCGCATTCTGCAGGACGTGCGGGAGAACTGGTATCACCTGATTCCTGAATCCGCCGAAATGAAGAAGGGCAAGCTGGCCATTGAGTTTGCCATCACAAAAGACGGCCAGGTAGCCGGAATGAGGCTGGTGGCGGGTTCGGGCGATAGTGCGCTCGACCGCGCAGCCTGGGGCGGGATCACCGCGTCCAATCCGTTTCCTCCGCTTCCCAGCGATTTCAATGGACCGTATCTCGCTTTGAGGTTCCGCTTTTACTACAATCCGGAAAAGGGCGAGCTGGACTAGGGCTGGGTGATCGCAGGATCTCAGGGGCTGAAGCCCGATATAGCAGACGAGCTTTATCGCAGCGCTGAAGCGCTGCGCCACCCAAAACCAACCCTGCCTCGAGCTGCGCTCGAACGGACCCTTCGGCTCCGCTCAGGGCAGGCAGCCGAGGGCGGCTGTCCCAAATGAACACCTTCCGAACTCAGAATCACTTTCGTAGGATGAGGACACGCGTTTGAAAATGCCGGTACTGTTCGTTGGGCATGGATCGCCGATGAACGCGATTGAGCGGAACGCTTATACGCAGGCCCTGGAGGGGCTCGCCGGGCGCTTGCCGCGGCCGAAGGCGGTTTGCGTCGTGTCGGCGCACTGGGTCACGTCCGGTTCGCACGTGGTGACCTCGGAGCGTCCCAAAACCATTCACGATTTCTACGGCTTCCCCGAACCGCTGTATGAAGTGCAATATCCTGCGCCGGGCGCGCCGCTGGAGGCGGAGAAGCTGGCCGCCAACCCTGAGATCTCACCGGACAACAAGTGGGGACTCGATCACGGCGCGTGGAGCGTGTTGCGGCATCTTTATCCGAAGGCGGACGTGCCCGCGTTTCAGTTGAGTCTTGATCAGCGCCGGGGGTTCAAGTCTCATCTGCAACTTGGCCGCGAGATTGAGGCGCTGCGGGAGCGCGGTGTGCTTATTCTGGGCAGCGGGAATATTGTGCACAACCTGCGGCGCATAGACTGGGAACATCGTCATGCGGCTTACGATTGGGCGGTAGAGTTTGACGCGAAGGTGAAGAGCGCGGTGGAAGCTAAAGACACAGGGGCGCTGGCTGAGCCGGAGAAGTGGGGAGAGGCTTTGCTGGCGACTGCACATCCGACGGTTGAGCATTATTTGCCGCTGCTTTATTGCGTGGGGAGCACGGATGAGGGGGATGCGGTGAGTTATCCGTATGAAGGGTTTGACTTCGGGAGCGTTTCGATGCGGATGATTTTGTTCGGGGATGCGAGTGAAAGGGAGCGCCGGGGCTAAAGCCCTACAGAGTAGGAGCTCTATCGCAGCGCTGAAGCGCTGCGCCACCCAAAACCAGCCCTGTGGTACCCAAAACCAACCCGGCGCTCCCAAGAACCAAACCCTTTCGAGCTTCGCTCGAACGGACAGCCGAGGGCGGCTGTCCCCGCATGAGCTGCGCTTCTTTACCAGACTCTGCAGCGGTTCGCGTTCACCATCGGTGATCCGGCTTTGCAGTGGAAGGCTTGCTGGAATTCGAGCATGTTTGAGACGACGCCGTTGGTGCGATATTTTTCGGGCGAGTGAGGATCGACGGCGGCGCGCATGCGCTTGGTTTCATCGCGCGTGACGCCGCACCAGCTTTGGCCGTAGCCTACGAAGAAACGTTGATCGGGGGTGAGGCCGTCGAGTGGCGTCAGGGTTTGTGCTTTCGTATCTTCTTTCCACGCCATGTAGGCGAGAATGAGGCCGCCGAGGTCGGCGATGTCTTCGCCGAGAGTGAGCTTTCCGTTGATCTTGATGTCGTCAACGATGGTGTAAGTCGAATACTGATCGGAAATGCAGGAGGCGCGCTTGACGAATTCTTTTTCGTCGTCGGGAGTCCACCATTCGCGCAGATTTCCCTGACCGTCGAACTGGCGGCCTTCGTCGTCGAAGCCATGAGTGAGTTCGTGGCCGATGGTGCCGCCGGTATCGCCGTAGTTGGGCGCGGCGTCAGACTTAAGGTCGAATGCCGGGGGCTGCAGAACGCCGGCGGGAAAGTTGATGTCGTTGAGCTGCGGGTTGTATTCGGCGTTCACCGTGGGCGGAGTCATGCCCCATTCGCCGCGATCCACGGGCTTGCCAACCTTGGCCAGTTGGCGGTTGAATTCGAATTGATCGGCGCGGAGGACATTGCCCATGGCGTCGCCGCGAACGATTTCCAGCTTGCTGTAGTCGCGCCACTTGTCGGGATAGCCGATCTTGTTGGCGACGGCGTGCAATTTTTCGAGCGCGCGTGGCTTGGTGGCGGGGCTCATCCAGGGCAGTGAATTGATGTCCTGCTCCATGGCCGCTTCTATTTCCTTCACTATGGTGAGCGCCTTCTGCTTGGCTTCGGGACCGAAATATTTGTCCACGTAGGCCTGGCCGAGAGCCTCGCCCAACTGGTTGTCCACCCGTTGCGAACAGCGCTTCCAGAGCGGCTCGATCTGTTGCGTGCCCTGCAGAGTTTTTCCGTAGAACTCGAAATCGGTGTTCACGAACGTGGACGAAAGACTTGGCGCGGCGGCGTGCACCAGATGCCAGCGCAGGTAGGTCTTCCAGTTGGCGAGATCTTCTTTGTCGATTTCTTCACTCAAGGCCTTGAAGAAATCGGGCGTGGCCACGTTCAGGCTGGGCAGCGAAGGCAGGCCGGTCTTGGCGAAATATGCGCCCCACTGGAAATTGGGAGCGAGAGCCTGAAACTCGGCGGCGGTCATTTTGTGGTAGAGCTTTTGCGGATCGCGCATGTCGACGCGAGTCATAGAGCCTTTGGCCAGCGCGGTTTCGATGCGCATCACGGTTTGCGATTCTGACGCGGCGGCTGCCGGCTTGTCGCCCAGCAACTCGAACATTTTCTGCATGTGAGCAACGTATTGCTGGCGCAGTTCCTGCGATTTCGCGTCATCCTTGAAGTAGTAGTCGCGATCGGGAAGGCCCAAGCCGCCCTGAAATGCTTCGGCGATTACCTGCTCAGAATTTTTCGCATCCTGGTCTGAGCTGAAAAAGAACAGCGTACTGCGCCGGTAATGCGAGGTGTAAGCCGCGTCCGCCGCGATCGGAGCGAGATCTGCTTTGGCGTGCAGGGTAGCAATCGCGTCGAGGTAGGGCTGCAGGGGCTTGATGCCGACGGCATCGATGGTTTTTTCGTCCATGCAGGAGGCGTAGTAGTCGCCGATCTTTTGGGTCACGGCGTTTCGTCCAGTGCCGCCCGCAGCGGCTTCTTCGAGAATTCCACGCAGCCGCGCCGTATTTTCGTCCTGCATCTTGGAATACGTGTCCCAGCTGGATTGATCCGGGGGGATAGGATTTTTCTTGATCCAGCCTCCGCAGGAATACTGGAAGAAATCGACGCAGGGGTCGACGGTCTGGTCCATGGAGGAGACGTCGAGGGCCGGCTCATACTTGGCGGCGGGCTGTTGAGCGTAGGAAAGAGAAAGGAACGAAGCGACCACGATCGTGACGAAGGTGGAGCGCAGGATTGCCATGAAGTGTCCTCCGACGGTGAATTGCCTAGTCTACAGGTTTAGAGCGGAAGCTTGCTAAGTGGGGCTTAGCGGCTCTCGTCGAACTTCGCTCGACCGGGCAGCCGAGAGGGGCTGTCCCCACATAATCGATGCTTGCTTCAGCTTTTTCTCAGATGAATCGAGCCGTCACCGGTCCGGATGGTCATGAGATTTCCGCCGCCGTTCAGTTTGCCGCGAACTTCGTTCTCGCGAATTTTACCTTCGGTGGTGACCGGCACATCGAGATCAATGTGACCGTCGCCGGTGTGGAGATCGACGTCCGCGGCCATGTCTCCGGGAATTTCCAGGGTCACGTTGCCGTCGCCGGTTTCGAGGCGCCAGGTTGCGGCCAGCGAGGAGCCAGCGGCCGCGCGCACTTCCACGTGGCCATCGCCGGTCTTGAGGTCGAGCTCATCGAAGCGGCCGTTGGCGCGTATGTGGCCGTCTCCGGTGGTGGCGCGCAGCTTACCATCGACTGCGTCGAGAACTTCGGAACCGTCTCCGCTACGGAGATCCATCTCGCCCTTGAAGCGGCCGATTTCGATCTTGCCATCGTCGGTGCGGAGATTCACTTTTCCCTCGCGTGGCATGTGGATCACAACGTCGACGCGGCGCTGGCCCCAGTCGATGATGATGCCATGCGAGCGCGGAAAGCGTATCTCAAGCTCGACCAGGTCACCAGTCTGGTGCTCCTGGATTTTGATGCCGCCCTCGCCGATCTTGTAGCGCACGGTAGTGACTGTGGCTTCGATGGTGTTCTGGTCCCAGGTTTCGACGCGGATGTTGGCATCGGAGGTTTCGACGCGCAGGTCGGGTCTGCCGGTGAGATGATAGGTTTTCGACCATTCGTCGGCGCGGGCCGGCAGGGCGGTTGCGGCTGCAAGTGCCAGGATCACAAGCAACAGGCGACCTAATGAGAGGGATTTCATAGCTAGATTCCTCCGGGCAGGCGAGCACACTGCGGCCCGCTGCCTTAGACGAGGTTACGCGCAATCGGTGAGATTGGTTCCGACTAAAACGATGGTCGTGGATGATTCGGTGAAGACTATTGGCGCGGTCTGTCTCTCATATAGGCCATGCGAATGAGGGTCCGCTCCGAAAACGGCAGGTAGAGCAAGGCGGCGCAGGCGGCGAAGGCCGCGCCGATCCCGATGTGCCGCATTAACAGGAACGGGGCTATGGCCCACAACTGGTCGAGCGGGAGGATAAAGGGGAACATCTGGCGCAACTTTTCGTCCAGGCGCTGGTAATCGAAGCCGACTGCCGAGAGCAGATAGCAGCGCAGAGGGATGCCGGCGCCGGCGGTGATCATCACGACGCCCGCGAGGGCAGTTGCGCCCCACGCCGGAAGAAAAGAGTCGGCGATGTTTTGCACGACGCGCAGGCGAAAAAGCGCGGAGAGATAAAAGCTGAGATACATCACTTGGATCAACGCGAATAGCCCGCGGGTCAGGCTCCGGCGGGGGATGGGGACTTCGAGTTCGGGGTGGAGGGCTATGGGATCGGCTTCCTGCAGCGCGGCGGCCGTTGGGATGGCTGGCTGCGAGTCGGGTTGCGCGTCTTTCTGCAAGGGCGCGATGAACCGGTAGCCGCGGCGGGCCAGGGTTTCGATGTAGCGTGGGCTGGAAGCGGAGTCTCCCAGAACTTCGCGCAGCTTGTTGACGGCGGTGTTCAGGCCGTGGTCGAAATCGACGAAGGTGTCGGCGGCCCAGAGCTTCTGGCGGAGTTCCTCGCGGGTTACAACGTCACCCGCACGATCGAGCAGGAGAGCGAGAATCTGGAAGGGCTGTTCCTGCAGGCGGAGCTTGCGGCCGTTTTTGCGCAGCTCGCCGGCGGAGAGATCGAGCTCGAAGACTCCGAAGCGGGCGATTCTGCTGTGGTTTTGCGGCACGGGACGACGACGTAGTGTAGCACTGGGTGTTTGAATGGATAGGCAGGGTCCCTGCTAGTGGCTGACAAAACCCAGCCGAGCTGCGCTCGGCGGACCCTTCGACTTCGCTCAGGGCAGGCTCGCAAGAGTGCCCGTCTCCACGCGAGCTTTGCCCGTCTTCACACCAAGCTCTGATCGGCGGAGCTACAATACTTGGCGTGGCTTCCCTGGAACGTCCGGATTCCGCGCCTCGCGAGGACGCTGATCATAAGCATCAGCGGCAGGCGATCTATGCCACAGAGACCGCGGGGCTGCTGCTCATCGCGTTTCTGCTACTGATGCTGACCATCATCCGTTACTGGCATGCGATTCACTGGAGCTTGCGCTGACGGTGGAGCGGATGAAGCTGCCGCGGATGGATCACACCACTCCTGTAGCGGCACACTCGGATCCGCTGTTGCTGGTTCTGCTGGGACCGACGGCCAGCGGGAAGACGGCTTTGTCGCTGGAGCTGGCGGAGCGCTTCGGCGGTGAGATTGTGAATTGCGATTCAGTGGCAATGTACCGCGAATTTGAAATTGGCACGGCCAAGCCTACGGCCGCCGAACGCGGGCGCGTTCCTCACCATCTGCTCGATGTCGTCGAGGCAACCGGCTTCATCACGGCTGGTGAGTACGCTCGGCAGGCGCGGCAAGTGGTGCGGGAAATCAGCCTGCGGAAACGATTGCCGATCGTGGTGGGCGGCACTGGACTTTATTTGCGCGCTTTTCTCGAGGGCCTGTTTCCGAGTCCGGGGCGTTCTGAGGAGTTGCGGGAACGGTTGCGCGAGCGGGTGGCTGGACGCGGGTCGGCTTATCTGCACCGAATGCTGGTGCGTCTTGATCGCGCCGTTGCCGACAAGATTCATGCCAACGACACGCCGAAGCTGATCCGAGCCATTGAAGTGTGCCTGACAGCGCGGAAGGAAGGCTCGCGGCGGAAGATGTCGGAACTCTGGCGTCAAGACGGGCGCGATCCGCTGCAAGGGTTTCGCATTCTGCGAATCGGGCTCGATCCTGAGCGCGAGGCGCTTTATCAGCGCATCAACCAGCGCGCGCGGCGGATGTTTGAAGCTGGACTGGTTGAAGAGACGCAGGCGCTGCTGCAGAAATATGGGGCGGCGGCGCGTCCGCTGGGGTCTCTGGGGTATAAGCAGGCGGTGCAATTGCTGCGAGGGGAGCTTACTCGTGAATCAGCGATTGCGGCGGCGCAGCAGGCTCATCGCAACTACGCCAAGCGGCAGATGACTTGGTTTCGGCGTGAGCCGGAGGTGAGGTGGCTGCGGGGGTTTGGGGATGATCGGGAGATTCAGGAGCGGGCGGCTGCCACCGTTGAGCTCGGCGGTTAGAGCGGCAATGGAAACGGCGAGTTCCATCACAGCGCTAGGAACCAATGCGCCACGCGAGACTTGGGCGCAGGCGAGCGGTCCGATACACCTGGGCCGCCGGACAGCCGAGGGCGGCTGTCCCCACATGAGTTGTGGCGCTGCTGCGAATGGCGGCGAACTTCCGGCTTCGTCTCTTACCTGACACTCTTACCTGACACTGGGTTGTGGCTCTGCTATCGTTCTTGCATGCCCCGAACTATCAATCAAACTTCCCAGGCTGTGTCTTGTCGACGCGTGTTACGGATTGTTTCTTCTTTTCTTTTGCTTCTGCTCGCCGCCTTGAGCCATGCGCTTCCGGCTTTTGCCAAGGACAAGCCGGCTGCTCGGCCTGCCACGATCCACGTGACGCGCGATGGCGAACGGTGGGCGGAGCGGACGCTGCGCAGGCTTACGCTGGAAGAAAAAGTTGGGCAGGTGTTCATGATCTGGTGCCGGGCTGGCTTCCTGAACGTGGAGAACCCGGAGTACCTGCAGTGGCGCGACGCCATGCAGAAATATCACATCGGGTCGTTCGCCATGACGGTGCATGTGGATGGCCCGTTCCTGCTGCGCAGCGAGCCTTACGAGGCGGCGGAGTTGCTCAACCGGCTGCAACGGGACTCAAAGTTGCCGCTGCTTTTCGCAGCGGACTTTGAGCGGGGAGTGTCGATGCGGTTGCTGGGGACCACGGTGTTTCCGCATGCCATGGCTTTTGGCGGCGATGGCAAGGTAGAAGATGCTGAGGCTTTCGGGCGCATCACGGGCGAGGAATCACGAGCGATCGGCATTCACTGGAATTTTTTCCCGGATGCCGACGTGAACTCGAACCCGGCCAATCCAATCATTAATACGCGGTCGTTTGGGGAAGATCCGAAGCAGGTGGGCGATCTGGTTACAGCCTATATCAAAGGCGCACACGAGGCCGGGATGTTGACCACGGTCAAACATTTTCCCGGCCATGGGGATACGGCAACCGATTCGCATCTGGGTGTTGCGGCGGTGAATGTGGACCGCGCGCATCTCGACTCGATCGAACTGCCGCCGTTTCGTCAGGCCATTGCGGCGGGAGTGGATTCGGTAATGGTGGCGCATGTTACGGTGCCGGCGCTTGATCCGGATCCGAATCATGTGGCCACGATTTCACCGGCCGTGGTTACAGATCTGCTTGAAAAGCAAATGGGATTCAAGGGCCTGATTATTACCGACGCCCTCGACATGGCTGGATTGACTCATCTTTTTGCCAACGATATTGGACGCGCGGCAGTGGAAGCGTTCAAGGCGGGGAATGATCTTTTGTTGATTCCAGCCGATCTTGGGGCGTCGTATGAGGCCATGGTGAAGGCGGCGAAATCGGGAGAAATCTCGCGGGAGCGGCTGGACCGGTCGGTGCTTAAGATCCTGAAAATAAAGGCGTCGCTGGGGCTGCAGACTTCGCGCATGGTGGATGTGGGCGCGCTGGCCACGACTGTCGGCAGGCCGGATAACATCGCGTTCGGGCAGCGCGTGGCGGAATCCGCCGTGACGTTGGTCCGCGACAATGGCAAGGTGCTGCCGCTGAAGTCCAAGGGAACTATTAAGTCAGGGCTTCCGTATACCACAGTGGAAGAGACCCATAACCAGGTAGTGGGGGTGATCTTTTCCGACGACGTGCGCACGGAATCCGGGCGCGTTTTTGGGCGTGAGTTCCGCGCGAGGATTCCGGATGCGCGCGTGCTTTACGTGGACCCTCGCATCGCTGCCGGGATGAGCGACGAAGTGCTCAAGGCAGTGGACGAGGCGCAGACGGTGGTTACGGCGGTGTATGTGATTCCGACCGCGGGGAAAGCCGGGAACTCAATGGCGATGTCCGATGCCACGGGAACGCTGCTGCACCAGGTACTGGACCGGGCAGCGGCGAAGACGGCGGTGGTGGCGATGGGAAATCCGTATCTGGCGTCGGACTTTCCGAAGATCGAGAACTACATGTGCACTTTCTCGAACGCAACGGTTTCGGAATTGGGGGCGATCAAAGCGTTGTTTGGCGAGATTGCGATTCGCGGACATCTGCCGGTGACGATTCCGAATGTGGCCGAGCGCGGCGCCGGGATCGAACGGCCGTCGCAAGTCGCCAGCGGAGGGACTCCGAATGCGAATCAATAATTTTCGTTTCGTTAGCAGTGCGAGCCTGGCGGCGGCGGGCGTCCTGCTGCTTCTGCCTGCAGCGTCAATGTGCAAAAGGAATCGGGTGGGCAGGACAAGAAGGTGGACATCAGCACGCCACTGGGCGGAATTCATGTGAGTAAAGGCGCCGATGCCGCTGACACGGGCCTGGCGGTTTATCCCGGCTCGCGGCTGAAGCAGGAAGATTCCGGGAACTCCGACAAGAGCGCGAACGTGAACATCTCAGGATTTGGTTACGGTCTGAAAGTGGTGGCTCTGGAGTATGAGTCGGACGACGCGCCCGACAAAGTGATCGCGTTCTATAAAGATCAACTAAAGAAATACGGCAATGTGCTGGAGTGCTCCACATCTGACCATTTCAAACTGAACATGAAATATTCCGACAAGTCGGGCGAGTCGCATAGGCTGACCTGCGATGGCGGCAACGGCAAAAACATTGAGCTCAAAGCGGGCACGGATGAGAACCAGCACATTGTGGCGGTCGAACCGGAAGGTAAGGGATCGAGTTTTTCGCTGGTCTACGTGCGCACGCACAGCAAGGAAGCGGACATTTAGTTCCGCGCTGATAGGCTAACTCCGGGGTACCTGCTCCGGGTTATGAGGAGGACCATCATGCTTCGTCACCTGACGCTCTCGCTCTCGTTCGCATTCTCAATGGCTGCCCTGTTGACCCTGCCGGCGCTGGGGCAGCAATCCGACACGCAGGACAAGCCATTTGACGTTCGCAGCTCGATCGGCGATATGCACGTGGGCAAAGACGCCGATGCGCGCAGTGCGGGACTGCCGCTATATCCGGGCGCAAACCCCAAACATGAGGACAGTAACGATCCACTCAATTTCGGAATCTTGACGGAAAGCTTTGGCATTAAGCTGGTGATAGCCAAGTACGAATCGGATGATGCTCCCTCCAAGGTTATTGCATACTACCGGGACAAGCTGAAGAAATACGGCAAAGTGCTGGAGTGCCACACTCAGAGGCACGGCGCCGATGTGGAGGTGCACAGCGACGCCAAAGATTCGAGCGAATCCGGGTCCAAGAATGAAGAGCAGGCTTCCAAGCAGCTGAAGTGTGACAGCAACGATGGGCCGGTTACCGAATTAAAGGTCGGCACGGAAGATAACGAGCACGTGGTCGCCATCGAACCGCGGGATTCTGGCAAGGGTGCGAGTTTTGCGCTGGTCTACGTTCGCACCCGGGGGAAGCAGGGAGATATCTAGGAGTACCGGCTCGGAAGTCGGCGTCCTTAATTCTTGTGGCGAAGAAGCTGGCGAGCGGCGCTCGCCGGACAGCCGAGGCGGCTGTCCCCACATGAGCTCTCCCGAGAGCATCTGCTGAACTGAGACCTTACCGTTTCTCAGCCTTGTCCTTGCCTCCGCGGGAGGCCTGCGGTACTTTCAAACAGTACTCTCAATACAAGCCCTTCTCAGAGCTTAGATGGATCATCCCTGTCACAAGTGCGGTCAGTCGGTGGAAGACGGCGTGCCTTTCTGCTCACATTGCGGTGCGCCGCAGATTCGGGTGGCGATTCCTGAGGTGGTTCCCGCGATGGCCGCTTCCGCGGGCGAGTCCGCTCCTCTGCCGCGTGCCGGAGTGCTCGAAAGTGCGGACGCTCCGTCCCTGGCGTTGCCGCTACGCTGGGTTCAGGCCGTGCGGCCATGTGTGTTTGCCGCGCTACTGGCGGCGGGAGCGATCTCTCTCGGGCTGGTATTTCCCGCAGCAGTCCTGGGTGCGGGCTTTCTTTCAGTTGTTTTTTACCAGCGAAACAATCTGGGAACCGTGATCAAAGCCGGGACGGGCGCCTTGCTGGGCGCGGTCAGCGGCGCGGTCTGTTTTGCGATTCTCGGCATCTTCCTGGCCGCGGCCGGCACTGTGTCGGACGTGCGGGCAAAGCTTCGAGAGCAGATGCTGGAGGGCGCCCAGCGTTGGGCCGCATCGCATGCGAGTGATCCGCAAGTGCAAGCGGCCCTGGACAGCCTGAAGACTCCGGAGGGTCTGGCGATGATGATGATCTTCGCCGCGGTGGCTTTTTTCCTCGTGTCCGTTCTTCTGGCGGGAATTGGGGGAGCGCTGGGAGGGATCTTTTTCAGCCGCCGCGGACGCCCTTAGGGCTTCTTTCCGTCTTTATGGGCAAAGCCGGGCGCAACTCGACCGTTTGTCCTGCAGAACCGGCAAACTAACCCACTACCCAGCCCTTGAGGTGCTTGCGGCGGCTGCCCTGCCCGCGTATGATGCAGCGTTTATCTTTTTATCCGTTGATCTTTCACGCGATGAACAAGCCCGCACGCGGTTCGCTGCTCGGGATCGAACCCTTGGACGCGAAGGAAATCCTGGGCCTGCTGAAGCTGGCCCGCCGCATGAATCCGCTCAAGGCCCGCCCGTTGCTGCGCGGGAAGCGCATCGTCCTTCTGTTTTATGAGGCCTCGACCCGCACCCGCTCGTCGTTTGAGTTTGCCGCGAAGTCGTTGGGCGCGATGACCACGCTGGTGCAGTCTTCGGGATCGAGCATCGAGAAGGGTGAGTCGCTGCTTGATACCGGATACACGCTGCGGGCCGTGGGTGCCGACGCAATCGTGATCCGGCATCCATCGGCCGGCGCGCCGCACTTGATGGCGCAGCATCTCGACATTCCTATCATTAATGCGGGCGATGGCATGCACGAGCATCCGTCGCAGGCGCTGCTCGATGCCTTCACGATTTTGAAGCACAAGAAATCGTTCAAAGGATTGCAGGCCGCGATCATCGGTGACATTCTGCACAGCCGCGTGGCGCGGTCGGCGTGCCATTTGCTGACCAAGCTCGGCGTAAAAATTACTTTGTGCGGACCACCCGAATTCGTGCCGGAGATAGCGGCCACGCTCGCGCCCGGATTGCGCATTACGCGGCAAATCGACGAAGCTCTGCGGGGAACGGATGTGGTGATGCTGTTGCGTGTGCAGACAGAGCGGCTGGCGGGACAGAAAATTCGCGTGCAAGACTACATCGCGCGCTACCAGATGACAGCGGCGCGATTGAAGCTGGCCAAGCGCGACGCCCTGGTGATGCATCCCGGGCCGATCATCCGCGGGCTGGAGTTGACGGCGGAGGTGGCGGACGGGCCGCAGTCGATGATCGTGGATGAAGTGCACAACGGCGTGCCGACGCGGATGGCGATTCTGGCGCGAGCGTTGGGGAAAGCTAGATGAACTCTATGCCTTGTCATCCCGAGCGAAGCGAAGGACCTGTGCAATTTGCCGGCAGCATCTGCGCTGTCCGCAAGTCCCATAGGTCCTTCGCCGCGAAAACCGCGGCTCAGGATGACCACCGGCATTTAGTCGGAGCAGTCCGATGACGCGCCCCGACAGTCAGAGCCTACTGATCAAGGGCGGGCAGTTGATCGATCCTGCGGCGAAGATCAACGCGCCCATGGACGTTCTTCTGCGCGCCGGCCGTGTCGCCGAGGTCGCTCTGCCGAACAAGATTCGCAGCAGCGCCGACGAAAAGTTTGACGCTCGCGGGCTAATCGTTGCTCCCGGGTTCATCGATCTGCACGTGCATTTGCGCGAGCCAGGGCAAAGCTACAAAGAAACCATCGCCGCTGGCACTACCGCCGCTGCTGCAGGAGGCTTCACGTCGGTTTGCACCATGCCCAACACCGCGCCCGTGGTCGACACGGCGGAGTGGGTCGCGTGGCTGCGCAATCCGGAGCGCGGAGCGGTGGTCAATGTTTTCCCCATCGGCGCGGCCACGCGCGGCAGCCGTGGACAGACTCTCAGCGATTTTGCCGTGCTGCAGCGCGCAGGAGCGGTTGCCGTTACCGACGACGGCAAGCCCATCCTTGATGATGACATCATGCGCATGGCGTTGCGTCTTGGGGCGGAGTTGAATTTCCCGGTGGTGCAGCATGCCGAGGACACGCGGCTCACGGAAAATTGTTCGATGCACGAAGGCGCCACCAGCTTTCGGCTGGGCCTGCGCGCCATGCCCGCCGCCGCCGAAGCCGCCGTTGTGGATCGCGATGTGACTCTCGCGCAGCAGATTCGCGAATCGCGCCTGCACGTTGCGCATCTTTCCACTTCCAACGCACTGAAGTCGGTGCGCCGCGGCAAGCGGGCGAAAGCTCGGGTCACCTGCGAAGTTACGCCGCACCACTTCACGCTGCTGGACGAAAACGTGGGCGAGTACGACACCAATTTTAAGATGAACCCGCCGCTGCGCTCCGCCAGCGACCGCGAGGCGATACTGGTGGCGCTAGCCGACGGCACGGTGGACGCGATCGCCACCGATCACGCCCCGCATGCGATCCACGAAAAGCAGGTGGAATTCGAGCGAGCCGCATTTGGCATCACCGGCCTCGAAACCGCGCTGGCGCTCGCGATTACAAAACTTCACCGCGAAAACAAAATTCCTTTGACGCGGATCGTCGAGTTGTTCACCGCCGGTCCGGCGCGGGTGTTCGACCTGCGCGGCCGGGGATCACTGGCCCGCGGCAATTTTGCCGATGTGACTATTTTCGATCCCAGGAAGCGCTGGACCTTCGAAGCCGCGAAGTCGTTGTCGCTCTCGCGCAACACGCCGTTCGACGGCTGGCAATTTATCGGGAAAGTGGTGGCCACGATCGTCGGCGGAAAGATTGTCTATCGCGCGGATTGAGGGCTGCTGTGCGTGGGAACGGGCACTCTTGCGCGCCTGCCCTGAGCGAAGTCTAAGGGTTCGGCGAGCGAAGCTCGGCTGTTGTCATTAGCCCAGAATCCCCATCTTTTTTCCAACCTGCCCCAGCGCCTGGAGCGCCTGCTGCAACTCATCCCTCGTGTGCGTAGCGGTCATGATGGTGCGGATGCGGGCCTTGCCTTCGGGCACTGTGGGGAACGCGATGCCGGTGCCGAGCACGCCTTCTTTGAAAAGCTCGCGGGAGAAATCCATGGTGAGTTTGCCGTCGCCGATGATGATGGGTGTGATTGGAGTTTCGCTGGCCGGAGTGGCGCGTCCGCCGATATCGAAGCCGAGCAGGCCCAGTTCTTTTTTCCAGAAGCGCGTGTTCTCCCAGAGTTTTTCCATGCGCTCGGGCTCGTTTTCCAGAACGTCGAAGGCCGCGATGCAACTGGCGGCGACTGATGGCGGATGCGACGTCGAAAATAAAAACGGGCGCGCGCGGTGGTAGAGAAAATCGATGAGGTCGCGCGTGCCGCAGACATATCCGCCTAAGACGCCAATGGCCTTCGATAAAGTTCCCACTTGAATATCCACGCGGCCATGCACGTTGAAATGGCCGATGGTGCCGCGGCCGTTGCGGCCGAGAACGCCGGAGGCGTGGGCATCGTCGACCATCATGATGGCGCCGTATTTTTCC
>DATGHF010000057.1:0-4906 GCA_035308125.1 Candidatus Sulfotelmatobacter sp.
AGCGTTTTATCTGGTCCAATCTGTGCACGCGCCACATTCAAAAGAAGCCGCGTCGGGCATCGTGATTGGCCAGATAAACGCCCGACTCGGAGAGAGCCGCCGCGGAACTGATAGCCCGCATTTTATTTGCGCATCATAAAAGGGCTTCAGAGGGTCATTCCCCAGCATGCGAAGAATGCGACGCGATTCTTACTGGCCATACCGCGTTGCTATCTAGCTCGTTCCCAACGCCTGAAGAAGTCTTGAATACTATCGGCTATCGAAGATACGAACTCCCTAGCCTCGGATTCAACGGTCGCGTGGTCCGCTGCTGCCCGCCAACTGTAACGGGTCGCGATTTTCCCCCGCATAGCGAGCGGTTTTCCCCAGATTAATTCCCGCCGTCCCGGAAGGGAGCGAGAGGTGCCCGCGGAACCGAGCGTGGCAATCTCAGCGGAATCGCGTCCCGCCACGGTATCCCATCCCTGTCCAAGAGCTGTGTAGGATATCGAAGTGAGCGGAAGAACTCCCCCGGACACCCATCCAAAAGAGCTCTCCCGCCGCAGAACGAACCTTGGGAGTTCACATCTCCCAGAGGCAGATCCTATGCAGATCCTACACCCATTCGCCGGGTCTCTGCAGCAGTATACCGAGCGCCTGGCTGACCCCGATTGCGACCGCCCCGGCCACTGTCCGCAGTGCCATGCCAAACAGCCCCTCACCGCCCACGGCTTCTATACCCGCACGCTCATCGACGCTGCTTTCGATGGCGTTATCCGCGTGCGCCGCTACTTGTGCCAAGCCTGCCGGCGCACCGTGTCCCTGCTGCCCGAGTTCGTCTTGCCCTATCTGCGCAGTAGTCTGCTGGTGATTGCGCTGTTCCTCATCGCCCGACTCCTCCGCAGGCAAACCATCGAGGCCGCCGCCCGCTCCGCGCCGCAGCCCATGCCCTACCAGCGCGGCCAGTTCTGGACTCGACGCTTCCGCGCCCAGACCCAAACGCTGTGCGCCGCACTGGCTGCGCTGACTCAGCCCACTCCCGCGCCCGACTTCGTCCACCGCGCCCTGACCATGCTCGAATCCATCGGCTGGATCGCCGCTCATCGCTTCCTGTTTGCCGGCGTGCGCTGCCACCTGCTCGGCTGGCCGCGCGGTCTGGCTCCCGACGGCCGCCGCGCCGCATTCTCTGCCACCGGAGCACCCGCTTGAGCCTCCCCACACACCATTTGCATGGAACCGCGAAGCCTTTCTCCGTACGCTTGAGGTCGGGAGAAAACCTCGATGGACGACAAGGCCGAAAAAGTCGCGCTGTTTCGCTACGGACTGATTGCGCCCCTGGTGCTGGAGACGTTGCCCCGCGGCGAACTCACCCGCCGCGCCCAGCAGATCGCCGCCCGCCTCTACGACTTTCCTCATTCCACCCGCCGCCAGGTCTCGGTGGACACGCTGCTGGATTGGACCCTCCGCTATCGACGCAACGGACTGGAAGCTTTGTCGCCCAAACCGCGCCAGGATCGCGGACAGGCCCGCGCCGTCGCATCGGACACCGCCGCTCTCATCGAACGGCTCAAGCGCGAGAACCCGCATCGCACCGGCGCCGCTCTGCTGCGCGAACTGGCCACCGCCAGCCAAGCGCATCAGGCTGGCCTTTCGGCCTCCACGCTCTACCGTTTCCTGCGCGCCCGCGGCCTCACCGAACGCCAACTGCTGCTCGACAAGGCCACCGCCCACAAAAAGTACGAAGCCGAGTTCGCCAACCAGATCTGGCAGTCCGACATGTTGTTCGGCCCCTGGGTCTCACGCCCGGGCGGAGGCAAACAGCAGGTCTTTCTGCAAGCCGCACTCGATGATGCCAGCCGCCTCATCCCGCACGCCCAGTTCTATCCCAATCAGGGACTGGACGCCTTCCTCGACTGCCTCCGCCAAGCCATCGCGGCCCGCGGCATCCCCACTCGCCTCTACATGGACAACGCCAAAATCTACCGCTCCCCGCAGTTGGCCCGCATCGCCGCATCCATCGGCATTCTCATCGTGCACACCCCTCCCTATCAACCCGAAGGACGCGGCAAGATCGAACGTTTCTTTCGTTCCGTGCGCGAACAATTTCTGGCCTCGCTCGATCCCAAAGTTCTGCTTTCCCTTGAGCAACTCAACGAGCGCTTGTGGCACTGGCTCGACACCGATTATCACCGCCGCGAACATAGCTCTCTCCAGTCCACGCCGTTGCTGCGCTGGCAGCGCGATATCGAACAGGTTCGTCAACTTCCGCCAGCCACCGATTTACGCCGTCTGTTCTTTCATCGCGTGGACCGGCTGGTGCGCCGCGATTCCACCTTCCTGTTGAAGAATCGTTTCTTCGAAGCGCCCTCGCATCTGGCCGGCAAGCGCATCGAGGTGCGTTTCGATCCGCTCGATCTCACCCAACTGGAAATCTACTCCGAGGGCAAGCCGGAGGGCCGGGCGCGACTGGTCGATGCGGTCGTCAATGGATTGTTGCCGCCCTGGGAAACGGAGGAGAAGTAGCCATGTGGGAGTCCTTCTTCGGCTTCAAGAAGACACCATTTTCCGACAGCCCCGACGCCAAACAACTCTTCGCCTCCCAAGCCTGGAATCAAGTCAAGACGCGGCTGGAGTTTCTCGCTCAGCATCACGGCGTGGGCCTGATCACCGGCGAGGTGGGCGCCGGCAAGTCCACCGCCGCGCGCGTGTTCACCGCCGCGCTCAACGCCAGCCTCTACAAGATTCTCTACGTGCACTTCTCTTCCGGCTCGGCGCTGGACCTGCTGCGCCAGATCGCCCTGGAACTGGACTTGGCGCCGGCGCACTTCCGCGGCGACCTGGTGCGCCAGATTGCTGATGCCATCGTGCGCCTGAACCAGGGCAGAAAACAGCATCCCATTCTGATCTGCGACGAAGCTCACTTGCTGCCGCATCCCGCCCTGGAGCAACTGCCGCTGCTATTGAACTTCGACATGGACTCCTCCCGCTATCTCACGCTCTTGCTGGTGGGCCAACCGCTGCTCCGGCGCACGCTTTCACTGCAGATGCACGAAGCGCTCCGGCAGCGAGTCAGCACGCAGTATCACCTGGAAGGGCTCACGCGCGAGGAACTCGACGCCTATCTGGCGCAGCAACTCAAAGCCGCCGGCGTCTCGCAGCCGTTGTTTGACGATACCGCGCGCCAGGGGATGTATCAGGCCACCAAGGGCATTCCGCGCAAGGTCAATAAGCTCGCCATGACGGCCTTGCGGCTGGCGGCGGCGAGTAAGTCGCAAACCGTCAATGAAGCCATCTTACTCGATGCCGCGGCGGAGGCGATGCTGTGAAAGACTCCGCCGCCAAAACCGCTCCGAAACCTGCCGTCTTATCGCTGGCGCAGTTACTCGCCGAACAACCCGCTGCGCCGCCGCCCGGCTGGATCGATCCGGGATTGTTGCCGCCGTCGGGCATTCTGTTCGTGGGCGGCGAGCCCAAGGTGGGCAAGAGTCTGCTGGTGGCCAACCTGGCGCTGGCGCTGGCCGCGGGCAAAGACCGCGCCGGCTTCACCATCCCCGCGCCGCGGCGGGTTCTGGTCTGCCAGTTCGAACTGCCCACGCCGCAGTTTGTGAGCCGTCTGGCGACGATGCGCCGCTCCTTGGGAGCAGCCGCCGACCAGAACCTGCTGGTGGATACGCGGGTCGGCGGCAATCTGTTGAGCGCACCGCAGGGGCTCAATCACTTTCTCAACGCCGCCCGTCAGGCTGCCGCCGAGGTGATCGTGCTCGACCCTTTGTACTCGACTCACGATCAGGACGAGAACGACACGCGCTCCATGGCGGCACTGTGCCAGAGTCTGTTGCGGCTGCGCGATGCTTCCAAGGCGGCGCTCATCGTCGTGCATCACGTGCGCAAATCGATCGGCCGCGAAGAGATCGGCAGCGCCTTCCGCGGTTCCTCGGCGCTGCACGCCGTCGGCGACTCCTACCTGCTGCTCACACGCCCCTCGGCCCATCTCGCCGCCACCGTGGAGTTGCGTTTCCAGTTCCGCTACGCCGCGCCGCCCGCGCCCCGGCTGCTCGAACTCGATCCGCAGACGTTGTGCTTTTCCGCTGCTGGGGTGGCGCCCACCCGGACAGCCGTTGGGCGCAAGAAAGTGGAGCAGGAGCATGTGACTCAGGCGCTCGCCGGTCTGGGACGGCAGGCTCGCTATAACCAACTCCGCCAGCAAGTCATGGAGCAAGCCGAGTGTTCCAAACGTACCGCCCAATTGGCGATCGGCGAAGCCTGCCGCGAAGGATTGATTGTTCAAGTTGAAGGCCAATACCGGCTACCGCTGTAGCTGCGCCTGGCCGCATCGAGGTCCGCTCGGGGTCGCGCCCGGGTGGATGCCCAGGGCCGATGCGACGGAGTTGGCTCCGAAGAAATCGGCTCACCAAAGCCCTCCCGCAGTTCCCGTATCGGGGCGCGGGAGGGCTTTCTGCTTTCCGACCGACAAAAACAAAAGCCTACATTTCTTTGGTGAAACTCCCGAGCGGAGGCCCTGGGCTCTTAAACGCGCGCCCGGCCGCTTTTGCCGGGCGTTCTAACTTGCGTTCCTGCACTGGGCCGGGATACCGCCGGTGCCTACACGAGTGAGTATCCTATCCCGCTCCTTACCGTCACGATGCACCTCGGAAGCGGGCCAATTTGACAAATTTCGCCGGGAACTACCGTGAGAACGTCGGGGGAAAACAATGTGACCCGTTACATGGAAGCGTTGATGCGAGGTCGAGGTTCCGGCGCGTTGCCACTGAGAGGACGTACGTCATCCGCGGATATTCCCCGACGTTGATTTGGCTCCGACCGCCCAACGCACTCTTGCGAGTCGTGACTTCGCGCATGGCTGTCTGCTCTTCAAGACTGGCGTAGACTGCCTTCACCCCTACTGGCACAAAGCGGCCGCCGTTCA
>DATGHF010000058.1:0-115059 GCA_035308125.1 Candidatus Sulfotelmatobacter sp.
GGCGTTAGGCAGGTTTGTCCAGTTGGCGGTAAGCCCGGAGCCCGAGCGAAGATCGCGCGCAGCGCCCCGCAAGGGAAGCAGCGAGAGCAGGTCGAGTGAGGGTCTAAAGCGAGCTACTGGCTGAGAGGAACGGGCCTAACATCACCTCGGGACTCTTATTTTTGGGGCTCGGTTGCTAGTTGCCAGTGTCTAGTTGCTAGTGTTCTTCAGCTTCTGGTTTTTTCCCGCGGTTGATTTTTCCTTCTTTCTTCTTCCTTTTGTCGTGCAGTCGAGACATCAAAGCCTCTTGCGTGGGCACTCGTTGTTGGCGGCTCGCTTTCCGCTGGAAAACTGGAAGCTAGAGACTAGCAACTAGCAACTACTTCTAGTCTACGTGCTCGCCGATATCGAACCCTTCTTCCGCGTGGGGCAGGACGTCGCGCTCGCCGGCAACCCACACATAAAGCGTTGGCAGGAGAAAAATGCTCATCACCAAGTCGGCAATCAGTCCGCCCACGATGACAATGGCGAAGGGGCGCTGAGAGTCGGAACCGATGGCGTGCGAGAGAGCGGCGGGCAGCAATCCGAGAGTTGCCACCAGCATGGTCATCATGATGGGGCGCAGGCGCAAGACAGCGCCCTCCACGGCGGCGTCCTCAATCGCGAAGCGGCGGGCGCGCAGCTGGTTGATGTACTCCAGCATGATGACTCCGGTTTGCACCGACACGCCGAACAGGGCAAGGAAGCCTACGCCGGAGGAAACGCTGAAGTTTGTTCCGGTGATCAGAAGAGCCAACAGCCCGCCAAAGCGAGCCATAGCTACATTGGCCAGGATTAACAACGCCCACTTGAAGGACTTGAACATGGTGTAAAGAATGACGAAAATGACGAGGATGGTGATGGGGAGCACGATGAGGAGCCGCTCGTCCGCCCGCTTCTGGCTCTCGTATTCTCCCGCCCAATCGATGTGATAACCGGGCGGCAGCTTGACCTCTTCGTTGACTTTCTTCATCGCCTCTTCTACGGCGCTGCCCAGGTCACGACCACGGACGCTGTACTTAATGGCAACATAGCGCTGATTGCCTTCACGGTAGATTTCAGAACCGCCCTCGGCGATCGTGATCTTGCAAAGCTGTGCCAGCGACACGCGTTCCCCGAAGGGCGAGAGTAGACGAATTTTCTCGATGGCCTCCTGCGTACTCCGGTATTGCGGTAAGTAGCGCAGCGTAAGGTCGTACCGCGCCTCATCCTTCAACACCTGGGTAAGCGCGCTTCCTCCCACAGCGGTTTGAACCGCATCCTGCACGTCCGCGACGTTGATCTGGTAACGCGCCGCCGCATCGCGGTCCACCGTCACGTTCAGATTGGGCTGGCCCAGCACATGAAAAATTCCAAGGTCTTCGACTCCCTTAACCGTTCCCATAATGCTGGCGATCTGGGCGCTTTTTTCTTCCAGAGTCTTCAAGGAAACGCCGTAGACCTTGATGGCCAACTCGCCCTTTACCCCACTGACCGCCTCTTCCATGTTGTCTTCGATGGGTTGAGAAAAACCCCAGACCACGCCCGGAATTTTGCTAAGTTCGCGATTCATGGCGGCGATCAATTCGTCTTTGTTCTCGTGAAAGACTGGTCGCCACTCTTCTTTGGGCTTGAGATCGACGAAGAATTCGGTATTGAAAAAGCTGGTTGTATCGGTGCCGTCATCCGGCCGTCCGGTTTGACTGGTGCACTGTGGAACCTCGGGGAAGGAGCAAAGGATAACGCGCGCCTGATTCATCACCCGTATCCCTTCGTCCGGGCCGGTGCTGGGCGCAAGCGTGCCCCGCACCCAGAGAGCGCCCTCGTCCAGGTGAGGCAGGAATTCAGACCCGATAACGCCGCTGAAGGCAAGAAATAGAGTTCCGAAAAAGCCAAGCACGCCCACACCCAACACCAGCCCACGCCGGCGAATCGCCCAGCGAACCGCGCTGCGGTATTGCTTGATCGAGAACTCCATCACAGGATTGCGCCATTCCTTGGCCCCTTTCGCGAAAGCGAAACTTGCCAGCACGGGCGCGATCAGAATCGAGAACAGCAACGCCCCGAGCAACGCAAAGGCCACGGTCCAGGCCATGGGATGAAAGAGCCGTCCTTCGACGCGCTGCAGGGTGAAGATGGGCAAGTAGGCCGTAATGATGATGGCGATGGCGTAGAACACCGGCCGCTGGACTTCGTGCGAAGCTTCGCTGATCTTTTCGTTCGGTGTCTTGATGCCGTTCTTGTGGCCCAAGTGGCGCACGATGTTTTCCACCATGACCACTGCGCCGTCGACGACCATGCCAAAATCCAATGCACCCAGGGACAGAAGGTTGGCAGGAATGTGCCTTAGGTCGAGGCAGATGGATGCAAACAACAGCGAAAACGGAATGGTGGCCGCAACGATGAGCGCACCCCGCACATTGCCGAGGAATATAAGCAGGATGATCGATACCAGGATCATGCCTTCCGTCAGGTTGTGCAGCACGGTGTGACTGGTGAAATGCACCAGAGTACTGCGATCGATGAAGGGAACTATCTTCACGCCGGGAGGCAGAATGTGGTCGTTCAGTTCGTCCACTTTCTTGTGGATGCCTTGCAGGGCGGTGTCTGCCGCCGCGCCTTTCCGTAACAGAACGATGCCCGAGATTACATCGTCGTTATCGACGATCCTTCCATTCTCGCGGAGGATCGCACCGTCGGGACCGTAGGGACAAGCACTGCAAGCCCGCGCAAACTGGCCCAGGCGAATCTTTGGGCCTTGCGAAACCACCGCAATATCCTTCATCCGGAGCGGCGTGCCATTCTTGGTCATGATCACCGTGCGTTCGATGTCCTGGGCGCGGTCGACCAATCCGACGGAGCGAACGTTGATCTGCTGCAGACCTTCCTGGATGAAGCTTCCGCCCGCATTGACGTTGTTATTGGTGAGTTGCTGCTCGACTTGGGCCAGGCTCAACCCGTAAGCGATCAATTTGTTCGGGTCGACGCGAACTTGATATTCGCGGGTGGGGCCGCCGAAGCTGGCCACGTCGACAATATCCGGTACCGCTTTGAAGTTCTTTTCGATGACCCAGTCCTCGAGGGACTTCAGTTCCATCGGGTCATACTCTGGATTGGTGCTGTGCAGGGTGAAGAAATAGATCTGCCCGACCGGACTCCAGTCCGTACCCATTTGCGGCACCACGCCCTGGGGCAGAGTGACCTGGCTGAGCCGCTCGAGCACGCGCTCGCGGTTCCAGTCGTTGTCCGAGTCGTCATCGAAAATCAGCTTCAGGTCGGAGAGTCCGAACAGCGAGAAAGAGCGCAGGTGCACGACGTGCGGGATGCCGTTCATCACGACTTCGAGAGGAATCGTGACCTGCTGTTCGATCTGTTCGGCGGAGATTCCGGGCCACTGCGTAATGATCTCCACGTAGTTGTCGGCTACGTCGGGGTAGGCTTCAATGGGCAGCCGCTTGAACGAAACGATTCCTCCGGCAAAAAGGATCAACGCCAGCGCCAGGACGAGGAGGCGGTTGTTCAGAGCGAAATCGACGACGCGGCGAATCATTTATTTATCTCTTGCCCTTGTGCTCTTGCTGGTGCACGACGTTATGGCTCCAGGTTATTGCTCCACCGTGTTTTGCAACGGCAGGGCGTTCGAAACCACTTGATCTCCCGGCTTGAGGCCGGAAACAATCTCCTGCTGATTGCCGGGAAGCATGCTTCCCGTGACCACTTCCAGGCGCTTGAAGTGACCTGGACTGATGGGCGCGTAAACCCACTCGCGATCGTGCAGGTGCAGAATAGCGGTGGCGGGAATGGCGGCGCGCGTTTCCGGTTCCTTGCCATAAAAAGTGGCCGTGACAAACATTCCTACCCGCATCAAGCCGGGGTTGGCGACTTCGAGCCGAACTTTGGCGGTGCGGATATTAGGATCGAGAACCGGAAGAATGTTGTCGATCTTCCCCTTGAATACCTGGTTTGGGTAAGCGTTTAAGTGAATGTCCGCATACTGCCCGACGTGCACCGCATCGAGATCATTTTCGAAAACATCGCAGATGATCCAGACATACGACAGGTCAGAGATGGTGAAGGGATTGGGGCCAGAGAGACCCTGCACGCCCGCCGCGTTGGTGACCTGCTGGTCGGTAATCACGCCGGAGGTGGGGGCGACGATGTCGACGATTCCGGAAGGATGGTCCTTGTCGATACCGAGAAGCTTGAGCTGTTCGATTGCCGCGTTCAGGTCGGCCTTGGCGTCGCCTTCGGTGTCATCGGCCTGTTCCAGCGCGCTTTTCGCGATGGCGCCCTTGTCATAGAGAATCTGGGCGCGCTCGAGTTGGGTGCGGGCCAGGCGTTCGTCGTTGGCTGCCTTGACGTAAGTCTGGTAGGCGCCGGACACGTCATTGCTGCGAACGCGGAGCAACAATTGTCCTTTCTCAACAGTGTCGCCCAGCCGAGCCTTGATTTCCACGACGCGCCCGGTTGCGAGCGAGATCACAGGGATGGCGCGCGCTATATCGGGCTGCACCACGCCCGTCACATTCAAGGCGGGAGCTGCCTTATGCTCGATTGCCGTCGCCAGGGGAAACTGCTCCGGGTGGTCGACTTTGAAATTGTTGGCGTCCATGTCGGGCTCGACCGTGGTCGTTGGCGGGGCTTCCGCCTTAGGGTCCGCTTTGCCTTCGTTGCAAGCCAGCAGCAAAGAAGCTCCGGTTAACAAGACTGCGAGTGCAATAAAGCGCAGACTTGAATGGTTTTTCACTGAATTACCTCCCGCCCCACGGCCAGATTCAACTGTGCGGCCGCGGTTAAATACGATCCGATGAGATTTACGTAGTTCAATTGCACGCTGCGGTAATCTGCCTCCGCATTCAGGAAATCCAAGAGCGACGCTCCGCCGTGTTGGTAAGCGAAGTAGACCGTCTCGCGCACCCGCACGGCTTGCGTGAGGTATTGGCGCCGGTAGGGCTTCAGCAACGCAATGTTGCTATTCACCAGGGCGTAGGCCGAATCCACGTCACTGTAGACCTGAGTCTCAGCACTTTGGCGCAGCTTTTCATTGCGCTCGATATCAATCTTGGTGCGCAGTTTCTCGCCCTGGTTGCGATCGAAGATTCTGAGTGGAATGCTCACGCTCACACCCAGCGTATTGGTCCCGAGAGGATTGTTATCGGAGGCATTGTGGGTGTACCAAGTGCCCAAAGTCGGATCGGTGGACCCGTTGGCCTCCGCCAGCTTGTAGTTCGTTTCGGCCTGCTTCACCGACAGCAAGGCGGCGCGGAGGTCGGGCCGCGTGTCGAGTGCGTTCTTGCGAAATTCGTCGAGCGCGGCAAGGTCCTCGCTGAAATCATAAGTTCCAACTACATCGAAGCTGTCGACCGGGCGGCGATCGTCGAGCAACGCAAGCAGATTGATCTTGGTCGTGCGCAGGTTGACCAGCGCGGTCTGAAGGTCGGATTCGTACTGCACCCGTTGCAGTTCAAGACGGTCGAGATCAATTTGGGCGATGTCTCCCGCCTGATAACGGGTGCGGCTCACGTCGAGCACATGGTCGTAATATTCCAGGTTGTCCTGTGCCAGGTGCAGCACGGCCTTGGCCTGCAGGACGCCGACGAAGGCGCTGCGCAGGTTGAAGAGCAGGTTGCGTTCGAGGTCGTCCTGCTGTGCGGTGCCGACGGCTGTGCCTTCCTTGGCGGCCTGCAGCCGCAGGTGGCGTTTATTCCGGCGCTCGAAAAGCTGACTGATACCGGGCACTTCATAGGTTCCGGCGAAGGGCTGCCACTTTCCGTCCTTGGGAGCAATTTGCGTCCCGTCTACGGTGAGCGAAAGCTGAGGATTCGGCCGGAGAAACGCCGTGATTTCCTCCGCTTTCAGTTCGTCAATATTCAACCGTCCAGCCATCAGGTTAGTATTTTGGATCTCGAAATTGGCCTTCACCTGCTCCCAGGTCCAGACCTGGGTGGGTTGCGGCGCCGGCGACGGCGTGGGCTCCTGCGCGTACGAACCCCGGGCAACTGCCAGCAGCAGAAGCGGGACGAGCCAGAAGCGGGGCTGGATTTTGTTGCGCATTGCTAAGCACATCGTTACGTCCGTCACAGTCGTTAAGTCCATCGAAGTCTTCGGCCTGCCGAAGGCTTGGTTGAAATGTGGGTCCGCAAAACTCTGCGAAATACTTTGGGGTATCGCTCCGCCAGCTGCATCGCGGAGCGTTTACGAGTATCTGGGTTCCCTCATAAGAATTTCGTGAAGATGAGGGAAATTCGCCGTTAATTCTTGGATACAACCGATCGGCGAATCAGCGCGCGATTTAGGGAACTATGCGAGGCAGGAAGACGGCGGAGCGCGACTGGCCCGGAAAATCGAGGGAGGGACGGGCAACGAGATCGAAGCGGTGACAAGTTCCTGCCAGCCCTCGCCTACAAATACGAACGAGGCGCGGGCTGCCACCAGCGCAGGCAGATGCTGCCAGCGGCTGTGCCAGACGGAACTCTTCTCGCCGGCCGCCTGGCGAACGCCGCGCTTGCCGGGAGAGGATTCCTCCATCTCGGCTCGCATGGCGTGGAGGTCGTCGGTGGCCGAGACTACCGGGAAAAGCAGAACCAGCAGGCAACCGAGGGCGAGCAGGCACTGCATGGAACCGAGTCTGCCCTGAGCTCGTGTGGCGAAACTCCGCCGCCACAGCCAGTAGGCCGGCAGCGCGAGCAGGATCCAGGCGAGGTTCAGCAGCAGTTCCATCGGGGTAAGTTTTGCAGAAACCGGGAGGGGAAGTCAATGTGACGAGCGTACCCGAGGGCCTCAGTTTGCCGGGTGATGAAGGAATCAGTCGAGCTTCGCTCGACCGGACAGCCGAGAGCCAGCCCTGAGCGAAGTCGAAGGGGCGGCTGTCCCCACGTGAGCATGGCGCGGGCTATGGCCCCACGGTGATGCGGAGCGGGGATGGCGTCTGCAGCTGGCGTCGATAAATCCGGTTTCTGCGCGCGACTTCGCCCACCACATCCACGTGGACCAGGTACGCACCGTTGGGCAGGGTGTCGCCGAAGGGAAGTTCCTTGGCGGTGGTAGCGCGGAGCAATGGGAAGCGCTGATAGCCGATGGCGGTGGCGCGTCCGTTCTCGGCGACGGCCAGCACGATGAAGGTTAAATCGATATCGTCGACGGTTGTATTCGAGACCTCGACGCTGCCGTCAATACGGTCTCCGGCCACGTGAGCGGGCGCTTTCCAGTTGAGCATGATCGCTTCGATCACCCGCAATACGAACTCTTTCTGCACGGCTTGCTGGGGGCCGTTTTCGGTTACCGAGATGGCAAAGTGAAATTCGCCGGCGCGCAGCGGCTCGCCGTGAAGCAGTCCGCTGTCTTCGAGTCTCAGTCCGGGGGGTAAGGAGCCTTTCTGAAGACGCCAGTGCAGAACGGAGCTTCCGCCCTGCGTGTGGAAGAGGATTGAATAGCGCGCGTGAGGATAGGTGTCGGGCAGCTGCGAATCGTTCTTGATCAGCAGGCCGTCAGCGTTTTCTGTCCCTACCACGACCGGGGGTGAGCCGCCCAGGTCATTTTTCTGATACGCGCTCGCAGGGCTGATCTGAAAAGCCCAGGTGCCGACGGCTGCAATCGAGCACAGCAGGAAGAGAAGATACACCACGCGCAACCGTCTTGAACCAAAGTTCAGCACTTGCTCTCAGCCTACTCCTTTCCACTCACGAAGCGGTCGACCGCACGGAGAAACATGGCAGTGTCGTCCACAAACGTCATGTGTCCCGCTTTGGGCAGAACCACCAGCTTCGATCCCGCGATTTTGGCGTGCATAGCCTCCGAAAGCTGCGGCGCACACTCGTCGTGGTCTCCGACCAGGATCAGCGTCGGCACTTTGATGCTCGCCAGGCGGTTCGTGTACTCCACAGACTTTAAATTTCCATCCACGACGTATTCCCCGTGCGATCCCCACATTTCGCGGTACAAATCCCAGCTCATATTACCGCCGGCTACAGGATCGTAGTTGGGATCGGGCCGGTTTTGGTAGAGATAGGGAAAGTACCCTTCGCCCCAGGCCGCGATCATGTAATCGTTCGTATAGCGATTCTTTTCATAGTCATGGCCGTGGCCGAACAAGCCATCGGCTTCCATCTTGTTGATGCGATCGCGCAGCTCGGCCGGCATTTTTTCTTTCATTTGGACAAAGACCTTGTTGAGCTCCTTGGTGCTCGACCAGGTGCTGGCCAGGATCAAGTGCGACAGATGGCTCTGATATTTGAGGGCGTAAGCCTGAGCCAGCGCTCCACCGTAAGAATGCCCGAGCAGGGAAATCTTGCCGAGATTGAGTCCGCGGCGGACGGCTTCGACATCTTCGGCCATGTTTTCGATGGTGTATTTCGACGCGTCTTCCAGCTTTTGCGAACGGCCGGAGCCGCGCTCGTCAATGAATACCAGCTCGTTGTGCCGGGCCAGCGGGAGCAGGTACGGAAGGAAGTAGTCGTGCGACGCACCGGGACCGCCATGGAGGATCACCAGAGGTTTGCCGCGGCCCAGGGTGTAGTAATAGATCATGACGCCGCTCGCGTCGACGAAGCCCTCGTGCACGGGGTAGACGCTGGCTACCGGTTCGGCAGGCGGCTTGGGGGCGGCGCGCGGCGGCTTGGCAGCCTGGGCGAAGCCGGCGGACGCCAATAACAGAACGGCGAGCAGAGCAAGAATGTAAAGAAATGTAGAGGGCAGTGGTGACGACGAAGACTGGCGAGGCGAAAACTCACAGGTTTTCATGAGCGCCATGCTAACCCCTGGACCGGGAAGGGGACAACGTTTAGAAAATCCGATTTTCTGGAGCTGGCGGGCGGAAAAGCCGGAGGCAACTTTTTGCTTCAGCAGCGCTACTTATTAGGAGGGTTCGGGTTTGAAGCAGAGGAATTCACCTGTGCTAGCCTGTGAAAAAGTGTCTCCAAATTCCGATCGGGATCTCGAGGGGGTGGTTATGTTACGCAACCGGTTTGTCCTAATACTTGTTTTGGCCGCGATGGCGGCGTTGTCGGCTTGCAGCAGCACGAACCGAGCGACGCCTCCTCCCACCGGGGGTTTCAACAACACAGATTTGAATGGCACCTACGTTTTCTCCACCTCGGGTAGTGACTCCGGCGCCGGCTCCTTCACCGGCCAATCCGGATTTCTGGCCATGGCGGGTACTTTCACGGCCTGCGGTTGCACGAGCGGCACGATCAGCTCCGGCACTGTGGACGTTTATGACTCACTCCTCGGGGCTTCCGGACCGCTGGCGATAGCCTCAGGCAACTATAGTGTTGGCGTGGATGGGCGTGGTACGGCTACGCTTCCTGCCAACACTCCGTTTGGAACTCCGATTACTCTGGACTTCGTCCTGAGTTCCAGTCAGCATGGGCTCGTCACTGAGTTCGACCAAAACGGAAGTGGCAGCGGCACGCTGGACCTGCAAAGCAGCGTCGCGCAAGCTTCGCTCGCGGGTACGTTTGTTTTTAATTTGGCGGGCGTTTCGAGCGGGGGAACTCCGGAGGCCACTGTGGGTTCGGTGACCCTGGACGCGACGGGCACTGCCACCACCGGTGTTCAGGATCTCAATCTCAACGGCGCATCCAGCACGCTTACTATTACTTCTCCGTCTGCGGTCTTAGTCGGAACCGGAACGTCGCCGGGTACGGCGACGCTCGGAGCGTTCAGTTTTGATGTGTATCCCATCGATTCCACCCACCTGAAGTTCATCGAGACAGATACAGGGGCAGTACTTGTGGGCGACGTTTTCTTGCAGTCCAGTTCCTCTTTTCCCTCCGGCGAATTGGCATTTACCATGGTCGGACTCGATTTCACCGCAGGACTTCCGCTCGCCGTGGGAGGCATGATGAACTCCAATGGCACAAGCAGCATCAGCGCTGGGGTTGAAGACTTCAACGACGGCGGAACAAGCGACATCACATCAACCTCTACTACGCCGCTCGCCTTCACAGGTGGGATTAGTTCTTCGGGTGGCCGTTTCCTTCTCACGCTGAACAATATAGAGAACGGCGCCAACGGTACACTCGGCAATTTCACGTTTGCGGCGTATCCGTCCACCGGCGGCACTCAATTGCTGGAAATCGACGGCCTGGGCATCACTGGCGGCGCCGCTTTCCCGCAAAGCAATACTTCCTTCGCTTCCGGGCAAGGCTATGGTCTGAATCTCACCGGGTCCAACATCACCGGCGGCTTCGAAGAGGACGACATCGCCGAGTTCACCAATACCAGCGGTGCCCTTAAGGGATTGGTCGACATAAACGACCAGGGGCAGACCCAGGCTCCGCAGAACTTCAGCGGAACCTACGCGGCTGATTCCACCAATCCCGGTCGCGGGTTAATTAGCTCCAGTGCGTTCAACTTGACTACGTACACATTGGACAGCACAAACAGTATCTTCATTGAAATTGACAACAGCCAAGTCGGGCTGGGTTCGATTGGGCAGCAGGCTTCCGCGGCTCAGGGAGCGATCGCGACGCGCATGGCCGCGTTACGGCCAAGAGCGATGCCCCGAGGTGCCTGGAAGCGCAAGCAGGCTGACGATCGGAGCCGGTAGGCACCGGTCAGGACTGCCGTTGTTGGAGCCATTCGAGGGGCACGGGCGACGCCCGTGCCCCTTGCTTTTGGCGCCAGCGCCCTCACGCACCCCCTTCTTGCAGCCTCTGAGGCGAGTTCGAAGCGTCTGGGCGGGTTAGCTCTCGGAGACTTCCATCTTCGGCGCTGGTGCAACTCCCGCGGCCGCCTTTGCTCGTGCGGCGAAGGACACTGCCAGCCGGTACGTCAGCAACACCACCAGAACGAAACCATACTGCAGCGGTTTGCGCAGGTCGGCCTTGACCAGCCAGATGTAGTGGATGACTCCGGCGGCGGCGCTGAAGTAGATCAGGCGGTGCAGAGCTTGCCAGCGTTTGCCGCCCAGGCGGCGGATCCATCCTTTGGTGGAGGTTAGCGCGAGAGGAAGCATCAGCAGGAAACCGGTAAGGCCAGCGGTGATGAAGCGGCGCTTGGCGATGTCGGCGAGCATTTCGTGCACATCGAAAAACTTGTCCAGCCAGACGTAGGTGGTGAGGTGCAGGCATCCGTAAAAAAACGCGAACAGGCCGAACATGCGGCGCAGGTTGATCAGCCAATATTGCCGCGTGAGCTTGCGCAGCGGCGTGACCGCGAGCGTGATCAGCAGGAAAGTGAGCGTCCAGTCGCCGGTGGAGTGGGTGATGGCCTCAATGGGGTTCGCGCCGAGTTCGGCGTGGAAGCCGCGCCAGGCCAGGCTTGCGAGCGGGGCCAGGCAGGCAAGGAAGATTGCGGGTTTGAAGTAACGAAGCATAGAAGCAGTGAGTAGTTGCTAGTGGCTAGTGGTTAGTAAATTCAAGGCAGTTTCAAGTCACTAGCAACCAGCCACTAGCAACTGTTCTTAAAAATTCTTTTTCAGGTCCATGCCGCTGTACAAACTTGCCACCTGATCGTAGCCGTTGAACATCAGGGTTGGACGTTTGAAGAATTCTCCCAGCCTGCGTTCCTTGGCCTGGCTCCAGCGGGGATGGTCCACGTTCGGATTCACGTTCGAATAGAAACCGTATTCGTTGGGCGCGGAGATGTTCCAGGTATTCAGCGGCTGCCTCTCGGTGAAACGGATGCGGACGATGGCCTTGACGCTCTTGAATCCATATTTCCAGGGAACGACGAGGCGCAGGGGCGCGCCATCCTGATTGGGGAGTTCTTCGCCGTACATGCCGAAGCACAGCAGGGCCAGGGGATGCATGGCCTCGTCCATGCGCAGGCCTTCGACGTAGGGCCAGTCGAGCACCGCGCGGGTCTGCCCCGGCATTTGGCTGGGATCGAGGATGGTGGTGAACTCCACGAACTTGGCCTTGCTTTGCGGGTTGACCCGCTTGATGAGTTCGCTTAAAGAAAATCCTACCCAGGGCACGACGATCGACCATCCTTCGACGCAGCGGTGCCGGTAGATGCGTTCTTCGGGCGGCGCCATCTTGAGGATGGTGTCAATGTCCAGTTCCTGTTTTTTGTCGACCAGGCCGTCAATCTTCACCTTCCACGGCCGGGTGCGGAATTTCCTGGCCAGCGTCGCCGGTTCTTCCTTCACCGTGGAAAATTCATAGTAGTTGTTGTAGTTGGTGACGTCTTTGTAAGGAGTGATTGTCTCCGTGGTGCTGAACGGGCTTTTCTGAATGCCATCGATCTTGTTGCCGGCATCAGCCACGGTGGTGGGATCAATCACTTGCCGCAGACGCGTGCCGGCGGCGATGGCCGCGCTTGTAATCGCCGCGCCGGCCAGAAACTTGCGCCGGTTCAGATATAGATTTTTGGGTGTAATTTCCGACGAACGAATGTCTGCTATTTTCTTGATTAGCATAAGGTGCCCCTGTCTCTACGTACGCAGATTCCGCCCCACGCGGATTGCGAACCGCGAACTAATATATTTTCAATCCATAGGACGCCATGAATACAGAAAAGTTGCAAGATTGAGAGTTTTTTACCGGGCTTTCCATGAAACTGGTTTCTACCCAAGCACTTCCCGCACCTTACGCGAAAGGCTTTGCAGGGTGAACGGTTTTTGCAGGAACGCCTTGCCGCTCTCAATGGTGCCTTCGCTGACGATGGTGTCTTCGGTGTAGCCGGAGAGATAGAGCACTTTGATTTCGGGACGGATGGCAACCAGTTGGTCGGCAAGTTCGCGGCCGCTCATTCCGGGCATGACTACATCGGTGATGATCAGGTCTATGGTTCCATCGTACGCTGATGCGGCCGCCAAGCCACACAGTCCGTTTTCCGCCTCCAGAACCTTGTAGCCCTTGGTTGCCAAAGTATCACGCACCAGTTCGCGCACAGATTCTTCGTCTTCGACCAGCAGTACCGTCTCGGAGCCGCCCACGGCCGTCCGCGAAGCTGGCGCCACTCCGTGCGCCTCGGCGGATTCTTCCTCGCGCGGCAGGTAGATGTTGAACGTGGTTCCGCGGCCGACTTCGCTGTGTACCATGACATAGCCGCCGCTCTGCTTGATGATTCCGTACACCGTGGAAAGCCCGAGGCCGGTGCCTTTGCCTTTTTCCTTGGTGGTGAAGAAGGGTTCGAAAATGCGCGATTGCGTTTCCCGGTCCATGCCCGCGCCGTTGTCGCCAACCGAGAGCAGGACATAGCGACCAGGACGGATAAAAGTTTGCTCTCCCCGATAGGCGTCGTTAAGAGTCAGATCGCGGGTCTGGATCAAGATCTGGCCGCCGTTGGGCAAGGCATCTTTGGAGTTGACCACTAGGTTCATGAGCACCTGTTCGAGCTGCCCCGCGTCGGCGCGGGTGCAGCCTGCGTCCGGAGCGAGGCGGGTCAGGAACTCGATATTTTCGCCGATCAGGGGCCGGAGCAAGCGCTCCATGTCTTGAACCACGGCGTTCACGTCGACAATTTTGAGCTCGAGCATCTGCTTGCGGCTGAAGGCCAGCAGTTGCCGGGTCAGCGTGGTCGCGCGGTCGGAGGCCTGCTGAATGGCTCGCGCTTTTTCATGCAGTGGATGATCATGGGGCAACTGACCGAGAATCACTTCGGTGTAACCGCTGATAACCATCAGCAGGTTATTGAAGTCGTGGGCGACGCCGCCGGCGAGGCGGCCAACGGCCTCCATTTTCTGGGCCTGGCGGAACTGATCTTCGAGCAGGCGGCGCTCGGTGACATCCTCTGCGATGGCTTCAAGCACGTCCGCCGGTTCGTCGGCATTACTGACGGCGCGGCCGCTGATGCGGACGGTGATGGGGCTGGCGCTTTTGCGCTTCCACTTCACCTCGATTCCGTCCATCCTGCCGCTGCGCCGGAATTCCTCGATCAGCCGCGTGTGTTCCTCCGGATACATGAACACATCTTTCTCGGGATCGAGGGCGAGCAACTCTTCCGGAGACTCATAACCGAGCATGGCGATGAGCGCCGGATTCACGTCCAGGAACTTTCCTTCCAGGCTGGCGCGGTAAATGCCGTAAACCGAACTCTGCACCAGCGAACGGTAACGCCACTCCGAGCGGCGCAAGGCCTGCTCATTGCGTTTGTGTTCGACCGCGCTGGCAACCTGTTGCGAGACGAACGTCAGAATTTCCTTATCCCGTTCGGTGAAGCGGACATTCCTGGAATAGGTTTGCACCACGACCGCGCCGAAAGTATGCTCGCCAACTTTCAGCGGAACCCCATCCAGTCCAGCGATCGCGCTCCGGTGCGTTCCACTTCTCCGCGCTCTTCCATCCCCAGGAGCACCTCGGGAGTGGCCAGCAGCGATTGGCCCGACCGCAATACATATTCGGTCAGCCCCTTGTTCATCTTTCGCGATTTAGGTGCGGGGTCGTGCTCATCCACGAAGTAAGGGAAGCTGAGAATGTCAGTCGCAGAGTCATAGAGAGCGATGTAGAGGTTGCGGGCGTACATTAACTCGCCCACGATGCTGTGTACCGCCGCGAAGAATTGCTGGAGATCGTGGGCGGTGTTGCTAATGTTAGCCACTCGATATAGCGCCGAGCTCAGGGCTTCTGCCTGCTTGCATCTTGAGATGTCGCGGTAAATCGTGTGCATCGCCGTGGTCTTGCCCTCGACGACCATGGGAGCGCCGGAGACCGCAACGTCGAATACGGCCCCGTCTTTAGTGCGGCGCTGGGTCTCGATCGTTATCTTTTCCCCTCGCGCGAGGCATTCGGCGAACCAGAGGGCTTCCGCCTGCCGCTCCGGGGGCACGATCAACTGCTGAAGCAGGCTGCCCAGCACCTCGTTGGACTTGTACCCGAACATGCGATAGAAGGCATCATTGACGCACACAACACCCGAGTCTGTGGCCTCGATGGCGAGCGCGTCCGGAGCATTCTGAAATAGGCATTCGAGATGATCCAGGCGGTGATGGGGGCTGTTTTCGAGGGTCTCGCTCCAAGAGAGCAAGGACAGCCCAGAAGTCGGTTCGACTGTATCTTCCGAGGCTCCAGGCCGCAGAAAGGCAGGCGCGGCACCGCTCTCCAGCGCCTTTTTCAAGCGTCCGGCGCGTGTGAGTTCCTCGGCTTTTGAGCGGGTGACACGTTCCCCCACGCGAGAATCTCCCCTCGTGCTTGGCGTAGCTCCTCTTGAATGGTAAAGCGCTGGAGTACCGGCGAGGAAGTTACGGTCGTAATCCTCAACCGAGCTGCTTCGGAAGTTACCTAGCCAGCCGACGAGGCGGTTTTACGCTTTCGTGGCCAGCATCTGGCAGACGCGGCGTATGGTGTCGCGCTGCACGTCGTTCAAGGTCAGGAACTCGAAGCCATAGTGCAGGCCCTGGCCGTAGCGCACAATGGCCCGAACTTTGAGCGGGTAAGGGCTGAGTGGCAGGGGAATTTCGAGGGTCACGATTTCGCCGGGTTCCAGATTGCCGGTAAGGGTAGCGCCGATGCCATCCTGGCCGAGTTCGGTGGAGCGTCCCCAGCAGCTGCGGAACTCGCCCGCCTGAAACATTTTTACCTGCATGCGCAGATCGATGGCGAACCGGGGATAGCGGCGGGTGTAGGCCGGCGCCTTGGTGCCAACTGCCTCGGTTGACTTCGTTTTCGCACGGGCCGTCATTGCATGCGCCTGTTTTTTCTCTGCCGTCGGACGCGCGATCTGGCCGCGCCCGTAAAACAAAATCGGTTCAAACTCTAGTTCCCGTGCAGTAAATATCCCGGTTCCAGCGGCAGTTTGCCGGCAACTTTCACCACCGCCACGGCACTGTTGATCGAATATACGTCCACGATTCCCACCGCTCCGGGGATCGACGCAACCTTGTTCACCAAGTCTTCGTCGGAATCGACCACCATAATCGCCGGATGCCCCATGCGACCGTGATTGGCAGAGGCGATCAGCTCGCGCACTCCACTCTCAGGCAGTTCATAGACTTTTTCTAGAAGCAGTTTAGCCTCGGGCGCCGAGGGCGCTCGCATGATCAGAGTGACGGACTTGCCGTCAGGCCAACGATTGGTTTGCGCTTTGCAGATCTTCACTAGTTCCGGCAAGGTCAGCGCGCTGACCGCATTTGCTTTGTTGGAGATCAGGGCAAGATCTCGCGCCGCGGCCAGTGAGACGGTGGCCAGCAAGAAAATCGAAACGATCATAGCGTGGCGATAGAACAATCTTTCCCCTTACAGGCCGTATTGGCCTTCCATCGATTCTCCTGCAATTCCTTCGCCCGCTCAACGGTAACGAAGGCCATGTACCTCTGGCACTAACAGCCCTGCTTTCACCGGAAGAATGCGTCAGCTAAACCCGCACATGCTTTGTGTTGCGGATGGGCTGACGCACGCTTTTAGCCGGCCGTTTATTCTTGAAAGCGAGGCCGCTGAAGCACCAGTAACCTGCGGCGGTTCCTCCGGCAAACACCGACCAGAGAGCGGTTTGTACCCAGTCCGCATATTTTTCCAGGCCGGCATTCGCGAGGTCCCAGAAGGTGAGCGGCCACACGATGCCTACATAGACTCCCACGATTGCCAGTACAACTACAAAACCTAAAAATACGGCCCCCACTCCGGCAGACAGGCTCTCAAACACCAGCATCGACCAATGCTGGTCGGTGGGATCGGCTTGCGAATTCTGCGCGCGCGGTCTTTGGACAAGCGGCGACATGAGCCTCCTGGGCTGGGTCGGTTGCTGGGTGAAACAGGCAAGGCTCGGGCGTGGTTTGGCCAGAGCGCTAGCTTCCAGGCTAGAGAATAGAAGCCGCTAACAAATGCTCCAAGTTACTTTCGACATGACCAGAACGCGGGGGATGTACGGCGGGACGTCTGGCGCCGAGCAACGCTCTCAAACGGCGGCTGAACCTTTGCGTGGACGCAGCTTGGACAGCCGGAGGGCGGCAGCATCCAGCGTTTCCGGCTTCTTGCAGAAGGCGAACCGCACCTGCCGGGCTCCATCGCTGGGATCACGATAGAAACTCGACCCGGGCACGGCGGCCACTCCAATTTCTTTGACCAGATGCCGGGTGAACGTGATGTCGTCGGCGAAGCCGAACGCGCTGATGTCTGTCATCACGTAGTAGGCGCCCTGCGGTTGAAAGCAGCGAAACCCTGCGGCGGTCAGAGCGGGCACGAGGCGATCGCGGCGCGCGCGGTATCCCTCCGCAAGTCTCGCGTAATACTCCGGCGGCAGGCTGAGGGCTGCGGCTCCAGCCTCCTGCAGCGGAGCAGGTGCGCCCACGGTCAGAAAGTCGTGCACTTTGCGGATCGCATTGGTGATCTTCTCTGGCGCTACCGCCCAACCCACGCGCCATCCCGTAACGCTGTAAGTCTTCGACATGCCGTTGATGGTGACCGTGCGGTCGCGCATGCCATCGAGCGAGGCCATCGAGATATGCTTGGTGCCATCGTAAAGAATGTGCTCGTAGATTTCGTCGGTAATGGCGAGCACGTCGAACTCCACGCACAAATCGCGAATCAGTTGGAGCTCGGGGCGGGTGAATACTTTTCCAGTTGGGTTGTTGGGCGTGTTGAGAATGATGGCTTTGGTGTGACGGTGGAATGCCTTGCGCAATTCTTTTTCGTCGAAGGTCCATTCGCCGGCCGACTCCGTGGGAGGACGCAGCTTCACGAACTTCGGTGTGGCTCCGCTCAACACCGAATCCGGTCCGTAGTTTTCATAGAACGGTTCGAAGATGACGACTTCATCGCCGGCGTTGCAAACCGCAAGCAACGTTGAAATCATCGCTTCTGTCGAGCCGCAGCACACCGTGATTTCTTTTTCCGGATCGACGGAAATGCCTTGCCACACGCCCATCTGCCGCGCAATCGCGTTGCGCAGATTCTTCGCTCCCCAGGTGATGGCGTATTGGTTGACGTCGGCTGCCACGGCTTGTTGAGCAGCCTGTTTGATCTCGGAGGGAGCCGGGAAGTCGGGGAATCCCTGCGCCAGATTGACGGCGTTGTAGAGCATAGCCTGCCGCGTCATCTCGCGAATCACCGACTCGGTGAAATGCTCAACCTTGTCGCTGAGGAAGTGTTTGGGAGGGGCTACGCGGGAACTGCGCGTCTGTGTGGTGGTTCCGTCCGCCATAGCTGGCAGACTAGCATAGGCCGTTTCAAAGTGGGACTGCTCCTTACCAAAGATACGCTCGAACGGCTTTTGGGTGGCGCAGCGCTGCGCCGCCCAAATGCGCCCTCGAGGCCAAGGCGCAAGCATTAGTCTTAACAGCCATCACGCCCAGTAGGTGCGGTCGAGGCTGCGGTATTGGATGGCTTCGGCGATGTGTTTGGGCTCGATCTGTCCGGCGCCTTCGAGGTCGGCGATGGTGCGGGCGACTTTCAGGATGCGGTCGTGGGCGCGGGCGCTCAGGCCCTGCTGGGTCATGGCGCGTTCGAGCAGGCGTTCGCAGTCGGCAGAGAGCGGGCAGGCGGTGCGGATGTGGCGGGAAGACATCTGGGCGTTGCAGTAGAGTTTTTCGCGGGACGAGGCGAAGCGTTCGAGCTGTTTCTGGCGGGTGCGGATGATGCGGTCGCGAATCTGGGCGGAGGCTTCGGGCTCGTTGGTGGAACGCATTTCTTTATAGTTCACGGCAGGGACGTCGATGTGGATGTCGATGCGGTCCATCAGCGGGCCGGAGATCTTCGAGATGTAGCGTTGGATCATGGGGGTGGTGCAGTGGCATTCGCGGCTGCGGTCGTTGTGGAAGCCGCAGGGGCAAGGATTCATGGCGGCGGCCAGCATGAAACGCGCTGGGAACGTCAGGGACATGGAAGCGCGGGCGATGCTGACCGTGCCGTCTTCGAGCGGCTGACGCAGGACTTCGAGCACGTTGCGGGGAAATTCGGGAAGCTCGTCCAGAAAAAGCAGGCCGTTGTGGGCGAGGGAAACTTCGCCGGGGCGGGGGATGACGCCGCCGCCGATTAGACCGGCATCGGAGATAGTGTGGTGGGGCGAACGATAGGGGCGGGTGCCGACCAGGCCGGAGCGCTGGTCGAGGACTCCGGCGACGCTGTGAATCTTGGTGGTCTCGAGGGCTTCCTCGAAGGTTAGCGGCGGCAGGATGGTGGGCATGCGCTTGGCCAGCATGGTTTTGCCGGAGCCGGGCGGGCCGATCATGAGAATGTTGTGGCCGCCGGCACAGGCGATTTCGATGGCGCGCTTGGCGGTGTGCTGTCCGCGAACATCTTTGAAGTCGACGAAGAACTGCTGCGACTCGCGCAGCATGGAGTCACCATCGGATTTGATGGGGGCGATGCCGTTGCCGGAGTTGAGGAAGTGAATCACGTCGAGCAGCGAGCGGACGGGGTAGACGTCCACGCCGCCGACCATGGCGGCCTCTTTAGCGTTGGCCTCGGGGACCACCATGCGCGCAATCTTCCGTCCGCGGGCTTCGAGGGCGATGGGCAAGGCTCCGCGGACGCTGCGCACACCGCCGTCGAGGGATAATTCGCCGACAAAAAGGCAGTCGGAGATTTCCTTGTTGATGAGGCCTCCGTAGGCGCCGACGATACCAAGCGCCATCGGCAGGTCGAAGCCGGAGCCTTCTTTCTTAATGTCGGCAGGGGCGAGATTGATGGTGATGTGAGTGGGGGGAATGTCGTAGCCGCAGTTTTTCAAGGCGGCGCGGACGCGGTCGCGGCTCTCGCGCACGGCGGCGTCGGGAAGGCCGACGGTGTGGAAGTGGTCCTGATCGGCCTTGATGCCGGAGCAATCGACCTCTACTTGAATGATGTTGGCATCGATGCCGTAGACTGCGGCGCTGAGCGTTTTATAGAGCATGCGGACTATCTGGCGCGATGCGGCCGGTTCCCGAGCTGTCGCTTCAGCCCGCAGGCCCACGAATGCGTTTGGGCATGAACGTTCACACCACCCAGTTCACACTACGCGGTTGTAACCCTCGGAGGCTGTGACAGATGTCACACGACAGCCTGTGGAAATACGGAAAACGGAAGAAGAATCGGGCTGGGAGAGCAAGCCTCGGAAGTCCCGGTACGATGGTTTTGTCCCAAATCCGGAGTTGGCGTAAGTCTACGGGTAAAATAGAGGATTGGCCGGAGTAAGGTAGAACCTGCTAATGAAGACGACATCCCCTAATCCGCGTCCACCCGACAAACTCGACCGGGAGGAATCCCAGCTTTGGCGATGGATTCTTCTTTTCATGATTCTGCTGGCGGCAGGTTTCGCCTACCTAGCCTGGGAGCGGCTGGAAAACCTGCCGTACCATCTGGGCCCGGTGGCTCTGGGAGTGCTGGTGTTGTCCGTGCTTCTGGCAGTGTATGCCTACGGGCGGCGGCGGGAGGTCAGTGAATTAAAGACGCTGTTGCATGGGTTGCAGGAACATGTGGGCGCGGCTCCTTCGGAGGAGCAACTGGATCAGCTGAGCCAGGTGATCATGCGCTCGCAGCGCAGCTTCAAGGAGCTGATCGACTCGTTTGACGACGCAGCCTGCGCGGTTTCTCTGGATGGCGTCCTGCGCACCGTCAACCGGCGAATCACCGAGCTCGCGGGCGAATCTTATCAAGGGCTGGTGGGGAAGAAGATCTACGATTTTGTGGAAGAGCCCACTCGCGAGAGCGTGGAACAGGGCCTGGGACGTTTTCTGGAGAAGAAACATTGGGCGGGGACGGTGCGGGTTCTTCTGAAAAACAATGCCCGGCCACTTTATTTCGAATGCGTGGTCAATGCGATCGTAAAAGGGGACGAGATCGTCGGGGCAAGCGTGCTGGGGCGCGACGTTACTGAGCAGCGCGAGAAAGAACTGCGCTTTACGGAACTGTTCGAGACGTTGCAGGAAGGCGTTTATTTCAGCACTCCCGAAGGAAAATTGTTGGACGCCAATCCGGCTCTGGTAGGGATGCTTGGATATACGAAGAAGGAAGAGCTGCTGGCAGTGGATCCTGAAGCGCTCAATCTGGATCACGCTCAAGAACCAGTTTTGGGGCGCGTGGTTGCGGATCGCGGCGGCTTGCGCACGCGCGAGGTGAAACTGCGGCGCAAAGATGGCACGGCGGCTACTTTTCTGGATTCTTCGCGAGCGGTGTGGGATACATCGGGAAATATTATCCGCTACCAGGGCACGCTGGTGGACGTCACCGAGAAGCGGGCGATGGAGCGTCAGTTGTTGCAGCAGGAAGAGTTCCGCCGCCGCTTGCTGGAGAGCTTCCCCGATCTGATTCTGGTGGTGGATCTGGAAGAGCGTTACACGTTTGTGAGCTCGCGCGTGCATGACTTGCTGGGCTATCAACCGGAGAACTTGCTGGGCAAGAAGATCTCCGAACTGGAAGATCACTCGCCGGAGCTGGCAGCGATGTATCACGACGTGGCTTCGAGCCAGCAGGTATTCGCCTCGACGGAATACGGCGCGCGCCATCACGATGGCAGCTGGCGAACCATGCGAGCTTCTGGCAGCCAGCTATTCGATGCAGAGGCCAATCTCATCGGCGTCATCATCTCCGTGCGCGATATCACGCTGGAAAGGAAACTGGAGCAACAGGTGGTGCAAAGTGAGCGGCTCGCGGCGATGGGGGCCATGATTGGAGGGGTCGCGCATGAGCTGAACAATCCTCTGACCAGCATTCTGGGTGTGAGCGAGTTGCTGCAGGATAGAGAGACGGACGAATCCTCGCGCAAACAGCTGGTCATGTTGCAACAACAGGCGCGCCGTGCGGCCGAAATCGTAAAGGACTTGACCTATTTCTCGCGCCCGCCAGCGCCGGGTAAGTCGGGCATCAATCTGACGGAAGTGGTAGAGCGCACCCTGACCCTGTACGCCTACTCCCTGCGCAAGAACAACATCACGGTAGATTTCCTGCGCGAGACGGGGCTGCCCTACGCCCAAGGCGATCCGCAGCAGCTGATGCAAGTCTTCCTGAACTTGATTGTGAATGCGGAGCAGGCGATCCGTGAAGCTCGCGATAAAGGCACCTTGCGGATTCGCCTGGGCAAGTCGGCAAACTCGGTGTGGGCCAGCTTCCAGGATGACGGCACCGGCATTCCCGCAGAGAATCTGCCGCGCATCTTCGATCCTTTTTACACCACGAAGCGGCCGGGGCGCGGAACCGGGCTGGGGCTTAGCATCTGCAAGTCGGTGATGAAGGAACACAATGGCAGCGTTGAAGCGGCGAACGCTCCCGGCGGCGGAGCAGTGTTTACGGTCACCCTGCCGACGGCAACTCGCACTTAGAACATCTTTCCTACACGTCGTGTGGGTCGCCCCCTGAGTTGTCTACCTTTCAACGGCCATGGCCACGGCGTTGCCGCCCCCGAGGCAAAGAGCGGCAATGCCGCGCTTCACATCGCGGCGGATCATTTCGTAGATGAGCGTGACCAGGACGCGCGCGCCGCTGGCGCCAATGGGATGGCCGATGGCGACGGCGCCGCCGTTCACGTTTACCTTGTTGGGATCGAGACCGAGCTCGCGCATCACGCCCAGAGCTTGCACCGAGAAGGCTTCGTTGAGTTCGTAGAGGTCAACGTCTTCGTTTTTCCACCCTGTTTTCTCCCAGATCTTACGGACTGCGCCCACCGGAGCCATCATCACCCATTGCGGATCAACGCCGCTGGTCGCCTGAGCGACGATTCGCACCAAAGGCTTGGCGCCGAGTTCGGTGGCCCGTTGGGCGCTGGTCACAACCAGGGCCGCGGCACCATCGTTCACGCCCGGAGCGTTGCCCGCGGTGACGGTACCGTCTTTCTTGAACGCCGGCTTCAGGGAACGGAGGACTTCGATGCTCGCGTCTTCACGGGGCGATTCGTCTTTTTCGAAGAGGGTGGGAGGCTCTCCTTTTTTCTTCGCCGGAATCTCGACCGGAACGATTTGCGATTTGAATCGGCACTCTTTTATCGCGGCCAGTGCTTTCCGGTGGGAGTTGACGGCGAACTCATCCTGCTCTTCGCGGCGGATGCCATACTTCTCGGCAACGTTCTCCCCGGTGATTCCCATGTGATAGTTGTTGTAAATGTCCCAGAGGCCGTCGTGCACCATGGAGTCGACAATCTGGGCGTTGCCCAGACGATATCCCTTACGCGCCTGCGGGAGAAGATAGGGAGCGTTGGTCATCGATTCCATTCCGCCGGCAACCACGATGGAACTGTTTCCCGTCTGCACCGCTTGCGCCGCGAGCGCGACAGCTTTGAGTCCCGAGCCGCAAACCTTGTTGATTGTCATGGCACCTGTTGCGGAAGACAACCCGCCGTGAATGGCGGCCTGGCGCGCAGGATTCTGCCCTAGTCCGGCGGAGATGACGTTGCCCATGATGCACTCGTCAATCTCTGTGGGGGCCACGCCGGCGCGCTTCACGGCCTCGCGCACGACGAGCGCGCCGAGTTGCGGAGCGCTGAATTCGGAAAGGCTGCCTTGAAATTTTCCTACCGGGGTGCGGCAGCCGGAAATGATGACAGCATCATCGAAAGAGGCCATGAATCAAGCTCCCCGCGAATATTTCGCGGTCTTCATTATAGATGCGCGAACGCGGAAATGCTCGCTGGCGACGGTACATCGGCAAGGTGGCCGGCGCGTTGCGTGCAAACGGTGAAAGTTGTCGGGACCCGGAGATGGAGCCCAATTCAGTGCGTTCACGCGAACGAATATGACGCCGATGGTGAAGGATGATCACGTTCGCGATTGATTTTTGAGTCAAATATTCTGCTTGGGTGACTTTCGTACCACGCTTTGATGCTCTTGCATCATCATTTTTTTCTTGACTTCATTTTTCATTGACTCTATACATCAACTAGTTGCAACAAAAGACCGTTGCAAATTTTCCATGAAGAATGGAAGGGAGAATAGAACCAATGGCAACGAAGAAAAAGGCAAAAAAGAAAAAGAAGCACTAAGAAAGTTCAGTACGAAGTCACCCGGGGGACGCGCAATGCGTCCCCTAAGTTTTTGGGTAAAACGCTTTCACGAAGACGGTCGGCATTCCGGGCAAAGGTTCAGTCATTTCGCAGATCGTCTTGGCATCTGCTTTTCTTTGGCGGGACAGACGCTGCGATAGGGACAGAACGCGCAGTGAAAATCGGGCTTGGGGCGGAAGTCGCCGGCGGCAATGCCCTGAGCGGCAGCTTGTACGCGTTCTTTTGCATCTTCCAATTGGACGAGGCTGCGCCGCGTGGCTACGGCCACGTTTCCCTCCAGGTTGTAGAAGACGAGAGACCCTACGCGGTATCCCCACTTCTCCTGGGCGGCCAGTGCATAGATGGAAAGCTGGAGGCTCTCGTCGGCGTCTTCCTGGGTACGAGCTTTTCCGGTTTTGTAATCGAGGATGACCACGGCGCCGTCGGGAACACGGTCGATGCGGTCGATGCGTCCGACAACGGCCGTTTCTCCCACGCGGGTCTCAAACGCTTCTTCGGTGTGAAGAACCTGAGGAGCCGGAGTTGCGCGGAAAGCTTCTAAGAATTCACGCAGTTGATCCGTCCCCTGTTTTTCGTACAACTCATGCTGGTAACGGTCTTGTATTCCGGCGCTGGCCAAGTCTTCGCGAAGTTGCTCCAGCAGTTCCTCATCGCTCTTCGGACGGCCGGCGCGCACCGAGTCGTAATACGTATGCAGGACGCGGTGCATGGCGGCACCATACTGCATGGCGGCGGGGACTTCACGGGGCATTCGCCAATCGCGCTCCAGCTTGAACTGCAGAGGACAGCGCTCGTAAGTATCTACCGCGGACGCACTGAGCCGAGCATGCAGCCCTGCAGTGGCAGGTAGATCCAGCCACTCCGCGGTGCGTGAGGGCGCGGAATAAGCCAGCGAGGCTGCGGCGAAAATGTCGATGGTGGCCTGCGAAGGGCGAGCGGGACGCGAAACTAACCACGGGCGCAGGCCTGGTTCCGCCAGCAACTCGCGGACGTAGCCTGCCGGAGTCTTGTCTTTGCCGATGCCCTGCTTGGCATAGATGTGGAGGGAATCGCGGGCGCGAGTCATGGCTACGTAGAAGAGGCGGCGCTCCTCCTGGCCATAGAGCGTACGGTCGTCGCCTTCCGCGATTGAATCTGGATCGCGCAGTTGATTGGGGAATTCTACAAGTGTCTCGCGGTAAGACGCGGGGAACGAACTCGAGTTCGCGCGCAGGATGAGGACATGAGGGAACTCCAGTCCTTTGGCGAGATGGACTGTCATCAGGCGGACCGCGTCGGCGGTTTCCTCTGTGGGCATGGGGATCACGCCGCCGGCCTCGCGAAAATATCCCAAGTATTCGATCAGGTGGTTGAGGTCGGCGGGCTGATTCACCGGCTTGGTCTGCCAGGCTGCAACAAAGTCGAATGCCGCCCGAACGAACGGCGAAGCGGCGTCGAACTGGAAGCTTTTGGCAACCATGGCGAGAGCTTCGCGGCCGTTGGTTTCGCTGCGATGGATTCCCTCACGCACTTCGCGAATCACTCGCATCACATCGGCCCCGCCGGGCACGCTGTCCAGCACCGAAGCTAGAGAAGTCGGGCGGTCTGATCCTTCCCTTCGATCCCTTCCGTCCCTCGCCAGGGATCGCATGGCGATGCGTAGCTGGGCGGGATCGACGTTGAACTGGGGCAACGCGGCGGCGCGGAAGAGGCTGACGTCGTCTCCCACCGACGATACCGCGCGCAGACAGGCAAACAAGTCGCGGACTTCGGGCGAGTCGGAAACATCGAGGTTTTCGATGGCGAAGGGAATCTCGGCTTCGGCAAGCTCACGAATCACATCGTCACGATGGGCGTGTGAGCGATACAGAACCGCGAAATCCTTCCACTTGCAGCGCAGTTTGCGCTGCACCTCGGCGATGACGCCGGCCACGTCCGAGCCCTCGGCCTCCTTGACGGCAAAGGAGACGGCGGCGACCGGAGGGCTGGGCACCATTCTTCCCTGTTGCGCGGCTTCTTCTTCGCGCGCGGATTGCAATGGTTCGCGGCGGTAGGCGGGCGCGGCATCGCTTTGCTCGGCAAAGACTGGCGGGTTTTTATCGATCAACGAGAAGGCGCAGCGCAAAATCGGAGTGGTTGAGCGCCGGTTTTTTTGCAGCACGACCCGCCGGGCGGCCGGGAAGTGCCGGTGAAACAACTCAAACGCCGCGCTGGAAGCTCCCCGAAAACGGTAGATGGCCTGATCGGGGTCGCCCACGGCGAATAAGTTCGCTTCGCTTCCGGCCAGCGCGGCGAGAATCTTGACCTGAGCAAAATTCGCATCCTGAAACTCATCGACTAAAATAAAATGGGCCTTCGCCCGTTTGCATGCAAGCAGGGTAGCGTCCCTTTGCAGCAATGCATACGCACGCGTAATCATGTGGCTGAACGTGCCCAGGCCGTCTTCTCTTAGCCAGCCTTCTACCGTTTCAAACACGCGCGCGATTTCGTGGCAGCGGCCGAGCAATTCGGAGTCGTCCAACTGGTTTTTGGATTTGGCCACGCGGGGGATGGGCAGTGCACCGCGCTCCAGCTGCCCCACATACTGCGAATATTTTTCGGGCGTGACCAGTTCATCGTGGCACCGGCTGAGAAAGCCGAGCAGATCTCCCAGAAACTGGCCCACGTTGGCGGCCCGGACATAGTACTGGAGATGAAGTTGATGCATGCGGCGGCGCAAGTAGATCCACAGATCAACATCATCCAGGACGCCAAAATCCTGGCCTGCCCGCTGCAGCAGATCAAGACAAAAATCATGGAACGTTGCGGCCTGCACCTTCTGTCCCAGCAGAGAGCGCACTCTCTCGCGCATTTCGATCGCCGCATTCTTGGTATAGGTCAGAGCAAGGATTTCGTCCGGCCGGGCTTGACCGGTCTCGACCAGGTGGGCGATGCGCTGCACCAAAACAGAGGTCTTTCCCGTGCCCGCGCCAGCCACTACCAGCACCGGCCCATGGACGTGCTCGATGGCTTCGCGCTGACGATCATCGGGAGCGAACGCAACGGGGCGGGGATAAGACTTCGGGACGGGCATTGCGGCTCAGGATATCACTAGGACAATTCTCGGTTCTCAGTTTTTGCTCGACTGCGACGACCTTGTTTCCTGCTACTTTCGTGCCTTGATCAGAGGCTAACGCAGTCCGGAAATTAGGATCGCCACAGCCGCAATGGCGGCGGTCTCGGCGCGCAGAATCGTATTGCCCAGCGAGGTGGAGATCCATCCGGTTTGTCGAAATTGCTGCAGTTCTTCCGCGGTCCATCCGCCCTCGGGACCGACCGCTAGAAGGATTCCTCCCTCCGACGGCTGCGATTCCGACAACTCGCGCAGCTGTGTCTGCTGTTCCGACTCGGACAAGACGATCCGCAGGCCCGCGGCCAGGCCCACCGCATCGCTGAATTTCACTGGTGCGGCAATCTCCGGAGGAGCCGTGCGGCGCGATTGTTCAGCGGCTTGCAGCGCGATACGCCGCCAACGGTCCGCCCGCTTCGCGGAAGCGGAGGCCAAGTGTGCGTCGGTGCGCTGAGTGATCACGGGAACGATTCGCGCAACGCCAAGTTCCGTGCACTTCTCGATCGCCCATTCCATGCGGTCGAACTTGAAAACGGCAAGGACCAAGGTGAGGCTGGGAGCTGCAAGCAACGGAATCTCATCGCCCAATTCAAACTCGACCCGCGATCCTTCTAGCGCAACCACGTGAGCACGACGCACGACACCGCCGGCCGCAACATCGAATTCCTGTCCCACACGTGCGCGCAGCACTCGCACCAGATGATCGGCATGCTCCCCGATCAGCACGGCGCGATTGCCTGACACCTGATCGGCGATCCAGCGGCGGCGAGTCATGGTTCAGTTCTCAGTTCTCAGTTCTCAGTAGAGGCTAATATCTAAGGACAGCCATTTTGGCTATTCTCGTTGACCGGCTGATGCGCGGATATCGATGGTTGGCGAACGAAATCGGGTTGTGGCTTCTCGGTTCAGACTCTCGGCCGGTTCAGCCCCCCAGAATGTCTTTCATCTTTCCCAGCAGGGAGCGCAGCAGGGGCTGGTTATCCACCTTAGCCGTCATTTCCAACTCTTGCAGCAGTTCGCGCTGGCGCTTGCTGAGCTTGCTGGGAATCTGCACCAGCATTTGCACGTACAAATCACCACGGCCGCGTCCGTTGAGCACGGGCACCCCCTTGTGCTTGACGCGAAACGCAGTGCCGGGCTGCGTACCCTCGGGGACTTTTAGCAAGTGCTCGCCTTCCATCGTGGGCACACGAATCTCCGCGCCCATCGCCGCCTGCGTGACGGAAATCGGCACCACACAGTGCAAATCGTTGCCCTCGCGCTCGAAGAACGGATGCTCTTTAACGTGCAGCACCACGTAGAGATCCCCGGCCGGGCCGCCGAACTGGCCGACTTCTCCGCCTGCGGAAAAACGGATGCGCGTGCCGTCTTCCACTCCGGCAGGAACCTTCGCGTCGACCGTGCGCTGCCGCAACACGCGCCCTTCGCCCTTGCATTTGGAGCAAGGATCGGTAATCACGCTGCCCGTCCCCTGGCAGGCCGGGCAAGCGCGGGCGATGCTGAAGAAGCCTTGCTGATAGCGGACCTGCCCATGCCCGCTGCACGATCTGCAGGTGGTGGGGCCCTTGCCTGGCGCGGCGCCCGAACCGCGGCAATCTTCGCAGGCTTCGTGGCGGCGCACCGTGACTTTGGTCTCAGTGCCAAAAAATGCTTCTTCAAATTCCAACGTGAGATCTTCACGCAGATCGGCTCCCCGCTGGACCCGGCTGCGGCGCCGGCCACCACCCCCTCCAAACGCGTCGCCGAAGCCGAAGAACTCCCCGAAGATGTCGCTGAGATCCTGGAAACCAGAAGGATCAAAGCCGCCACCTTGCCCCCCGCCACCGAGCCCCGAATGTCCGTAACGGTCATACACCGCGCGCTTTTCCGAGTCGGCGAGGATGGCATAAGCCTCGCTCACTTCCTTGAATTTTTCCTCGGCGTCGGGATTGTTGGGATTCCGGTCGGGATGGAATTGCAGGGCCAGCTTGCGGTACGCGCTCTTGAGTTCCTGTTCGGTGCAAGTGCGGGTGACGCCCAGCACTTCGTAATAATCGCGTTTTGCGTTCGTCGTCAGAATAGGCCTTTCCCAGAGGAGAAGGTTGCGGGATGGAATCTACTTCCCAGGATTCTTTGCCACCTTGACCATGGCGGGCCGCAGGAGCCGGTCTTTAAACTTGTAGCCGCGCTGCAACTCTTCCAGCACCTCGTGGTCGGCGGCATCGGCAGTTTCCACCATCTCAATGGCTTCGTGGTAGTGCGGATCGAAAGGCTCGCCCACAGCCGGAACGGCACGCACGCCAAGTTTGGCCAGTGCGTCCTGCAGTTGCTTGTAGATGAGCTCGATTCCGCCGCGGAAGTCTTCAGCTCCTGATTTCGCGCGCAAGGCCCGCTCGAAGCTGTCGATCACTGGCAACAGCGACTTGACTGCATCGAGGGTGGCGTAGTCGCGGAACTCATGCTGCTCTTTGCTGGCGCGGCGGCGCGCATTCTCAAATTCTGCTTGCGCCCGCGCCAGGCGGTCGAGCAGAGAGTCGCGCTCGGCCTTTACCTTCTGCAATTCTGTTTCGGGGACACCGTCCTCCGCAAGGGCGGACGAGCCTGTGCCCTTCGCCGACAACGACCGATCGTCTCCGTTTCCCGCCGGAAGTTCGTGTTCCAGATCAAGCGCTTCCGTTTCCGATTCTCCGTTTGCTTTCCTCAATTTGTGCATCACTCCGATTCATTCAGGATCTTGTCGAACAGTCTTGCGATATAAGAAACCGCGGTGATGGTGTGCTGATAATCCATGCGCGTGGGCCCAATCACCGCAAGTGAGCCCATCACATCTTTTCCGGCGCGGGCGGGAGCTCCGATCAGCACAAAATTCTGCATCGAAGGCAGCGCCTGGTCGAGCCCGATCACAACCCGCACGGCTTCCTGCTTCACATCCAGATAGGCGCCGAGAAGTTGCACGACTTTTTCCTTCTCTTCGAGCGTCTTTAGCATCTCCTGCAAACGCTGGCGGTCTTGCTCGCCGGTGACAAGGTTAGCTGCGCCCTCTACGAACACTACCTGCGTGCCGTGCTCGGCCGCGAGCGCGCCTTGTTTGTAGAGTTGCTCGATCGAGTGCATCAGACGGTCGTATTCACTGCGCTCCTGCTCGATGCGTCGCCCCAGTTCGGAGCGCGTTGCCTCCATGGTCCAGCCGCGGAAGTTTTCGTTGATGTAGCGCGCCGCCAGGTCGAGGTCGTCCTGCGACAAGTCCAGGCGCAGCACGCGGTCGCGCACCAACCCGGAACGCGTCACCAGCACCGCCAACACCTTCTGATCGCCCAGGCGCGAGAAATATACGTGCTCCAGCGCATTTCTTGGACCGCTGGTGGCCACGGTCACGCCCACGTTGCGCGAGATCAGCGATAGAACGTGCGAAGTACGCTCCATGAATTCCTGCACGTCGCTGATGCCAGCCAGCGAGTCGGAAATCATGCTCTCTTCCTGCGGCGCCAGACTTGCGTCGCCCGACATCTGCTCGACGTAGTAGCGATACGCTTCCGTGGTGGGAACGCGTCCCGCGGAAGTGTGAGGTTGCTCGAGGAACCCTGCTTCCGAAAGGTCGGCCATCACGTTGCGAATGCTGGCCGCACTCAGCCCCTCGCGATTCGATCGCGCGAGCGTGCGCGACCCTACCGGCTCGCCGGTGGTGATAAAGGTCTCGACCAGCGCGGTCAGAATCTCGCGTTCGCGGTTGCCAATGTTGGGGTCGGAAGGCATATGAAATACTGGTCAGCTGCACCGGACTCGATCGGAGTTGCCAGGTAAGCACAGACAACGCGACATCCACCTAAGTATCTTAGATGCAGAAACTTAGCTCGCGGACGCAAAACTGCGTCCTGTCTGGATTCTAGGAACGCCGGGAAGGGCTGTCAAGCGGGCAACTTGGCGAGTTGCGCAGCAAGTTAACCGCCAAGAACATTAAGAAACACGAAGGAAAGCTATGAAATCCAAGCCTCACATCGCTGTCGTAGGAGCCGGAGCGTTTGGCGGGTGGACGGCGCTTCATCTTCTGGAGCGCGGCGCACGGGTGACTCTGCTCGACGCGTGGGGGCCGGGGAATTCGCGGGCTTCGTCGGGCGGGGAGACGCGCATCATGCGCGGAGCGTATGGACCGGACCAGCCTTATACGGAAATGGCCGCGCGGGCGCTCAAGCTGTGGGCAAAGTATGAGCGGCGCTGGAAACGCCGGTTCCTGCATCGTATCGGCGTTTTGTGGATGGCTTCGAGCAACGACGATGCCTTCGAACGCGGGTCGCTCAAGCCTCTGCGGCAGGCTGGGATCAAGTTTCAGGAGCTTTCGGCGCGGGAACTGAAGAAGCGCTGGCCGCAGGTTTCTTTCGAGGGCATCGATTGGGGCATCTACGAGCCGGAATGCGGATATATCGAGGCTCGGTCCAGCTGCCAAGCGGTTGTCGAGGCGTTTGTGGCGGGAGGCGGCAAGTACCGGCAGCTGGCCGTGATGGCAGAGGGCGTGGACGGGGCGGGATTTGACCGCGCAATGCTTGACTGTGCAACTTCCAAGAGCTTATTCCTGGCCGGTCTGGTTCTCTCCGACGGGTCCCGGCTCAAGGCTGATTACTATGTGTTTGCCTGCGGCCCGTGGCTGGGGAAACTGTTTCCGGAGACGATCGGCGATCTGGTGCGCGCCACGAAGCAAGATATTTTCTTCTTCGGCACGCCGGCGGGCGATCCGCGATTCAACGACTCGCATCTGCCGGTGTGGGGCGACCACCGCGAGCATTTCTTCTACGGTATCCCGGGCAGCGATCGCCGCGGGTTTAAAGTGGCCGACGACACGCGGGGTCCTGCCTTCGATCCAACGTCGGGCGAGCGTGTTGTGAGTCCGGAGACGCTGCGCGGCGTGCGTGAGCATCTGGCCTTCCGCTTCCCTGCTATGAAAGATGCTCCGCTGATCGAGACTCGCGTCTGCCAGTATGAGCAAACGCCGGACGAGCACTTCATCGTCGACCGGCATCCGCGAATGGAAAACGCGTGGCTGCTGGGGGGAGGGTCGGGACACGGATTCAAGCACGGGCCGGCGGTCGGAGAGATGATGGCGGAGTTGATTCTGAAGGAGCGCGAAGCGGAACCGCGCTGGCGGTTATCGAGATTTCCAAACGGAAACACGACCTAGGCGTGGGGCCGGACGGACCAATTTAGCGCTCCCAACTCACGTTTCAGGGCAAAGGAATCAGCAGGAGCGCTCCCTGACTGATGACTGCCAGTTGGTGACCGTCCGGGGAGAGCGCCTCAGCACCGTAGCCAGGTTCCAGCGCGTGTTTGAAGATTAGGCGCTTTGAAACAAGGTCATAGACGAAAACCTCATCGTGATAGGGCCACCCGGAGGAAAAAGTTTTCTTCTTGAGCGCGCTAAGGGCCAAACGAGCGTGATCTTCTGAGAGACCAATGAAACGGGGTTCCTCGAAAGTGTCGGGGGCCGGGATTCGAGCCTGAAGGAGTTCTTTGCCACTTGAGTCGACGGTGTACAGGCTCCCGTCAAACGCATAGGCCAACCTATCACTTGAGATAAAAGTAAGTGGATCGCACGCTGGAATGGTATCGAGGGGCCGCCACGCAACTTTGTCGGACGTGATATGAGCGGCTCCATGGCAGTTTCCGGAAACGGTGTACACCAACTGATTCTCACCAAAGACGGCATTTGACCTGATTGGATACGTCAGCGCTGCGGACTCTTTGAGAGTATCGCCACTTAAGAAATGGGCAGTTCGATGGCCGAGCTCCTGCTCAAGCGTCATCACGACGAGTTGGTTCCGTTCGCGATCAAATCTGACCCCCGTTGTTGCGGGCGACACGGTTATGGACCTCTCGACTTGAAGTCTGGAATCATAGAAGTCCAGCTGGCCCTCCCTGCCGACAAGGAGTCCACCATCAGGTCCTGGCGTGATATCTATAGCATTCGGATCGCCACGAAGGGTCATCTGTGCGGCGGTCTGGCCCTCGATATTCAGAATTATCAGCTGAAAAGAATGAGAATGCGGCCCCGTCGCGGGAAGCTGCTGATCAAAGAACAGAGCCAGTCGATCTTTCGACACATAAAATACGCCGAGCTTAACGTCCAGTGCGGTCGAAAGACCATATGGACGTAAATCGACTGTTGTGGTCGGCGCAGCTGAAAGTGATCTGGCAGGAACAATGGTTGACAGGAGCAGGGCCGCCATTGCCGCCAAAAGCCTCTTCACAGAGAATCTCTCCCTAACCCTCGCTGGCTGAGAGTTCCGGTTACTGAATCTGAATCACGCTGGCGGGGGCGTTAGCTTTGATTTCTTCCACGCGCGCCAGGACTTTGCGCGCGAATGCGTAGATCGATTTGGCATGGACTGAGTTCTCGCCCTCCAGCACCACGGGCTTGCCGCCGTCTCCGGACTTGCGCACTTCGGGGTCGAGTTCGATGCTGCCCAGGAACGGCGCGCTAAATTGCGCCGCCATCTTCTCGGCTCCGCCGCGGGAAAATATATCCACTTCGGTATGGCAATGCGGGCATACGAAGAAGCTCATGTTCTCGACCACGCCCACCACGTCCACTTTCATCTGGCGGAACATTTCGATGGCTTTGCGCGCGTCCTGTAACGAAACGTCGGAAGGAGTGGACACGACAATCGCGCCGGTGAGCGGCACGGTCTGCACCAGCGACAGCGCGATGTCGCCCGTCCCGGGCGGCAGGTCGACGATGAGATAGTCGAGTTGTCCCCACTCAACCAGGCCCAGAAACTGGCGCACGATCTGGTGCAGCATGGGCCCGCGCCAGATGATGGGCTTGTCGCCGGGATTGAGGAATCCGACCGAGATCACTTTGACGCCAAAGGCCTCAAGCGGCTCAATACGGTTCTCGCCGACCATTCGCGGCTGGGCGTTGACCCCGAGCATGAGCGGGACGTTCGGGCCGTAGACATCGGCATCGAGTAATCCGACTTTGTGGCCAAGCTTGGCCAGCGCCACGGCAAGATTCACCGACAGCGTGGTTTTGCCTACGCCACCCTTGCCGGAACCGACGGCGATGATAGCGTCGACGCCCGGCAGCGGTTGCGGCCCCTGCTGCGCCGGGCCCGGTCCGTGCTGATGCGGCATATGTGCGTTCAAAGAATCACGCTCCAGATAGGAATTGCGGGATGAGGCAGAATCCAATCTCAATTATACAGGCGGATTGTTATCGGCTGGCCGCGAAGGCTGGGTTATGGAACTGACGCGCGCGAAATGGGCGCCGTGATCGCCGTGGCTCAACGGTTACCGCGGGGCGACCGAGAGCTTACAATGGCGCTGTCATGACAGACGCGCGCGTTGCCAGGATCGAGTCTGAGGTTCGGGGATTTCTTCGAGCTTCGTACCCGGATATTGTACTTCGGGCTGAGTATTGGACACATGACCCGTCGCGCATCGCACTGTATTTCATCGAGGAGAAGTTCAGAGGGCTGTACCCTCGTCAGCGCTATCACCGACTGGTACATTTGATTCCGGCCGATTACTACCGCACGAACCTCGCGGACAGCGTTTGGTTTGAGCTGGCTCCCGGTGAACGGCCTGAGGATCTCGTCGATCCCGACGAGGAATTAATCGCTGCAATCGCGCCTGACGTTCTCGGTTCCCTACAAGAGAGCGGCTTCTTCGCTGCTCTCGATGACCTGCTCTGCCCAGTGAATAGCCGCTCGCAGCCGGAACCTTGCACAGGAGACTTCCTGCGAGCGAAGCAGGCGTTGCAGGCGTGTGGATTCGAAGAGTCGGATTGGTCTGATGTGTTCCACGTCTTGATGGGACAGGGAGGTTTCTGCGACTGCGAAATCCTTTACAACGCGGCTGAGGAGAGCCGATTGAAGGCCCAATACTGGAAAGCCGAGCAGAGGGGACGGTCACATGAAGAGCACCGCTAACCGTTCTGCGAAACACAGCAACCCCATTTCAGGGATCAGTACCCCTCGCCCTCCAGCCTTACTTTTCCCTTGAACATGCGGAACAGGAATACGAAGTAACCTGACGCCAGAATCATTCCCAGAATCCACCAGGTGATCCCGACGGTTAGCCCGTGATGGCCCGCAGCGGTGTTGTAGATTGTCAGGTTACGGGCAGGATCGCCGCTCGACGGCAGAACCACCGGATAGAGCGCGAACGCCGCTCCTACCAACATGCCGACGATGTAGAGGGCCGATGCTACGAAGGCAGTCTTTTCTTTCTTGGGACCTGGCACGACATCCGCTCCCTTGGGGATCGCGTAGAGCATGACCGCCAGGCTACCGAATACGAGCGCCGGGATCAGAAATCCGATGGCATGCTGCTTGTAATTGTCGAGCACGCCGGGGCGAATGTAGACGGTTGCCACCAGCCCGATGATGGTGAGAAGAAGCTGCAGCGGCCACGCCCATAAAGCCACCGTGCGCGCGCGGCGATTCGGATCGCCGTCGGTCTTTACGGCGATATACAACGAACCGTGGGCGGTAAGCGTAACCAGCGCGATTACGCCGGTAAGCACGGTGTACCAGTCGAGAATTCCGGCGTCGGGCTGCACGCGGAAGTTGGTCCAGAGAGGTTCGAAGAAGTATCCGTCGGGGCCCAGGGGAACACCGCGCACTACGTTGCCCAGAGCCGCGCCGAAGAAGATGGCCAGCAGCGCGCTGGAAACGCAGAAGACCACGTCAAAAAAGCCCTGCCAAACTGGATTCTCCATGTGCGCGCGGAACTCGATGCCGATGCCGCGCAGCATCAGCAGCCATAGCACCATCATCAGCGGAAGATAGAAACCGCTGAAGCTGGACGCGTAGAGCAGCGGAAAAGCGAAATAGAGAGCGGCGCCCGCGGCCAGAAGCCAGACTTCGTTGCCATCCCAGACCGGCCCAATCGCGCGCATGATTTTCCGGCGTTCGTCGCCTGTGCGGGCCGCGCCCAGGTAAATCACGCCGGATCCAAGATCGAATCCGTCGAGAACAACGTAGGCCGCGACCATCACGGCAACGATCATGAACCACAGGGTTTCCATTTCAATCCTCGCTTGGGGACGCTCCCTCAGGGGCTAAAGCCCATGTTGAGGCACGCTTACGCGGCGCTAAAGCGCCGCTCTTCCACGACAAACCCTTCCGCAACACGGCCTCCCCGGACGCTCTTCTGGGACCATTTCTAGTGCCCCGAACCAGCCTCCGCCTGCGGCCCGTGCTCAATTTCACGCCGCACCAAGAACAAGAAGAAAATCCCCAGCACCGTGTACATGCCCAGAAATCCAAGCAGAGTAAACATTCCGTTTCCCGCCGACACCGTTTTCGAATAACCGTCGGCCGTGCGCATCAATCCGTAAACCAGCCAGGGCTGGCGACCCAGCTCCGCCGTCATCCAGCCCGCTGTGTTGGCAATGTAGGGAAACGGCAGGCTCAACATCAGAATCCACAACATCCAGCGTGACGAGAAAAGCTTTCCTCGCCATGCCAGGAATGCGGCCACGAGCATGATGGCGATGAAGAGCGTACCCAGACCGACCATGATGTGGTAGCTGTAATAAAGCAACGCAACGTTATCCGGCCAATCGTTCTCGGGGAAGGCATCCAACCCTCGCACCTGCGCCTTCCATGCGCGGTAAGTGAGAAAACTGAGTGCCTCTGGCACCACCAGCGGGTTGTCAATCTTTCTTGCAGACACATTCGGCTGGCCCAGAATCACGAGCGGCGCTCCCGGCTGGCTGGCAAAGAGCGCTTCCATCGCGGAAAGCGTCGGCTGCTGATACTCGGCAACCATGCGGCCCTGGCCGTCGCCGGTCGGGAACAGCTGCAGCACGCTGAAGATTAATCCCGCCGTAACCCCCACCTTCACGAAGATGCGGCCGTACTCTTCAAACTTTCCCCACAACAGGTAGAACGCTCCCACGGACGCCATCACGATCGCGCCGGTGATGACCGCTCCGCTCATGTTGTGCGCGTACTGCCACCACGCCCACGGATTCAACAACAGATCCCAGAAGCTGGCGAGCTGCGCCGATCCGTCGGCGGCCTTCTCGTAGCCGACCGGATGTTGCATCCAGGCGTCGGTGACGATAATAAAGAATCCGGAGATCCAGGACCCGAGAAAAACCGCCACCGCCGACCACCAGTGAGCGCGCGGGCTCAGTCGCTTCTCGCCGTAAAGAAAAAGCCCCAGGAAGGAAGACTCCAGAAAGAAAGCGAACGTTCCTTCCATGCCCAGGGTCTGGCCAATCACCCCGCCCGCGAAGCGCGAGAAATGCGACCAGTTCGTGCCGAACTGAAATTCCATCGGAATCCCGGTCACGACACCCAGGACGAAGTTGATGCCGAAAATGCGAGCCCAGAAACGCGCAGCCTTGTGATAGGTCTCATCGTTGCGGCGAAGGGCCAACGTCTTGAGCACTACGATCAGCAGCGCCAACCCCATGGTGAGCTGGGGGAAGAGATAGTGGAAAGTGACGGTGAACGCGAAGTGGATACGATCCACTAAGAGGGCGCTATCCATGAAGAATGCCTCGGAGCACCGAACAGTTTAGTTATTTACCAGTGCGCGGAATGTGATCCGCATCACATCGCGAGACGATCTAGCGCCCGGCCTTGCGGCGCCGCAGAAGCTCCGCCTGCCGGATGTCGCGCCGCCGGCCGGCGTCGTCATAGCGCCGCTGCTGCTCTTGCGTCTCGGGAATGACCGGCGCCACTCGCAAATGGTGGCCGGCGTCATCGATCGCCACAAAGGTCAAGTACGCGGAGCTGACATGCTGTGCCGAGTCAGCGATGTAGTTCTCCACGAAAACTTTTACACCCACTTCCATGGAAGTGTTGAAGACGCGGTTCACCGAGGAGCGCAAAACTACCAGGTCGCCGACTCGCACCGGCACCAGAAAATCAATGTGATCTACCGCCGCCGTGACCACGTAATTGCGCGAATGACGGTGGGCGGCCATCGCGCCGGCCATGTCAATCCAATGCATAATCCGGCCACCCAGCAACGCGTTGAGCGGGTTGGCGTCGTTAGGCAGGACAATCTCGGTCATTTCTGATTGCGAATCCCGCACGGGGCGGGGAGAAAGCGTGTGGTCACTCATCAGTCCCTTTCACGGAGCGCATGACGCACCAGCGAACGAATTACAGATGGAATGGAATTGTTGGGTGTGGTCATTGTAACCAGTCACCGGCAAGCCCGCCAGTTTGTCTTCCCTCCGAATTTCGATCCTGGCTTTGTTTGGCCAGCCTGTCCGTTCTGCGCGACGATAAAGTTTGTAGTAACCTCAACTTTCTGGCAGCTGACCGCTGGCAGCTGATTTATGGACCGAATTTCAGCCCTCAACGAGATCCTCACGGAGAATCCTACGGACGCTTTTGCGCGTTACGGTCTCGCCATGGAGTATGCGAAGCAGGGAGACCTCGATCGGGCGTTGGCGGAATTTTCCATCCTGTTGGAGAAAAATCCGGACTACACTGCCGGCTACTTCATGGCGGCGCAAACCTTGGTGCGCGCCGAGAGAACTGCCGACGCGAAGAAAATGCTGCAGGATGGCATATCCGCCGCCCGCCGCACTGGCAATCTGCATGCACAATCGGAAATGGAATCCATGCTTTCGGAACTGGCGGCCGGCTAACTTCCTGGCAAGGCTTTGCCGGACGACTTAGTTTCGCTCGGCAATCACTGCTGCTCATTCCTCCGATGCGTCATCCGTCCCATCGCCCATGCCACCACACCTGGAAATAGTTGAAATGCTTTCACCGGGAGATGCATGCTCCAGGGCACAATCACTTCCCGTTTCCCCTTCAAGTAGCCCTGCAGGGTGGCGTGCGACACGCGTTCCGCAGTGATTCCGCGCACGGACCCTGGGCGAACGGTCGTGGCGTTGTTTCCACGCGTAGCGTTGCGGCCGAAATCAGTTCGAACGTAGCCCGGGCAAACCGTCAGCACGCGAATGCCGTCACTCCTCAGCTCCACATCTGCGGCCTCGCCGATGGCGTTGAGCGCAAACTTGGTGGCGCTGTAGGCGGCATGAAACGGCAGTGGAATATGTCCCGCCACGCTGGAAATATTGATGATTGTTCCGCCGCCTTGCTGCCGCATCACGGGAATCACGGCCTGCATGGCTGACACCGCTCCGAAGAAATTGGTTTCGAACATATCGCGGCAGGCCGGCATTGCCATTTCCGCGACCGAATCAAGCAGTCCATGCCCGGCATTGTTCACCCATACGTCGATGCCCTGAAAATGATGCACTGTCAAAGCGATGACCCGGTCGATCTCTTCCCGGTGGCGCACGTCGCAGGTGATCGCCAAAGTGCGCTCCGGATGGCCCAGGCGCACTCGCGCCGCCTCGACGCGGCCTGCATCCCTTGATGCGAGCACGACGCTGGCTCCGTTGTCGGCAAAAATCTTCGCGATCGCTTCGCCAATGCCCATGGAAGCGCCGGTAACCACAACAATCTTTCCCGTAAGATCCATGCCCGCGTTCTAATCTCCTCGCACTGCGAAGTCAAGACGCGAAGTCAGGGCGCGCAATCAGACCTGGGTTACAATCGGAGCGCCCACTCGTTCCGCGCACTGACAACCGGAGATTGCGTGAGTTCCCTTCTGCCTCTGTTCCCGCTCGATGTCGTACTGTTCCCCGGCACGCCCCTGCCCCTGCACATCTTCGAGCCGCGCTACAAGGAAATGATTGGGGAGTGCCTCGACGGCAACGGGCTCTTCGGTGTGGTGCGCGCCGTGGAACAAGGCGTCGCCGATGTTGGTTGCACAGCCGAAATCGTTGCAGTCGCCAAGCGATATCCCGACGGGCGACTCGACATCGTCACCGAGGGCCGCAAACGATTCGAAGTGTTGCACCTCAACCAGGAGCGTTCTTTTCTGCGCGCGGAAGTTCTCATGGTCGAGGATGCGCCCGGGCTTCCGCCTAAGGAACAAACCGATCGTGCTGTGCAATTGCATTCTCAAATCATGAAGCTGGCCGGAGCGGTGCAGGACCTTTCCACCGCAAACATGGCCATGCTCTCCTTCTATCTCGCCGGCTCACTCCCTCTCGACCTCGACTTCAAGCAAAAGCTGCTGGCGCTGCGTTCCGAGAGCGAGCGGGTCTCGGTGCTGGCCGAATACTTCGAGACGCTCCTTCCCAGCCTGCACCGCACCGCTCACGCCCGCCGGAAAGCCGGAGGCAACGGCCACGTCGGCTGAACGTCCGGCTTCGGCGCTCGGGCCTCTGGCCTCGGCGCGCCCGGAAGCCTGCGGTTTCCGGCAAGTTTCAAACACATTCGCAGCTCGCATGAGGAGATTTCTCCGAAACCCGATGACCGAAGCTTGATGCCCGCTCTTCCGCGTATAATCCAGAAAAGTATTTGGGGGTTCAGGCATGAGTCTTCCGCGCACGCTCGGTGAACTGCGTCACAGTCCATTTTCCGAAGAACGATTGCGCGTGCGGCACGTGAAGGACGAACTGCGCGAGAACCTGTCAGCGCGGCTACGCCAGAACAGTGATGAGCCCGTTTTCCCGGGGATCGTGGGCTATGACGACACGGTCGTGCCGCAGATCGTCAACGCGATTCTTTCCCGCCACAATTTTATTTTGCTCGGGCTGCGCGGCCAGGCCAAAAGCCGCATCCTGCGCGCCCTGACGACGCTTCTCGATGCGCACATGCCGTATCTTGCCGGGTGCGAAATTCACGACAATCCCTACGCGCCTATCTGCCGCCGCTGCCGCGAAGAAGTTGCCCGCCTCGGCGATGCGGTTCCGATCGCCTATCTTTCGCCCGACGAACGCTATGTTGAAAAGCTGGCGACGCCTGACGTCACTATCGCTGATCTGATCGGCGACATCGACCCCATCAAGGCCGCGCGTGGTGGCCACGAACTGGGCAGCGAGCTTACGGTTCACTATGGCTTGCTGCCTCGCGCCAATCGCGGCATCTTCGCCATCAACGAACTGCCCGACCTCGCGGGAAAAATTCAGGTGGGCCTGTTCAACATCATGCAGGAAGGTGACGTGCAGATTAAGGGTTATCCCATTCGCCTGCCGCTCGACGTGGCGCTTGTCTTCAGCGCGAATCCGGAAGATTACACCGCCCGCGGAAAAATCATCACACCGCTCAAAGACCGCATCGGTTCTGAGATTCGCACGCACTATCCCACGACAGTCGAGGAAGGCATCGCCATCACTGAGCAGGAAGCCTGGACACGGCGGGGCTTGCGTGGCGAGGCCCAGCGCATGCATCTGCCAAAGTATGTGCAGGAAGTGATCGAGCGCATCGCCTTCGCCGCCCGCGAAGATAAGAAGATCGATAAGCGCTCAGGCGTAAGCCAGCGCCTGCCCATCAGTGCGATGGAGAACGTAATCTCGAACGCTGAGCGGCGCGCCATCCGCAACGACGAAAAGCTGGTTGTGCCCCGCATCAGCGATGTCTACGCTGCGCTGCCCGCCATCACTGGCAAACTCGAACTCGAATACGAAGGTGAGATGAAGGGCGCCGACCATGTTGGCCGTGAACTGATTCGCACCGCCATCGCGAAGACCTACGACGAATATTTCACCGGCGCCAACGTGCAGCAGATCGTGCAGTGGTTTGACCTGGGTGGCGAGATCCAATTGTCAGATTCTGTCTCTGCCGTTGAGGCATTGGAGAATCTGAAGGGAATTCAGGGTCTAGTCGACAAACTCGGCCCGCTCGGTGTGTCACAGAAAGAGAGCCCCGAGCAGCAGGTCTCGGCCGCGGAATTCTTTCTCGAGGGCCTGTATGCGCACAAACGCATCGGCCGCAGCGAGGAACGCGTGTTCAAAGCCGGAGAGAAAAAGCCGGAACCCGCGCGTGAGAAATCATTCGAAACCGAGGAACGCCCGTATCGGCAGAGAAGACAGTTTAATTAGGCTTCTCCTTTCGGGCTGCGGGCTCCGGCTAGGAACTTGGCGTAGAGACGTTACTTGCAACGTCTCGGGCGGCGGCAGGGAAGACGTAGCAAGCTACGTCTCTACGAGAATGAAGCGGATTCGCTACTCCAAATACGTTCCCGACGCCGCCGGCGAAATGAGCCTGGAGGATCTGCTCAACGCGCTATCCGACTACCTGCTGCAAAGCGGCTTCCAGAGTGATATGTGGTATGAGATGCCCGAGGGCGAGCACACGCTCGACGAACTTCGCCGCGCCCTCGAACAGGCCCTGATGGAAGGCGATCAATTCGACGAAGAGATGCGCGAACGCCTGCAGCAAATGGCGATGGACGGGCAGCTCGACGAGCTAATCGAAAAACTGATCGAGCGCATGCAACAGGAAGACTACATTTCGATCGATGAGCCGCCCGACCCGGCACGCCAATCCGGGGCAGGCGGCCAAATCGGTGAAAGCGCGCAGCAAGCCAAGTTCGAAATCACCGACAAGAGTCTCGACTTTCTCGGCTTCAAGTCTCTACGCAACCTGCTCGGCTCGCTGGGCAAATCCAGCTTCGGACGCCACGACACTCGCGATCTCGCCACCGGCATTGAAACCAGCGGATCGGCCAAGACCTACGAGTTCGGCGACACCCTCAATCTCGATATCACGGCCACGCTTTCGAGCGCCATCCAGCGTGAAGGACTCACGCTACCGCTGAACATCGAATATTCCGACTTGCAGGTGCATCAGTGCGAGTACCAGTCGTCCTGTGCGACGGTGCTCATGCTCGATTGCTCGCACTCGATGATCCTCTACGGCGAAGACCGTTTCACTCCGGCGAAAAAAGTTGCCATGGCGCTGTCGTATCTGATCCGCACCCAATATCCCGGCGACTCGCTGTCGCTGGTGCTCTTCCACGACTCCGCCGAGGAAATCCCGCTCTCGCAGCTTGCCCGCGTCAAGGTAGGCCCTTACTACACCAACACGCGCGAAGGCCTGCGCCTGGCGCAGCGGATTTTGCAGCGGCAAAGAAAAGACATGAAGCAGATCGTCATGATCACCGACGGCAAACCCTCCGCCCTCACCCTCGAAGACGGACGCATCTACAAGAACGCCTTCGGCCTAGATCCGCTGGTGGTAAGCGAAACCCTGCAGGAAGTTTCGAAGTGCAAACGCGCCGGCGTGCTGATCAACACCTTCATGCTCGCGTCAGATTACGGCCTGGTGCAATTCGTGCAGAAAGTCACCGAGATGTGCCGCGGCAAAGCCTACTTCACCACACCGTATACGCTGGGCCAGTACCTGCTGATGGATTACATGTCGCGGAAGACCAAAACGATTCACTGAGAAATCCGCCGCCGCCAAAAAAGCCCTGCCTCGCGCCGCGGGCCGAACAACTGGTACTCTTTTGTACAGACATGTCGAAGTGTATTCAATGCGGCCGTAACCTTCCGGGCCTCACCTTCGGGAAGAAGCTTTGCCAGTGGTGCGTGCAACATGAAGCTGCACAACGGGGCGAAGAAAGTGAAGACGCGAAACAGATCGTCATGCCCGCACCCTGGGTGCGGCAGAGCCAAGGCGGCGCCTCGCTGACGCAGATACTCCTCGGCGTCAATGTTGCCGTGTTCCTGCTGTCCCTCGCCAGTCCGGCAGTAGATGAACTGGGAGCGAACTTCGGCCCTCTGACGTTAACAGGACAGTGGTGGCGACTTGTGACCTACATGTTTCTTCACAGCGGCTTCATTCACATCGCCTTTAACATGTGGTGTCTTTGGGACTTGGGCGCGCTGTGCGAGTCGCTCTACGGACGCGCGACCTTCGCTGCCATATATCTAATCACTGGCATCGCCGGTGGCGTGGCGACCGTAGGATGGCACCCCTTGGGGGCGACGGTTGGAGCGTCAGGCGCAATCTTCGGCCTGGCGGGAGCACTGGTCGCGTCGTTCTATCTGGGTGAATTTTCGATGCCAAGCGCCGTGATCAAAGGAACGCTGAAGAGTCTCGCTTTCTTCGTGGTGATCAATGTGCTGTTGGGCGGCGTGTTTCCTGGCGTCGATAACGCCTGCCACATCGGCGGACTGATCAGCGGAATGATCCTCGGCGCGCTCGTCGCTCGCGTTGCTCCAGAACGCGATCAACGATTGCAGCGGGCCGGCATCCTCGTGTTGGTGGCTTTGATTGTGATCGCCAGCGCGGTAGGAGTATTTCGATGGCGCGGCTCGCAGATCCATTTCGAAACGGAACCCGACTCGCGTATCTTCTCTCAAGTCAACCAGTGCGCCCGCGCTTGAATCCGCGAATAATTAGGTTAGCTCTTCGCGATCTCCCCCACTGCCCGCCACGCCTGATTGATGGCCTCATCCGTATAGGCATAAGCCCCGGCGTCGGCATTGGCGATGGCGATGCGCCCGAAGGGCTTGCGCGCCACCTCGCACGGAGTTTCGCCGCCCTCGAGCCAGAACGAATCAAATAGCGAGTTGTACTCGTACGCGTAGCCGTGCGGCCAGCGGTTCACAGTGATCGCTGCGATGTCGCGCACCGGATCGAACCCTCCTCCGCCCAAGGTGCGAGCTAGTTGATCGCGAATCTTACGCTCGATGGTTTCAAACGTAGTGTTGTAAAGCTCGATGCGGCCCGCCGTGTGCTGCTGGCGCGCCGGAAGCCCAGGGCGGCACGGCGTTTTCATCATGTGGATGACAATGGGCTCCTCCGGTTTGCGCGCGCACTCATAACCACCCAGGCTGACGGGTAAATCGAGATTGAACGCCGTGTGGTAGCAACCTGGGGCGTATACCGCATTCGCACCCAGTTTGTGGAAAGAAGTCCAGTCACGCAGAGCCACGTTCGTGTAGAGCAACGGGACCTTCTGCGCCGACGCCAGTGCCTGTTTCTGTTTGTCGGGCAGGTCGTCGCAAATGTAAGGGATCACCACGTGCCAGCACGCCAGCACCGCGTTCTTCGCCCTCGCGATATACACCTTGTTGCCGCGCGCATAGGCTACTTCTACTTCCTTTGCGTTGGTCATCTCGCCCACATGCTTTACGCGCACCGCCGTGCTGTTCAGCCGAATGCGCACCGCAGAGCCACTCTCATCAAGCTTGGCGTAATTGGCTTTGGCCAAAACCACGTCGGACCAGGAACTCCCAGGAATCGCTGCGGGAATCAACTTTCGTACCAGCAGCCGCGCAATGCTGGCGTTGCCATCGGGAAAATGAAAGAAATACTTGGCGGCTTCTTCGTTCGGGATGGAATCGCGGTTCATCCCTTTGCCAGGCGCTGGATCGAGTCTCAACCCCGCGAATCCGGGGAAATCGAACCCCCAGGCATCCTGCGCCGACACTGCATCAATGCCCAGGCCGTAGAGGGGATGTGGCATAGCCTGGAACATCTTGATGATGTCCGCGTGCACGCCCACCATGTCCCTCAGATAGTTGGCATAGCTGATGCGCGCCAGCCTGCCCTTCTTTTCATCGGAACTCAGCCCCGGAAAAAAGTCTCGGCTCTCGGCAAAAAGGCGGGGCAGATCCAGCTTGGCCCGGTCGGCGAGGGGAGCCTCGTCGAGGAATTCCTTCAGCCGCAGCGCCGTCGGCGTGGCAACGTCGTCACTTTCGCCTCCAGCCCGCGCCATGGGATTGCTCAGCAGTTTGTCCGCGCCAAACGTTTCTTTGTCGAAGAAACATTTTGGCCGCATGTCGAGCCCGCGGTAAAGGTTCCGGTTCACGTATTTTGAGTAAGCCGGGACGTCAATGCCGAGTTCTTCGATTACTCCCTTGGCCACCGCGCTGTACGGCGCCGGGCTTTCAATCGAAAAGGTCCCGCCGAAACCCAGCCGGAACGCATTGCCGACGCGAAACTCGTTGCGCTTGGCATGTCCGCCGAAATCATCGTGATTGTCGAGAATCAGGATGCGCGCCCTCTCGCCCGCCGCCTTGCGGTAGAAGTGCGCCGCTGCCAGTCCGCTGATGCCGCCTCCGACCACGATCAGGTCGAAAGTCTCGCCCGTGTCCTCAGGCTTGCCGGCCGAGTCCCAGAATGTACCATCGCGCAAACTGTGGGCTACGTCGAACGATCCAGGATGGCTGCCGCGAAGTCCGGTGAGCGCCGGCGGATAGTAGCCGGCGGATTTCTCCCTGGCCTCTTCACTCGCGCCTTCACTGTTTCCGAACAGATCCCAGGGCATGACAGCCGCACCCGCCGTCACCGCAACGCCGTTCAGGAAATCCCGCCGCGTAATCTTGCGGCCCATGCCCAATTCGCGGTCCCGCTGCTTGCTCAAAAAATCCCCCACGTGCATGGATTGTTCTGCAAAGACAGAAATGTCCATCAAAGAATGTCTGCTAAAGAACCCCTACTTGGATGGAGTCTGCCCGCCCTCGGCCTGCTTGACTGCCAATTCAGCGCCCTGGAATCCGATGCGGCTGTGAGCGCCGTCGCAGAAAGGCTTGTTCACCGATCCGCCGCAGCGGCAGAGCGAGAACGCCGGCTTGCCGGTAAGGTCGTACTTGTTGCCGTTGACATCCACCAACTCGATCGAGCCTTCCGGAGCTTCCACCCGGTACGGCCCATTGGGCCGCACGGTGATCTTCACCTGTGCCATCACTTCCTCCAACCTTACGGGTTTCTAGTAAGCCTAAGAAGATACCATTAAGCAGGCGCGCCTGTCGCGCGAAGAAAGAAACCCAGTATTGTCTCAGGCTCTGAAGATCCTCATGTGAGGACGGCGGCCACTCTCGGCTGTCCAGTCGAGTGAACTCGACGGTCGTTCGTCGAAAGGCCAAATCGAATAACGAGTTACTTGCCGGACACGTGCGAGACCACCGACTGCCTTGCCATCACCCAGGTCAAGCGGCTATCGAACCGGCCGACCCCAAACTGCGATAAAGCAACAGGCAGTCATCGATCATGCGCTGGGTGGTAAAACGCTCGCGGGCGCGCTCGTAGGCCAGGCTGGCATACGCACGGCACATCTCACGGTCAGCATTCAGCATCCGGATGCTCTCAGCCAGGCTGGCGCCATCATTGGTACGGAAATAAAGTGCGGCATCCCCCCACATCTCGCGGAAGGCAGGGATGTCGTTGGCCACAATCGCACAGCGTGAGAACGCAGCTTCCACGGACGGCATGCTCAGGGGTTCGTAGCGTGGCGTCGCCGCGTAAATCGAGGCTCGGCTGTAAAGCGCGCGCAGTTGCGCCTCGGTCTGGGGCCCGCGAATCGCCACCGACGTTTTCTCGTTCGCAACCTTAACATCGGCGCGAATCGGAATGCGGTAAGCCGGCAACGTCTGTTCCGCACCCACAATGCAAACCGACAGGGGATGCGTGTGCTGCGTGAGCAGGGCCACTTGCTTGCCCGCGTCGACCATGCGGCCAACCGCCAGCACGGTATCTTCTTTGTTGACGTATGGATTAAAAAAGATGGGGTTGCGGCCTGGATAGATCACGGCGGCACGCCGCGGGCGTGCATAGGTCGTCCGCACACTGGAAAGCATCCAGGCCGTAGGCGCAATCAATGCATCCGCGTCCTCGATCCCGCGAATCACCGTGTCTCGATACCACTTCAGCCAGCGCGAAGGCCGCGGCGAATGACCCTGCACGGCCTGCGTCCACGTGATGAGGTCGCCATGCGCCATCACCACCCGCGGCACATCCACCGCCAGATTTCCGTAACAGAACTGGTTGAGATGTAGCAGGTCGGGCTGCAATTCGCGGACCAGCGACGCCAGGAAGCTCGAGGATTCCGGTAAATCTTCCTCGGCTTCCTGCATCCACTCCAGGCGAAAGGCGGTAGGGTGGTAGTCGAGTCCGTGCAGGCCGTCCATCCACGCTGTCTGTTCGGGCAGGGGGATTTCCCCGAAACTGACCAGCGTCACCCGCACCCCACTCGTGACCAGGCCGGTCACCAGTTCGCGAGTATACGTCCAGGCGCCAGACAGGGTATCGGCCGTGACCAGAACGTGCACAGAACCTCCGGGAGATGCCTCCGGACACCGTGACAGATACGGCATCCAGCGTGCTGTGCTGGCCATTCTAATGCGAACCAGAGGAGAATTCGAAGGAATTTTCGGGCCGCGGCGCCTCCGGCCGAGCTGCGGGCCCGCCCGGGATCGGGGCACGGTCCCTCGACAGCGGCGTCTACGAACCGACAGCTCATCGCGACGCCTTGCGGCTGGTGAAGTCCGGCGGCCTGGTTTGCTTCTCAGTTGGACGCATTCAATCGCACCCTCAACTCCCGCGCCAGGTTGTCGATGGCGCGAATTTTCTCCGCTGCCGGCACCGGCACACCTGGAACCGCCATGGCCAGTTCGCACGAGAGCAGCATCACGGTCAGGGTTTCCCGCATTTCGCTGCGCATCTGCTCCTCGACCGCTCGCCGCGCAGAAGTTTCCTCCCGCTTGCGCCGGTGCAGCGCCGAGCGCACCTCGCGAACCAGCCGTTCCATGCCCGTTACAGCGAAGTTGACGTACACGGGAAAGGCCGTACCCAGGTGTTCCATGGTTCGATCGCTTTCTTCCGGTTCGGTTTCCAGCAAAAACTGATCGATGACCACGGCAGAATAGGGTTGCTCGCGCAGGCGCATGGCTGCCTCCTGCAGGATGTGGGCCCAATGCGTTTCGTCGCCGGTTGCGGATCGCAACGCGTCGGCGCACTGTTGGCCACGGGCTGAAGGTGTAATGAGAAGAATCATGCTCTTGTCATAAGCACGCCAGTCGCCACAGGCGCAGATTGAAAAAAGGGAGTTTAGTCGTTCGGCCAGAGTCCGTTTTCCCGCGTGCGGAAAACCAACAACCTGGCAGTTCATCATCGGCACTTCACCCAAGACGATTGGCACATGAAGAAGCGCGGATGAGCGTCCCTCTGTGCGCCCCTGTGGCCTCCGTGGTTAAGTTTTTCTCCCGGACGTAGCGTTTCCCTATGGGTGGGCCGAATAATCCTTCAGCTTGCGATAGAGTGTGGTTTTGCCGATGCCCAGCAGTCGCGCCGCCTGCAACTTGTCGCCGTTCAGTTCCGCGATCGCGCTTAAGATCGTCTGCTTCTCCAGTTCCGCCATGGGAATGATCTTGCCATGGCTATGCCCATTTCCGTCGGAAGGTTCGGGAGTCGCCAGATTGCTGATCTCCCGTGGCAAATCCGTGACGTGAATCAGGGGGCCGCTGGTGAACGCGCAGGCCCGTTCCAGGCAGTTCTCAAGCTCGCGCACGTTGCCCGGCCAGTCGTAGGCCAATAAGGCTTTGACCGCTTCGTCGCTGAGCAGTTTCTCGATTCCCGAATTCCTCGCCATACGTTCCAGGAAGTGTGCGACCAATAGGGGAATGTCCTGGCGCCGCTCCCGCAGCGAAGGAATTCGCAAACTGAGCACGTTGAGCCGGAAATACAGATCGCGGCGAAAAGTGCCTTGCATCACCGCCTGCTCCAGGTCGCGGTTCGTGGCCGCCAGTATCCGCACATTGATGCTGATCCGGCGAGTGCTGCCCACGGGCCGGATTTCCCTTTCCTGAATGGCCCGCAGCAGTTTCGCTTGCAGGTCGACGGGAAGCTCCCCGACTTCATCGAGAAAAACCGTCCCCCCTTCTGCAATGGCCAGCAGGCCGTCCTTCGCCTGGTTGGCTCCGGTGAAGGCTCCCTTCACATAGCCGAACAGTTCGCTCTCGATAAGCGTCGGCACCAGCGAGCCGCAATCCACGGGGATGAACGGCTTGTCGCGAAACGGGCCCGCATAGTGGATCGAGCGCGCCACCATCTCTTTACCCGTGCCGCTTTCTCCCAGAATCAGCACCGGATGCACGCTGTTGGCAGCCTTCGCGATGATGCGATAAAGTTTTTCCATCTCCGGCGAGCGCCCCACAATCCCGCCAAATCCCTGCTTCGACTTCACCTTTTCGCGCAGGATGCGGTTTTCCGACTTCAGGCGCAGATGGCTGACCACGCGCTCCAGCAGGAGCTTCAGTTCGTCCACGCTGAAGGGCTTGGTCACATAATCGTAGGCGCCGTTCTTCATGGCCTGCACCGCGGTTTGCACTGTGCCGTAGCCGGTGACCACCACCACGATCGCTTCCGGACGCCGCTCCTTAATGCGGCGCATCGCCTCCAGGCCCCCGGCGCCGGGAAGCCGCAAATCGAGCAGCACGGCATCGACACTCTGCATCTCCAGCAGCCGGTAACCGTGCTCCGCCGAGTCTGCGACAAAGGCGTTAAACCCAAGCGACTGCGCCACTTCGCGGCAGGCTTCGCGAATCGAGCGCTCGTCGTCGATGATGAGTAGGTTAAGAAAGTTGGCGGGTTGAATTTGCGGCGCGCTGGTAATCACACTGAATGCTGCTGACGTCATGGCGTAGGTTCCTCGTCTGGAAAAAGTAATGCTCCTTCGTGACTGGGCTGGTTTGAGTCTGTGGGGGAAACGTTCGGCGTCTCGGCTGGGGAAATCACAGGCAGCGGCATCAGCGGGAGAAGCACGGTGACCCGCGTCCCCCGTTCCCGCTCGCTGTCAATATGGATGAGACCTCCATGGTTGGTGACAATGTCGTACACCGTGGACAATCCCAGGCCCGTACCTTCGCCCGGGGGTTTCGTAGAGAAGAAAGCCTCGAAAACGTGTTGCCGGGTTTGAGAGTCCATGCCGTGGCCGTTGTCGGTGACCACAAACAGTGCGCAAGGCAGCTCGACCGGACCCGTCTTCCCAACGGCGTGGCCGCTCACGATCTGCAGACCGCAATTTCGAGTCTCAAGCGTGATCCGGCCTCCTTCCGGCAGCGCGTCCCGGGCGTTGAGCACTAAATTCAAAAGAATTTGCTGCGCCTGCGTGGAGTCCATCCGGACCGCACCCAGGTTAGGATCGAGCTGGTATACCAGTTCAATGTTCTCGCCGATCAGCCGTAGCAGCAGTTGCCTCATGGCTTCGGCCACCGCATTGAGAGACAACCGGGAAGGCGCTTCGCTTCGGCTGCGCGCGACCTCCAGCAACTGCCGCACCAGCCCCGAAGCATGGCCGCTGGCAGATCGGATCTCTTCCGCATATTTCCGCAGACGATTACCGGGTTCCAGCCCCGCGAGCAGCAAGTCGCTGTACAACGTCACGCCGGTCAGCAGATTGTTGAAGTCATGCGCCACACCGCTCGCCAGCCGCCCCAGCGCTTCCAGGCTCCCGGCCTCGCGCACACGCCGAACCGTGTAGTGACTGGCGGTCGTGTCTTCGGCGAGTGCGACAATATAGGCCGAATCCCCTCCCGGGCAGGGCGCTTTCCATACCGTCCACCGAACCCACGCAGCGCCCCCGCGCGCCCCAGCGGTCATGATTTCGATGTGATTCTCAATCTGGTTCTCGATCTGGAAACTGTCGCGGTTGCCCGCGACCGTTTCGTGGAACAGGAAATCCATTTCTTCCCGGTGTTTGGTTGGGATGAGATCGCTGAGAAGCACAGCGGAGGCCGATCTCAGGCAGATCCCGAGCAAGCGCTCGAATTCAGGATTTGCCGCGGTAATGACTCCCTGTGCACTGCACTGGGCGACGGCCACCGGGGCGCTTCGGAACAACCAGCCCAGTCCCGTTTCCGCACTCGTCCCCACAATCGTCCCGGAGCTCGTTTCGGGACTGGTTACGCCAATGTCAGTCGGCCACGGGAATGGAGTCGCTGCGCTCATGTCCTTAGTCTGGCTGGGACAGTTCCCAGAAGGAACGAGAGATTGGCAGCGTGATACCTTGGTTTTCCCGAAACGGGAGGATTGCCCCGCACGCTCAGTCTCGGTTCCTCTTGCGCACCCAACTATAGGGAGATGGTCCGAGCCTGCTAAGGGCACTCGTCACTGAAACTAAAATCTTTCTGTGGAAAACTCGCTGAAGGGCCTGTTTTTATGTATTTTCTAACTATTCCGTGCCGGGCAAATGGTCTTTGCTCTGGAATTCTGCGTCTTGCCGGTACAGCGGGACCGTCGCGGCCAGGCGAAAAGTAAGCCGCCGCCCCTTCTGCAAGCGGGTCACGGTCGGGCGCGTCTGTTCCGCGTCATCCTGCCCCGTACTTGACACTTCTCCCGAACTCCCACGGACGAAAAGACTTGAGGTCCGCAGCGGCAATTTTTTTCCGGCAATTGTGATCGTCTCCAGCGTCAGGCGAATATAACCGAGGCCCCGGCCCGCATCGAAGGCCTGAGCCGACTCGATTCTTCCCGTGACGTTAGCGCCGCGCGGCACTGCTATTTTTCCATCCAGCATGACCGGCTCATCCACCATGGCGGCAAATGTACCTTTATCGCCGATGTTATCACTGGAAATCTGTCTCTCCAGTTTCACCGTAACCAGCGTGCCTGGCGGCAGATCTGAGACAGAAGACAGATCCTGAAAAGGCGGGCCGCTCGCCCTTCTCGGATCGCGGCTCGATGACTGTTCCGCACCCGCGTCGCTCGATTTCCCATCGCCGGAGTTCGGCCCCGGCTGCTTGATGGCGTTGTCCTGGAAAGGCGCCTTGCGCTGATCAGTGTGGTTGAGTCCCTCATCGACCGGCAATTCACTGGGGCGGGAGCACCCCACCGCAAGAATGATGGTCAGAACAGGAATCAGCAAGACAGCAAGCCGTTTCAGCCTGCGCAGCTGCAGCCTTCGAAACCACCGGGATTCCCCCACCATAGGCACGCCCACGCCGCCGTCTCATCCCAGGAAGTGGCAAACGGAATACCAGACACGTTCTCACCAAATCAACAACTTGGGGATGGCACTTTCGTGGGATGTGTAGCTTTTGCACAGCCGTCGCCCCCTTTAAGCGACAGTTTCCCCATTTTTCTCGCGCAATTTGCTGGAGTGGGGCGGTCGTGGCATCACCCCCTCCAGTCCTCGCGACTCGTACGCGCGCTTCCAATTCGAGATTTCACGCGTTCCTCAAAAAAAAATCGCGGAGAGCGACGTTTAATCGCTCTCCGCGAAAGTTTTCAACGAAAAAGCCGGTTGCTACTTTTTCGGAGCAGGCTTCTTCGCAACCGGCTTCTTGGCCACCGGCTTCTTGGCGGCTTCCCTGCCTCCGATGAGAGTCAGAGCATCCGTCGCGTTGAAGGGGAACTGGCGAACCGAGGTCTGGCCCGTCGTGCTCAAGGTGACGTCCACCCGGCGATTGCTCGCCATGCGGATGGTCACGATGTTCCGCAGGACCCTCGCCCGCTCTTCGGCAGTCAGCTCGGTGTTGCTGTCCACCTCACCTTTTACCTCGTCTTCGGTCAGGTTGTGGTCCTTGCCAAACGCCTTGGTCTCGATGTTGGCCTCGGGAACGCCCTGTTCGATGAGGAAGCTCTTGGTACGGGCGACACGCCGCTCGGAGAGCGCCTGGTTGAATTCCGCGGAACCACGGTGATCGGCGTGGCCTCCCAGAATCAAATGTGCATCCGGTTTGCTTTCCAGGTATTTCTTGAAGTCGGACGCCAACTCGATCAACGTCTTCTGTTGACTGGCCAGCAGACCGCCTTTGGGATTCGCCGCTGAGGGGAAGTTGGTTACAAAGTAAATGCTGTGCAACGCGAGCCGGGCTTCCAGTCGTACAACTTCCGGATTGACCGGCGGCGGTGGCGGGTTTTCCACCATCAGCTGTGTCGAAGCCTGTCCTGTCAGACCGCGCGTGTCCGTGCAACTCGCACTGATGGTCACCGGACCAGCGGATGCTCCAGCCGTGCTCAGGGCAGCCGTACTGCCAGCGCCAGAGAGCGTGCCGCCAGTGGCGTTCCAGTTCGCGACGGAAACCGAGACGCCGTCAGGACTGGTGCAGCTGCAAGTGATCGTGGCTGAATCTCCAACCTTCACGCTCGACGGACTCACTGAGCAACTCATGGTCGGTGGATTCTTCGGAGGCAGCGGCTTCACGGTAAAGTTGGCCGAGCAACTCGCCATGTTGTTGTTCTTCGATTTCGGATCGGTAACGTGAGCCGTGACTGCATAGCTGCCCGGCGCAACATTCGTAGTGTCGATTGTGGCCGTGGTGTCCTTGCCGCTTACGGCGCCGCCATTGGCGCTCCAGCTATAGGTTACGGTGTGTTTTGGATTGAAATTGCTGGAGGTCACCGTCGCGGTCACAGGCTCGCCCACCATGACTTCGGCGGGCTGCACCGAACACGATGCCGCAGGCGCCACCGGAGGAGCGCCGCCCCAGGAAATCACAAGGCCTGTCCGCAGCCGCGCGCCTTCTAACGAAGGTCGTCGCAAATTCGGAAACTCCGCGGCGGCGAAGTTCGCGTAGTTGTGCCGGGCCCAGACATAGTCGGCTTCAAACAGACGGAAGGCCAACCACTTGCGAATGGGCAGATCCATTCCGCCGCCCAGGATCGCACCGATGCCGTTGCTCCCGTTCAGCCCGTCCACCGACAGGCGGTTGTAGCTCAACAGGGTATGCAGAAAGTAGTTAGCGTTTTCCGTCCGCCAAATGTAGCGCGGCCCGATGGAAGCGGTGGTTTCGTAGGCGTGGTCGAGCGAATTCGTGCCGAAATCGACTTCCCCGCCCCAATGCGGATCGAAGTTATAGGTCAGCGCTGCACCCGCTCCTGAACCGTCCTGGAGTTTGAGCGGCGTGGGATTATTGGGATCGCCGCTGGGATCTGGCACAGTGGCCCCGGGATGAAGCCACTGATATCCCGCGAAAAGGTCCCACTTCGGGGTGGCATCGGTCTGCTGCGCAACCGCAGAACTCGAAATGAATGCTACGCACAACAAGGATAGACCGGCGGCGATCGCGCGGCCTATGCGCCCATTGCAACAGAGTGACATGTCATCCTCCAATGGATGATCGAGCGCCTCCACTTATGAATGCAGGCGCCGATGAAGAATAGTGATTTGCCGAGATAAGGATTTGCTTCCCTAGGAAACGGGAAATTGTATCTCACCAGGGCCGGAAAGCGAAGCACGGACTTGCTTTGGGGAAAATATGCCGGGATTCGTCTACAGCGCCCGTCTCAAATTGAAATTACGCGGATGCGCGGCGCCGAGCCTCTCCGCCTCGCCATCTGCCGAGTCCTGGACCAACCTGCACCTTGCTCAGCTGGAAGCCCGCCGCGTATCGTGGTAGTTCGCCCAGATGGCCATGAAGCCTGGCAAGGCGACGAGAACGCTGCCGTTGTATCCAAACCGGCCACGGGATAAAGGCAAGAATGCGACAAGAACGGGTTTTGATCGTTGAAGACGAAGAAAATGAACGCTCCGGGCTGGCCGAAATCGTCGGCTCCTGGGGCTACCGCGTCGAGACAGCTCGCGATGGTGTGGAAGGCCTGGAAAAAGCCACCCAATGGTCCCCATCCATTGTGATTACCGATCTTAAGATGCCGCGCATGGGCGGCATCGAGTTACTGGGTCATCTTGGCGAACAGCTGCAGACCATTGCCGTCGTCCTGGTCACCGCGCAAGGAACCATCGAGAGTGCCGTTCAGGCCATGCGCATGGGCGCCTACGACTACATCACCAAGCCCATCGACACCAACCGCCTGCGCACCATCCTGACCAATGCGTCTACCCTGCTGGGAACGCGCACGGAACTGGAAGCCACGCGCCGCAAATTGCGGGATGCCGGCTCGCTGGGCCGTTTAAGTGGGGCCTCGCGCAAGATGCAGGAAATCTTCCGGCTCATCGAGATGGTCGCCCCCAGCACGGCCTCCGTGCTCATCACCGGCGCCAGCGGTACAGGCAAAGAGCTCGTGGCGCGCACGATTCATGACCTCAGCCCCCGGAAGGACCGGGTCTTCGTGGCCATCAACTGCGCTGCGATCCCGGAAACCCTGATCGAAAGCGAAATCTTTGGACATGAAAAAGGCTCGTTCACTGGAGCCATGGAAAGGCGCACCGGCTGTTTTGAGTTGGCGGAGGGCGGAACGCTCCTGCTCGACGAAATCGGCGAGATGCCGGTGGCCACGCAAGCCAAGCTTTTGCGCGTGCTCGAAGACCGCAAACTGCGCCGCCTCGGAAGCAGAGTGGAAACTCCCGTCGACGTGCGTGTGCTGGCTGCCACCAACAAGGTTCCCGAAGAGGCCGTGGCCCGCGGCGAACTGCGCAGCGATCTCTACTATCGCCTCAACGTCTTCAACATCCACATGCCCCCGTTGCGCGAGCACAAGGAGGACATTCCCGACCTGGTGCAATTGTTGCTCGGTGAGATGAGCAGCAAGCATTCGCGCAAAGTGGCCGCAGTCAGCGAAGCCGTCGTCAACCTGTTCACCAATTATTCGTGGCCAGGGAACGTCCGCGAGTTGCGCAACACCATCGAGCGCGCTGTGATCGTCTGCGAAGGCGGCATGATCGAGACCAAGCACCTGCCCCCCGGCTTCGGACACGCTCCGCTGCGCGCCGCGGCCAGCGATCCCGATGGCGTCCGACTGGGAGTAGGCACCACCGTCGGCGAAGCGGAGAAGTTGCTGATCCTCAAGACCTTAGAAGCCACCAGCAACAACAAGACGCGGGCCGCCGAAATTCTCGGCATCAGCTTGAAAACCCTGCATAATAAGTTGAAGGAGTACGGCAGCGCCGCAGCCGAAGCAACTTCCGGTAAAGAGGAGGAGCTGCCCAGCACCTAGAACTCGTGTCGTGGAGCCCTGAGGTCAGTTGCTCCTCTTACTCGCATGATGCCACGCAAGATCATCATCGTCCTGGCCATCACGTTCATGGTTACGGCGTTGGTGTCTGCATTTTCCTACCTCTACATTTCTCAGATTCTCCGCCAGCGCATTAACTACGCCTACGAGAGCAGCTATCGCCTGACTCAACAACTGGCTTACATGGCGGAGAATGATGTCCCTGACTTATCCAGCACCCGCGTCGATACCAACGATCCGGCCGCACTTCGCAAGGCCTTAACCGACTACTTGCCGACCGACGTGAATCTGCTGAACAATCTCGAATCCGCGGTCGGCAACTGGCCGTTCGTCTATGACGCTTCCATCGTCGGGGTCGACGATAAGGTGCTCATCCACACGACTCCCAGCTTCATCGGAAAAAGCGAGCCAGCGCGGCCCGAGTTCAACCAGATACTTTCGGCCCGCTTTAGGGATCAACTTCGCCTGGTCTGGGGACCGGCTGAGGTTTATGACGTCACCTACCCGCTCCTGCTCAACGGGGCCCCTTTCGGAACCATTCGAATCGGCGTATCCACGGTTTTTCTTAAGAGTGAGCTGACGCCCAAACTGCTGCACGCAGTCTATTTTTCCGTTGCGTCCATCTTTGTGTCGTTGTTTCTCGCCGCAGGAATTTCCAATCTCGCCCTCGGCCCGCTGAAGGAGATCAACCGCAACCTCGACAGTGTGGGCGCGGGCGGCGCGCTGGATAGCGACGAGGCCGGCCACGATGAGTACGGCCTGGTCACGCTCAAGATCGCCAATCTCGGCCGCCAGGTGCGCGATACCAAGGAAATTTTTTCTGCGCTCAAAGACAACGTGGACCAACTCATGGCCAAGTTGCAGGATGGCCTGATGCTGTTTGCCCGCGACTTGCGGGTGGTGCTGGTCAGCGCCCCGGTGGAACGCTTCCTCGGCCGCCCTCGCGGCGAGCTTCTGGGCCACACCGTGAACGAGGTATTCACTCGCGATTCGGTTCTGGGTGCGATCGTGCTCGACGCCTTCGAGCGCAAGCGTCCACTCCTGCAGCGCGAAATCGAAGCCGCCGACGGAAAGCGAATCCAGGTCTCGCTCGACTTCGTACAGGAAAAGACCACCCAGATCGGCGCGTTGCTGATCATGCGCGACACCGAATCCGTGCGCCGCCTGGGCGACGAAATTGAACTGTCCCGCCGCCTCTCGGCCAGCGGACGCCTCACCCGCGGCGTGGCCCACGAGGTAAAAAACCCCATCAACGCCATCGTCCTGCATCTGCAGCTCTTGCAGAACAAGTTGTCCCACGCCGAGCCCGATACCCAGCGTCACATGGACATCATCGACAGTGAAATCCGCCGCCTGGACCGCGTGGTGCAGACTCTGGTGGATTTCACCCGGCCTCGCGACCTTCACCTGGAAGACGTCGACCTCCGCCGTTTGCTCGACGATGTAGGCATGCTCGCCGGCCCGGACGCGCAACAGCATGGCGTCACCATCGAGCGCGCCCTGCCGGATGAGCCCCTTCCGATCAAAGCAGACATTGACTTGATGAAGCAGGCGCTGCTCAATGTGGTGCTGAACGGAGTTCAGGCCATGGCCAACGGCGGGGCCCTGACGATTTCAGCGCGCCGCAGTGGCGACGCCGTGATTGCCGAGGTTTGTGATCGTGGCTGTGGCATTCCCCACGACCTGCACGATAAAATCTTTGAGCTTTACTACAGCACGAAAAAAGACGGCAGCGGCATCGGCCTGGCACAGGCCTACCAGATTCTGCAGTGGCACCACGGATCTCTGGAATTCGAGTCGGTCGAAGGCGAAGGCACCATCTTCCGATTTCACATCCCCTCAGCTCCCAGCGTCCGCGAAATACCACGCGAGTCCCGCGCAGATGCCACGCCAGTTCTTTCGAAACCAGCCGGCTAAGAGGCTTGTCCGCCTCTCGCCAGCGCATCGGAGTAGAATACTCGTGCTTTTCGGCAGCGATCTGCTTGGGACCCTGGTATGGCTCTGGCCGTAATAATTTCCCTGTGCATGTTTTGTTCGGGACCGGCAACGGCCGCCATTCCTGCCTGGACTCAGTCGAGTCCGCAGCCGGCGAGCGAAGTCAAGCCTCCGAACTCGTCTACGCCTTCTTCCCAGAGCAATTCGGAAACGCAAGTATCTCCGCCAGCCAACCCGCCTTCCACTTCCTCGCCCGCCGCAAAGAAGCCAATCACCGCGAAGCACAAGGGGCAGAAAATAAAAGCTGCTCCCTGTAATGCTGCCGTCAGCAAGCCCTCAGCACCAACCGATGCCGCCGCCGCGGCACCCGCACCAGTCGCCGCACCAGCCGCCGATCTTCCTCCCTGCCCGCCTCCGAAGGTCGTGGTCCGCAACGGCGGAACCTCTGGAGGGACAGTTCAACTCAGTGGCGGCTCGTCCTCCGCCAAAGAGTCTCCGCAGCGCGCCAGCACCAATCGATTGTTAGGTTCGACCGAGGAAGAACTCAAGAAAATCGGCAGCCTGCAACTCGATTCCGCTCAGCAGGAAACGGTGAAGCAGATCCACCAATACATGGCACAGTCCAAAGCAGCCCTGACGGCAGGGGATGTCGACCTGGCGCACAATCTAGCGATGAAGGCGCACCTGCTGGCGGATGAATTGCTGAAACCCCGAACGTAACCCGCCTGATTGCAGTTATTTGATTGCTGATTGTTGAGTGCTGATTGTTGATTGAAAAACCAAGGCGTCCGCCGGTCTTCAGTCGGCAATCAAAATCAGCAATCAACAATTCCCCGCTTCACTTCCCCTTGGCCCGCGCCGCATTCACTTTATTCAGCAACTCCTGTGACATAGCCTGCACTGGCCCCGGAATCTTCACAGCCTCGACCAGCACTTCGCGGGCTTCCGAGTTTCTGATCAGTTTCGCGTAAGCGAAGCCCAGTCGGTACAGCACAATGGCATATTGCACATCGTTCTGTCCTTTGAGCAAGGCAGCCGCGGTTTTCAATTCCGGGATCGCGGCCGCGGTCTTTTCCTGCTTCATGTACGCGTAGCCCAGCGTCGAATGGGCCACGCCAGCGGAAAGCTTGCGCGTTGCATCGGCGTCCGCTGCATCCGGGTTGGCCACTGTTATCGCTCTTTGCGCATAGCCGACAGCCTTGGCCGCGCCTCCAGGTTTGGCATCTTCCGAATAGAAACTGGCCAACTCCAACAGCGCCACAAGAGAGTTGGGATTCGTCGCGAGGATCTTTTCGCAGTACGCTATCAATCGCGGCATATCGTTCAGCTGCCCCGGGCCCAGGGTCTCCATGGCGTAGCTCGACACCTGGTCCTTGAACTTCGATTCCGGAAACGCTGCGCTGAATTTTTCGATGTAGTCCAGGCGATTGTGAGGATCGGTTTCGGTTTGAATCGCATTGAAACCTGAAGTCTCCAAAAAATCGCAATTGCTCTGGGCCGAACTTTTTTCGTCGGCCGCGGTCCGCGCGAACTCTTCGTCGCTCACTCCGTCAGGCTTGGCCTGTTTGCCGATCGAGGCGCAAACTACGCCTCCCTTCACCGCGTAATCCAGCAGCTTGGCGTTGTTCTTGGACTGCTGCGCCATGCTCGCCTGCCCCACCAGAATGTCGAGGTTGTGAGGCGAAGCCGCCAGCGCCTTGTCGCCGTAATCGAGCCCTTTCTGAAAGTCTCCGCTCGCCTGGTACGCCTGCGAAATCTGCCAGTTTCCGTACGCCACGGCGGCGGGATTCGCCGCATATTTCTGCACAAAGTCGGCATACATGGCCAGCTTTTTAGTCGCGTCTTGCTCGCTGGTGATGGTCTGCAGATCTTTGTCCTCCGGCGTGCCCGCGGCAATCTCAATGTGGCTGATCTGCGCCCTGCACGGGAGATTCGCCAGCCAGCCCCAAAATACGACAGCCAACACCAGCCACCCGTAGCGTTTCATCGTTCTCCTCCGTCGCGCGAATGGGCCGCGCCTGTTTGCAGAGTTTAAGAGCCGAAGTTCAATTCCGCAGCAGGCGAATCCTAGCGCCGAACGCGCCGCCACGCAAGCGCGCAGATCACTCAGCGGCGCAAAAACAACACTCACCAGAGGCACACAGGCACTTAGGGATTCTCTTCTCCTTGCCTCAGTGTCTCCCTGGTGGATGTTGCCTTGCTTCTGCCTTTCATTTACTTCGGCTAAAGTAGAAAGATGCGTTCCATTCTCGGCCAACGTCCTCTGCGATTTGTGTTCGCCGCCAACGTGATTTCCATGTTGGGTAGTGGGATGAACTCGGCCGCGGTGGCCTGGTACATTCTGCAAGCCACGCATTCGGAGATGGCGCTGGGCAAGTTCGCCGTGCTGCAGACGTTGCCCGCCATGCTCATGCTTCCCTTCACCGGCGTACTGATTGATCGCGAAGATCGCCGCCGCCTGGTGATGTGGCTCGACGCGGTTCGCGCGCTCATCATCGTAACCGTCGCCATTCTCGCGTTTCAGCACCGCGTACAAGTCTGGCAGCTCTACCTGATGAATACGCTGGTCGCTGCCGGCTTCTGGATGTTCTGGCCGACCATCACTGCACTGATCCAGGAACTCACGCCTGAGGGCGAGTTCGTGCAGTCGAACACGTTCCTGTTGGCCGGCGTGCAGGGAGGCTGGCTGATCGCGGGCTCCATCGTCGGCTTCATGTACAACCACATTGGCCTCGGCGGAGTGCTCCTGATCGACGTTTCCACCTATGTGGTCTCGTTTTGCTGTTACTTCGCCGTGCGCAAAGGACGCCACGTGGTGCTTCGGCCCGACGAATTGCGCGCTGACATTCTAGCCGCAGAGTCGCAACTGGAGCGCTTCTGGCGCGAGATGCGCGAGGGACTCCATTTTCTGCGCGACCATCGTCCGGTGGTGCTGCTCGGAATCAGTTGGGCGCTGTTTCTTGGCGCTATGATTACCGGCGTAGTGGTGACTCCGTCGTTGAGCGAACGCGTCTTTCACGCCGGTGCCGTCGGCTATGGCTGGCTCAATGCGGGATGGGGCACGGGCGCTTTTATCAGCGCCCTGTACGCTCCTGCGGTGATCGCGTGGATCGGCGGCAGGCGATCGGTTGCATTTTCGATGGCGCTTTTGGCGGCTTGTGTAGTGTGCGCTCCGATCGCGCCCGCGCTGATTCTGGCCATGACGCTTTATTTTGTGATGGGCTCCGCACGCGGCGTGGGCGGCGTGGCCATGAATACCAGCCTCATGGAAATGGTGCCGCCACATCTGATGGGCCGGGTGCAGAACGCGTTTTATTTTGCCGGGACGTTTCTGCAACTGGTGCTCGCGCTCGCGGTGGGTGCGGTGGCGCACAACGTGAGTCTGGTCGCGGCTTTCGCCATCCTGGCTTGCGTCTATGGGATGGCGTTCGTAGCCGCGAGCTGGCCGCTGGGAGCGGCCGCAGCGCTAGAAGACCAAGTGGAGCTAAGTCAGAAATAAGAAGTCAGAATGCAGAAGTTAAGAATGCACCCGGAAGATCGTCGCAATGTTTTCCACCTCAAAATTCTGACCTCTGGCCCCTGACCCCTGCCTTTCGACCCTAACCCCTGCTTTCCGCATTTTCTTCGCACCTGTTATTCTTCCCATTCTGAGGAGCATTCCATGTCCCTTGATCTGCAGGGCCACGTTGCGGTGGTCTTCGGAGTCGCCAACAAGCGCTCGATCGCGTGGTCCATTGCCCAGGGACTGCACGCCGCCGGCATGAAGATGGCCATCACCTATCAGAACGAGCGTCTGGAGCAGGAAGCGAAAGATCTGATCCTGTCGCTGCCGGGCGCGGAAGCCTATATGTGCGACGTCAGCAAAGACGAAGAGATCGCCCGCCTCTTCACCACGTTGAAAGAGCGCCACGGCAAGCTGCACGCGCTCGTGCACTCCGTCGCCTATGCTCCCGCCGACGAACTGAAGGGAGACTTCATCAACACCACGCGCGAAGGCTTCCGCGTCGCGCTCGACGTGAGCGTCTACTCGCTAGTCGCGGTCGCGCGCGCCGCCACGCCGCTGATGGAAGATGGCGGCTCGATCATGACCATGACCTACTACGCGTCGGAAAAAGTTGTGCCCCGTTACAACGTGATGGCGGTTGCCAAGGCTGGACTCGAATGCACCGTGCGCTACCTCGCCTACGAACTGGGAAAGAAAAACATTCGCGTAAACGCGATTTCCGCCGGCCCCATCAAGACCCTCGCCGCGCGCGGCATCGCCGGCTTCGGCGACATGCACAAAGCCCATGCCGAGCGCGCTCCGCTGGGCCGCAATGTCGATGTCAACGAAGTCGGCAGCACCGGCGTCTTTCTTGCCTCAAACGCGAGCTCAGGCATTACCGGAGAAGTGATTTACGTGGATTGCGGATTTAACATCATGGGATTTTGAAATCAGTTGCCAGTTGCCTTGCTAGTTCTTGGTTTTCAGCTGCCGTTTAGAAATGAAGATCTTGACACTCTTGCGAAACCAGCGCCTTGTGTTCGCCTTCTTCGCTGCCGCCATCCTCGATGATTCGAGAATGGAGCGCCCAGGTAGCCTGCGCGCGAACCGTGACTGACCGGACACACAGCGTCACACGCGGTCAATGAGTGCTGTGGGGATTTTTCGCCAGCAACCGATGCGCGAGTGAACCGCAGGGTTCTCTACTGACGTAATCGTGGGGTTATCGTCGGGACTAACGGCCTCCGTGCGAGTCGAGCCAGTCGTAGAACTCCTTGCCCCTCCTCCTAAGTTCCTAACTGTTCGTTGGGAGTTTCTTATTCTGTTCGGTCCTGACTGCGAGCCATCTTCCGGCAATATAAAACGCAACAAAAAGTGCGCTCCAGAACAGGAGTAATACACCAACGCCCATGTCAGGCCAACGATCAAGGATCCCAGCCATGATTAAGGTGCTGAAGACTGCCGCGTAACATGCCCCAAGGAGAGGGCCTATGCTCCTTTTACCCATCATCGGCGGCGCCAGCGCTTCACGCAACGATTTTACTCCACAACTGTTCTAACCAGGCGATTGCGCGCAAAACACACACCAGGAAATGACGCCCAAGGCTATACTCTTACCTTAATCCGCCGCCCATTCTCGCCATCCCGTTCCAACGAAATCTCGACATCCCGCTCGCGGAGAAAGCGCGGAAATTTCTCTCCCCACTCGATCAGCAGAACGCTATTTCCGTCGCGCAGATCATCGAGTCCGAGCGTCTCCAACTCACGCGGGGTATCGACGCGGTAGAGGTCGATGTGAAAAAGGTTGGCCTTCGGGCCGCGATACTCGTGCACTAGCGTGAAAGTAGGACTGGTGACGTCTTCCTCGGCAGCCGCCTCGAACGCGGCCGCGATGCCCTTAACGAGTGTAGTCTTACCCGCGCCCAGATCGCCGCGCAGCAGCACCAACTTCGGCGGCGCCAGCAATTCCGCCAGCGTGCGTCCGAAGGCAATCGTTTCCTCAGCGGATTGCGTGGTGATCTCTCGCGTCATCGATCTCGCAGAAACGAGCCTGGTGCAAGCCACGCCGTTCCGTGAACACACGAACAAGGAATGGCGTATAGCGACCAGTATAGCGAGAGTGCGACGCCCTTCGCGGCGGCGGCCTAAGTCCAGCGCGTTACACGCTTCCCAGCGTGGAGAACGCGCTCGATTTCAGGCCCAGCAAATTCCGGTCCACCACATGCGCGAGAGATGTGCGCAAGCGATGGTTATCGTCATCCTCAAGCGCGACGAAGCGGAAGGCCTGCAGAACGCCGTCCGTCATCTTGCGCGTCGGGCTGAGGATTTCAGCCATGCCGTGCACGGGTCCCGATTGCGTCTGGAACGCGACTTCGACAAAATCGCCTTGTGACAGCGATTGCGTCAAACGCAGCAGGCCGCCTGTGGCCGAAATGGTTTGGAGTTTTGCTCTAGTGCGCCGGCCATCTTCTAATCGAACCGCAGCCAGGACAGAATCGCCAAGCTGGACTCGGGCCGCGCGCCGCGAAGGGTGCGGTTGGGGGAAGTGAGTCATAAGCCAACTGCAGCATGTCACGAGCTCGCACTAGGTAACAGATTACGCAAGCTCCTGTCCGGATTCCGCTCTGGGAGCCTGATTCAGGGCATATAACTGCCGCGCTGCGAAGCACATACCAGATGTTTACCAGTTGGTGAATGACCCGTGGGACAGTCGGCGTGACCGGATTTTCACCACGGCGGGCACACCGGAGCACAGTGGGACGCCTGGAATTCAGACCTTTCTGCGACTCTATGTCCTCGGTGGTAATGGATTCTGGACCGGCGCGTTACTATGTTTGGCTTAATCGTTTCAGTGGCCGATCGATCTGCTGGAGGCGCGTAATGTCACGCATCGCATCTTCTTCGCTAATTTCATTCTTACTGCTGTCCGTATTCTCGGCTGGCACTTTGTCCGGCCAGTCTACCCCTGCGCGTCCCCCGCTTCGCGTGGGCATCGTTGGCCTGGTTCACGGCCATGTGCATGGATTTCTCGCCCAGTCGCGGCATAGTCCTGAGATCGAGATCGTGGGCGTTGCAGAACCCGATCGGCAACTCTTGTCGCAGTCGGCCAAGCGCTACGGTTTCGATCCGACCGTGCTGTTTACGGATTTGGAGGAGATGCTGCAGAAGGCGCATCCTCAGGCCGTGCTTGTCTACACGAATACCTTCGACCACCGGCGGGTGGTGGAAATCTGCGCCCGGCACGGCGTTCACGTGATGATGGAAAAACCGCTGGCCGTCAGCCTCGAAGATGCGCTTGCGATCCAGAAAGTAGCGCGGGAATCCAAGATTCACGTCCTGGTGAATTACGAGACCACGTGGTATCGCAGCAACCGCGCTGCGTTCGATCTTGTGAATGAAGGAGCGTTGGGCGAAATCCGCAAGGTGGTCGTGCACGACGGGCACAATGGGCCGAAAGAGATCGGCGTGGAACCCGAGTTCCTCGCCTGGCTTACTGACCCCAAACTGGACGGCGGCGGCGCGCTATTCGATTTCGGATGTTACGGCGCCGACCTGATGACGTGGCTCATGCACGGCGAACGCCCGCAGACCGTGACGGCCGTAACGCAGCAAATCAAGCCCAGCATCTACCCGCGCGTGGACGACGAGGCGACCATCATTCTGACCTATCCGAAAGCGCAGGCGATTCTGCAGGCTTCGTGGAACTGGCCTTTCGACCGCAAGGACATGGAAGTCTACGGCCAAACCGGCTATGCAATCACGGTGAAACGCGATCAAGTCCGAGTGCGCCGCGCCGGAGAAGATCAGGAGCAGCAGATCGCTGCCAAGCCGCTGCCTGCGTCCTACGATAATTCGCTGTCGATGCTGCGCGCGGTGGTGCTGGATGGCGCGCCGGCCGATGGGCTGTCGTCGCTTGAAACCAACGTTACCGTGACCGAGATTCTGGAGGCGGCGCGGCGGTCGGCGGCTTCGGGACGGACTATTCGATTGCCGGCTTCGAGATGACGTCGGGTGATAAAACTTCAGCCGCTCCAGTTGACGAGTTTTTCCCGCGCGGCGTTATGTGTGCGACGAAACGCTTCGGGTAGTCCTGCCAGAAGATCAGTGGCAACCAGCGAATGTTCGCCGACTTTTTCTCGCATCACATCACCAGCGAGGCCGTGCAGATGAACCGCGGCCAGAACCGCGGAGAGCACGTCCTGAGGATGCTGCGCCATCAAACCCGCCACTACGCCGGTGAGAATGTCGCCGGTTCCTCCGGTCGACATTCCAGGATTGCCCGTGGTGCAGACCCAGGCTTCGCCATCCGGCCGCACCACCAGGGTTCGATGTCCCTTGAGCACAACAATCACCTGGTGCTCTTTCGCAAATTTTCGCGGCACGCCCAAGCGATCCGCCTGCACTTCCGCAATGGTGCAGCCCACCAGCCGCGCCATCTCTCCGGGATGCGGCGTAATCACCAGCGAGCGCCCGGTGCCGTCTAATTCTTGGGTGCGTCCCTCAAACGCATTCAGCCCGTCGGCGTCCACCACGAGCGGGACTTCGCATTTCGCAACCAACCTTCGCACTTGCTCGGCTGTTTGCGCGTTACGTGAAATTCCCGGCCCAATCGCGACCACCGTTTTCGCTTTCGCAAGATCGTCGAGCTTAGTAGCGGCAGCGGAAGCGATGGATCCCGCTTCCGTCTCGGCCAAAGCCTCAGTCATCAACTCGGGATGGAATCCCGCAACCGTAGGCAACATAGATTTCGGCGTGGCCACAGTCGAAAGCCCCGCGCCCGCCCGCAGCGCAGCCATTCCCGCCATAGCCACCGATCCCGCCTTGCCCAACGATCCCCCAACCACCAGCACATGCCCGTACTTGCCCTTGTTCGATTCCACGGGACGAGGTGCCACCAGCTGTGCAATGTCCCGCGCCGTAATCACGTTGAGATGCTGCGCGGAAACAATCGCTTCTTCCGGGGAACCGATTTCCGCGACGTAAGTAGATCCTGACGTCAGCAAGCTGAATACGTGGGCCGGGCGCGCCGCTGTGAACGTGACGATCGCATCGGCGCGTACAACCGTGCCGCTCTGCGGGCTGGTTGCATCGGCGTCCGCTCCGGAGGGAATGTCCACCGCCACCACGGGAATCCCGCTCGCATTGAGGAGCGCAATGGCGTCCGCATAGAACCCGCTCACCGGCGGCTTGAAGCCGGTGCCGAGAATCGCGTCGAGAAACAAATCCGCAGGCAGAGAAAGCCGTACCCGGTCGGTTTTCAATTCGTCGCTGGAATGCACGGCCATGGCCGCTGCCGGAAGCTTGGCAAACATGAGGGCGGCGTCGCCCCGAAGGTCAGACGGATCGCCAAGCAGAATGACCTGCACTTTCTTCCCTTGCTGGTGCAGTCGCCGAGCTGCCACGAACCCATCGCCGCCATTGTTTCCTTTGCCGCAGAAAACCACGATCCGCCGCGCCCCGGCGTGATGAATGAGGACGTAGTCGGCCACGGCCGCGCCCGCGTTTTCCATCAGCGTAAGCGAGGGGACACCGAAATGCTCGCTGGTGGCGCGATCAATGGCGCGCATTTCCGCGGCGGTTACGATTTTCATAAAACAGTGGTTAGTAGCTAGTGGCTAGTTGCTGGTAAGAACATCCTGGCCAGAGCAACTTTGTAAATCCTTCTGGTGATTGGACACTGGCCAGCGCCCCATGACCGAAGCCAGCATCATTCGCGGCTCGAATCGGCACCCTCCGGCTTGGCTCCAGGCAGGCTACGGAAGTCGTGCCCTTCCCAAAGTTGCCTATCTGGCCGGTTCTAGCCACTAGTCACTAGTCACTGCTCTCTTCCGGCGCGCTCTTCGGCGCTGGCCCGGACTGCAGAGCCTGCACCCGGCTGTGCTTCACGCTATAGGTGAAGTACACCACCAGGCCGATGCCAAGCCAGGCGAACAGGCGGATCCAGTTCCACATTCCCAGCTTATACATCATGTAACTGTTCGAGACCACCCCCAGGATCGGAATCAGCGGAACCCACGGCGTCCGGAAGGGCCGCGGCTGGGTGGGATTCGTGTGGCGCAACACCAGCACCGAAATCGATACGATCACAAACGCCAGCAGGGTGCCGATGTTCACCATTCTCCCGATGTCGTCAATCGGCGTCAGGCTGCCCACGATCGCAGCTATTAAGCCAACGAGAATTGTGTTCTTCCAAGGCGTGCGAAACTTAGGATGGACTGCAGCGAAGAATTTCTTGGGCAGAAGTCCGTCGTTGGCCATCGCGTAGAGCACTCGCGTTTGGCCAAGCAACATCACCAGCATCACACTGGTTAGTCCCGCCAGAGCGCCCAGCGTGATGATGTGCGAAGCAGTGGAAAGACCGCGGTCCAGAAATGCTCGCGCGACCGGCGCCTCGATGTTGATCTGTTGCCAGTGCACCATCCCGGTGAGCACACCGGCAACGGCAATGTATAAGACCGTACAAATCGCCAGCGAAGCGATCATGCCGATGGGCAGGTCGCGTTGTGGATTCTTGGCTTCCTGCGCCGTGGTGGAGACCGCATCGAAACCAATGTAAGCAAAGAATATGTAGGCGGCGCCCGCTCCGATTCCGGCGAAGCCGTGGGGCGCATACGAGTGCCAATCCGTACCCCAGTTGCCGCTGTTGATGTAACGCGACCCCAGGGCGATCACGAACAGCACGACGGCAACCTTGATAGTCACGATGGTCGCGTTGAACCGCGCGCTTTCTTTGATCCCGATGACCAGAACCGCGGTGATCACGAGCGCAATGATGAAAGCCGGAAGGTTAAAGCCGATTTCCATCCCAAACATGTGCGGCGCGCCCAGCAGTTCATGGGCCCGTTGCAGCAATTCCGGAGACTGCGCACTCTGGATCGCCATGACTTTGTCCAGGAATGCCTGCGTGCCCGAAACCAGTGAACTATCTCCAGCCTGGGCCATCTGACGGGCGATGATATTTTCGGCCGTCTTCAGCGCGGTCCAGTGATCGTAGGCCAGCCACAGCGGCATCCTGATGTGGAAAATATTCAGTAGTTCGATAAAGTGGTTCGACCACCCCGACGACACCGTGCTGGCGCCCATCGCGTACTCAAGCGTCAGGTCCCAGCCGATGATCCAGGCCAGCAACTCGCCGAGCGTGGCGTACGCGTAAGTGTAGGCGCTGCCGGCCAGCGGAATCATGGCCGCGAACTCCGCGTAGCACAGGCCGGCGAAAGCGCATCCCAGGCCGGACAGAACGAATGACAGCGTGAGTCCCGGGCCGGCATACTGCGCGCCTAGCCCCACCATGACAAAAATGCCGGCACCGATGATCGCACCCACACCCAGCGCGGTGAGCTGGAAAACTCCCAACGTCCGTTTGAGGCTATGCTCGCCCGTTTCGCGGGCTTCTTCCATCAGCAGGTTCAGGGGCTTGGTTGCCAGCAGGTTTGGCATCCGTTTGGTTTCTCCTTGGCTCTGGATCTTAGGCGGACTCACTTGTGTTGCCATCTCGCGAACTCCTCGACCACGCGTAGTACACCGGAACTCCCAGCAGCACCACGATCAGCCCCGGCCAGGTGAACTGCGGTTTGTAGCGCAATAGTACGACATCGATGAATAATGCCATCACAATATAAATCGCGGGCAGAACCGGATAACCAACCGCCCGGTACGGCCGCTCCGCATCAGGACGCGTCCGCCGCAGCACGAACAGTCCGACGATGGTCAGAACATAAAACACCAGCACGGCAAAAATAATGTAGTCGAGCAACTGCCCGTAGCTTCCGGAAATGCACAGCACACACGTCCACACCATCTGCACCATCAGCGAAACCGCGGGCGTCTTGTAGGTAGGGTGCAGTCTTGCCACGTTGCGGAAGAAGAGCCGATCTTTGGCCATGGCGTAGTAAACGCGCGCGCCGGAAAGAATCAGGCCATTGTTGCAGCCGATGCTGGAAACGATAATCGCCACCGCCATCATCCATCCGCCGGCGCTCCCGAAGATCTGGGTCAGGACCGCCGTGGCCACGCGGTCCTCGGTCGCATACTGAATACCGCGGTCGAGAATAGTCACGCCGTTGGGATCCCCATGCAGCGGCAGAACCATCAGGTAAACGAAATTGCAGGCAATATAAAAAGCGATCACCACGCCGGTGCCCAGCGCCAGCGATAACGGCAGGTTGCGGCTGGGGTTCTTCACCTCGCCGGCCGTGAAAGTCACGTTGTTCCAGGCATCGGCGGAAAACAGCGAACCTACTTGCGCCACCGCGAGAATGGTCAACGTCCCGACCAGTGCGATTGGCCCTCCGACTCCGACTTGCACGGGATGCAGCATCCACGGCATTGCGTTCTGCCGAAAGTTCGGCCCGAAGTTCGCAGCCATCGCATACGCGTTACGGCCAACCGCGAAGCCCAGCAGCATCAATCCAAACAACGCCGCCACCTTGGCGAAAGTAAAAATATTCTGGATCAACGCTCCGGTTTTGACCCCGAAGATATTGATGATCGACAGCGCCACGACCATCAGGATGGCCATCAGATTCTGCGTGTTCAGCCCCACATCCATATTGCCCAGCACCATCGGCCCCACGTGAATGGGCGGAACTTTCCACAGATGCAGAATCCAGTTGGAAGATGAAATCGAAGGAAAGAAAACTCCGAGAAACTTGCCGAAGGCCACGCCCACGGCGGCAATCGTACCGGTTTGAATCACCAGGAATAGAGTCCAGCCGTAGAGAAATCCCCAGAGCGGCCCCAGCGCCTCGCGCAAGTAAACGTACTGTCCGCCGGCCCGCGGCATCATGGCGGCAAGTTCGCCGTAGCTGAGCGCGGCGACAATCGTCATGAACCCGGCGACGGCCCACGCGCCGATCAGCAATGCTGGCGAGTCCACTTCGCGCGCAATGTCAGCCGAAACAATGAAGATGCCCGAGCCGATCATCGACCCCATCACCAGCATGGTCGCGCTGGTCAGGCCGAGCCCCTTGACCAGTTCGCTATCCTGATGACTGTGAACTTCCCAGTCGCTGACGGCAACCGGGCGCGTTGTCGGTGTACTCAGGACTCCTCCTGATTCGTGATGTTCCTTGCCACTGCGATCCACAGCTCTGTCATCCTGAGCGGCGTTCTTGGCCGCGAAGGACCTATGCAGTTGGCCGGAGAGCACATAATCCCTTCCCTTCGCTCAGGACGACAATCGAAAAGGGAATATTCGCAATGCCAAAGAACTTTACCTCAAGATGCGGAAAAATTCCTCTGCTGATTTGCGCGGCTCCCGTAACAGATCGGATATCACCGCCACAGAGTCAGCCCCGGCCTCAATCACGGCAGCGGCGTTTTCCCGCGTGATCCCGCCGATCGCGACCAGCGGCTTGCGGGTCAGGGCCCGCGCCCGGCGCACCCCTTCGAGGCCCACCACGGGATCAGGCTTCTCTTTGCTCGACGTGGAAAATACCGGCCCGATGGCAACGTAATCAGCCGAAGTGCGGTCGGCCTCCTGAATCTGCTCCGGATTGTGAGTGGACACGCCGAGCCATCGGCCGGTGCCAATGATTCCTCGCACCGACTCGGGTGACAGATCGTCCTGCCCGACATGGACGCCATCGTACTCGGCGGCCAGGCACAGGTCGGCGCGGTCGTTCATGATCAGCCGCAAGTGTAGTTCGAGCACTCCTGCCAGCTCGTGTGGCGCGGGCACTCTTGCCCGCAAATGCCGGCGCAACTCCCGAGCCTGCTCCAACATGACCCGCGCGTTCCCACTCTTATTGCGGTATTGCAGCAGCGTGCATCCGCCCGCGGCGAGTTCCTCGGCCGCCGTAACCAAGGCGAGAGTGCTGGGAAAACAACCAGCATCGAGAATGGGATATAGGCGGGGAAGGACGATCATGCGTTGCTCGACGTGGCCGCCTTATCGCGAAAGCTCGCAAATCCAATTGACTTCCCAGGTCTTGCCGCCATCCGGAGAGTAGGACTGCTCCATGCGCGCTGAGTTCGGAGAAAGGTCAAGCCAGACGTAGCGCACCAGGATCGTGCGACCCTTGAGGTTCTCCTGATGATAAAACTCCCCGCGCTTGCCGTTGAACCCGCCGACAACGGGAGGCGCGTCGAGAGTCCCATTATCGAGGTCCACGAGGTAGATGCTCCACTGGCGCGTCGCCGGGTTGTAGAGGCGAAGTGTCTGCGCCTTGATGTGCAGCTTCTTGTCGGTGCTGGTCACCTCGAACTGCTCGAAGTTCGCGTTGCTGTCCAGCAGCTTGTGGTGATTCGAAATGCCGTCGTACACGTCCCAGACATTGGAGTTGTTGAGACGATCTGGCAACCGGCGCACGTGCGCCTTCCAGTCGCCGATCAGGAAGTCAAAGTCGTGAGATCCGTCGCGCTGAGGGAGTAGAGCGGGATTGTCGGTGGTCTGGGCGCAAATCGGGACGCAAAGCACTATGCAGACAACGAGCAATGAGAGTTGACTGGATTTCATCAGAATTCATCCTCTTCGCATTAATGGACGCGTGGGAAACGGTTTCATTAGCAACCGCGATGAAGGCCGGATCGCCACCCTTCTGCGACGATAGCCATCAATTGATCTTTGACTCCGGAAAGTAAGCGGTGGAGTGGCTGATTTGGCAGTTAGAGAGCGAGACCATTAAGATTAGCGATTGCTATTCGCATTACTGTACCTCCAGCTGTGGCTGCGATGACCTGCGGCGCGTAGCGTCCCAATCGATGCGACCCGATCACTTTCCGTTCTTCTTCAAAAACCGCTCGATGAATCCCGTATCAAATTTCCCTGCCCGAAAATCCGGGTCGGCCAGAATCTTGCGGTGCAGTGGGATCGTCGTGTACACGCCCTCGACAATGAACATCTCCAGCGCCCGCGACATGCGCGAAATGGCTTCGTTACGGTCTTTGCCGCGCACCACCAGTTTCGCGATCAGCGAGTCGTAATACGGAGGAATCACGCCCTCGGCATAAGCCGCGGTATCCACGCGCACCCCAGTTCCTCCCGGTGGATGAAACGTCGTAATCCTCCCCGCCGATGGAACGAACGTATCGGGATTCTCGGCGTTGATCCGGCACTCGATGGAATGCCCGCGGTGCACGATGGGCCCGAGCAGCACCTCGCTCATAGGCGCTCCGGCGGCAATCATGATCTGGCTCTTCACCAGGTCGACGTCGGTGACCATCTCCGTGACCGGATGTTCCACCTGGATGCGGGTGTTCATCTCGATGAAATGCAGCCGGCGATCCTGATCCATGAGGAATTCGATGGTGCCTGCGTTGGTGTATCCGATGTCAGCCAGCGACTTGCAGAGAACCTTGCCGATCTGGTCGCGCAATTCCGGTGTCACCTGGGTCGAGGGCGATTCCTCCAGCAGCTTCTGATGCCGACGCTGAATCGAACACTCGCGCTCTCCCAGGCTGACGACGTTGCCATGCTCGTCGGCCAGCACCTGGAACTCGATGTGGCGGGGATTCTCCACATACTTTTCCATGTAGAGATCGCCGTTGCCGAACGCTCCAGCGGCTTCCGCCTGCGCCGCTTTGTAGAGCGCGGGCAGTTCTTCTTCGCTGCGCACGATGCGCATGCCGCGGCCGCCGCCGCCCGCCGACGCTTTCACAATCACTGGGAAACCCACCTGGCGCGCCCACTCAATGGCTTCGCCATCGGTAGCCACGATTCCATCCGATCCCGGCAGAATCGGCACGCCCGCTTTCTTCATGGCCTCGCGCGCCTTTTCTTTTTCGCCCATCAGCCGCGTCACTTCGGGCCGCGGCCCGATGAATTTGATGCCGCTGGTTTCGCAGACTTCGGCGAAGTTGGCATTCTCCGCCAGCAATCCGTAGCCGGGATGCACCGCCTCCACATTGGCGATTTCGGCGGCGCTGATGACAGCAGGAATGTTCAGATAGCTGAGTGCGAGCTGCGGCGGACCGATGCAGATGGCTTCGTCAGCAAAACGCACGTGCAGCGAGTTACGGTCCGCTTCGCTGTAGATGGCCACCGCGCGCACTCCCAACTCCTTGCACGCGCAAATTACGCGCAGGGCAATCTCGCCGCGATTGGCAATCAGGATCTTCTTGAACATATTTTATTGGACGCAAGAAAAACGGCGCGACTCAGCGCGCCCGATCCGCAACTCAGCTTCACTTCGTAATTCTTACTTCTGACTAATCTCTAACCCCTAACCCCTGACCCCTGACCTTCTGCCTTCCTACTTCTTCGGCCTGATGACAAATAAATCCTGCCCATATTCAATAGGCTGCCCGTTGCTGGCCAGCTTTTTCACGATTTCCCCCGCCACGTCGCACTCAATCTCGTTTAACAGCTTCATCGCTTCCACTATGCACAGCACCTGCCCGACCTCCACCTGATCGCCAGCTTTTACAAAAGGAGGCGCGCCCGGAGACGGCGCTTCGTAGAATGTACCCACGATGGGCGACTTCACCATGTGAAGTCCTTCTTCTGGAACAGGTTGCGCCGGAGTGGGCGGCGCGCTGGCAGTCGCAACCGGGACTGCGCCGATCTCCGGCGCGGCGGGTGGAGCAGGCGCAACCGCGTAGAAGCGCGGCTCGCCGTGCGCGTGCCCGGCAGGCGGCTCGCCAGCACGCCGGATGCGCACTTTTACGTCGCCGCGTTCCAGCTCGAACTCGGCAATGTTTTTTTCTTCGAGGAACTCTATGAGTTCCTTCAACTCTTTTAGATTCATTCGCTTGCGGAGTGGCCTCTAGGACACCGGGACAGCCAGGAAACTCTTGCTCGTGGGCGTCAGCACGTTACAACCACGCTCAGTAACCGCCATCATATCCTCGATCCTCACGCCCCATTTGCCGGGGAAGTATACGCCCGGTTCAATTGTTATGACCATGCCAGGCCGCAGCACGTCTTTCTGGCCGGTGGCTACGCGCGGGGCTTCGTGGATTTCCAGCCCCACTCCGTGGCCGGTGGAGTGGGTGAAATACCGTCCTAACCCACGCTTGCGCAACACCTTGCGGGCGGCGGCATCCACCTCGCCGACCCTTACCCCGGGTCGCACGGCCGCGACTGCCGCCTGCTGGGCCTCGAGCACCCCTTCGTAGGCGGCGCGGGCATCTTCCGGAGCACTTTTGCGATCTGCACTTCGCGGATCGGCGCCCACCCATACAGTGCGAGTCTGGTCCGAACAATAACCACCGAGTATAACACCGAAATCACAGACCACGAACCCGCCGGGCTTGATGGGCTGGTTCGAGGCCCGGCCATGGGGCAGCGCCGAACGCGCCCCGGAGGCAATGATCGTGGGAAACGACATGGTTTCGGCTCCGGCCATCCGCGCCGCGTATTCCATCTCGGCGGCAACTTCGGATTCCTTGACGCCCGGACGGATCACTTCGAGAGCCCGGTCGAATAGCTTCGCGCCCAGGTTCACCGCGGCCCTGATGAGCATTAGTTCCTCTTCGTCTTTGATCATGCGGAGGCGCTCGACCAGAGCCGACGCGTTTTTCAATCGCAACCGCGAGGGGATCAAGGCGTTCAGACGATTCCGCTCGCTGACCGTGACGTGGTCCGCTTCGATCGCGATCGACTTTCTGCCTCGGACGGCGGAGATTCGCTCGGCGACTGCCTTCAGCACCGCCTCGCGAGCCACGACCACCTTCGCGGCATTCACTTCAGCACGGGCCTGCGTGTCATAGCGAACGTCAGTGAAGAAGACACTTCCCGCTTCTCCGACCAGCAGGAAACCGGAGCTTCCCGTAAACCCGCAAAGATATCGAATGTTGGGAAGATGGCTGACCAGGAGCGCGTCGAACTGGGTGGTGGCCAGACGCTCCCGCAGATTGTGCTGACGCTGCTGATAGTTCATGTGGGCTGAGTCTAGCAGGGGAGACGGGCGTTTTCACCACGGAAGGAAGGATGGCCCACTCTTTCCTCTTCTTGCCGACATCATACTAACTGAGGCTGCCCCGGTCTTCGTGGTTTTAAGGAACCTCGGGAAGAAGGGTGGGCCAGCCCCCGTTTTCACTACGGAGACAGCCTTCGGCTTCGCTCTGGGCGGGTCTGCTCCACATGATCAGAGTCAAAATCCCACTTCTGGCAGCTGAGATTCCCACTTCTCGCAAAGGACGCGGGAAATGGGGCACCCTCGTCCGTCGGTAGGTCCCCGGGTCTGAGAAGTTCTGCAAAAAACAAAACCGCCGGCTCCGGGACAGGTTCTTCGCGGGAGCCAGCGGTTTAAATCTTCAACCGCGCTGCTAAGACTGACGCTACTACGTCTGAATGATTCGCGGCGTGATGAAGAAAATCAATTCCTGATTGGACGTATTGACCACGGTGTGCTTGAACAGATTGCCCAGGTACGGGATATTGCCGAGCAACGGCACCTGGTCGACGGTGATCGAGTTCTGAGTCTGGATGACGCCGCCGATTACGACGGTGCCGCCATCCGTGACCAGGACTTGCGTGGTAGCCTGCTGGGTGATTAGTTCCGGGTTGCCCTGCACTTCGGTGCCGAAGTTGGGCGTGGTGTTTTCCACGTCGACGTTCAGGAAGATTGTGCTCTCCGAAGTGATCTGCGGAGTCACGGTCAGGCGCAGGAAAGCGTCTACGTAGGTGACGGTTGGCGGACCGCCCAACTGGGCCTGGGTGACGATCGGCACGCGCACGCCCTGTTTCACGAAGGCCTGAATGTTGTTCTGGGTGACGATGCGGGGCCGCGAGAGAACCTTCAACAAGCCGCGCGACTCAGCCATCGACAGGATGGCGTCGATACGCACGTTGTTGCTGGCGTTGACGAAGGTCAGACCGCTGCTCGGAGAGGTCGATCCCAGGTTCGAGAACAAGGGGATGGTCGCACCGCTACCGGTGCCGCCCGTGCTGGAACCGGTCGTGATGTAGCCCGGCGTCAAGCCGTTCACCGTGGTCGGGGAGGTGCCGGCAGTGGCGTTTCCACCGACCGCGCTGGTCCCATTACCCCAGCCAAAACCCAGCTGAGTGCCGATGTCGCGGGCAAAGCTGCGAGTTGCCGCCACGACCCGGGCTTCGATTTCCACTTCCTGCGTCTTGCGGTCAAGCTGCGTCAGCAGGCGGTCGATGGTCGGCATGACCTTTGGAATATCGTTGATGACGATGGCGTTGGTGCGGTCGTCGGCGACCACATCTCCGCGCACCGAGAGGAATTTTTTTACCGTAATGATCACGTCCTTGGCTTTGGCGTAGCTCAGGAACCGCGTCACCGAGACTTTGTCGACGGCCAGCGCTTCGGCATCGATCTGAGCGCGGCGGGCTTCCGCCTCTTTTCTCAGCGTTTCCACCGTCGCGATGCGCAGAACGTTGCCTTCCAGTTCCCGCGCCAGGTCGTTGTTCTTGAGTACGATGTCGAGAGCCTGATCCCACGGCACGTCATCGAGGACCACGGTGAGCGTGCCCTTGACGTTAGGATCGAGCACCACGTTCAGGCCGCTGATCTCGTGGATCAGGCGGAAGAAATCTTTCAGGTCGACGTCTTTCAGGTTCACCGAAATCGGTTCGCCGGTATACTTCGGCCCTACCGCGGCCGTTGCTTGCCCAGCCTGCGCTTTTTGCTCAGCCGCCAGATTCACGGCCGGAGTGATAGTCGGAGTCGAGCTTTGCTGCGCCGAATGGAAGCTTACGGGCAGCAGTTCCGCCGCAGTCTTGTCGGCAAAACGCGCGGCCGCTTCCTGGGAACGCACGGCCGGCTCAGCCGGCTGGTCGTTTTTGGCAAGATCGTTTTTGGGCGTGTAGGTGGGCTCGATGAACACGTAATCCTTGGGCGCCCCCGCAGGCGTGACTTCTGGAGCAGGCGAGAGAGCAGCCTTCGGACCCGCCGCGGTCTTGGTCTCGATCGGTCGCGGAGCGAACGGAGAAGCCGGCTGGTTCAGCCCGGCCGGCGAAGTCTTGGCCACGGTCTGCGCCATGGTTTGCGGCGCAACGTGCAAGGTCAGCACGAGCTTGCCGGCGGGACCAGGGGTCAGCTCATAGGCGCAAGCCTTCTCCAGGTCGACGACAATGCGGGTGGTTGGAGGATTCTGGCCGTCCATCGCGATACGGACGCCTTTGACTCCCGCGCTACCCACGCTGATGTGGCTCCGCCCGGTCGCCATGACGGTCTCCGGCAGATCCACCACCACGCGCGCAGGCGAGTCCAGAGCGCTCAGCTTGGGCGTCACCGCACCGCGAGAGCTCATCTCGACCCGGATGTCATCCGTGCCCCGGACTACGTTGACTCGATCGAGCTCGCTCCGCTGGCCCGCCGGCTGTGATGCCGGCGTCTGGGCGGCTGCAGTCACCACCGCAACCGTGAAAACCAGCAACGGTACGAACATTGTCAGCAGTTGCTTTCGCATTTCGCCTCTCCCCAAAACCCGCGGGCCGGGCCCGCGTGTCCTTCCTCGAACTTGATTTCCCGGCGCCCCGTTTCCGGAGTTGCCGCTTCTAGCCTGTTAAACCGCTGGCGTAAAAATCTTCTTCACTACTTCCCGCGTGAACGTCTTGCCCAGCTTGTCCTGCACCGTCTCCTGGAACACCACCGAGTCTCCGGTGATCTTCACCACATAGCCGTTGAAGACGGGATCGTTTTCCCGGAGGAAATAGGCCTTGTTCAGGGTGTTGGTGACCACGGCGATGAAACCGTTCTCCGACTTCACCACGCCGCGCAGGTTGATCTGCCCGATTTCCAAACACTTCTTGCCGGTTGAGCAACCTGAACCGCCACTCTGAACCACCGGGCTGAAGAACGGATCGCGCTTGCCCGTCATCGCCCATTTCTTGTCTTCCGCCTTGGGCGGCTCGGAACCCTTCAGGGCTTCGACCACAGGCTTGGTCTGGGCTACAGGAGCAGATGCCTTGGCATCTTTCGCGCCCGCGGCAACCGGCGTCACGACTGGGGCCGCCTTTGCAGGCGCTGCCGCGGGCGTGACCACTGCGACTGTTTTTGCAGCCGGCGCGGTCGTCTTCATGACTGCCGCTTGCGGAGCGGGAGCGGTCTTGGTCGCAAGCGCGACAGGGGCTGCCGCTTGCGGCTTGGCCGCCACGGTCTGCACCTTAGCCGCAGCCGCAGGCGCTGCTGCTTTCACCGGAGCGGCGGCGGGAGTGTTCTTCGCCACCGGCTCGGCGTGCAAGGTGAGCACCATCTTGCCCGAAGGTCCCGGCGTCATCTCGTAAGCAATGGCCTTTTCCAGATCCACGACCACGCTGGTGGTTGGAGGGGTCTTGCCATTCATGCCGATGCGCACGCCTTTGACTCCGGCTTTGCCCACGGAAATATGATTGGTCGCAGTGGCCATTGCCGTCTCCGGCAACTCCACCAGTACACGGGCCGGCGAATCCAGCTTGCTGACTCTCGGCGTAACCGAGCCGTTGGCGTTGATTTCGATCTGGATGTCGTCACCGCTCTGCGATACCTTCACGCTCTTGAGTTCACTGGTATCGCCGGAAGCCGAATCTGATTCCGCGGCCGGAGCAGGTTTCGCGGCCGGCTTGGCCACCGGAGTCGAGACCGGTTTGGAGACCGGAATGATTGCCGGCTTCACGGCCGGAGCCGGAGCGCCAGGCAGCGGCTTCGCCGCCGGAGCCGTGGTGGCGCCGCTGCCGGCCGGGTTCGGGCTCTGTGCCCAAGCCGCGCCCGCCAACAGTGCCGTTGCCAGAATGCGTGTCGTCAGCTTCATCGCCATCTTCATAGGGATCCCTACCTGCTCACCGCCGCCGGCGTCGTTCCCGGCTTAGCGCCCGCGCCTGCAGCTGCAGGTTGCACATCGTGACTGAAGAACGTCGTCGCCGTGCAAGTCGCTACTACGCTCTCGTTGGGAGCGTATTGATACGTATGCTTGGCTTTTGCCGCCGATGGGTTCTTGGTGCTGGCCACCAGCAGGCCGCTCACGTTGACGATGCGCTCCAACTTGCCGACTCGGTCAAAGAAGTTCAGCATCGAGTAATACGGTCCATCGAGCTCGATGTCGAACGGCACTTCGGTGTAATACTCTTTGGAGGCCGTCGGCTTGGCGGTATAGCGCCGCAGCTCGACTCCTGCTTTTTGCGCTTCCCCACCCAGCATGGTGATGAAGCCATCGATCTGCTTCTCGTCGGGGACGATGCGGCGCTCGATGTCCAGCTGCTGTTTGAGTTCGGTGAGCTGCTGTTCAATCTGTTTCAGCTTCGGCCGGTACGACTCGAGTTCGTTATTCTCCGCGATCTTCTGGTCCAGGGCATGCTGCGCGGCCGTGTTCTTCTCGCTCTGGCTCTTGAACACCGTGAAGAAAAGCGCCGCCGTCACGATCGCACCGCCGGCGATCACCGCTCCCCACTGCTTCAACCCCGACAATTCGCTGAAATTTGCCATAGGTCCGCCTTGTTACGACTTTCCCTTCTCGCAGGTTAGCGTGAACTGGAACGCCTGCATGTCCTTGATTGCATCGTCCTGGAAGGTTTCCTTGATTTCGACGTTTTTGAAGAAACCCGTCTTCTGCAGATTGGCGATCAGGTTGGCGACCGCATCGGTGCTCAATGCGGTGCCTTCGAGATTCACACTCGCGCCCTGATCATCCATTTTGCTGAGCCATACCGCTTCCGTGTTGTTGACGGTTTCGCCCAGCATGGCCAGCAGGTTGACCGGACCACCCTGGGCCGCGCGCAGGCCGTCAATTACGTCGACGCGGCGCTTGTAGGCATTGGCCTGGGTCTGGCGCTCCATGTAGCGCGCCTTCACGTCCGCCAATTCGCGGTTCTTGCGTTCCGCGGTTTTCATCTGATTGGCGATGGCCTTTTCCTGCTGATTGAGCCGGTACCAGTAGCCCAGATTGATCAGGCCCGCCAGGATCAGCACGACCAGAACCTTCAGTTTGGGCGACCCCATGTCACCCATTTCCATGGTGGGCATGGCCGGACTACTGCCGCCGCGCTTGCCCTTGCCTCTGGCTGATTCGAGCAGATTAATTTTGATCATAGAGATTCAAAGCTCCTCAGGGCCAAACCTACCGCGACTGCTAACTGGCCCGGATTCTGCTCCACCAGCTCGGCGCCCAATCCATCCGCCGGCGGTGTGACCCGCTGGAAAGGATTGAACAACTCAACCGGCATGGAGAACTCTTGCCGCAACGCTTCCACCAGGCCCGGAACTTTTGACGAACCGCCCGCCAGGTAGATTTTCTCGATATGCTCGCCCGCCGCGCTGGCACGGAAGAAGTCGAACGTCTTCTGAATTTCCAGCACGATGATTTCGGTCACTTGCTGCAGGATCGGAGTCTTGGCGTCTTCGCTGACCGTTCCAACTTTGCGCCCCAGCTTGAGCGATTCAGCATCGTCGAAACTCAGATCCAGTTCCTTCTGCAGCGAGTCCGTGTACTGATGTCCGCCCACGCTGACGTCGCGCGGGAACAGCGGAGTCGTTCCTTTCACGATGTTGATGTTCATCACGCTCGCGCCCAGGTTCAGCAGCGCCACAACCTGTCCCGGCGCCGGCTGGTAGTTGTACTCGTAGCAGTTCTGCAGGGCCAGCGCGTCGATGTCGACGATAGCCGGGGTACGGCCTGACATCGAGAGTACGTTGGTGTAGTTGAGAATCTTGTCCTTCTTGACCGCGACCAGCAGGACATCCATCTGCGGGCTGCCGGCTTCTTCGGAAAGAATCTGGTAGTCGAGGCTCACGTCCGCCAGATCGAAAGGAATGTGCGAGGCCGCTTCCTTCTCGATGGTCTCGGCCAGTTCCTGGTCGCTCATGGAAGGTAGCGAGATCTTCTTCACGATCACCGAGTGTCCGCTGACCGCCGTTGCCACGGCCTTGGTCTTGATCTGGTTATCGGCGAACAGCTTGGAAATCGCGCTCGATACCGTGCCCGAGTCCACGATCATGGAATCGACCACGATGTCGGAAGCCAGCGGTTCCAGCCCGATGTGGGCCACTTCAATCTGCCCACCCTTTTTCTTCAGCTCCACCGCCTTGATGCTCGAGGAGCCTACATCCAGGCCAACTATGGACTTCGATCCGAATCCAAACATGTGCCCGCCTTTTGTGCGCCGGCTTTTCGCCGGCGGGTTTTACTACTGTGCTCCAGCAGCTTTCGACGCTGCCTTCGGTTTCCGCTTCAATCCCGGTTCCATCTGGCTCGACTTCTCTTCCATCCACTGGTCCAGCTTCGATTTCTTGAAGCGCCAGCGATTGCCCAGCTTGAACGCTGGAATCCTCTGCTCGCCCACGTACTTGTAGAGCGTATCCGGACTCACTCCCAGGTATTGCGACGCCTGGCGAATGTTCATCACTTCTCGCGAGTCGGCCATAGATCCTTTGCCCTTCCACAGGCCATTTGCCCCTCCGGTAGTCGCCGGACCACGGGCTAACTCTGGGAGACTGCCTTGCCCTCGAATGTGTCTCCGTGGGCTTTCGGTGTCCAGAGCATATATCAGCCTCTAGAAACCGCAGGTCCGAGTGAAATTCCTTGTTTTGCTGGGTTTTTGCGGGTTTTCTGGAACGGCAAAATCGCGGGCTTGCAGGCTTACACTATATGTTGTGGTTTTGTCCTTTATGAATCGTATATGTGGTGGATAGTACCCACGCGATCGGTAGTCACTGCCAGAGAGGTAACTGAAGTACTAGAGACGGTACGGAGGTACTATGTCGGCCGTCGAAGTCGTTGGATCTGCTGGGGAATCGGTGTTGGTCGGGAAATGACGCGACGGTTATGCGCCGGGCTGCGGCGCACTTTACTTTCCAGGGACGAGAACCGAACTAAACAACGATAATTCGGTGCGTAACAGAGGATATCCACCATGAAGCGACCCGACACATCTTGGAAACAATGGGCGCTCGTATCTTTTTGCTTGGGTTCATCTATCCAGCAATGAAGCGAATCTAAGCGAAAGCCCTTGACCGCAGAGGGCGCGGAGAAAAGCCGCGGAGATCGCGGTGTGTCAAGATCGCAAAGTGCACGACCGCGCGTAAGGACCTAGAAAATCTGACTTTCTACTGGACGTCTGAAACCTTTCCGTCCTTGAAGGTCACTTTCATGTCTTTGTAATAGTAGATCTGCTTGCTCCCCAGGTTGACTTTTTTGTCTGGCTTGCCGAGGGCGCTTTCCACCTCGCCCATGGTCATCCCCAACTTGATTTCCGCGGGTTCGGATTGCTGTTGATCTTGCTGGCCACCAGCCTGTCCCCCACCAGCTTGCCCCCCGCCAGCTTGGCCGCCCTGCTGCCCTTGCTGACCCTGATCCTGCTGGCCACCCTGATCTTGCTGGCCACCCTGATCTTGCTGCTGAGAATCGTCGGTAATGGAAAGCAGCTGTCCAATCGTGTCTTCGACGCCACCCGCATTCCCCGCCGCCAGCGAGCCCTTAGGGAATTGGAATACGACCTGTGCTTTGTTGTAGGTCGGCGGATCGGTTTTGTTGCAGGTGTCGCAGGCGACAATGCCCAGAGTTACGGTATCTTTGGCGACGTTCACGTCGACCTTCATGGGATACACTTTGTCGCCGCTGGAGAACAGATGCGTCGTCTGTTCCTTGCCAAATCTCCCCATGATCGATTTGCGGCCCATCAACGCCAAGCCGCTGGGCCCCTTCACCGTGCCGTTTTCGTAATGGCAGGCGGGAACGTTGTTATCACCGTAGGGGACGCCCAGGATCCCGCCCTTCTTGATCTCCAGCAGCGTGCCCTTCTCAACCACGGCGTATCCGCTGGTGTCGGATCCCATCTTGACCAGCTTGTATTGGGCGAGGAGTTGCTCCTGGAGGGTCGGTGCCTGGGCTCTTGCCATCGGCGCCAGAACAATTGTCACGATTATCGCCGCTGCCACGGGAATGGCCGAATGCTGACGCATGGTGCAAATTCTCCTATTTTTGTATTTCCGGCTACAATTCGACAAAATCGCCGCTCCAGTCCGCAGATCAATCGCTTAGAACTGAAAACGACTCGGGAGCGTCGGCCGAGCACCGACGCCCCCTGACGATTTGACTATCCTGCCGTCCGGTTGAACGGCGGCCTACTTGCCGCCTCCACCAGATCCGGATGCCGCTTCCTGCTTGACCTCGGCTTCGGTTTTGTCAGCGTCCTTCTGCTGATCTTGCAGGGTTTTCTCCGCGTTGGCATCGGGCTGCGGCGGAGGAACATCACTGGCTGTAGTGCTGGTATCGGGAGCCTTCGGCAGGCCTCCGGTACCGTTCTTCTTGGCCAGTTCACCCATGCCTTTGTCCAGTTGCTCGCGGAAGTGGTTGTGCATTTCCATGAGATCGTCCACGGAAACCGCAACGGTCTTGCCGGCACCGCAGTCGTCCTTCTTGCTGGCGGAAACACTCGCGTTGACTTTCTTGTCGTCATCTGGAGTGTCGGTGATGCGCGTGATCACATCGCCCGAGGTCAGGCCGCATTCCTGGCCGTCGGTGTCGACGACCGCGATGTCATCGTTGACTACAAAGGTTCGCCGCGCCGGATCCAGCGCCGGTGGCACGTCGTTGCTGGCAGCCTGTTGCCCGCCACCGGAATCGCCGCCGCCACCCGACGCCGCAGGAGCGCTCGCGGACGCAGCTTCTGCCTTCTCAGCCGCCAACTGCGCCTTCACTTCCTCGGCGATGGCCTGTTTGACTTCCGGTGTCAGAGTAACCGGGCCTGTGCTGGGCGCCGGAGCAGCTCCGCCTCCTCCATTGCTGGCATCGAGATTGTCGGAAGCTCCAGCGTTCGCCGCCGCTCCTTGGTCACCTCCACCTGCTGCAGCTTCCGCGTTAGCGGCATAGGCAGCCTGCAGACTGGCGGCCAGCAAGTAATCCGTGAGCCAGAACGCTGGCGATGGATAGACCGGATATGGAGCAAAATAGGCGCCGTAGTAGCCATACCAGGGCGCCCCGCCCCAGCCCCAGCCCCAGTAGACGGGCGCGGGCCAGGGGTTATACGCCCAGCCATAAAACCCGCCGCCGTAGAAGAACCCAGGATGGTAACCGTAGTAGCAGCAGTAGCCGCCGTAGCCGTAGGAGCGGTAAACGCCGACATAAGTGCGGCCACCGTAAACGTAGGTGCGGGACACGTAGGTGCGTCCGCCGCGCGAAACATAGCTGCGCTGCACGTAACCGCCGTGCCTGCCCGTGTTGACCACTCTAGCTCCGTTGTGCGTACCGACAACTCTGGAACCGCCGTGCATGCCGTGCTCGATGTGCATTCCACCGCGATTGATGGAGCGAACCTGGCCGTTGGGCCGGATGCTGGCCGATCCGCCGCCACGCAACGAAACGTTGCGGCCTGGAGGGGTGCGAGTGGCGGCTCTGCCGCCGGCATTCCCGGCGCGCGCATTGCCCGCGCCAGCCCGGTTGTTGCCGGTGGCGCCACGGTTGTTACCCGTCGCGCCCGCGTGGGTGTTGCCCGCGGCTCCGGCTCGTGAGTTGCCGGTGGCGCCAGCGCGGGTGTTGCTCGTCGCCCCGCGGTTGGTGTTTGTAGTCCCACGGTTGGTGTTGGTCGCCCCAGTGCGAGTATTTCCCGTCGCGCCCCCGCGGGTGTTGCCGGTGGCGCCAGCGCGGGTGTTGCTCGTCGCCCCGCGGTTGGTGTTGGTCGTCCCGCGGTTGGCGTTGGTCGCGCCACGGTTGGTGTTGGTCGCGCCCCCACGGCTCGGCGTGCTATGCGACTGCGGGGTCGAACGCGGTGCGCTGTGAGCCTGCGGCGCGGCATGCGGCGCGGCGTGCGGAGCCGGAGCCGAATGGGGAGCGGGTGCGCTGTGCTTTTGGCCCAGCATCAGCGCTGGAACCGCCACTGCAAGCAGAAGCACAAACACCTTCCGCAGGACACTCATTTTGTTCTCACTCAACTTCATCGCTGCCTCCTCACCCTCAATGCTCGTTTCGGAATTTGGGACTTAAATGCGCGGGAATCCTGGGAACTCGAAAAGCGCACCACAATCAAAGGTCGGATGGTCGATGGGCGGTGGGGGAACGCCCTCGGACACTGGTTCTCCTATCAACCCCGGGACAAAAAGACTCCGCCGGCCTGACTCGCGACCCAGTGGTGGATTCACGCCGCATGCAGTTCTCACTCGGGGGGCGGAAGAACGTTACCAGAAGTTGAGCGGCCACGCAATCGTTCTGTGGTTTCCAGTTCACTGGACACCACGGTTTTGCGGTACTCTGTTGACGCTCAATCCGGAGGTCCCTTGCGCTACCTCGAACGCTTGCAGCCACTTGCACTCCTTCTGATGCGGCTTACCCTGGGTTCCATTATGGTCTTGCATGGGGCCCACAAAGTGTTCGGCGGTTTGCACCATCACGCCGAATTCGTGGCCAGCCTGGGATTGCCCGCCTGGACCGGCTATGTGTCTTCGTTCACCGAGTTCCTGGGCGGAATATTTGTGTTGGCGGGATTCTTCACTCGCGCCGCGGCCTTCGCGATTTGCGTCGACCTGTGCGTCGCGATCTGGAAAGTGCATTTGCACAATGGTATGACGGGCGATCACGGATTCGAGTTCCCCCTTGCCGCAGCCACTCTAGCGTTCGCTTTGATCTTCTTCGGCGCCGGCCCGATTGCCTTGGACCACATTCTCCGCGGCGGAGGCTCGAGCATCCGAGGAAAATAATCTGTGAGATTGCAGGTTCGCCAGTCATGCGAAACCCAGCGAGTGTCTGGAAGTTGCGGAAAACAAAACTTTTTCCGCCTCGGCGCAGCCGCGAAACAAATTTCGCACCTCAGGGTTAAGGTAAGGCTGGCTTTGACGGCAAGCGGGGGTGAAGGAGGGCTGACACTGTTGACACCTCATCATCCGCCCATTGAATCCAGCCCGCACCGCAAACTATGATGGAGTTAAGGTTCCTGACCATTGCATCCTAACGACTTAGCAGGCGCATCCAAACGCCTACAACGACTTGATTGGAGGTTTCTCTTGAGAAAGTTAACGCTGCTCGCGGTGATTTGTGGAATGTTTTTCGTCGCCAGCCTGGCCCAGGCACAACAAGCTGACGCCATGTTCGGCTTGGGTACGATTATGTCGTCTGGATCGTGCAACACAACCACCTTCACCTGTCCGGAAAAGGGAGGCTTGTATCCCAGCATCAGTGCCGACGTCATCTTCCATCGGCGCATCGGCTTCAACTTCGAGACAACCTGGAGGGCAAGCCAGGCGGTTGACCCCGCCACCGGACAACCCTTTCGCCCCATCATCCTGGACTTCAACGCGATGTACCAACCCAAAATAAGCAGGAAGGCTGGACTTGATCTGATGGGTGGCGTCGGCTGGCAGAGCACCCGCTTCTATTTGCCTTATTGCACCAACCAGTTCACCTGCAACAACTTCACCAGCAACCACCACTTTCTGGTGGACCTCGGCGCCGGCCTGCGCTATTACGTGCGCGGGCACATCTTTGTGCGCCCGGAGGTTCACTACTACAACATCCTGAATAACACCAACGACTTCAGTTCCAACAACATCATTCGCGTGGGGGCCTCGATCGGGTATACCATCGGTCCAGACTAGGCCTCTAACTCCGCGGTGGTAGTGAAGGCGTGGCATCCCGAGAGAGCGCATTCTGCGATTCAGAAGGGCTCTCTTAAGTCCGGGTCGCGGTTCGTGAGTTTGCGGCGGACTCGCCGGTCGCCAATCTGGAGCATTGCAGCCTGACCAAGCTTCACGAACCGAGATTCACTAACCAGATTCACAGGGGGATTTATTGAGAAAGTTCGCTCTGCTTGCGGTGGTGTGTGCATGGGTGATGTCTGCCAGCTTTGTATCGGCGCAAACGGCTGACGTGATGGTGGGTGGCGGCACGCTCCTGTCTGCTTCTCCGTTTACCGCCTCGCAGAATCAACCTGTGGTTTCGGAGCGGGGCGGGCCTTATCCCAGTGCCAGTTTCGACATGATTCTTTACCGTCGCTACGGTTTCAACGTGGAGGGCACCTGGAAATACAAGCAGGGAGCATATCCTGGCTACGGCGAGGGTTACCGTCCCATCCTGATCGATGCCAATGCCTTGTTTCAGCCTCATCTGGGGAAAAAGGTTGGCGCTGACTTTATGGTGGGAGTTGGCGCCCAGACCATTCAGTTCAATCAGAGCAACATTTCAGGTTGCGCCTATGTGAGCTGCGCTAACTACCTCACCAGCACTCACTTCATGGAGCACATGGGCGGCGGCATCCGCTATTACTTCTGGCATGCCTGGCCCCGCGTCTTCATCCGGCCGGAGGTTCACTACTACCACATTCAGAACAACACCCAGTTCAATTCCGGCAATGTGGTCCGCGCCGGAGCCTCGCTCGGATTCTCCTTCGGTGGAAGATAGAGCTTTTGCGACGGATCTTCACGGATAAACCCACAGGCTCAGAAGAATCTGGAGTGCGACGCCGCACACGCTATGGATTCTCAGGCAATTTCCTCAAAAAGGTTTATCCGTGAAAAATCCGTGGCTAAAAAGCGAGGCAGCGTTTGGGTGACGCTGCCCTCTATTTTCCAGTAATCTTCTCCGATAAGAGTTCTACTCCTGCAGGCAAATCTCAGCTTCGTGGATCGCAGCGTTCAGGTGTTCGATAGACTTCACGCGATGGCCATGGAAATCACGGTCTGCCGTTTCCAGGTGGTGTTTCGCGGCGCGCATTGCTTCCAGAGCTTCATCGATGTGCGGATGGGGCGGGGGCACCGGTGTGGCTACCGGAGTGACTGGAGCCGCGGCTACGGGGGCTGCGGGGGCCTTTGGACCAGCCGCTCCCACGGGCACGGTAAGGGCGAGAACCAGGGCCACCATGATTAGCAGAGTCAGAATCGCGACTTTTCTCATACGTTCCTCCTCGTCCGAATTTCCGGCTCGGACGCAGCCGTTCTAGTCTTCTTCTAGTCTTGGAATGGCAACGAACCCTGCTCGGGGGAAGCCGACCGCGACTTCCGGACAGTATAGTCCCGGCGGCCAGCAACTGAGCTGTGCGTAAGTTGACTTTGCAGATGCGGGCTAGGCTTCCTTGCGGCTGCGGCGCCACAAGTAAAGGGCCGTCAGAAGTACCATGACCGCCACCGTGATGTCGAAACGTTTCAAGTCCTGCACCAGCCGTTCCCAGTGCCTCCCGAACGAGTAGCCGACACAGGCAATCGCAGTGACCCACAGAAAAGCCCCCAGAAAATTAAACAGTACGAATTTTTTCCAGGGCATGCGCAAGACGCCCGCCAGGGGGCCGGCCACGATGCGCAAGCCAAACACAAAGCGCGCGAAGAAGACGGCGACGGCGCCGTAGCGTTCGAAAAGGTGGTCGCCCTTTGCCAGCGTGGCCGGGCTGATGCGCCAGAATGCCCGGTAGCGCTCGAGCATGGGGCGTCCACCGCGGTGCCCGATCTCGTACCCGAGGTTGTCGCCCAGCGCGGCCGCGATGGTGCCCACAACGATGATCCATGGAAGTCGCAGGTCGTGCTCGGAGTAGGCCAGAAAACTCGCCAGCAAGAGCACCGTTTCGCCGGGGACCGGTACTCCAGTGTTCTCAAGCAGCAATGCCACTGCGATGGCCCAGTATCCGTAGTGAACGAGCGCGCCGCGCAGGAGTTCGAAGATGTGCTGGGCCATAAGGGGCGAGCCAAGCGGAACCAGATTAGGCCGAATCAGCTTACGCCGGAACTCGCTTGCAGGTCAGAAATTCGATCAAGGCCCGGTTGAATTCCTCGGGGCATTCCTCGTAGGGCAGGTGTCCAACCCCCGGGAAAATGAGCGTCTCTGAGTTCGGGAAAAATTTCGCCAACGGACGCACCGAGGAAACATACACCGCGGGATCATCCTGGCCCCATATGATGAGCGTGGGCACGCCCGCCAGCTTTGGCAGAACGGTTTCCAACTCCACCAGGTCGCGCTTCCAGGTGCGGACAATGTTCAGCGCGTGTTCAAACAGTCCGGGGATGGCGAGCGGAGCCATGTAGCCTTCGAACGTTCCCGGGGGGATGTTACGCTCATTGCCGTACATGCGCCGGTGCCAGTAAGGGAATAGAAACGGCATGCGGGGAATGGTGAGGCGGAACAGAGACGCGCCCAGCGGAGTTCCGAAGAACGGCGCCAGCCACTTTCCGTGGGAGGAAAAAGGATTCACCGGCGCAACCAGGACGAGGCGGTTCAACTTCACGTCAGAATCTGGGGCCAGGCATTCTTCGGCCACCATCATGGCGACGGCGCCGCCGTGCGAGGTGCCGAGGAGGTCGAAAGAAGAAAGCTCCAGGCGTTCCGCGAACAGGACTACACGCTTCGCAGTCGCGCGGACGCTGTGGTCGAGGCTGAATGCGCGGTCGGAAAAGCCCGCTCCTAACAAGTCCGGCGCGTAGACGGTGGCATAAGGCGCCAGCGCGGGCATGGCGAAACGCCAGGAGAAGGAATATCCCAACAGCCCATGCAGCAGAATCAGCGGCGGCCCGGACCCCGCACGCAGATAGCGCATGCGGCAGCCTTCCATCTCTATCCGGCACTCGTCTATGCCCTTGCCGGGAACCGCAGCCACCCGAGCAGAAATTTCCTGGACGCCTTCCGCCACCGCAAAATCTCCCCGCCCCGAGGACAACTCTTTCACCGCTTCCTGATTCTATCTAATTGAAACATCGCCTCTGTCGCTTCACTCTGGGGAGCTTCGGCTCCCCGCTTTTTCGGCTTCCGGCACTCTCCGACGTCGCGCGCGCGGGTGCCCCATCCTTAGCCGCGTTCTTGCGGCTAGGATGGGGATTTTGACTTGGCTAACGCATCACGAAGCAAGTCGACAGCATACATCTTGACGGACGGATGCAGCCTGCTTTTCAGACATTCTGTGTGGCACCACCACGTCTGATCAAACTGCAGATCCCGATGGCTACCGTAACATGTGGTGTAGAGAATCGACGCAACATCCGGGGGGGTCGCTTCAATACGCTGGCCGCAAAAACAACACTGAAAACGTTCTTCCATATTGTCTTGTTCTCGATGTCCAAGCTCGGGCGCCAGGCCGCGCCCTACGCCGCCTTCTTCCTCTTCCTCCCCAGCAATTTCTTCAGCACGCGAATTCCCTTGTCCACATGCTTTTCTTCCAGCAGGAACGGCGGCAGGAAGCGCACCACCGTATCCTGCGTGCTATTGAAGAGCACGCCTTCAGCAAGCCCGGCATCCACGATGGGACGCGCAGGAATCTCCAGCTGAATCCCCTGAATGAAGCCTCGCCCGCGAACCGCACTGGCCGCCGCACTCTTGTCCGCCAAGGCTTTCAATTCCTGCCGCAGATAGGCGCCCACTTTGTTTACGTTCTCCAGCAGCTTCTCTTCCTCCACGATCGCCAGAAATTCCAGCGCGACGCGGCAGGCCAATGGACCTCCGCCGAAAGTTGTGCCATGCTGCCCGGGAGAAATCGCCGAGGCAAACTCTTCCTTGGCCAGGAACGCTCCCAGGGGCAGCCCGGCCGCGATCGGCTTGGCGATGGCGACAATATCCGGCGTCACGCCGAAACTCTGGAAGGCGAAAATTGTGCCCGTGCGGCCAAGGCCGCATTGGATCTCGTCAAAGATCAGCGCGGCGCGGTGACGGTCGGCCAACGCGCGGCATTCCTGCAGGAACTCCACCGAGCATTCATAAATTCCGCCTTCGCCGAACACCGGCTCCAGCACAATGGCGCAGGTTTCGTCATTGATCGCGGCTCGCAGACTTTCCAGATCGTTCTGCTTTACAAACGTGACTTCTTCCAGCAGCGGCTCGAATCCCTTGCGATGCTTGTCCTGCCCGGTCAGCGACAGCGCTCCAAACGTGCGCCCGTGATAGGACCCATCGAGCGCCACTAGCCGGCACTTTGCGGCTCCGCCGGCGCGATGTCCCGCCAGCCGCGCCAGCTTGATCGAGCCTTCGATGGCCTCGGTCCCGCTGTTAGAGAAAAACGCGCGGTTGAGCCCGGAGAGCTTGCACAGCTTCTCCGCCAGTGGCCCCTGATATTCGTGATAGTAGAGATTCGAAATGTGCACCAGCTTGGCCGCCTGCTCACGAATCGTCTTCACGATCCTCGGATGCGCATGCCCCAGCGCATTCACCCCCAGCCCGGAGACGAAATCCAGGTAGCGCTTGCCCTCCAGGTCATACAGAAACACGCCCTTGCCGCGGCTGAAGGCGATGGGATAACGGTTGTAAGTTTGCAGCAAGTACTGCTTTTCAAGGTTTGCGATTTGTTCAAGAGTATTCATAGGAATGATTCGATTCTACCGGAAGACGACCTGTGCCAATCATGGCCCCGCCTTAGCGCTTAATACCAATAAAACAGCGGACGCTCCCGACGGGACGTCCGCTGTGAAGTGGCCAGCGTTGCGGACTGTTAGAACTGAACGGCTGGCAGCACACTCGTTCCCTCGACATGAACGGCATTCAGGGCGGAAGGATTGATGCGCAAGGCCTTCAGGACGGTCGGTGCCACCTGGGCCGTGCCCACCGCTTCCCGGACCGTGGCTCGCTTGAAGCTCGGATGGGAAAGCAACAGGACGACGTTGGTATCGTCATGCGCGAACCCGCCGTGCTCCGCCTGTTTGGCGTGGCTGCCGGAGTAAGTGACGCCGACGTTCGGGGTCACAATGATGTCTGGCGCACGCGGGTCACCGATTGGGTTGTTGTAGTTAATGGCGAGCGAAGAGCCGTAGTAGAACTGCCCGAGAGCAACGCCAAGGGGTCCGGCATTCTCTTCGAGGAGTTGGACGGCGGCCGGCGTGTCAGAGGGGCTGTTCAGCCAGAGCACCGAAACGTCATCTTCCGTCGGTCCAATGCCGTTGCCGAGGGGAGATTCCGAGGCCGGAATAAAGCCCGCCTGGGCGAGCACGGTGGCCGGAGAAGTGCCGTTGATGGTTTGACCGACGTAGCGGGCCGGATCGATGGGCGATTGGCCGTGCTTGGCAGTGATGATGATCAGGGTCGAATCAAGAAGATTCTGCGCCTTCAGTTCGCTGACCCAAGCGCCAATCGAGGCATCGACGAACTTGAATTCGTCGAGCAGCGCCGCGCTGGGCGTTCCCGTGGCGTCCAGATATCCGCCGGTTGTGCTGTTGCTCGCCTCGATGAGCTTCTGGCCAACGCTCAGGGCCTGGAAGTTCATACCGAAGATGGTGGGGACCTTGGTCGTCTTAGTGCCGAGGTGGCTCTTGCCATCGATCCAGTTCAAGACCGCGTCGACTTTCAACGTGTCGTAGCACTGAATGTTCTGGAAGCTGTTGGTCCAGGCGGTGAGGTCCGAGCCGGGATCGCGGACCGCGGCGCAGGAAATGCCGGTGGGAGTGGTGACGCCGGGAAGGCCGATCACGACGGAGTTGATTTCAGGCGCGTAGAAGTCGTCTAGAGCAGCGATGCCAAGGCCGGAAGCGACCGAGGCGTAGGCCGGGTGCTTATCGGACCAAGCGGTGTATCCGCCGGCCGAGTGGATGACGCTGAAGATGCTGTTGGTGCGGACGAATTCCCACGGCATTACGGGATTGCAGCCGTTGGCAGGGTCGCGGACCAGCCGCCTTGTGTCGATGGAGTCGATGCCGCCGTCGGTCAGAGATGCGCCGGGGGCGCCACCGTTCACTTTGGTCTGGTCGTGGTCGATGCCTTCTTCATACTCGGTGGTGGTGCCGGTTGGTGTGCCGAAGGGCTTGCAGGGGCCGGCCTGAACGCCATTACCGGTGGTTTTCGCCGGGGCGTCGTAATTCCGGGAATAGGCAACGTCGTAGTAAACGCCGGTCAGGGCCGGGCTCCCGCCGGTGACGATCGCAGTCAGGCCGGGGAAGGAATCCGATGGCTTTGAAGTGCTGGCGGCGACGTAGTTGATCCCGGTCTGGCCGAGAGCGGCGATCGCCGGGCAGAAAGGCGCGCCATTATTGACGCCGCTGATGCCGTTGGCGCAGTTCGCGAAGTCAACAGCGTGCATACCGTCGACGCTGACCAGCAGAACGCGTTGAATGCGATTGTTCTGGGCGATGGCTGTGCCCAGTGAGCAGACGATTGCGAGGGAAAGCAAAGCGATGTTTTTTTTCATGAGTGACCTCGGCCATCGATCATATGAAAGGTCATGTGACCGCAGTGTTACGGAGACTTAAATTGTTCGTGAAAATGCTGACAGTGGACTGTGGAAAATCGGGCAGCTGAGTATTTCGATGTTTTCAGTAGAGCGGCGGTTCTCCCGGCGGACGCGCCTTCCATCTCCGATGCACCCAGAGCCATTGCTCGGGATACTGGCGGACGTAGGCTTCGATTATTTTTGTGAACTTTTGGGTGTTGGCTTGGATGTCGGCTTCGAGGTTGCCGGTGCGGATCAGGTCTACTACGGGATCGAAGCGGAGGCGGTATTTTCCCAGAGCTTTGTCCCAAATGGTGAATCCCGGAATCACCGCGGAATCCATGCGCAGTGCGATGCGTGCCAGTCCGCTGGCAGTGCAGGCTGGGATGCCGAAGAAATCGACGAAAACTCCCTGCGGCGGAGTCACATTTGTATCCATCAGAATTCCCACCACCTCGCCCGCTTTCATAGCCGAAATCAAGCCGCGCACGAACTCATCCTTCGCCACGGTCTTGTTTCCGTGCATGGTGCGATAGGAACGAATCAGTCGGTCGAGGTAGACGTTGTCCATGGGCCGGACCACGATGTGCATCCAGTGGCCATGCAGGGAGTGGGAGAAGGCGGAAAGCTCCCACGCGCCAAAGTGGGCGGTGAGGAACAGTACACCTTTGCCACGCGCCTTGGCTCGCTCGTAATTTTCGAAACCGTCGTAGACCACAACATTCTCGACGTTCTCTCGTGTGTAACGAGGAAGTTGACAAACTTCGGCGAGTTGGCGTCCGAGGGAAGTGAACTCTCCGCGCAGGATGCCAGCGCGCTCCGCTTCACTTTTCTCGGGGAAGGCCATAGCGAGATTGCGCATGCCGACCTTCCGCAGGCGGGAGTGGAGAAAATACACCAGCTGGGCAAGGCCGATGGCCAAAGCCCGCGCCAGCGGCCGCGGGAGAATTCCGAGGATTTTGATGAACGGCCAAGCTGCCGCGTACTCAAGTCGCTGCCGCATCGGGGAAGCGTGACGGTATCACCGGCAAAAATTGATGTCAAACCTTGATCGATTTCAGGTGCTGACGCAGTTGATCCTTAAGATCCCTCCCTCCGCTGAAGAACGGCTCCGCTGGGGTTGACGCCGACGGGGAACCATGCAGGTCAGAATCCAAACTGCGCCGCCGCCCAAGTTCAAACCTGGTAGATTTCAAAATCTGCAGGCTGGCAATTTTGCTACTCATCGAGGCGTTCGGAGTCGTGCCTCTCGAATACCGCTTGCAGCGCGGCCGGTGAGCGATCGGTCATGGCATGGATATCCTGGATCAACGAGTAGATATTCGAGGTCATCACCAACAGATACCGGACTCGCCCTGGGCCGGGATTTCAGTACGTGTGCACCGTGCCGCGAGGAACGAACACCGAGGATCCAGCACGAGCTTCGACCACATCGGTCCCCACTCGCACGCACAAAACGCCTTCGAGCACGTACCAGGCCTCATCGTCGTTGCGATGAAGATGAAGGGGAGCAATCCAACGAGGCGGCCCCGGCGGACCGCCGGCATCCTGCCACTCGGCAATCACAAAATCGTTGCCGATTGATCCCAGAACCGCACCGGCCAGCGGCGGAGCAATATGGACGGAATCATGAAAAATGCGCTCCCAAACGCCGCTAACTCCTCACCAAACGCAAATTCGTACTTCTACTATTTCGCCGCTTCCTGCGCCCACTTCGCCAGCGTGGACAGGAACGGATTCGCTGCGGGAGGCGGATCGACCTCGCCTTTGAGCAGAGCGTTGAAGGTGACCATGCGCTGATAGAACTCGCGCGTACTGTCTTTGTCCTGTTTGACCACGGCCCCGTTCAGGCTGATGCCGGCAAATACGCCGCGAGCGCGCGAGTAGGTGAGCACTTGCGCCCGCATCTTCCAATCCGTGTTGCCTTCCGCATGCCGGCCCACCGGCCCCGCGGCTACCGAGGCGTCGGCACCGAGCTCAAACTTGCTCGAGAGCAGGTTCTTCATCCCGTTGTCGTTCATGATGAGCATGACGAGATCGACTGCCTGGCCGCCGATCTGAAAACCGATGCTGCCGCCCGCGATGATGAAAAATGCCGGAGCGCTCCAGCCCTTGGGAGTGCGGCAACTGGTCAGTCCGCGGCCATACTTCGCAGCCACGATGAAGCCGCCCTTCAGCATCGACGGCACCACTGCTACGCACTCGGCCGAGCCCAGAACTTCCTGGGGAATGCCCGAATCGGGGGCGCCTTGAATTTCATTCAGAACGTCGGCGGCCGCCTGGACGCGATCCGAAGCCTTCGATTCCTGGGGCTCATCGGCGGCAAAGGAAGCGGCGCAGAACGACAGGATTAGGGTCAGCAATAAGAACTTTTTCATGGTTCCTCGCGATATTCCTCAAGATGGAACAGATTTTCCGGGAGCACGCCTGTCTGGATTGTAAATGAAGCTAGATTGTTTCGAATGCGATGGGATTAAGATTCAAGGCAGGATTGCGGAGAGCGCGGAGCAGCAGGCGGGAAGAAGACAAAAAAATCGGGGCTGAAAGTAGTGACCCTAATCGCCACTCTCAACCCCGTCTCCCAGGTTCTGTGGTAGGTGAGGCGAGTATGCGTCCGCCTCGAAAATCAAGCAAGATTACCGAGGTCACTGCCCAGAAGTTACGCCTAGGGAAACGGCGATAAAGCTCCGGCTCCGGATTAGACCAGTGGCTAGTTGCTAGTGCCTTGATTTACTTGGTCGTCACCAGCGAATGCGTGATCGCGTGCACCGACAAGGCAATCCGGTTCTGCACGCCGACTTTGCGCATGAGTTTGGCCACGTGCGCTTTTACGGTGCGCTCTTCGATTCCCAGTTGCGCGCCGATCTCTTTGTTGGAACGCCCGGCCACCAGCATCTCCAGCACTTCTTTTTCGCGGTCGGTGAAAGTCACGCGGCCGGCGGGGAAAATTCGTCCCGGTGTCGAGGACACGCGCTCGATGAACATGGAGAGCACACGGCGCGGCGCCCATACCGATCCCTGATTCACAATGCGGATCGCCTGCGCAAACTCGGCGGGCGAAGCCGCTTCGTCCACATAGCCTTTTGCGCCGGAGGCAATCGCTTTTAGAATCGTCTCTTCGTCGATTCCTGACCCGGTCACGATGATGCGGAGGTCAGGGCGCGTCGCCTTCAGGCTGGCCATCACGTCGAACAGGTTCTGGCCGGAACGGTTGCCCAACAGGATGAGATCGATATTCTGCAGCGTGCTGATCTCGGGCAGTGCCGCGGAGACGAGTTCGAACTCAGGTTCGGAGTCGAACAATGCGCGGAACCCCACGAAGCGCAGGGGGTCGCTCTCCACCACGGCGATTTTGATGATTGGTTTTCTCGCTACTGCTGCTTTCATTAGTTTTCCCTGTACAGTGTGAATTCTTAGATCCAGCATAGATACATTGGCGGCCAATGGAAAGACTTGATGACCGAAGACAAATTACGGGAGTAACATGGAAAATCAGGGTTGTGGGCCGTTGTGCGCGGGATTTGGCAGCTAACTTCGCGCGGCGGGCCGATTGGTCGAGAGATACCGAAGAGGGACTAAACGATGAGAGTTGGCACAAGTATCGTGATCGGACTGAAGCAAAGGCTTGAGCGAAAAGCAGCGATGGGACCGGCGATGAGGCGATCTGCACATTTTCTGAGCGGAACTATCGTGTTCTGGCTAGCGGTATCGCTTTCATCCGCGTTCGCGCAGGCCCCTCCCGGGCAGGATGCGCCCACACAAGCGCCTCCAGCCCAACCTGCTCCCGGCCAGGCTTCGCCAGCCGAGACCCCTGCGCCTCCCGCGGTTACCTACCAGCCGAAGTTCGCCGGCGATCCTGCCCGCTCCGATTCGGAGGCCAGTGCGCTGGCCTATATGCGGGTTGTGTTGCGGGCCCAACGACAGTTCAATAAGCAATACAACCACTTCGCCACTGCGCTCCCGGAACTGGTGCACAGCGGATCGTTCACCAAGCGGATGGTTAATACCAACCGCGGCGATTACGTTGCCCACTTCGAAGGCAAGAAAGACAGCTTCGTCCTGACCATGACACCCAAGCAGCTCGACGCCCAGCACCGATCTTTCTATGCTGAGGATGACTTCAAGATTCACGCCGACGACAGCAAACTGGCCGACGCCAATTCGCCCGTGGTGAAGTAGAATGGCGCGTGGCACATTCATGGAGGAATCATGTCAGCATCCGTGGGAGCACCCGCGCCTGAATTTTCGCTGAAGGACCAGAATCAGAAGGAAGTAAAGCTAAGCGACTTTCGCGGCAAGAAGCGCGTAGTCCTCGTGTTCTATCCGCTGGACTGGAGTCCGGTTTGCACCAAGGAGCATGCCTGCTTCGTCAACGACATGAAACAGTTCGAGCAGCTTGACGCGCAGGTTCTGGGGCTCAGCGTCGATAGTGTCTGGTCGCACCAGGCCTTTGCGGAGAGAATGCACATCGGGTACCCGTTGCTCGCCGATTTCCATCCCAAGGGCGCAGTTGCGGCGAAGTACGGCGTCTATTTGGAAGAAAAAGGCATCACCGGCCGCGCCGTTTCTATCATCGACCGCGACGGGAAACTTGCCTGGCACAAGAATTACGACATTCCCGTGGTGCCGGATATTGGGGAAGTGTCAAAGGCCCTGGCTGGGGTGAAATGAGCAGGAGGTTGTATGGCGGAATTTCCTGTAAATCCAACTCGCCTCGACCCTTACAAGAACTTCAAATTCAGAGTGAAGTGGGACGGGGCCTACATACCCGGAGTGAACCGAGTGAGCGGGCTGAGACGAATCACTGAAGTCGTGGAGAACAGGGAGGGCGGCGATCCTAGCACCAGCCACAAATCTCCCGGGCGGACCAAATTCGACGCCATCACGCTGGAACGGGGCCTTACGCAAGACCTCGCGTTCGCGAACTGGGCGAATAAGGTGTGGGCGCTGGAAGGAGATCCGGAAGTGGCTCTCGCCGATTTCCGCAAGGACATCGTGATCGACTTCTACAATGAAGCCGATCAACTGGTGATTTCTTACAAGGTCTACCGTTGCTGGGTGTCCGAATATCAGGCGTTGCCTGATCTGGACGCCAACGCCAACGCGATCGCCATCGAACACATCAAACTGGAAAATGAGGGCTGGGAGCGCGATCCAGCTGTAGTTGAACCGAAAGAGCCGTCATAGCCGAAGTGTCGTGGGCCAAAACTCGAATGACGAAAATTTTTATGAGGGCGGGGTTCCTGGCGTGATTTCCGCCGCTTTGCCGTCGCGGTAAGTCACCACCAGCGGCTTTCCGCCGTTCGGATAGCGCACCGTTTTTTCGTACGACGACGAACCTGAGTCCGGAATCCCCATGCCCACGGCGAAATCCGCCTGCAGTTCATTCATCCCAAGCTTGACCTGATGCTGGTCGACCGCCTGCCACACGTCCACGGACCAGTGCTTGTACAACTGGTGAGGATCTTCGATGTAGAACATTTCGTCGGAATAGATTTTGTACTCTTCGTCGGCTTCGAACCCGATGGGCACCGCGTAACTCTTGCCGTCTTTCTGGAACACGGCCATCATCTGCCGCCGGCTTCCCTTTTCGGACGGAGTGTCCGAGACTACGTCTTTGATCTCCAGTCGCTCGATGGGCAGCAACAACCCGGCCTCACGCGCAAAGTCGACCCGCTTGCGCGCTCCATCGTAGGGATAATAGGTGTACTTGTAGCCTTCCTTGGCCCACACCGGCTGTTGGGTGAGCTGTTTCGCCGAATTCAGATCGAAGGGATAAAGCTTCTTGGGGGCAACGTAGTAGTCGGGATTGGAGTAGCCGGCGTTCTTCGCCTGCATTTTTTTCTCGAGGGCCAGATTTTCCTCGTGCCGCTGATAAAGAATGTATCCGGCACGGACCGCGGCAACGACGATGGCCAGGGTCAGTGCAATCTGGATTCGTTGCTTTGCCTCGGGGCTGAGCATGGGCAAACTTTACCAGATCGTTTGCGCGAGTCGAAGCTCATTTCCCGAACTCTCCGATCTCGGGATTTAGTCTTCGGCGCGTCTGCCTTGCTCGCATCGCTCGATGCCGTCATAATGGCTGCGCACCGGAGGTGCGGCTATGCTGACTCGGCTTCCTTTTCTTGTGATCGGAATTTTCCTGGTGATCGTGCTGGGCGTGGACTCTGCTCCATTCCCGAAAGCCAGCGCAGCTCTGCCCACGGGCCTGCTGGTAGTGGAAAATCAGTATGACCACGCCTTGCTGCTGGTCGATCCCGTGGCCAAGCGCGAAATCGCACGCGTGGTGGTTGGCGTCAATGGACATGAGGTAACGCTTTCCAAGGATGGCCGCCTGGCTTATGTGCCCATTTACAGCAACGTCGCCATCGGAGAGCCCGGCACGGACGGCAATACGATTGACATTGTCGATTTGCAAACGCGAAAGCTGGTCGGGAGCATGGACATGGGCAAGCCGGTGCGGCCTCATCGCGCCCAGTTGGGACCTGACGGATTGCTCTATGTGACCGCGGAACTGGACAACGCCGTAGCGGTGATCGATCCCAGCGCGCGGAAAGTTCTGGCCAAGATTCCCACCGATCAGCCGCAGACTCACATGCTCGTCCTCACGCCAGACGGGCAGCGCGCTTACACGGCCAATGTGAGCGCGGGGAGCGTGAGCGTCCTCGACCTGAAAGCGCGAAAGCTGATTACGGTGATTCCAGTCGCGAAGATGGTCCAGCGAATCTCGATCTCTCCCGACGGCCGCCGTGTTTTTACGCACGACCGCGAAACGCCCCGCGTTGCGGTAATTGATACGGCAACCAATAAAATTTCTGACTGGATTGCGCTGCCGGAAATGGCCTACGCTTCGACGCCCACTGCCGATGGCCGATGGTTGCTGGTTGCGACCAACGGTTCCAATCAGCATCGTTTACATGTGGTCGACTTGGAGACGCTGAAGCTTGTCCACTCGTTCGAGTTGCCGGGGATTCCGCTCGAACTGCTGGTCCGGCCCGGCGGCGATATGGCTTATGTGAGTTGCATCCAGGCGGGAAAAATCGCGGTGCTCAATCTGCACTCATGGCAGATGGAGGACCCGATCCCTTTGAGCCCCGGAGTGGATGGGCTGGCGTGGACCTCGGCGGTGGAGTGAATAAGACTGGCTTCGGGCTTCGACTTTCGGGCTTCGGCAACACCGGAATCAACAGGAAACTGTGGGGGCAGCCGCCTCGGCTGTCCGCCGGGCGCAGCCAGGCTTACGGTCATTTTATTCGCGGCAGACTGTCGCGCTGAAGAGGACCGCAATTTCAAGGCAAGTCTAGGAGCTGGGGATCGACGAGATGGCAGAAGCTGAAGCCTCAGAGCCGAAGCCCGCTTTCCTCACCCGCCGATTTCCTCCCACGCATTCGCCGCCGACTGGCCAGCGGCCTCGGTAATCCGCCTGCCGGCGCGGGCGGCCATCTCCATCACTTGCATGCCACGGTCAAAATAATCCGGCAACGATCGGCGCACGTTCTCGAACTTCTCGGGGTATTCTGACGCCAGCAGCGCCAGTCCAACGCCTGTGGCCAGCACGCCAGCTGGATACTTCTTCTTCATGAACAGAATCGTAGCCGCTCCAATCGAACCCGCCACCGCCGCTTTTTTCCAGCTCTCCATGGCCTCACACTCCAAGAAAGATTGCTGTCTGAAAGACATCTTGGTTCGATTGTAGCGCACTCGGCGGAAAGGCCGGCGGGACTCCGGCGCTACGGTCCGAAGTCGATTGCAGTTCCGCGATCCGGCCGGCAGCAACCGTCATAGTCCTCAACCCTTGCCAGCCTTGTATACTTCCTCGTTCTAAGGAGGCCCTATGTCGCAGCACCGAATTTCCGACGTCGTCTTGTCTGCAATCATCCTCTCGCTTACCCTCACCGTCTCCGCCCAAACCAAACCACGCGCCCGTGATCTGGGCGTGCCCTTCGACGGCGCGCCTGGACCCAACAATGCCATCACTGACGTTAAAGGCGTCGAAGTCGGACACACGACCCTGATCTCCGGCGAAGGCAAACTCATCGTCGGCAAAGGCCCCGTGCGCACTGGCGTCACGGCGATCCATCCCCGGGGAAAGACCAGCAACGACGCCGTGTTCGCCGCCTGGTTTACGCTCAACGGGAACGGCGAGATGACTGGCACGACCTGGGTCGAGGATTCGGGCTTCCTCAACGGCCCGGTCATGATCACGAACACGCACAGCGTCGGCGTGGTGCGCGACGCTGTGATCGCATGGAAAGTGAAGCACAACACTCCGGACATGGAAGGCTATTGGTGGTCGCTGCCGGTGGTCGCCGAAACCTGGGACGGTTGGCTCAATGACATCAACGGCTTTCATGTGAAACCGGAAGACGCATTCCATGCGCTCGACGTCGCGCACTCCGGCGCAGTCGAAGAAGGCAACGTTGGCGGCGGCACGGGCATGGTATGCAACGAATTCAAGGGCGGTATTGGAACGTCTTCGCGGGTGCTCGATGCTAAAGCTGGGGGCTATACCGTGGGCGTGCTGGTGCAGTGCAATTACGGCCGCCGCGATCAGTTGCGCATCGCGGGCGTTCCCGTCGGCAAGGAGATTCCCGAGCATCCCGCCTACGGCGACGATACGGGCTCCATCATTGTGGTCGTGGCTACGGACGCGCCGCTCATTCCCACCCAACTCAAGCGCATTGCCCGACGAGTGTCTCTCGGCCTCGGCCGCGATGGCAGCTATTCCGGTGACGGATCGGGTGACATCTTCATCGCTTTCTCGACCGCCAATCCCGGCGCCGTCGGCACAAAAGGCCTCCATGATCTCACCATGCTTCCCAACGACGCGCTCGATCCGGTCTTTCTCGCCACGGTGCAGGCCACTGAAGAGGCCGTGGTCAACGCCATGGTGGCCGCTGAAACTATGAAAGGAATCAACGATCACGAGGTGATCGCGCTCCCGCACGACCGCCTCCGCGAAGTGCTGAAAAAGTACAACCGTCTGGTGAAGTAACAGTTTTGAGGACATCGGTAGAAGGATTTGTCATTCCGAGCGGAGCGAGGAATCCGCTTTCAGTTCGCGAGGGCACGGGCGATTCACTGGTTCCCGTCAGGCTGTATCGACGAACCGCCGCCGCACTTTACTATCGCCGCATTACCTTCGCCGCCCAACTCTAGTGCGACTTTCTCTGTGCGTTTCTGTAGCGATTTCCGTGCCGGGGACTACAATCGAGGCAGTGAGACACTACACCATCAAACGGATTTCTGGCGGCATGCAGTTTACCTGCGTCCGCTGCAAGCACAGCGTCACCACGGCGGAATTTGACGCGCGCAACGGCAACCTCCGCACCCAGGCCGCAACTGCGCTGAATCAGCACGCTGCGCAAGTGCACCACGAACCCGTGATGGTTTCCTCACTCGATGTTCAGCAGCGCATCTGGCGCGCTTGACCTATCCGTCCCTCTGGCTCCAATTTAGACACCGAAAAACTGAATAGAAGCCATAAACAAATTAGATTGGACTTGGGCTGGACCGGCCCTTAGATTCCTTGCGTGCCGCATAGCCGCACGCGAGCCCGAAGTGTCTTACGAAGAATGGCGCTGCCGGAGTCTGCCCACACGCTGTTCCGGCCTCCCTTCCGGAACTATCAGTTTGACGGCGCCTACGACGAAATGTTCGAAGCCCCGGACGTACCGCGTCCTCACTATCAGGCATTGTTTCAGACGCTTCTGGAACTGCCTCCCGAGGAATTACGCAAGATCCAGCAAGCGGCCGACCTGTCGTTTCTGCATCAGGGAATCACGTTCACCGTTTATGGCAACGATGAAGGCACGGAGCGAGTGTTCCCCAACGATCTTCTGCCGCGCATCATTCCTAACCACGAGTGGCGCAAGATTGAGAATGGACTGACGCAGCGGATCGCGGCGCTCAACTTATTCCTTGAGGACGTCTATCACCAGGGTCGGATTCTGGCGGATGGCATCGTGCCTCGGGAGTTGGTCTATAGTTGCCGCCACTTCCGCCGCGAGATGCGCGGCCTGACCGTGCCGCGCGGAATTTATGTCAGCATCTGCGGGACAGATTTAGTGCGGCTTCCCGACGGCAGCTTCGCTGTGCTGGAAGACAATCTCCGCGTGCCCAGTGGCGTTTCCTACATGCTGGCGAACCGGAAAGTTCTGAAGAAAGTCTTCCCCACCCTGTTCCGCGACTACGGCGTGAGTCCGGTGGATCATTATGCGCAGGCGCTGCTAGCCACGCTGCGGGCGCTGAGTCCGCCGAATGCTTCGGGACGTCATGAGCCGAAAGTCGTCCTGCTGACGCCGGGTGTTTTCAATTCGGCATATTTCGAACACACGTTTCTGGCGCAGCAGATGGGAATTGAACTGGTGGAGGGTCGCGATCTGCTGGTGCACGAGAATGTCGTCTACATGCGTACTACGGCGGGACTGCGGCGGGTGGATGTGATTTACCGGCGCGTGGATGATGATTTTATCGACCCGCTGTGCTTTCGACGGGACTCGACCTTGGGAGTGCCCGGGCTTTTCAACGCATACCGCGCTGGCAATGTGATGCTGGCCAATGCGATTGGGACCGGGATCGCCGATGATAAGGCGGTTTACGCTTACGTGCCTGCCATCATTCGTTACTATCTTGGCGAGGATCCCATACTGGCCAATGTCCAGACTTATCTTCTGACCGATCGGACGCAGCGGAATTATGTGCTGGAACATCTCGACGAACTGGTGGTGAAGGCGGTGGGTGAGTCGGGCGGGTACGGCATGCTGATCGGGCCGCACAGCACGGCGGAGCAGCGGGAACAATTTCGCCAGCGAATCCAGGCCGAACCGCGGAACTACATCGCACAGCCGACGCTCAGCCTTTCGCGGGCGCCTTGTTTCCTCGACGGGGAAGCGCAGGCGCGGCATGTGGATCTTCGGCCCTACATTCTTTATGGCGAGAACGTGACCCTGGTGCCCGGTGGGCTCACGCGCGTGGCATTACGGCGAGGCTCGCTGGTGGTCAACTCTTCGCAAGGCGGCGGCAGCAAAGATACGTGGGTGCTGCGCGCATGAGCGGACAGAGAGAAACGACCATGCTTTCCCGGGTGGCAGAGAGCCTGTACTGGATGAGCCGCTACCTGGAGCGCGCCGAGCACACGGCGCGCCTGATCGACGTGGATTTCCAGCTGCGCCTCGATCAGTCTCCGGAGGCGGGCGCGGGACGTTGGCTGCGCCTGCTGGAAGCCTCGCAGGTTGCTCCTCCCGAAGACGGCAAGATCGACGCCGAGACGCTCACGCAGATTCTGACCCTCGATCGCAGCAATCCATCATCGATCATTTCTTGCGTCAGCGCGGCGCGGGAGAATCTGCGGCAGGTTCGCGAGCAATGCAGCACAGAAATGTGGGAGCAATTAAATCGCTTGTATCTGCAGGTGAACAGCACGACTTCGAGCGAGGCGTGGCTCCTTCATTCCTATATTTTTTTCCGCGCCGTGCAGGAGGGCGCGCATCTGTTCCAGGGTGTAACCGATTCCACTATGTCGCATGGCGAGGGCTGGCATTACATCCAGCTCGGGCGTTTTGTGGAGCGCACCGATGCGCTGGCGCGACTGATAGGAGCGCATTTCAAGCGGCTGCCGCAATCGCCCGATCAGTCCGTGGAAAACGAGGAATATCTGGAGTGGGTGGGACTGCTGAAATCCTGTGCCGCGTTTGAAGCCTACTGCAAGACCTATACCGCGGAATTGCGCCCGCTGCGGGTGGCGGAGTTTCTGCTGCTGAATCCGGGTTTTCCGCACTCGGTGCGCTTTTCCGTCGATATGGTACATGCTGCGCTGCGTGCGATCGGCGAGTTGACAGAGCGGAAAGCCGAACAGCCTCTGCGCCTGGCCGGACGGTTGCGCGCCACGCTCAGCTTCAGCCAGATCGATGAAATCATGGCCTCGGGGCCGAACGCGTATGTAGACAGCATCCGTTGGCAGTGCGCACAAGCACATACTGCGATCCACCAGGTTTATTTTGACTACTCGGTGGAATCGGCGCTGGTGGCGTAGGAAATTGGGGAGTTTTGCAAATTGAGCAATTTGAAATCAACGCGAGATCGAAGTTTACAATCAAGAGATTTCTCAATGACGCGACCGCCAGGCACGATCGAGAAGCGAGCAATCTGTTGATCTACACCGTCCGCCATACTACGACGTTCCATTACGAGCCCGCGGTCCGCGAGAGTGTGATGGAAGTACGGATGCAGCCACGCAGCGACGGGACGCAACGCTGCCTCAGCTTCCATCTCGATGTGAACCCATCGGCAAACATCATGCAGTACCGCGATTTCACCGGCAACACCGTGCACCACTTCGATATTGCGGGAAGCCACAACGAAGTCAAAGTCACCGCGCAGTCTTCGGTGGAAGTGCAGGACGCGCCGGTGCCGCGCGCATCGGATGCGGGCGACTGGATCGATCTGGACGCACAGGTTGCAGCCGATGACTATTGGGAGATGTTGTTGCCCAGCCAGTTTGCCCGGTCCAGCGACGCGGTGGAGAAACTCTCGAGAGAACTGAAATGTGAGCGGCGCGGAAACCCGCTGGAGTTGCTGACCGAATTAAACGAATCCATTTATCGGATGTTCGCCTACGTGCCCAACAGTACCAAGGTTGACTCTCCGATCGAAGAAGCGCTGCAAACTCGCCGCGGGGTGTGCCAGGATTTTGCTCACATCATGATCGCGCTGGTGCGGCCGCTGCGCGTGCCCTGCCGCTACGTCAGCGGTTACATGTTTCACCGCGACCCCTTGGAGGAGAAGCAGGACCGCTCCGTGGAAGGCGCATCCCACGCCTGGGTGGAGGCGCTGGTGCCGCGGCTAGGCTGGGTTGCGTTCGATCCCACCAACAACTTGATCGGCGCCGACCGGCACATCCGAGTTGCGATCGGACGTGACTACGCCGACGTCCCTCCCACTCGCGGTGTCTACAAAGGAGAAGCGCAGAGTGAGCTCAGCGTAGCCGTGACCGTGAGCCCGTCGGATGGTCCGCTGCCCCAGCCCGCCCCCAGCCTTGTGATCCAATCCCGGCCCATGTTTGCGCCGCGCAGCCCCCGCGCAGAGCACGAGCAACAGCAGCAACAATAAATCCGGCAAATTGTGATCACGGTCACTGCCGTAATGTGATGATGTCGATAGGTTTTTTCTATTGGACTTTGTGCCGGACCTTTGTCAGATTGGTCACTCAGTTTTCCACTGGAATAGTTGATTACGCGGCCCCTGATGCCCGCGTGATACATGAGTCTCGCCCAGTCCTTCCGAGTGGCTATTCCTGACTGTTCCGAACCCGCGACGATGCCACAGTTGCGCCGAAGTGTGTCATCTCTCGCCGAGCCGCGTGATCGCCTACGTGCAGATCGCCGGGATGAAGGGGGCAAAATGATTGGAAGGAAGAATTCTATGAAGAAGCAAGGGACCGTAACCCTGAAGACGGTGGCGCAAAGCGTTGGCCTTGCTCCAGGCACGGTTTCGCTAGTGCTGAACCATGCGCCAGGAGCGACATCGATCCCGCAGCGAACCAAGGATCGCGTCTTCGCCGCGGCGCGGGAACTGAACTATCAACCCAATCCGCTGGCGCGAGCGTTGCGCACCCAGAGCCCCGCCTCGAGCGCCGGCCAACACGATATTGGCAAGGCCTCGGGGGCCCTGATGTTCGTGGACGCAGAACACTTTCTGCGCGCCCTTGATGCCATGCGCGAGGCCGGACTGCGCGTTCCGGGTGACGTCTCGATCGTCGGCTTTGATCAGGCTGAAGCCGCAGCTCTTGAACGCTCATCCTCCGCAGCCTGATTTGGCGGCACCGTCGTTCAATAGCAATCTCGCGGCTAGGAGCGCCCAGCGCTCCTAGCGCGCCCCTACTGCGAGCGCTCGTTACCGACGTTAGTCCTTCACCGCTCTATCCGTGATCTCCAGCCCCTTGTCGATGATGGCAAAGGCTTCGCGCAGCTGCTGCTCGTTGATGCAGAGCGGTGGGTTGGTATAGAAAGTATTCCAGCGCACCAGCGTGTAGAGACCTTGCTCGCGGAAGAAGCGTCCCAGCGCAGCCATTTCTTCAGAAGCACCATTGAAGGGAGCCATGGGCTGCCGCGTTTTGCGGCTGCGGATGAGTTCGAAGATGCCGAAAAGTCCGATAGAACGCACCGCGCCCACCGAGGGGTGTTTAGTCTGCAGTTCGGCGCCGAGATCTTTCATGATGACGCCCATCTTCCTGGCGTTGTCGATGAGGCTGTCTTCTTCGTAGACACGGATGGTGGCCAGCGCGGCGGCGCATCCCATGGGGTGGCTGTTGTAGGTGAGGCCACCGTAGAACACCTTGTCTTGAAAATGCTGGGCGATGTGATGGCGCATGCCTACCGCGCCAAGCGGCAGATAGCTTGAAGTTAATCCCTTGGCCATCGAAATAAGGTCGGGCACGACTTTCCAGTGGTCGATGGCAAACCACTCGCCGGTGCGGCCGAAGCCGGCCATGACTTCGTCGGCGATCATCAGGATGCCATATTTGTCGCACAGCTGGCGAACGCCCTGCATGTAGCCGTCGGGCGGGATGAGAATCCCGTTGGTGCCGACCACGGTCTCGAGAATAAAAGCGGCGATGGTGTGCGAGCCCTCCAGCTGGATCACTTCTTCAATCATCTGCAGTGAAGGTTCGGCGGATTCCCAGCCGCGCTCGATGCCGTGATATGGATCGAGCACACGCACCACGCCCGGAATCCCGGGTTCAGCGGCCCAGCGGCGCGGGTCTCCGGTGAGAGTGATCGCACCCGCAGTCGCGCCGTGATATGAGCGGTAACGCGCGATGATCTTGTGCCGTCCGGTGAAGAAGCGGGCGATCTTGATGGCGTTCTCGTTGGCTTCGGCGCCACCATTGGTGAAGAAGAACGTATCGATGTCGCCGGGGGTGATCTCGGCGAGCTTGGCGCCAAGGCGGGCACGAGGTTCGGTCGCCATAAACGGATTGGCGTAACAAAGCATCTGCGCCTGTTCATGGATTGCCCGGATGACGCGCTCGTCGCCGTGGCCAATGTTGACGGACATCAACTGGCTGTTGAAATCGATAAAGCGCTTGCCCTCGGGCGTCCAGAAGTGGATGCCTTTGGCGCGAGCCACGGGAATGGGGTCAACCTTCGATTGCGCCGACCATTCGAAGAGCGTGTGCTTCTTGGTGAGGTCGACAATTTCCTGGCCGGACATGGACGGAGTGGTAAGAGTTGTGGTCATTCGAGTCCTTCTTCTCAAATAGAGAGCGGCGCAATATTCAGCAATTGGGTAATTTCAGAAACGCCCGCCTAATAGCGGCTGCTCGATTATCAATTTCTCAATTTCCAAATTACCCAATCACTCAATTTCTTAGAACTTGCGGCTGTGCTCTTTGGCCCAGCGTTCGACGACGACTTTCTTGTCGGTGTAGAACTCGATGGCATCGCGGCCCTGGCCGTGGAGGTCGCCGAAGAAACTGTTCTTCCATCCGCTGAAGGGGAAGTAAGCCATGGGTGCGGCGACCCCGATGTTGATGCCGATGTTGCCCGCTGGAGCTTCGTAGCGGAAGCGGCGCGCCGCCGACCCACTCGAGGTGAACAGAGACGCCTGGTTACCGTAGGCGCTGCGTTCGAGGAAAGCAAGCGCATCATCCATGCCGCTGGCGTGGACGAGGCTGAGGACAGGCCCAAAGATTTCCGTGTCGGCCAGGTCACTGGTCGAGGGGACGTCATCAAGGATCGTGGGCATCACGAAGTTTCCAGATTCGTAGCGAGGGATTTTCGAGTTGCGCCCGTCGAGGAGAACTTTCGCACCCTGTTTTTCACCGAGGCCGATGAGCGACTCGACTCGCTCTTTACTCTGCGGTGTAATGACCGGGCCCATTTGCACTCCGTCTTCAAGTCCATTGCCCACTTTGAGTTTTGAAGCCGCATCGGCAATGGAATCACGGAAAGTCTTCTGCGCTTCGCCAATGGTCACTGCGACCGAAACGGCGAGGCAACGCTGGCCGGCGCAGCCGAAGGCGCTGTCGCTGATGATCTGCGTGGCCATGGGCATGTCAGCGTCGGGAAGAACGATGACATGATTTTTCGCCCCGCCCTGGCACTGGCAGCGCTTCCCTTTTTCGCCAGAGCGCGCGTAGATGTAACGCGCGACCGGAGTCGAGCCGACGAAACTGATGGCGCGAACTTTGGGATGGTCGATGAGCGCGTCAACCACCGCCTTACCGCCGTTCACCAGGCTCACCACGCCCTTGGGCAATCCAGTTTTTTCGAGCAACTGGTAAACGTAACGCATCGTCAGCGGGACACGTTCGGACGGCTTGAGGATGAACGTGTTTCCCGTGGCGATGGCATAGGGCAAATACCAGAACGCAATCATGCCAGGAAAATTGAAAGGTACGATGGCGGCGGTGACGCCGAGTGGCTGGCGGATCATCATCTCGTCGATGCCGCGAGCAACGTCTTCAAGGTTGTAGCCTTGCATCATCATGGGAATGCCGCAGGCGACCTCGACGTTCTCGATGGCGCGGCGCATCTCAGCCTTCGCCTCGGCGAACGTCTTGCCGTTTTCCTGCGTGATGATGCGGGCGATGTCGCCGATGTGTTCCTCAAGCAGCATCTTCAGCTTGAAGAGCGGCTGGATGCGATCTTCGGGAGGGGTGCGCCGCCATTCGGGAAAGGCGTCCGCAGCGGCTTCGACTGCGGTGTTCACTTCGCTGGCGTCGGCGATTGGAACCTGGGCTAAAGTCTCGCCGGTGGCGGGATTGATCACGTCGCGCCATTCCGCGGCGCGCGAGTCGACCCACTGGCCGTTGATGTAATTCGTGAGCCGGGTGATGGGAGGTGCTGCAACTGACGTCATGGGATCGCCTCTGCTATCGCGAAGAATTCTAGAAAATCATACAACCACGAAGACCACGAAGATACACCAAGGGAAAATCTATGGCCGTTCGGTCATCTAAACCAGCTGCGCAACCGCAACTTTCTTATGACAAACAGAGGCAAGCGCGGCCTCGAGAACGTCGAGCCCTTCGTCCATCTGCTCCTTGGTTGCGACCAGCGGGACCAGGACGCGAATCACGTTGGAATACGAGCCTGCGGTGATCGTGATCAGACCATGCTCGTAACAATATTGCGTGATCTGTTTGGTCTCGACCGAGGCTGGAGTTCTTGTCTCTTGAGACTGCACCAGTTCGATCGCCTGCATGCCGCCGAGGCCGCGCACATCGCCAACGATGGACCAGCGGCGCTGCCACTCGCGGGCGCGGCGCTGGAAGCGGTCACCGAGTTCGTTTGCTCGAGCCAACAGATTCTCGTGCTCGAACAAATCAAGCACGGCCAATGCTGCGGCGCACGAAAGCGGATTGCCGGCGAATGTGCCACCGAGGCCGCCGGGACCGGGCGCGTCCATGATTTCAGCGCGGCCGGTTACGGCAGCAAGCGGCAAACCGCCGCCTAAGGACTTTGCCGTGACCAGCATATCAGGCTCGATGCCATAGCGCTCGCTTGCAAAGAGCGCACCAGTGCGTCCGAAGCCGGACTGAACTTCGTCGGCGATGAAGAGAATCCCGTGCTTGTGGCAAAGCTCAATCAAAACCTTGAAATAGTCGGGAGGAGGTGCCACGAATCCGCCTTCGCCGAGGACCGGCTCAGCGATCACGGCCGCGACCTCTTCATTCGCGACCACGCGCTTGAACGTGTCTTCGAGATGACGCGCACAATAGAGATCGCACGAGGGATACTTCATCGAATACGAACAGCGATAGCAGTAAGCAAATGGAACGCGATAGACCTCGCCAGGGAACGGCGCGAATCCGGCCTTGTAGGGATGTGTCTTGCTGGTGAGGGCCAGCGTCATCATGGTGCGGCCGTGGAAGGCGTCTTCGAAAGCGATGATGCCAGGGCGTTTGGTGTAGGCGCGCGCAATCTTCACCGCGTTCTCAACTGCTTCCGCGCCACTGTTCACGAAGATAGTTTTCTTCGGGAACTTCCCCGGCGTTACTTCATTCATGCGCTCAGCCAAGCGGATGTAACTTTCATACGGCGTAACCTGGACGCACGTGTGCAGGAATTTGTCGAGCTGTTCACGGATCGCGCAGAGAACGGCTTCCTGGCGATGTCCAACGTTGAGGCAGCCGATACCTCCGGCGAAATCGATATAGCGGTTTCCGTCGACATCTTCGATCCAGGCGTCCTCGCCCTTGGCCACGTAGATGGGAGTGCCATGAGAAAGCCCGCGGGGCACGGCTTGGGCGCGGCGCTCGGAGAGGGCCTTGGACTTCGGCCCGGGGATTGCGGTGCGTAATTGAATTGTGGACATCGTAGTTCTCAGTCATTCAGTGGTTAGTGGCTGGTTGTTAGTGATTCTTACCTCGGGGTTCTACTAACCACTAATCACTAGCCACTGTTCTTCAGTACCAGCCGATTGGCGCCTCATTCAGATTGATATACACCTGCTTGGTTTCGAGATATTCTTCGATGCCCCAGGGGCCCAGCTCACGGCCGAAGCCGGACTGCTTGTATCCTCCCCACGGCGCTTCTACGTAGGTTGGTTGCATGTGGTTGACCCAGACAATTCCGGCGCGCAGGGCCTTGACGGCGCGTATAGCCCTGAAAATATCGCGCGTCCATACGGCAGCCGCGAGGCCGTAGGGAGAATCGTTGGCAATCTTGAGTGCGTCTTTTTCGTCCTCGAACGGAATCACAGCCGCGACCGGGCCGAAGATTTCTTCGCGGGCAATGCGGTCGGCGTTCGTGACATCGCAAAAGATCGTGGGCTGCACATAGTAGCCCTTGGCGAATTTTTCGGGGCGTCCGCCGCCGGACGCGAGTTTGGCTTCTTTCTTGCCAATCTCAATGTAGGAATTGACGCGGTCGTATTGTTCCTTGCTGACCAGTGGCCCCATCTTGGTCTCGCGTTCGAGGGGCGGGCCCAGCTTGATCTTCTTGGCTTTCTCGGTCATGGCCTCAACGAAGTTCTTGTAGATCGACTTCTGCACCAGGATGCGGCTTCCGGCGGAGCAGACTTCGCCCTGATTGATGAAGACGCCGAACAGCGCCCCGTCGATGGCGGCCTCAAAATCGGCGTCGGCAAAAAAGATGTTCGGCGATTTGCCGCCCAGCTCAAGCGTAACGCGCTTCACCGTATCGGCAGCCTGTTTCACGATGATCTTACCCACGGCCGCGCTGCCTGTGAAAGCAATCTTGTTCACATCAGGATGCTGCACCAACGGGGCGCCGCAAGATTCGCCGAACCCTGTGATGACGTTAACCACTCCCGGAGGCAAGCCACAATCTGCGAAATGCTTGGCAAATTCCAGAGCGGTCAACGGAGTCTGCTCAGCCGGTTTCAGCACGCAGGTGCACCCAGCCGCCAGCGCCGGCGCGAGCTTCCACGCAGCCATGAGCAGCGGGTAATTCCAGGGAATAATCTGTCCGGCGACGCCGACCGGTTCTTTGAGCGTGAGGCTCATGGCGTTGTCGGGGACAGGATTCACGTAGCCGACAACCTTGGTGGCCAGGCCGCCATAGTATTCGAAACAGGTGGCCACATCGTTGAGATCGTATTCTGCCTCGACAATGGGCTTGCCGGTATTGCGGCATTCTAGTTCGGCAAGAGTCGGCAAGTTCTGACGCACTTTATCGGCAAGACGAAAGAGGACGCGGCCGCGTTCCTGCGCCGTGGTCGTTGCCCATGGACCCTTTTCAAACGCCGCTTTCGCAGCCGCGACGGCGCGGTCCACGTCGTCAGTGCTGGCATCGGGCACCTGCGCGATAACTTCTTCCGTTGAGGGATCGTAAACGGAAAACGTCTTCGCCGACTTGCTATCGACCCATTCGCCATTGATGAACATCTGATACGTGCGGACTGCGGTTTGGACTCCGCCCGGCATATTGTTTCCTCCTGCCTTACCTCAGCCGCTAAAGCGGCTATCAATCTTGCGCATCGCAAATCGCTGCGCTGAAGCGCTCCGCCACCCAAAATCAAAGGTCGTCGGCGGTCACGGGCACGACTACAGTCGCGCCCTTTGCAAATGCATGAACTGTCTTGCGGCGGCCATAGACGAAGAAAAAGAATGCTGCCAGGCTGACAAAGAAAAGCGTGATTCCGAACATCGTCACCTCATATTTCCACAGTGACGTAATCTGTTTGGGCGGGAAGAACGCGACTACGATCGCCAAGACAGTCGTCGTTAATCCAGCAACACCGGCAAACATCAACTTGCCCCGACCATAACATCCGCCTTCCAGGGAATCGCGGCTGGCAAACTTCAACAGCGCCGCAAATACGTACAGAAACGGAATGAGCTGCAATACCACCGCGGCGCTGAGCATCGTCTGGAAGGCATCCTGTACGCCGCCCGACAGGCTGAAGTTCAGCACGATCAGGATCAGCGAGACAATGCCCTGCACGATGAGTGCGACGTGAGGCGTTGCATACTTGGGATGGACTTTGCCCATCACCGACGGCATGTAGGAATCGAGTCCGGCAACGAACGGGATGCGGGCTGAGCCACCCATCCAGGCCGAGCCGATTCCGGCGATCGACAGACTCAACATAACTGCGAAGGGCGCGACCAGCCAGCCAGCACCGATCTTGTGTGCCATGTGACTGACGCCCTGCACGATCCCCTGCAGCACGCTAATATCGTTTTTCCCAATTGCAATCAGCAGGGTCAACGTGGCGCCGATGTACAGTGCTCCTGAAATGACTCCGCCCCAAGCGACCGCGCCCGGCAGAGTCTTTTGCGGCTCGCGAATTTCGTCACCCATCACGGACGCGAGTTCCAGTCCAACCAGCCCGAAGCAGATCACGCCGAAAGAGTTCAGAACGAACTTGGGATCGGCGGGAATATGGAAGTCTGCGCCTGTAACCGTCGTGCCGAAGCGTGACCAGATCACGATACCCAATCCAATCAGGACCGCCGCAGCGATGAATGTTCCGATCGCACCAAGATTGTTGAGCCACTTACCTACTCCAAGTCCAACAATGTTCAGCCCGGTCAGCAGCGCAAGCAAGATGAACGACGCCAGCATCGCGAAAGTCTTGTTCTCGGCAAGATGCTCATGCCCTGGGCCCATGGCGTAAACCGACACTCCGACGAAGTAGAGCATGACCGTCGGCACGTAGAGCATGTTGTTGGTCCAGTAGCACCAGCCGGAAAGAAATCCGTGAAAGTCGCCGAAAACTTCTTTGGCCCAGAGATAGACGCCGCCCTCGCCGGGATAACGGTGGGCGAGTTCGATCACCGCGATGCCTTGCGGCCAGAAGAAAAGCAGAAGCGAGATGATCCACAGCCAGATGGTGACGCCGCCGTTGGCAGCGATCGAGGGGACGACGTTGAGGTTGAAGACGGCGACGACGAAGAGGAGGACCAGATCGCGGCGGCCCAGAGCGCGGATCAGGTGGGGCTGGGCTTCGGGTTGGGGGGTAGTGGACACTTGTTTTGGCGGCCGCGGAACAGCAG
>DATGHF010000059.1:0-48733 GCA_035308125.1 Candidatus Sulfotelmatobacter sp.
ATTTGCTGCGCCGGGAAAAATACCAGCGCGATGCCGAGGACCGTGGTCAGGAATCCGCTGGTGCCGGCGAGAAAAAGCGTCGTCCGACCGTACTGGCCTTTCGGGACCGGCTCGGTCAGGGCGAATTTCACCAGTGCGCCGAACATGTAGATAAACGGAACTAGTTGCAGTACTACAGCCAACGAGAGGAGTTTCTGGAACGTCTCCTGCACGCCGGCGCCGGCGAAATTCAGAATCACCAGAACCCCGGACACGATGGCCTGCACGATCAGGGCGGCGTATGGCGTGGCGTATCGGGGATGAACCTTGCCGAGCCAGGACGGCATATAAGAATCGAGGCCAGCGACGAACGGAATACGCGAGCAGCCGCCGATCCAGGCTGAACCGATACCAGCGATGGCCAGACTGAGCATCAGCGCAAACGGAATGCTGATCCAGCTCACACCAACTCTGCCCGCCATTCCGGTCACGGCCTGCACCACACCTTGCAGCACATTGACGTTCTTTCCGACGGCGATGAGTAAGGTCAGCGTCGCAGCGATGTAGAGAGTGCCGGACAGCAGTCCTCCCCACGCAACCGCGCCGGGGAGAGTGCGGCGAGGGTCCTGGATTTCATCCCCCATCACGGACGCGAGCTCTAGTCCGACCAGGCCAAAACAGATGATGCCGAACGAATTGAGAACGAAGCGAGGGTTGGCGGGAATCTTGAAATCGGCCGCGGTAATGCCACTGCCAAAACGCGACCAGATCACAACGCCCAGCCCTACCAGCACAGCCGCAGCGATAAAAGTCCCGATCGCACCGATGTTATTGATCCACTTGCCGACGCCAAGGCCGCGAATGTTGAGATAAGTAAGCACCGCGAGCAGCGCAAGCGAGACGCAGGCAGCGAAGAGCTTGTTCTCGGGAAGCCCCTCGTGACCGGGGCCGAGCACATACACCGACACGCCGACAAAATACAACATGACCGTCGGCACGTAGAGCATGTTGTTGGTCCAGTAGCACCAGCCGGAGAGGAACCCGTGGAAGTCTCCGAAAACTTCCTTGGCCCAGAGATAGACGCCGCCCTCGCCGGGATAGCGGTGCGCGAGTTCGATCACAGCGATACCTTGCGGCCAGAAAAAAAGAAGGAGCGAGATAATCCAGAGCCAAATCGTGACCCCGCCGTTCGCGGCAATGGAAGGGACAACATTTAAGTTGAACACGGCTACCACGAACAGCAACACCAGATCACGGCGTCCGAGGGCGCGGATCAGGTGTGGCTGAGCTTCGGGTTGGGCGGCAGCAGACAATATTCCTCAAGAGAGCGTGTCGGGCTTCGCCCGACAGGACAGGCGAGGGCGGCTGTCCCACATGGGTCGTGCTAGAACGTGCAGGGCGGGCAGGAGTGCCCGCCCCCCACGAACAAATCTAGTGCGTCGCCAGCGCGGGCTGACCTGCGCGCTCCTGCTGCGCCTTTGCGAGCGACGCGGCAATGTCACCGAAGGCGGCGAGGTGTTGGTCGATATCCGCCGCGGTATGTTGCACGGAAATCGTCCACTGCTCGTCCCACCAGTAAGGCTGCGCCATCACGCCGCGGTTGACCATCCCGAACCAATAATGCCGCCACAGGTCGATGTCGATCGCGGTCCAGTCGCGGTAGTTGCGAATTTCCTGCGGATAGAACATTAGCGCGCCGTTGGCGCCGGCCTGCGCAATGTAGGCTTGGAGCCCGGACTTCGCCACGATCTTGCGATACCCGTCAGTCAACTTCTTGCTTAGCTTGTCGACATGAGCGTAGTTCTCGCGAGTTAGAACATGGCGGAACGTAGCCAGGCCCGCGGCCATCGACACGGGATTCGTATTGTAGGTGCCGCCGTGGAAGACCTTGTGCTGCGAGATCAGATCCATCACCGACTTCTGCGCACCGAAGGCGGCCAGCGGGAAGCCGCCGCCAATTGATTTCGCCAGGCAGATCATGTCAGGCTGCACGCCGAAATATTCGCTGGCACCGCCCCAGCCAAGTTTGGCTCCGGTCTTGACTTCGTCAAAGATCAGCAGCGCGCCATTTCTCGTGGCGATCTCGCGCAGGCCCTTGAGAAAGCCGGGTTGCGGCATGCACAGGCCAACGTTCATCAGGATGGGCTCGAGAATGATCGCAGCGATCTCGCCGGGATTCTCCTTGAACCGGCGCTCCACCGTCGCAAGGCTGTTGAACGTCGCGATAAGAACATTGGCAATCGCCGACTTCGGCACTCCGAGACCGCCGGTAACCGCCGTGGGATTGTCGATATCGCCGAAATCCGGCGCGTGCGGCTTCACGCTCACCAGAGCCGAATCATGCAATCCGTGGTAAGCGCCCTCAAATTTAACGATCTTGTCGCGGCCGGTCGCGGCGCGGGCCAAGCGGATGGCATGCATAGTGGCTTCCGTACCGCTGTTGCCGAAGCGGCACATCTCTACCGGAAAGCGATTACAGATTTCTTCCGCCAGTTCCCACTCCATGTCATGCGGCATGCCGAACATGGTGCCCGTCGAAAGGCGCTTCTCGACCGCCTTCATCACATCAGGATGGCAGTGTCCCGCCATGAGCGCGCCGAACGTCAGGTTGTGGTCGATGTATTCGTTGCCGTCCAGATCGCGAAATTTACTGCCGCTGGCTTCTTTCACGAAAATCGGCCAGGGATCGTAATGGCGATAATTGCTGGCCACCCCCAGCGGGATGCGCTTCAGGTTTTTCTTGTGGGCTTCGGCGGATTTCGGAGTGCGGCGCTCGAAGGTTGAGAGTTCTTTCTGCAATTCGGGATACATCGGGATTCTCCGGCAAAACTCAGGCCAGGCGGCGTTTCAAGGCGGGCCCGCGGGCCATTAGAATGCCCGGACAGCCGAAGCCGCCCGGGTTCGTTACTTAACTACTTTACTCTTTTCGCTAGAAGTAAAACTTCAAAGCAAACTGCACCAGGCGCGGATCGCGAGCCTGTTGAACTTGACCAAACGTGGTGTCGCTGAAATTTCCGTCAGGGTTGACGAACAGCGTCTTGTTGAACAGATTGAAAATGTCGGCACGGAACTGGAAGTACTTCGCTTCCGAAATGGCGATGTGCTTGGAAACCGTTATATCCCACTGATTCAGCCCCGGTCCGCAGCATACGGAACGCGGCGTAGTGGAGAACGATCCCAACGCCGGTTCGTGGAACTGACCGGTGTTCAGGTAGAGACCGGTCTGAGGCTGCCCGTTGATGACGTAGGTCTTCTTGGGGTCAAGGATCTGCACCGGACCGTAAGCCTGGGGTGCGCCGGTGCCGAGAAAGAAAATGCTGCTGATCAGTTCGTTATCGTTAGGATCAGACAAGCGGATAGGAAAGCCGCTCTGAAACTGGATGATGCCCGACATGGACCAATCGTCGAGAACTTTGCCCGCAGCTCCGCTGTATTTGCGGGCCGGTATATCCCAGTAGTAATTGACCACGAAGCGCTGCGCTGAGTTGAACAGGGACAACGCCCGGCTCGACTTGAAATTGAAGGGATTCACCGTCTCTTCGAAACTCGAGGCCCAGTCCAGCGACTTGCTGAAAGTATAGGCGGCCTGCAACTGGAGGCCGTGCGAAAATCGTTTCTCCAGCATGCTCTGCAGCGAGTTATATGCGGACGCCGCGATCGTGTCCTCGGCAAAAATGTTGGTAAAGATCGGCACGCCGTCGAGCGGGCAACCCTGCCCGATGTTCGTACCGCTCTGAACGCAGTTCGGCGAAGAATAGGGCCTGAGACCCACCAACTGAACCGGAGTGCCACCCTTCGCCCCCGTGACAATCGAGCCGTTAGGGAGATGAAATGGGTAATTTTGCGGCACAGTCACGCTGTACGACGAGTCTTCTGAGAACGGCCCGCAAGCGCCCTGGCCCTGGATAGCGATAATGTCCAGGCAAGTCTGCGGGTTGGATGCATTGATATCGTGCGAAGCCAGCAGTCGGTGTCCCTGCGAACCTACGTAGTTGACCTGCCACAAAACACCCTTCGCGATTTCCCGCTGCACGCTGAAGTTGTACTGCGCAGTATATTGCGTGCGCATGTGAGGCTGGAAATCCCCATAAAGGAGAATGGGTCGAAAACTGGCCCAGTCCTGATTCGAACCTGGCGTCGGACTGAGAATTCCGTTGAAGGGATTTGGGTTTACCGTGCCGTTCTGCTGCACGAACGGGGTATTAAAGAAAACGCCAGGCAAAGAAGTACTCCCGCCGAATGGAGGCTCCGCGCCGAACTGCTCGAGAACCAATTGCTCCATCGGGTTGTAGAACAGGCCCCAACCGGTGCGGATGCTGGTCTTTCCATTGGCGCCGAACACCTTGCCCAGTAAGCCGCTGTTGAAGTTGGGGCTGTAGGCCAGCCCCACGCGGGGAGCAATGGCCTTGTAATAGGTCTGGGTCAAGCCGGCGGCAACACCGGAATCACCAGGAAAAACCAGGCCGGTTGGCTGCACGCCCGCGGCCGCACAGCTGCTCACCCCGAAGCTTTTCTGCTCGTTGGACGTGAGAGTACAAGGATAAACCGTTGAATTCTGGCCGGGGCGGAAGGTTTGCACGTGGTGAAGAACGTCGGTTAAAGGCGTGTCCAATTCCCACCGCAGCCCATAATTCAAAGTGATATTCGGCTTGATCTTCCAGCTGTCCTGGGCGAAGAGATACACGCCCGTGTCGCGGATGTTTTCTCGTTGGGCAGATCCTTGCAAATAGGTGTCCGCCAGACCGAGCAGGTAGTTGGGATAAGAATCGGTATTGCCGGCCGGGTTCAAATAGCTGACTGAATCTGTGGTCGTGCTGTTGAATGTAAATTGGCCGCTCACATTGAAATACAGAGTCTGGTCAAAGCGGGAGCGGCGCACGTCCGCTCCAAACTTCATGGTGTGGCTGCCTTTCACCCAGGTTAGGTTGTCCGCCCACTGGAACGTGTTTCCGACTTGGGGAAGCTCTCCTTCCCAGCCGTTGCCAATGTTGAAGCCGCCGGAGACCCCAACGAACGGGATACCGGTGCGGTTGGCGGGCAAGTTGGGGGTGATGCCAGCCTTGGCGGCAGAAGGGATGGAGCCTTTGCTGACAGCATTGCTGATTATCGAGTTGATCGCGGACGAATCGGAGGTTCCCCCGAAGCACACGCCCGTCGGCACGGCCGAAGTACAAGAATCTGTAACCAGGTTCGTGCTCTGCGGATGCTGGAAGGTCAGTTGGCCTTCCCGCATGTACGTGAACCGCGCCTCGTTGACCAGGGCATTGGAGATGGTCCAGGTGTGGCTCGGATTGTACTGCTGATAGCGGGAACCGACGCTGGCGCCAAAGCCGGGAATATTCGCACCCGAGGCCTGGAAGTTATAGAACGGCTGAAAATTCTTGTCGTCGGTGTAGTAGTAGTAAAAGCTGAAGCTCTGGTGATCGTTAATGCGATGATCAAAGCGCAGCGTGAATTGGTCTTGCGTATCAGCGCTGGCGGGGACCGCCTGGTACGTTCCATCGGCACGATTCGCGCCCGGCACGTAGCGAAGCAGATCCAGGGCCACGGGATCCATACAGGCCTTGGGAATGTTGGCGTTGCCGTTGCCATCCAGCGGGAAAACCGAACTCCAGTTTACGCCAGCTGCCGGCACTACCCCTCCCGCTCCGGTAATCGCCGCTGTGCACGCCCCGCTCGACCTTCCATTGAGTGCGTCCGCCACGGTCTGATCGCCGATGCTGCCGCTGAAGGCGCCCGAAGCGCCTGAGAATACACCGGTCCTTTCAGCCGGGGTGGGCACGACAACGGTCTGCCCGGAAACGCCCTGGCGAACCCGGCGTCCTTCATACGACGTGAAGAAGAAGGTGCGGTCTTTTTTGATCGGTCCCCCGAACGTGCCGCCGAACTGGTTCTGATTTTCCTGCGGCTTCACCGTGTTGAAATACCCTTGCGCATTCAAAACCGTGTTGCGAAAGTATTCGTAAACATTGCCATGGAGCTGGTTGGTGCCCGATTTGGTGATCACATTCACCACCGCGCCGGAGTTGCGGCCATACTCGGCGTCGAATGTATTGCTGATCACGCGGAATTCTTCGATCGCATCGGGAGTGGGCTGAACCGTTGGCAGGTTGACGAACTGGTCGTTGGCATCGCCGCCATTGACGCTGAAATTATTGGCCCGGCTGCGGCCGCCGTTTACGGAAACGGCTCCCGCGTCGTCGCTGCCATAGAAGGTACCGCCGCTCGATCCTAACTGGGATTGCACGCCTGGCTGCAACTGCAGGAACTGGTAAGTATCGCGGGCATTGAGGGGCAATTCGTTGACCGAGCGGTTGTTGACGACAGCGCCCAGCTGGGTGCTGGTCGTATCGACCAGCGGGGCCTCGGAGGTCACATCGACGACTTCCTGCGTGGCGCCCAGCTGCATGGTCATGTTCAGCGTGATGACCTGGTTCACGTCGAGCGCGATGCTCTTGCGGATACCTTTCTTGAACCCGGTCACCTCGAAGGTGAGAGTGTAGGTCCCGACCGGAAGATCGGGAAACCCGTAATCGCCGCTATCGCCGCTTTGGGTTGAGCGGGCGACTCCGGTCGCATCATTCGTCGCTGTCACCTTCACGCTTCCCAACACCGCTCCGGTGGGGTCCGCGATGCGGCCGAGAATGCGGCCGCCGGTGCCTTGGGCGGAAAGCAAAGTGGGAATACAAAGACAAGTCGCGACGAGGCAAACGACGGTCCAGCGGGCTCGCAATGACGGCATGGAACCTCCCAGAATCTGCAGGGGATTTTCTTGAGAACGATTGCTTGTGTCCTGCCACAACCTTGCTATAATCCCGCAAGGTTAGAGAACCGGGATGCGGGCTGTCAAGGATAAAAAAACGCGTCCCTCCTATTGAAAATTCTTATCGCAGCTTCCTACGGGATCGACCGCAGGTCATGAACGCAAACCTTCCTGAGACGTATTTGAAGATCGGAGACGTAGCGCGCAAGGTCGGCGTGTCACCGTCGGTAATCCGGTCGTGGGAAAATCTGGGCCTGACGCGGCCGCGGCGCACCGAAAGCAAATACCGGCTGTACACTGCCGAGGACGTGCGACTGCTGAAGCGGGCTCGCTTCCTGCGCAAAGTCCGCGGTCTGAACGCCGCCGCGATTCTGCAACTGCTGAAGCGCGAAGGGCGCGTGCGGCCCTCTGCCGATGGCAGCGCCGGAGCCATCGGAAGCCACCTGCGCCAACTGCGTGCCAAGCGGCGCTTGTCGCTGGCCCAGGTTGCGCAAGCAGTGGGCATTTCCGTGGGATTCCTCAGCGCTCTGGAACGTTCGCAGATGAGCGGTTCCGTGGGAACCTTGCGCAAGCTGGCGCGATTTTACAAGACCAGCATTCTCGACTTCTTCGATGCTCATGAGACCCGGAGCCTGCAGGTGCGGCCCGGCCAGCGAAAAGTGCTGGATGCCGGCCCCGGAGTGCGCATGGAACTGCTCGCCTGGGGTAACACGGTGATGGAGCCGCATCTTTTCCGCGTGGCGCCGGGCTGCGGAAGTGGCGAATCCTACACCCACGAGGGAGAAGAGTTCCTCTACGTGTTACGGGGCGAACTCGCAATCAGCGTGAACGAACGCGAATACCGCCTGAAGCGCGGCGACAGTTTTTATTTCGAGAGTGCAACCCCGCATCGCTGGAAGAATCCCGGCCGCGCGGAAACTTGGGTGTTGTGGGTCAACACTCCGCCGACATTTTGAAGCTGTAGCTTCTGGGTATTGCTCCCCCGGTCGCGGCTAGGAACGGAAGTGATTGGAGGCAAGATGAACGGGCGACGCTTGATAGTCCTGTTGCCGCTGCTGACCGCGATTTTGCTGACAGGATCGTGCGCGAAAAAAGAACCTTCCCTGAACCTGCTGGTGTGGGAGGGCTACGCCGATCCCAGCTTCGTGAAAGGCTTCGAAGAGCAGCATCACTGCAAAGTCACCGCTTCCTACATGGGATCAAGTGACGAACTGATGGCGAAGCTACGCGGCGGCAGCGCCGGAAACTACGACATCATTTCGCCGTCCAGCGATGTCGCGACTTCCATCGCCGCAGGCAACCTGGCCGCTCCCCTCGATCTTTCCAAAATCCCCGCATACAGTCAGCTCTCGCCGCAGCTCACGAACCTTCCTCTGGTGCGAGTCGGCGGCCAGGTATATGGGGTGCCCTTCATGTGGGGTCCCGATCCCTTGATCTACGACACCACCGTTTTTGCCAACCCTCCCGACAGCTGGAACGTTCTGTGGGATCCGAAGTACAAGGGCAAGATTTCGGTGTGGGACGATTTGTCGACGGTTTACATGGCCGCTCAGGTACTGGGCTACGACAAACCCGAGCCCTCGCAACTCTACAACCTGAACGATGAGCAACTCGAAACGGTAAAGAAGAAACTGCTGGAGCTGAAACCGAATATCCGCAAGATGTGGGCGACCGGGGGCGACTTGACGAATCTTTTTCAGAACCACGAAATAGTCGCCGCCATGGGCTGGCCGCTGAACACTGCCGAATTGAAGAAAGTGAATTTCCCGGTAGGCGAGACCATCCCGAAAGAGAATACGACGGGCTGGATCGATCACCTGATGATCATCGCGGGAAGCGAAAACAAAGAACTGGCTTACCAGTTCCTCGAGTACATGATCGAGGCGCAGACCCAGAAAAAAGTGACGGACGTGACCCGCTATACTCCGGCGAATCCGCAGGCCGCGCAGTTCATGACACCCGACCAAGTGAAGACGCTGCATCTTGACGATGTCGACAACTACCAGAAGCGGCTGTATTTCTGGCAGAATGTGCCGCGGCGCGCCAAGTACACCGAAATTTGGAACGAGGTGAAGGCCGCGCAGTAGCGCAGCCCAACAAAATCCAGAAGGCTCGGTTCGCTTGGAGCCCTCGACAAGGCAATCATGGCTTTCATAACAAGTTCCGCGGCCAGCATCACGACGGCGGAATCTCCAACCAAATCCACGCTGCTCAGCATTCGCAACGTAGCTAAGAGTTTCGGCAAGAACGTGGTGCTGCGCGAGATTTCCCTGGAGATTGGCGAGGGCGAATTCCTCACTATTCTCGGCGAAAGCGGATCGGGCAAGACTACTCTGCTGCGGATTATCGCCGGATTCGAAAGCGCGAGTTCTGGCGAAGTCTGGATGGGCGAGGAACGGCTCGATCGCCAGCCGCCCTACCGACGCAGGGTGAACACAGTGTTCCAGCACTACGCGCTGTTTCCTCATCTCACGGTTGAACAAAACGTCGCCTACGGATTGCGTGTGGCCGGGCGCCCCGAAGCCGAGGTTGCATCCCGCGTGGCGGAAGCGCTGGAAAAAGTAAGAATGACGGCTCACGCAAAATCGAAACCGTCAAAGATCAGCGGAGGACAGCAGCAACGCGTGGCCCTGGCCCGGGCGCTGGTGAATCGTCCGCGATTGTTACTGCTCGATGAACCGCTCTCCGCGCTGGACGCGAATCTGCGCCGCCAGATGCAAGTGGAACTCAAGTCCCTGCAGCGCGAAGTGGGGATCGCTTTCGTGTTCGTCACTCACGATCAGGAAGAAGCCATGGTGATGTCCGATCGCATCGCCTTATTGCGCTCCGGCGAACTCGAACAAATCGCCACGCCGCGAGAAATCTACAGCCAGCCGGCGACTGCCTATGTCGCGCAGTTCATCGGACACACGAATCTGCTGCAGGGCGATGTGCGCCAGGGTGTTGTGCGAGTTGCGCAGAGCGAGTCGCTGTCGTGGCCTGCTCAGGTTCCCGATGGACAGGTGCTTTTTTCCTTGCGGCCAGAAAGCATTCAGGTTGTCGCCGCAGCCAGGCCTGGAACGCCCGGCCGGGTTCGAGTTCGCAGCCGGCTCCTGCAGCAGGCATTTCACGGCGCGACCGAATTGATTCGCGTGGAGTGCCCCGGCGGACTCGTGCTTACCGTACGCACGCCCAGCGGAGCCGGAATCCAAAAGGAAGTTGATTTGGAGTTCTCCCCAGCGAGCGTGGTTCAAGTGCGCCCGTCTCCCGGAAGAAACTAATGTTTTCCCGCGCCTACAAAACGATCGTAACCGCCCCACCTCTGCTGTGGGCCACGGTGTTTCTGCTCGTGCCATATGTGCTGATGTTCTGCTACAGCTTCTGGTCGGTTTCCGCGGCGCAGGCCATCATCCACTCCTGGGATCTCGCCAACTACAAGAAACTGTTTCAGGTCGACGTCTACTGGCAAACACTGCTGCGCTCCATGTGGATCGCCGCGCGGGTCACGATTTTCTCGCTCGTGCTTGGATACCCGCTCGCCTACTTCCTTTCGTTCTACGCCGGGAAACGTAAAGACCTGCTGTATCAACTGGTAATCATTCCACTCTGGGTCAGCTATCTGGTGCGAGCCTACGCGTGGAAAACGATCCTGGGTTCAGACGGCGTAATGAACACGTTGCTGCAGTATGTGCACCTCACGAAACACCCGCTGGAATTCCTGCTCTACAGCCCGTTCGCGGTCGTGCTCACCCTGACCCACATCTACACCCCCTTCGCGTTTCTGCCCATCTACGCCGCACTGGAACACATTCCCCGCAATCTCGTCGAAGCCTCGCATGACCTTGGCGCAACTCCCGTGCAGACATTCTGGAGAGTGATTTTCCCTCTTTCGATTCCCGGCGTGGTCGCCGGAGCAACTTTCGCCTTCGTGCTGAGCCTGGGAGATTTTCTGGCGCCGTTGCTATTGGGCGGCCCGAGCGGCATCATGATTTCAAACATCGTGGTCAGCCTGTTTGGCGCCGCTTATAACTGGCCGCTCGGCGCGGCGATTTCTTTGTGCATGCTGTTGCTGGTCGTGAGCCTGCTGTTTCTCTCCGAGCGCCTGGAAAAGAAATGGAGTTTCTCGTGAGCGGCGACTCGGCTACGATTCCGCGTTCGCGATGGCTGATGGCGCACGTCCTGATTGTTTTTGCCTTTCTCTATTTGCCCATCGCGGTCCTCATTCTTTATTCCTTTAACGGCGAAGGCGTGGGCGGATTCCCACCGCGCCATCTCACATTCGATTGGTATCGGACACTATTTCAGGATGGCCCCATCTGGGATTCGGTGTTCAACAGCCTGCAGGTCGCATTCGCCGCGATGGTGATCTCGCTGACCTTCGGCGTGCCTGCGGCGCTGGCTCTCGATCGCGCGCAATTCCCCGGCAAAGTTTTATTCCGCCGCCTGGTGCTCTTGCCTCTGATTCTGCCCGGAATCATTACCGGCCTCTCGTTGCTCATGCTGTTCAACGTGGCAGGCACCAAACTGAGTTTGCTGACGATTGTCCTCGGTCACGGCACAGCTCTGATTTCCGTTGCGACGACCGAGGTTTTCGCTGGATTGCAGAAACTCGACCGCGCGCAGGAAGAGGCTTCGCTCGACCTGGGCGCTAACTATTGGCAAACCTTCTGGCGCATCACGGTGCCCAATCTGAAGCTGCCGATCATCGGAGCCGCGCTCCTGATCTTCACGCTCTCGATGGACGAAATCGCGGTCAGTTTTTTTCTCATCGGGCGCGACAACACGCTGCCCCTGGAGATCTGGGGACGGCTGCGTCGCGGCATCACGCCAGAAATCAACGCCGTCTCGACGATTATTTTTGTTTTTTCGTTAGTGGCCATCGTGTTTTGGTACCGCTTGCGAGTCCGCGGCGAAACCAGAGAAGCGGCAGGAACAGAAATCGCTGAAGCGGCCGAAGGAGGACTCGTTTGAGCGGAAATGCTTTGAACGGAAACGGGTCGAACGGAAACCTCACCAGCGGAAATCGCAGGGATTTCATCAAGTTCGTCGTAGCAGGCGCAGTCACGGCGGGATGCCCGGTGGATCTGTCGCTGCTGGCGCAATCGGGAAATACGCAGAATTCCGCACCCACCGTTGACGGAGAAGACAACCGAATCTGTCATCAGGTTCGCGACGGCAAAGTGTTTTCGAGGCCTCTGGCATCAATCAAGCATGACGTAGTCGTCGTCGGCGGCGGCATCAGCGGGCTCACCGCGGCCTACCGTATGCAGCATCGCGATTTTCTGCTGCTCGAAAAGGAACCCCACTGGGGCGGCAACGCCTATGGCATGGAATTCCGGGGCAGCACCTACGCCACCGGCTCGGCGTTCATTTACAAAGACGAGTACGCCTTCAGCTTCGCCAAGGAAATTGGCATGCACCTGCTGCCCATCGACAGCCCCGACGCCAGCATCATCCGCGGCGATTTGATTCCCGACATGTGGGGCGACGGCCTCAACAAGCTGCCTTACCCTCCGATCGTTCGCGACGGTTTCAAGAAGTTCAAGAAAGAAATGCTCGCGATCGACCTCGCAAAGCGCGGCCAGGAACTTTTCAACGTGCCCTTCACCGATTTCACGAAGCTCTACCCCGCTGAGGTTCGGGAGTGGTTCGACTGCTACGGACCGTCCAACTACGGCGCTGCCAGCGACGAGACTGCCGCGGCCGTGGCCATCGGCGAACTCCAGGAAATGGTGGCGGAAAGCCACATCGATTCCCGCTACACCTGGCCCGGCGGTATCGGGGCGATGACCAAGAAACTGACGGATCTTCTCCTGCCGAAGTTTGCCGACCGCATGCAGGCCGGAGCAACCATCGTGGCCGTTGTCCCAGGGAAAGAAGAAGTCCAAGTGACGTACATGTCGGGCGGAGAATTAAAAACGGTCTCGGCCAAAGTCGTGATCATGGCGACACCCAAGTTCATCACCCGCCGCGTGGTCGAGGGACTGCCCGAAAAGCAAAGCGACGCCATGCATCAGATTCGCTACATTCCCTACCCGGTCGTGAATCTTATTTTCGACAAGCCCGTATTCAACCACGGCTACGACACCTGGTGCCCAGGCAACACCTTCACTGACATCGTTGTCGCCGACTGGGTCATTCGCAAACAATCCGGCTACAAGCAGAAATACAACATCCTGACTTGCTACTCGCCCATGAAAGAAGAAGACCGCGGCTCCCTGCTCGCCGAAACCAGCGCGCGCAAAATCGCCGCCAACGTGCTGCGCGATTTCCAGAAGTTGATGCCCGGCCTCGACGTCGATCCCGTCGAAGTGCACATCTACCGCCGCGGACATCCTCTCTATATGTCGACACCCGGCCTCTTCACCCAGGTTCAGCCGCTGGTGCGCCAACCCCTCGACCGCGTCTTCTTCGCCAACACCGATTCCCAGGGTCCGGAATCCACCGCCAACGAAGGAATCCTGGCCGCGCAGCGCTCTGTGAAAGAAGCGGAAGCGCGGCTCGCAGGCGCACCCATGCCGAAGCAAACCGCGGTCTCCGGATAAAACGGAGCTTCGCAGCAAGTTCCTTATCCGAGACTCCCGTACCTCCGTGCCTCCATGTCCGCGTGGTCGATTCCCGTTCGCGCATAGTAAAGTAGTAGTAGAGCAGAATCAGGGAAGGACCTTTTTTGAGTTCAGGCATTCGCAATATCGCCATCATCGCCCACGTTGACCACGGCAAGACCACGCTGGTTGACGCCATGCTGCAACAAAGCGGCACCTTTCGCTCCAACGAGCACCACATCGACCGCGTGATGGACTCGAACGAACTGGAGCGCGAGCGCGGCATCACCATCCTCGCCAAGAACACCGCCATCTTCTATCACAACGTCAAGATCAACATCGTCGACACGCCCGGCCACAGCGACTTCGGCGGCGAAGTCGAGCGCGCCCTGAAAATGGTCGACGGCGTCATGCTGCTGGTAGACGCCAGCGAAGGCCCGCTGCCCCAAACCCGCTACGTGCTGGGCAAGGCGCTCGAAGCCAAACTCCCGCCGATCGTCGTGATTAATAAGATCGACCGCTCCGACGCCCGTCCCCAGGAAGTGCTCAACGAAATCTACGACCTGTTCATCGATCTCGACGCCAAAGAAGATCAACTTGACTTCCCGGTGCTGTACACCAATGCGAAGACAGGCACGGCTTCGACTGACATAAAAGGCGGCGGCGAAGATTTGCGTCCGCTGTTCGACGCCATCGTAAAGACCATTCCTCTGCCCAAAGGCGATCCCGCGGGCCCGTTGCAGATTCTGGTCGCGAACCTCGACTACAGCGACTATCTGGGACGCCTGGCCATTGCCCGGGTTTTCAACGGTACGATGCACACCGGCGAGGAAGTCGCTATCGCCAGGCTGGACGGTACCTTCCACAAAACGAAGATCACGAAACTTTTTTCCTTCTCCGGCCTGAAGCGAACCGACATCACGGAAACAGAACTCGGCGACATCATCGCGGTTGCGGGCGTGGAAGGAATCACCATCGGCGAGACGATTACCGAAGTCGAGAATCCCGCCCCGCTGCCTCACATCGCCATCGACGAACCAACCATCGCCATATTGTTCACGGTTAACAACTCGCCCTTCGCGGGAAGAGAGGGCACCTACGTCACCTCCCGCAACCTGAAAGAACGGCTGGCCAAGGAGTTGCTCACCAACGTCTCCGTACGCGTGGAAGACACCGGCACCACGGATTCTTTCAAGGTGCTGGGCCGCGGCGAACTTCAGCTTTCTATCCTTATTGAGATGATGCGCCGCGAAGGCTTCGAACTCATGGTGGGCAAGCCCGAGATCGTAACCAAGCGCATTGACGGCAAACTGATGGAACCGGTCGAGCACCTCACCGTGGACGTTCCCGAAGAGTTTGTCGGCGTGGTGATGGAACAACTGGGCTCGCGCAAAGGCGAAGTCACCAACATGCACAATCATGGTTACGGGCGCGTGCGCATCGAATTCCGCGTTCCCAGCCGCGGCTTGATCGGCCTGCGCAGCCAGTTGCTCACCGACACCCGCGGAACCATCGTCATGAACGCTCTGTTCGACGGATACACGGAATGGCAAGGCGAAATCCCCCACCGGCTCACTGGCGCGTTGATCGCCGACCGCGCCGGCCCTTCAACCGCCTATGCGCTCTGGGGCCTTCAGGAGCGTGGCGAGCTTTTTGTGGGACCGGGCGTGGAACTTTACGAAGGCATGATTGTCGGTGAAAACGCGAAGGACAACGACCTCGACGTGAATGCGGTTCGCGAAAAGAAGCTCACCAACATGCGCGCCTCCACCGCCGATGAGGCGATTCGACTGGTTCCCTTTCGTCAGCTGAATCTGGAGCAAGCCATCGAGTTCATCGCCGACGACGAATTCGTGGAAGTCACGCCAAAATCGTTGCGCCTGCGGAAGAAAACCTTGCAATCCAACAAGCGCAAGAAGCACCAACTGGCGGCAGTGGAAGAGTCGTGAAGCGCCGGCAACAACGGGAGTCTCCGAAAGACGTCTCCAAAGAAAAATCCGCCTTCAAGATGTTTCTGGTTCCCTGCAGTTGCGGAACCACCTTCGCCGTCGCCGAAAATTATGACCGTCAGGGCACAGCCTGGAGCCGCTATCTGCCCTGCCCGGGCTGCGGCAAACGGCATGATCCGAAAAACCGGCTGCTGCAGATGGGTTACTACCGCGACGGATTCTGGAAAGTAGACGAGTGTTGACGCCGCATGGGCGAAACTCCAGAGATTCGTCCGCGCTGCGGCGCGATTTCCATTTTGGCCCCGCTCTCACTGAATTGAACGGGCCCCGCCGCCGAAACCTGCTATACTTCTGCCCGCAATTGACTGTTCGCCAGCTCCGGTCAAGATTTTCAGGAAGGCCCTCTCCGACCTGCCAGTCCGCCGAACTGAGCTTGCACTTCGACAGCTCAATGCAGAGGCAGACGCGTGAAGAATATTTTTGTCGGAAATCTGAGCTTCAGCACCACTGAAGACGAACTGCGGCAACTGTTTGAGCCGCACGGCCAAGTCGACCGCGTGAGCATCATGACCGATCGCGATACGGGACGCTCCCGCGGGTTTGGCTTCGTGGAAATGGCGAGCAACGAGGACGGAGAAAAAGCCATCGCCGCGCTCAACGGCTCGCAGATCGGCGGGCGCACCTTGAACGTGAACGAGGCTCGGCCCAAAACCGAGCGCGCCGGAGGTGGCGGACGCGACCGTGGCGGAGATCGCGGTGGCGATCGCGGCGGCGGCCGTGGTGGACGCGGCGGCGGCGGCGGACGCTGGTAAAGAGTTCACTTCGCAACCGATAAGTTGTTCGCACCTTGAGTTGTCAGCAATTGCTGTGACCACCTGCCGCGCGTCCCAAGAGCGGACGCCGGCAGAGCAAACACGCGCGTTTCCGATCCTCCTCTTCGCTACAGTATTGGTAGTGTCCTAAGACTATTAGGACACTACCACAGTATTGCCCAGATTGAAGCCGCTCGCCTTGCCCATGTAAACTGATGATGGTATGCGCCCGTAGCTCAGCTGGATAGAGCGGTTGCCTCCGGAGCAACAGGTCGGGAGTTCGAATCTCTCCGGGCGCACCAGATTTCTCCTCCTCGGTCGGCACGCAAGCGGAATGACTCATACAACCCTCCGACAGGCTTTGAGCGTAGAGGCCTGTTGACAACAGTTATCATGTTCTCCGTGGAGCCTGCGTCATTCACAATCGAGTTTCTCGAACACTTATCTCAAGAGAAGCGCAAGTATTGTCTTGACCGATTCATCAATGCAGGAGCGTCGGTGGAGCGACAGAGCGAACGCGTCTTTCCGATTCTCTGCGCGAAGCGACAGCAGCTCGTAAGAGTCGGTTACTTCCTGATGTGCAGCCATATGTCAGACATGTGTCGAGTGATATCTACATCAGGCAGCGCAGAGGCGCGAGCGGATGCGTACCGGCATGTGTTCGACCGCAAGTAGTTGGCGTAACATCGCGATAGCACGCACTGACTCGAACTTCATGAGATATCCACAACGCCATTCCTAAACCAACCGCATGAACTACGACGCAATCCTCGTTGTCTCCTTCGGCGGTCCCGAATCGAAGGACGACGTAATTCCCTTTCTCGAAAACGTGTTGCGCGGCCGCAATGTGCCACGCGAACGGATGCTCGCGGTCGTGCAGCATTACTACCACTTCGGCGGCAAGAGCCCGATCAACCAGCAGGCGCGGGAATTGATCGCGGCACTGGAAGCGGAACTCCACCAGCACGGTCCGAAACTGCCGGTGTACTGGGGCAACCGCAACTGGCATCCTCTGCTACCAGAAACTTTGCAGCAGATGAAGAAGGACGGTATCCGGCGGGCGCTAGGATTCGTGACCTCGGCCTTCAGTTCTTACTCCGGATGCCGCCAGTACCGTGAAGACATCGCTCGGGCGCAGCAGGAAGTTGGCGAGGGCGCGCCGGAAGTGGACAAGCTGCGCGTGTTCTTCAACCATCCCGGATTCATCGACGCAACGGCAGAGCGCGTCCAGGAGGCGGTATCGGCGGTACCGCCAGAAGCGCAGAAAAACGCGCACGTGGTGTACATCGCGCACAGTATTCCTGTTTCCATGGCGGCCACCAGCGACTATGTTCTGCAATTGGAAGAAGTGCGGCGCCTGGTTTCGGAAAGATTGGGCATCCGCAACCATACTCTGGTCTATCAAAGCCGCAGCGGCGCGCCGGGACAGCCCTGGCTCCAGCCCGACATTCTGGATTACCTGCGCTCCGTGAAGGCCAACAATTCAGCCAACGCCGTAGTGCTCGCCCCGATCAGTTTCATTTCCGATCACATGGAAGTGCTGTACGACCTTGATGTGGAGGCTCGCCAGCTTTGCAAGTCGCTGTCGCTACCGATGACACGGGCAAAAACGGTGGGAGTGCATCCAAGATTTGTCGCGGCGATTCGCGAGCTTATTCTGGAACGGGTAAATCCTGGATCGGAGAGACGCGCCTTGGGGACGCTCGGAGCCCGGGCTGACGTGTGTGCACAAGATTGCTGCCCCGCTCCACAACGCACGGGACGGCCATCTAACGCCCGGACGAAGACCTGACAATCGAAGATGCGGCCAGAGGCACAACTCGTGTGGCCAAGGGCGCCTCGCCCGTGAGGTTTTTCAATCGGGGCCACCGTATTTAATGCCCCGCCCGCCCCTCTACCACTTAAGACATCAGCGCGTCGCGGGAACGCGAGAAGGCTCGTAGTTCGTGGCCTTTGGGTGCCCCTCGACCAGCCGCATGGTATCGAGAATGGTCGAGATCACCGACTCGTCGCCCACGGCTGTGTTGATCATCAGGTGGTAGAGAGAGCGCGTCGGCCAGTCGGCATTGAAATAGTGCTTCACGTAGGCCATGCGCTCGCGGTCGATGGTATCAACGAGATCCTCGGCTTCTTCGAAGGTGTGGTTCTCTTCGAGCAGGCGGCGGATTTTCTCGGCCCGCGGCGCATAAAGAAAAATGTGAAAAGCGTCCGGACGCTCGCGCAACAGATAAGGCGCGCCGCGCCCCACCACCACGGCATTTCCTTCGGCCGCAACCCGGTTCAGGATTTCCTGCACCATCTCCATCATGCAATCGGCATCGAAGGGCGGAACGCTGCCGGGCGCACCGCGCTCATAGCTTCCGCGCCAAAAGGATTTCGCCAGGCGGTACAGTCGCCCGTCTACCTTCTCGTCGCAACGCTTCACTGCCGACGGCGAAACGTGGGCGACTTGGGCAATCTCCTGGGTGAGAAGTTGGTCCCACAGCTTCCAGCCCAAGCGGCGGGCCAGTTGTTCTGAGATGGCAGAGCCCCCACAGCCATACTCGCGCTCAATGGTGATAAGGCGAAACATTGGCACCCTTAGTGTACTGCCATTCCGCCACCCGGCTTGGTTTTCTTGATCAGGAAGACCATCGGCGCCATCACCAAAATCGACACTCCGAGAAACCAGAAGCAGTCGATATAAGCCAGCATGGTCGCTTGACGGATGACCGTACCTTGAATCAGTGCATAGGCTTGTTGGGTCGCACCGGCCGCGCTCGCGCCATGCGCCCGCAGCGCATTCGACGCTCCCTGAATCGTTCCTCGCAATGCCGGATTCGAGAGGCTTAAGTTGCTGGCCAAATTGGTCAAATGCAGCTGGGTGCGCCGGTCGAGCATGGTAGTCACTACGGAAATTCCCACGCTGCCGCCAATATTGCGCGCCAGGTTCATCAGTCCTGAAGCAGCATTGTTCTTTTCCCGCGGGAGAAAAGCGTATGCCGCGGTGTTAATAGGCACGAACAAAAACGCCATGCCCACGGCCTGAATCGTGCGCGCCGTCGCCAGGGTCCGGAAATCAATGTCGAGATCAAACCCGGTCATATGAAACAGCGAGAACGACAGGACCAGAAGGCCAAACAGAAGAAGCCATCGCGGCGTATATCGTGAGAGCAGAAAGCCCACCAGCGGCAGCAGCAGGATAATCGTGAAGCCCCCGGGCATTAGCGCCAGGCCCGCCGTTTCCGCCGTATATCCCAGCAGGGTTTGCGAAAACAGAGGCAACAATAACGTGCTGCCGAGCAAGGCAAAACCCAACATAAACATCAGCATGTTCGAGATGCCGAAGGTGCGGTCCCGAAATAAATGCAGATCGATGATCGGATCTTTGTGCCGCCATTCCCAGATCACGACGAAAATCAATGCCGAGACAGCGATCAGCGACATGGTCACGATAAAGTGCGACTCGAACCAGTCGTCACGCTGACCCTTGTCGAGGACAATCTGCAATGCGCCCAGCCCCAATGCGACAAACCCCAGCCCCACGTAGTCGATATGCGTCTCTTTCAGTAGCCGTCGCTTGAAATACGGTGGATCCTGAATAAGCCGTGAGGTCAGCAGAATCGACAGGATACCGACCGGGATATTGATGAAGAAAATCCAGCGCCAGCTGAAGTTGTCCGTGATCCATCCGCCCAGAGTGGGTCCGATCGCCGGTGCCGTGACCACCGCCATCCCGTAAACGGCAAACGCCATCCCCCGCTTGGCGGGAGGAAATGTGTCGGCGAGGATGGCCTGCTCGCTGGGCTGCAGGCCGCCGCCGCCCACCCCCTGCAGGACGCGGCAAATGATCAGCGTGGCCAGATTCGGCGCCAGCCCGCACATAAAGGAGCTGATCGTGAACAGCGCCACGCACCCCATATAGAAATTCTTGCGGCCGATGATCGACGACAGCCATCCGCTCAGTGGCAGCACGATGGCGTTCGAGACTAAATAAGAAGTGAGAACCCAGGTGCTTTCATCCTGCCCTGCGGAAAGGCTGCCAGCGATATGCGGCAAAGCCACGTTGGCGATGGAAGTGTCGAGCACTTCCATAAACGTGGCCAGCGTAACCGCGAGCGCGATCACCCACGGATTTACCGCCGGACGCCAGGCGTCAGCGTTGTCGAACGTGGCCGCCGCCGCGCTCATTGCCGAGTCCACACCTTGGGAGTGACCGACATGCCCGGGCGCAGAAGATGGTCTTTGTTCTCGCCAGGATCCAGCACGATCTTCACCGGAATGCGCTGCACAACTTTCACATAGTTGCCCGTGGCATTTTCGGGAGGCAGCAGACTGAACCGAGATCCGCTTGCCCCGGCGATACTGTCGACTTTCCCTTTGTAAGTTCTCCCGTTGGCATCCACGTCGACGGAGGCAGCCTGGCCGACTTTCATATCGCGGAGCTGGGTCTCTTTGAAGTTAGCCGTGATCCAGACATCGTCAAGCGGGATGAGCTTCATCAACTCCTGGCCCGGAGCCACATTTTGTCCGACTTCAACGGTGCGGCTGCTGACGATTCCACTCACAGGTGCGACCACCTTCGTGTACTGCACGTTCAACTGCGCCTGATCGAGATCAGCTTTCTTGCGTTGGGCTTCGGCCAGCGCGGATGTCGCCCTGGCCCGCACCAGCTGCACCTGCTGGGGCGCGGTCTGCGCGTACCGTGAGTTGGCCTCCGCCTGAACTAGTCTTCCCTGGGCTTCGGTGACTTGCTGCTGCGCGGCTTCGGCCGTGGCCCGCGCCGATTCCACCGCAGCCGCGTTGGCTTTGGCGGACGCAATCGCCTGGTCAAATTGCTGCTGCGAAATCTCCTGCTTGTCGACCAATTGCTTGTAGCGGACAAGGTCGTTCTGCGCTTTCACGTTGTTGGCTTCGGCCTGCTGCAGCTGCGCCTTGGCCGCCTCGAACTGTTGTTTCGCCGCCCGGATTCCGGCTCGGGAGTTTTCCACGTCCGCTCCAGTCACCGACACCTGGCTCGTCGTATTCACCGATGTGATGGGCACGTTGACGCCGGCCGCAATGGCAGCAGCCTGCGCGTCTTCAAAATCGGCTTTCGCGCGGTCGTAGGCCACCTGATAATCCGCCGGATCGATCTCCACCAGCACCGTGCCAGCATCCACGTATTGGTTGTCCTGCACATTCAGTTTGATCACATGACCAGAAATGCGAGTGCTGATCGAGTTCAGGTGCCCATCGACCTGCGCGTCGTCAGTGGATTCATAGCTGGTCACGTGCCGATAAACGAAAAACCCCGCCACCAGCAGAACTACGACGACAACGCCCACTCCGATGCGAAACGCGCTGTTCCTGGACTGCGGCCACCTTTGAAAATCTCTTTCCGTCGCCGGCAAGGGCGCAGTGTGGGTCCCGGTCGCGGCTGGTGCCACGCTCTTTTCAGTCGTAGCCGGAGGACTTTGAGTTGTTTGTTCCATAGGCTATTGATTGCCTTTCAAATATCGTTTGACGCCTTCTTCCGCGTCTCCAATGGCTCGCGCCAACTCGATCTTGGCAAGATTGTGTCCATAGAGGCTCTGGATGTAAGTCTCATGCGCATTCGCGACCGATTCCTGCGCCTGCACCACTTCCAGGTTGTCGGCAACGCCCGCAGTGAAGCGATCCTGGGATTGGGCCAGAGCCTCCTCGGCCAGTTCGACCGAACTGCGAGCCACTTCCACCTGATCGGCGGCTGCGTGCAAGTCTAAGAGCGCGGTACGAACTTCATAATCGATGCGGCTGCCGAGATCGCCAAGTTGCGAGCGCGCCTGTTTCAGCTGCGCCTCCGCTTCCAGAACATCGCTGTGAGTTTTTCCGCCGGCAAAAATCGGGATCGTGACTCCTCCCTGCACCTGCCAAGTCCCGTTCGAATGCGCCGGAGTCACGCCGATGTCGCCGTAGTTCGCGTTCACATCGAGCGATGGATAGTGGCCCGCGGTGGCGCTACGGCGCGAAAGCTCCGCGGCGCGGACCTGGGCTTGAGCGGCTCGATAGTCCGCGCGCGAAGCGTAGGCGCGCTGCAGGTAAGTCTCGAGAGGGAGCGGATTCAGCGACTGGTACGGAGCCTTTTCCGTGAGCACAAACTCCTGCCCCGCAGGCAGCCCGATCACGCGGGCCAGACCCAGTTTTTGTTTGGCCAGGTCGTTGCGAGCAACGATGAGCTGCTGCTGCCGGGTTTGCAGTTCCACCTGGGCGCGGAGCGTGTCGATCGCCGGACTCAATCCTGCCTTCTGCTGATCGACCGCCTTGTCGTACAGCGCCTGTGCATTCTTTACCTGCGCCTCGGCGGTTTCGACCCGGGCCGCCGATGCGATCGACAACAGGTACGCATTTCCCACCGCCAGCACCACAAACTCGCGCGCGTCTTTGAAGGTGAACTGCGAAGCCTTCAAGCTTTCTTCGGCGGCGCGCTCTTTTTCCAGGTCATGGAAGTTGAACACCGACTGGCTCAAATTGGCCCGCATGTCGAAATAATTGAAAGGGCCAATCACGCGCGGGATCGGAAAGGGAAATACATTACTCTTCAGGCCAAGCGCCGTAAGGCTCTGGGTCTGAACATCCTCATGGATGCCCGCCGAGAAGTTCGGCAAAAGGTTGCTCAGTTCCTTCCAGCGTTCGCCGCGAGATTGCAGGGTCTGGTCCCCGGCCAGCAGCAGGCCGAGGTTGGTGCGCAGGCCGCGATCGATCGCGTCCCGCAGGTCAATTTGCAGGACTGTGCCGCTCGCCGTTCCTTCCGGCTCACTGCCCAGAAATGGACTCTGCGACCCCGGCAAGGAAATCGAGGGAGTGGGAACTCCGGAAGCCGCCTGCGAGAAAAGCGTAGGCGCGGCCATCAGATGCGATATCGCGACGACGAAAAAAAAGGCTTTTGAGGTTTTCAAATGCAGCATGTTTAGCCGTGGAAGCGTCTGCTTCTCCCGATTGGCTTCAGGACGCCAATCTCGTGGGTGCCCTTTTGACCAGATTTTGATTCCATTTGCCCGCGAAGCGATGCAAAACGATTTAGAAACTCACAGTGTACGCGCAGGAAATGTTCACTAATTCTTCGCCGCGCTCGACTCGGAAGTTCTCGCGCCCGCGGAACTCGCGGTAGAGGATTATATAGCCTCCTGCTAACACGTTCTGCTTAGCACTTTCGGAACTTTTCCTTCCTCGCACGCCGCCCTTAAACTGATTCTAATGAAAAGAACACTGGCAATCTTTCTGACCCTGGTAGGTCTCGCGGGAATGGCGTTGGTTCCTGCGCAGCCGGTTTTCGCTCAAAGTCACGCCGATCGCAAGGTGATCGCAAAAGCTGCGCCCGCCTACCCGGAACTCGCCAAACGGATGCGTTTGCAGGGGGCGGTGAAGCTCGAAGTCGTAGTCCGGGCCGATGGCGGCGTGAAGTCAACGCGTGTGATCGGAGGGAATCCGGTTCTGATTCAAGCTGCGGCCGATGCCGTAGCCAAATGGAAGTTCGAGGTTTTGCCCAACGAAAGCGTGGAAATCGTCCAGCTGACTTTTCAGCCCTAGTTTCCAATCCCGAATTCAGGAAGCGAAGACGAAACATGTCTGCCCAGCCCGGAAAAGCCTTTACTAGTTCGCCGGGCCGTCGCCTCAGGCGGTACCCGCGCTACCGCTCCAGTTTCCCGGTGTTGGTCACGCTGCTCGCCGCTGACCGCTACCAGAGCCTGGAAGCTCACTGCAAAGATCTCTCCGATGCCGGCATCGGTGTGCTTCTGGCCGCAGAGCTCGCTTCCGGCGAAGTCGTTTCCCTAAGCTTTAGCCTGCCCGGGTCGTCCGAGACTTGGGAGATACGCAGCGTCCTGCGGCACCGGCGCGGGTATCACTACGGTTTCGAGTTCCTCTCGCTCAGCCGTGATCAGGGGAAGGTCCTCAAGCAGCACATCCATGGCCTGGAACGCGCGGATTTCGACTGTTCCTAGTCTTTTTCTTTCACGCCCAAAAGTACCCGAGCAACGGGAGTAACTTCGGTCATCTTGAAGAGAGATGACTTTCGCGTCAGCATGACGGAAGAGGCTCCAAAAGCGGAATGAAAGTGGTGTCGGCGTATGAGTAATTTGAAGCCCTCGGAAGCAATGGGCACGGACTGGACCCGGCTGTTGGCTGATCCGGACCTGGTCCGGCACGTGGGAAAGCTGCTGCAGACCTACCGCGAAGCTTCGCCCGAAACCCGCGAACAGACGCTGCTCAAGACCATGCGCGAGATCAAGGCGCAGGCCGCGAGCGACCGAAAATCCACGCCCGCCACGGGCGTTGATACTCTGGAAGAGTCACACCCGGTCCCTACGCCTGCTTCCGCAAGCCCTCCTTTCGAGCCCGATGTTTTCCGTCCCAACTCCGCCGACGATCGCCGCCGGCATCCTCGCATCAAGTGTTTCGTTGCCGTAGAAATGAGGGTGGACGAAGCCAGCACCCCGGTCTGGGGCAACCTCGCCAATACCAGCGTGGGCGGTTGCCTGGTTGAAACCGCAAGCCCGATTCGAGCCGGAGCCAAGGTCGAAATCGGACTTTGGGTAGCCAACGGAAAAATTTGGGTCAAAGGCTTCGCTCTCAGTGGAGTCGTTACTCGAAGCGCTTCCGCTGGCGTTCGTGTACGCTTCGGCAACCTGGAAGCGAACGAGCGTGAGAGCCTTCGCCAGTTCCTCAAGTACGCCACTGACGCCACGCAGGCGTCCCGCAGCGAAAGCACCTACCTGCAGATGCTGAAGTAACGATTCTCCGTTAGACGATTTTCACAATCCTGTGAGGCCCGCCTGCGCGGAAATTGATACACTTTCTGCGTACTGCACCCTTTCCCTGCCCGGGAACTCTAATGACTGTATAGTCATGCCCTCGCATGGGTCTTGGTTTCGGCGGGAGGAGCCAATTCGTATGGTAGCCAGTGAACAGACATTAGTGACTGGTAGGCAACTGGACACGTTGTCCATCAACACGATTCGAACTCTCGCCATCGATGCGGTTCAGCAGGCGAATTCCGGCCATCCCGGAGCGCCCATGGGTTTGGCCCCAGTTGCATATTCTCTCTGGCAGGATTTTCTGCGCTACGATCCGCAGTCTCCCCTATGGTTGAACCGCGATCGCTTCGTGCTCTCGGCGGGACACGCTTCCATGCTGCTGTACGCCATCCTGCATTTGACCGGCGTGCGCGCGGCAAATTCGCGCGGCGAAATATCGAAAGATCTTTCCGTTTCCCTGGATGAGATCAAGCGTTTCCGGCAAATTGACAGCCGCACTCCGGGCCATCCGGAATCGCACATCACCACCGGCGTGGAAACGACGACCGGGCCGCTGGGCCAGGGCGCGGGCAACAGCGTGGGCATGGCGATCGCGAGCAAGTGGCTGGCGGAGCACTTTAACCGCCCTGGCTTTGAGATATTCAACTTCAACGTATATGCCATCTGCGGCGACGGCGATTTCATGGAAGGCGTCGCCAGTGAAGCCGCCTCGTTGGCCGGACACCTGAAGCTTTCGAATCTCTGCTGGATCTACGACAACAACCGCGTCACCCTCGACGGCCCCGCAGACTGGTCCTTCAGCGAAGACGTGACTTCGCGCTTCCTGGGTTACGGCTGGAACATCACGCACGTCGCCGACGCCAACGATCTGGACGCGTTGGGCCGCGCCTTCGGCACTTTCGTCAACACCAAGGACCGGCCAACCCTGATCATCGTCGATAGCCACATCGGATACGGTTCTCCGCACAGGCAGGACTCCTACGAAGCGCACGGCGAGCCGCTGGGCGCGGAAGAAGTCAAGCTGGTGAAAAAGTTTTATGGCTGGCCGGAAGACGCCAAGTTCCTGGTTCCGGAAGGCGTGTACGAACATTTCCAGGAAGGTATTGGCAAGCGTGGCCGCGAACTTCGGTCGCAGTGGGACAAGACTTTCTCGGATTATGCCAAGAAGTACCCCGAGTTGGCGGAGAGACTCAACCAGATGCAGGCGCGCGAACTGCCGAGCGGCTGGGATAAAAATCTGCCGGCCTTTCCAGCAGATGCAAAAGGCATCGCCACCCGCGACAGTGGCGGCAAAGTCCTGAACATTCTGGCGCAGAACATTCCGTGGCTGATCGGCGGCTCGGCCGATCTGGCCAAGTCCAACAAAGTGAACCTCACGTTTGAAGGCGCCGGCGATTTTCAGGCAGACGCGCATGGCGGGCGCAATCTGCACTTCGGCGTGCGTGAGCACGCCATGGGCGCAGCCGTGAGTGGACTTGTCCTGTCAAAGCTGCGCGCCTTCGGCGCGACATTCTTCACCTTTACCGACTACATGCGTCCCACCATGCGTCTGGCCGCACTGATGGAAATTCCCGCCCTCTACGTAATGACACACGACTCCATCGGCGTGGGCGAAGACGGCCCGACGCACCAGCCGATCGAGCAAATCGCCTCCCTTCGTGCCATGCAGAACATGCTGGTCCTGCGCCCCGGCGATGCCAACGAAGTTGTCGAAGCCTGGAAAATCGCGATCCAGCAAACGCACCGCCCGGCCACGTTGGTCCTGTCGCGGCAAGCCATGCCTACCCTCGACCGCACAAAATATGCATCCGCAGCCGGCGTGGCCAAAGGCGGCTACGTTCTGGCCGATGCTCCCGGCGGCAAGCCGGACGTAATTCTGCTCGGCACCGGCAGCGAGTTGTCATTGTGCGTGGACGCCTACGAAAAACTAAAACTGGAAGGCATCAACGCCCGCGTGGTGAGTCTGCCCTCGTGGGAAATTTTCGAAGAACAGGACGCGGCCTACAAAGAGAGCGTGCTCCCGTCGTCGGTCACCGCTCGAGTTTCCGTCGAGATGGCCGCAACCTTCGGCTGGGAACGTTATGTCGGCCCCAAAGGACGAAAAATCGGCATGCACCGTTTCGGAGCTTCCGCTCCCTTGAAAGACTTGTTGAAGAAGTTCGGCTTCACCGTAGACGCAGTCGTGGCGGAAGCTCGCCAGGCGATTGCAGCAACCAGGTAAGAAACGAAATAAGCAACGAAATAAAACCCGTAGAGACGTAACTTGTTACGTCTCCGTACGCACCGCGAATGTGTGCCGCGAGAAGAAGAGACGCAGCAAGCTGCGCCTCTACGAATTGTGAGATTGGAGATTATTTATGCAGCCCACTGGAGTACTCGAAACCGCGAAAGCCGCGAATCCTCTAAAAGAATTGCTCAACTTCGGCCAGTCGATGTGGCTCGACTACATCCGCCGCGACCTGTTCACCACCGGAAAGCTCAAGCAACTCATCGCCGACGACGGCCTGCGCGGCATGACTTCGAACCCTGCCATCTTCGAGAAAGCCATCGGCGAAAGCTCTCTCTATGACGACATGCTGAAGTCGCTGGCCTCACGCGCCGATCTCGACACCACCGCCCGCTTCGAGCAACTAGCCATCCGCGACATTCAGGACGCCGCAGACGCCCTGCGCCCAGTCTATGAAAGCTCGCAGTTCCGCGACGGCTACGTCAGCCTGGAAGTTTCTCCCTATCTCGCGCGCAAGACGGCCGACACCATCGCCGAAGCCCGCCGCTTGTGGAAGACCGTGAATCGCGACAATGTAATGATCAAGATTCCGGGCACGGCAGAAGGTCTTCCCGCGATCCGCACGGCGATCGGCGAAGGCATCAACATCAACGTGACTCTGCTCTTCGCCCAAGAAGTCTACGTGCAGGTTGCCGAAGCTTACATCGCCGGCCTCGAAGACCTGGCCGCGCGCGGCGGCAATTTGAAAAAAGAAGCCGGCGTAGCCAGCTTCTTCATCAGCCGCATCGACTCGCTGGTCGACTCCATGATCGACGCAAAACTGAAAACCACGACCGACCCAAACCAACAAGCTCTGCTCAAAAGCCTGCTAGGCAAAGTCGCCATCGCCAACGGCAAGCTCACCTACCAGCGCTATCAGAAAATTTTCAGCGGACCGCGCTGGCAGGCGCTGGCGGCCAAGGGAGCCCAAACCCAGCGTGTTCTGTGGGCCAGCACCAGCACGAAGAATCCCGCCTATCGCGACGTGCTCTACGCCGAAGAACTGATCGGCCCCGACACCGTCGACACCATGCCACCCGCCACCATCGACGCGTTCCGCGATCACGGGCGCGTGCGCAACAGCCTGGCCGAGAACGTTCCCGCTGCCCAGAAAACCATGGACGATCTGGCCAAGACCGGCATCTCCATCAAAGAAGTCACCGACAAGCTCACCGATGACGGCGTCAAATTGTTCGCCGACGCCTTCGACAAGCTGCTGGCCGCGGTCGCGAAAAGCACGCAACGAAAGGGATAACTGCATGCAATTGGGAATGGTAGGTCTGGGCCGCATGGGCTCGAACATGACACGCCGCCTGATGCGCGGCGGACATCAGTTGGTAGTTTCCGATCTCAGCCCCGACGCGGTCAAACAACTCACCGGCGAAGGCGCCGGCGGCTCGTCCTCGCTCGAAGACCTGGTGGGCAAACTGAAACCGCCGCGTGCGGTGTGGGTCATGGTTCCCGCTGGCGGTCCCACGGAGCAAACTGTCCAGAAACTCGCCCAGCACATGCAACCCGGGGACGCCATCATCGACGGCGGCAATTCCTACTTCAAAGACGACGTGCGCCGCTCCAACCAGCTCAAAGACAAAGGCCTTCACTACATCGACGTGGGCACCAGCGGCGGCGTCTGGGGTCTGGAACGCGGCTACTGCATGATGATCGGTGGCCCCCAAGAAGCGGTCCAGCGTCTCGATCCCATTTTCAAAACGCTCGCGCCCGGCATCGGCGACATTCCGCGTACTCCCGGCCGTGAAAAACTTGGCGGCACCGCCGAAGACGGCTACATCCACTGCGGCCCCTCCGGCTCCGGCCACTTCGTCAAGATGGTGCACAACGGCATCGAGTACGGCCTCATGCAGGCCTATGCCGAGGGTTTCGATATTTTCAAAAACGCCACCAGCAAAGAATTGCCCGAAGATTTGCGCTATGACCTGAACCTGCCCGACATCGCTGAGGTTTGGCGCCGCGGCAGCGTGGTCAGTTCGTGGCTGCTCGACCTCACCGCGATGGCGCTCACGGAAAATCCAACGCTCTCTGAATATGAAGGCTTCGTGCAGGATTCCGGCGAAGGCCGTTGGACGATTCAGGCCGCCGTGGACGAAGCCGTGCCCGCCGATGTGCTGACCGCCGCTCTGTACGTTCGTTTCCGTTCGCGCCAGCAGCACACGTTCGCGGAAAAAATGCTCTCCGCCATGCGCCAGAAATTCGGCGGACACATCGAAGCCGGTGCGGCCAAAAAGAAAACTGCGTAGGATTACCGGTCGCTGCTTCACTTTCGATTCAGAACTTTCGACTCAGATTCCCGAGGACTCCATTCATGGCTCAACTAGCAGAACAGCCCACAGCAACTCCGCCGCGCGTCGGCAAGTTAGGCGATCCCTGCGTGATGGTGATCTTCGGCGCTGCCGGCGATCTCACCGGGCGCAAGTTAATCCCCGCGCTCTATAATCTCGCCCGCGCCGGCCTGCTCTCCCGCGAGTTCGCCGTGGTCGGCGTGGCGCGCACCCAGATGTCGAATGACGAATTTCGCAAGCGGGCCCATGACGACGTCAAAGAATTCTGCAGCGACTGCATCGAGACCGACCTGTGGGAGTGGTTCGAAAAACGCTTCTACTACTTCACCGGCGATTTCACCGACGACAAGATCTACCCCCCACTCAAAGATTTCCTGGTCAAGGTCGATCAGGATCACCTGACTCACCAGAACGTCTTCTACTATCTGGCGACCGCGCCCAGTTTTTTCGGACCCATTGTCGAAAAACTCGCCGCCGTCGGACTCATGGAGCAGTCCAACGACCACTGGCGCCGCGTGATCATCGAAAAACCATTCGGCCACGATCTGGAATCCGCCAAAGCCCTGAACCAGCAACTGCTGAAGGTTGCCGAGGAAAAACAGATCTACCGCATCGATCACTACCTCGGAAAAGAAACCGTCCAGAACATTATGGCCTTCCGTTTCGCCAACGGAATTTTCGAGCCTATCTGGAACCGCCGCTACATTGACCACGTGCAGATTTCCGTAGCCGAGACCGTCGGCGTTGAAGGACGTGGCACTTATTTTGACCACGCCGGCTCCCTCCGGGACATGGTCCCGAACCACATCATGCAGCTCATCAGCCTCACCGCCATGGAACCTCCCATTTCGTTCGACGCCAACGCGGTGCGCGACGAGCAGGCAAAAATTCTCCATGCCATTCAGCCCATCAGCGACGAAGAAGTTCTCAGCCGCACCGTGCGCGGCCAGTATGGCGACGGAACCGAAGACGGGGCGCGGGTTACATCGTATCGATCGGAACCCGACGTTCCCCCCGATTCCCGCACCGAAACCTTCGTCGCCATGAAGCTGCTCATCGACAACTGGCGCTGGGCCGATGTGCCTTTCTACCTGCGCACCGGCAAGCGCATGCCCGCCCGCAATACCCATATCGTGATACAGTTTCGCAGGGCGCCGTTTGTGCTGTTTCGCGACACCCCCGTGGACCATCTCATGCCGAACCAGCTGGTGCTTCACATCCAGCCCGAAGAAGGAATTTCGCTGCAGTTCGCGGCCAAGGTTCCCGGACCGGTCATGCGCCTGGGCACCGTCGACATGAACTTTGAATATCAGGAATACTTCGGCAAGCAACCCAGCACCGGTTATGAGCGCCTGCTGCATGATTGCATGATCGGCGATCAAACCTTGTTTCAGCGCGCGGATATGGTCGAGGCCGGCTGGTCCGTGGTCAGTCCTGTCCTGGATCTGTGGAAGGCGCTGCCTCCTCGCAATTTCCCCAACTACGCGTCGGGAACCTGGGGACCGAAAGACGCCGACGAGTTGCTCGAGCGCGACGGCCGCCGCTGGAGGAATTTCGAGAAATGATCCTGGCCGGCGACATCGGGGGAACCAACGCTAGGCTGGCCTATTTTCAACCCCAGAACGGGCACCTTCATCTAATTTCCGAGCGCGTCTTCCCCAGCCGCGAGCATCACGAGTTCGGCGAAATTGTCGAAGAGTTTCTCGAAGGTTCTGGAACCCGTCCCGATGTTGCCTGCTTCGGAATCGCGGGTCCGGTGCGCAACGGGCGCGTCGAAACTTCCAACCTGCCCTGGATCATCGAACAATCCCGGCTCGCCAAACAGATTCACCTGCCCGCCACCTTGCTCATCAATGACCTCGAAGCCAGCGCGTGGGGAGTGGGCGCCCTTTCGGCCGGCGATCTCGTCGCCCTCAATCGCGTGAGTGGAAAGACCATTGGCAATCAGGCGGTAATCGCGCCCGGAACTGGCCTCGGAGAAGCTGGCTTGTTCTGGGATGGCAGCCGTCATCACGTATTCGCCTGTGAGGGCGGCCACACCGATTTTGCTCCGCAAGGCGATTTACAGATCGAGTTGCTCAAGTTCCTCCAGCGTCGTTTCGGGCACGTAAGTTATGAACGCATCCTTTCCGGCCCGGGCCTGGTCAACGTCTACGAGTTCCTGCGCGAAAGCGGATGCGCCAAGGAAACCCCGGAACTCGCCGCGGAGATCAGTCGTGGCGACGGCGCCGCTGCCATTTCCCGCGCTGCTCTGTTCGCCAAGAATGCCCTGGCCGAGAAGGCTTTGGATGTGTGGATCGCGGTCTACGGAGCCGAAGCCGGCAACCTCGCTCTGAAGGCCATGGCCACCGGCGGCATCTTCCTGGCCGGTGGCATTTCACCCAAGGTTCTCGCCAAGCTGACCGGGCCGATCTTTATGCAGGCTTTCATCGACAAGGGCCGATTGCGGCCGCTGGTCGAGGCCATTCCAGTGCAGGTCGTTACCAACGACAAGGCCGGCCTGCTGGGTGCGGCACGTTGCGCCGCCGCACGCGGCAAGGGCTGATTCGATCGGTCCGCCGAAAAACTTGGGGACCGCGTGCGCGACCGTGGAAGAGGCGGGTGCCCCATTTCTCGCGTCCTTTGCGAGAAGTGGGGATTTTGACTTTACCCTGCCGCGGGAAAACTGAGACAGCACCTTAGCTGTGAAATATGCAGTTTTGAAACAGCGCGGCTTCGGTGGTCTGTGAACGACTGCGCCAACGACGAACGCACCACCGTATCGTGCAACCCTGTATTGTGAACCACCGGCGCATGCACAACCGTGGAAGAGCGGCGCTTCCAGCGCCGCGTAAGCCGGGCTGAACGATTGAGGGCTTTAGCCCCCGTTGGCCGCTAAAAGATTAGTCGCGAAAAAACTAAACAACTGAGCCAAATCCCGTGACCTCCTCCGTCGAAATCCGAACCCTCACCACCCCGCAGGAACTGTTCGACGCGGCGGCGGAAGAAGTTGTCCGCGCAACCAACGAAGCCGTCACCCATCGCGGTCGCTTCACCATCGCGCTCTCGGGAGGCTCCACTCCCAAAAGCCTTTACAACTTGCTCGCCACAAATGCCCGCGCGACCCTGCCCTGGGATCGCATGTTTTTCTTCTGGAGCGACGAACGCCACGTCCCGCCCACCGATCCGGACAGCAACTACCGCATGGCCAACGAAGCCATGCTGGCCAAGATTCCCGTGGCGGCAGCCAACATTTTTCGGGTTCCCGCAGAAAACCCGGACGCGGACGCCGCCGCGCAGGCCTATGAGCAGACCATGCAGAAATTCTTCGAATTGAAGCCGGGAGAGTTCCCGCGCTTTGACCTGATCCTTCTCGGCCTGGGCCCGGATGGCCACACCGCCTCGCTCTTCCCGGAAACGGCTGGGTTAAACGAAAAATCGCGCCTGGTCATCGCCAACTGGGTGGAAAAATTCAAAACCAGCCGCATCACTTTCACCTCGCCAGTACTAAACGCCGCGCGCAACGTAGCCTTCTTGGTCAGCGGCACCGACAAAGCCCCCGCGCTCCATGCCGTCCTGGAAGACGAAGCCGCGCCCGCCAACCGATATCCTGCAAAGCTGGTTCGCCCCAGCGATGGCAAATTAGCGTGGTTCGTAGACCGCGCCGCCGCCAGCCAACTCTCCCCCGCAGCCTAAGCCCATGCCTAACCCCATTTGATCAAATGGTTTGTGAGCAAGAACGTTTGCGATGGGACCGCGTGACCAGCGCCGATCAAAGAACCCTCTGACCTTGGGTTTCAGGCCCTAAAACCATTCCAAATTGTATTTGAGACGATTTTTGTGCCGTAGCTGATGGCTGACAGCTGACAGCCAGCTCTTATCCCCGCCAGCCGCTGATTTCCTTCAGCCCAATGCCGCGGGCGTGCTTAAACAGGCGTACGCGATGGCGGGAATGCTCGAATTCGTGAATGTCGGCCCAAACTTCCGCCTCCCAGCCCTTTTCGTGGACGGCCGATTCCCCGCAGCTGGCGCAGCGGGTATGAAGCGTGGTCTGAACGGGCTCAGTGTTTACCGGCACGGCTCCCGGTAACTCGATGAAAATGCAGCGTACTTCCTGAATCTCTTCGTTTTCGCCGAGCAGATGCTCGTAGCGCAGCAGGTAGCCGAACCCAAGCCTGCGGGCCTCGGTCTCGGCCTCGGCGCGGGTGTGAAACGGGCCATATTCGGCGCGCAACTGCTCAGTAGAATCGCAAGCCATCCAAAACGTTTCCTGGTAGATCATTCCCCTGCCTCGCCTGAGGACGCGAAGCCGGCTCTTGCGAACGGCGAGCCCGCTTACGAGTATCGGGGCCATCCGTGCAATTTTGAGACCGCCGTCGTTTTCTCATAATTGCTTGAAGAACAGAGGGTTAGCCGCGTCCATCGCATGGGTGCCATGGCGCTGCGTGAAAGCTTTTGCAGCACTTGGCACGGGCACGTGCGGGATTTGCGCCTTGTCGCTTGCAGCAAAGCCAATGTCACCACGGAGGCACGGAGACACAGAGGCACAGAGAAAACCAACAACTTGGCAAAACCCAGTGCTCGTGAAGCCTTTACCCCGGTATTGAGCCTTCTCCGTGCCTCCGTGTCTCCGTGGTGAAGGTCTTTATGGCCTGTCGCCGAAAATTGCGCCTCAGCCTGCCGAGGCCGCCGACGAGAGGCCGGTTGCGGGCACGCCCGGCCGCGGCGACCAGCTTTTGCCGCCGTGGCTGGCGACGTACATGGCCAGCTCCAGGCGGCTCCAGACGCCTAACTTGTCAAAGGTGCTGCGCAGATGGTTTTTGATGACTTGCTCACTGGTGCCAAGCAGCCGGCCGATTTCGCGGTTGGTCATGCCTTCCCAGACCAGGACCGCAACCTGAACTTCTTTAGGCGTAAGGTGCTCTTGCGGGGTCATGAATTGGCCTCTTCTTTGGCGAACACGGCGATGGCCAGTTTCACGCGCTTGCGGCCATCGCGGATGCCGGTGCGCAGAAATAGCGTTCGCAGGTGCTGCTTTACGGTGCGCGGGCTGATATTCAACTGGCCCGCAATTTCCTTGTTGCTGCAGCCCTGCACCAGCAGGTGCAGCACTTGCTGATCGCGGGGGGTCACTTTGACTTCGGCGAGATCGATCACGTTGGGAACCTCCAGGCTGCTGACTTGCCAGCCACTTTCGCTAGAAGCACGGGCTTCGCCAATTGTTCGTGGCGAGGGCGGTTGGGCCGCTAAGACCCGTCGTAATGGGCACTTAGGGGCGCTCACTCGCGTTTTCAGGTGAGTTTCAGAGAGCCTATGGTAGGCTAGCCGAGTTCCAGAATGGTCCTACCACTCGACCGATGACTTGGAATACGGCGGTCTGCAACAGCGCGGCGAAAGTGGCCGAGGGCAAACTTCAGGGTGCGTCTGAGGGAGCCCAAAACGTTGGGACGAATGCCCGCAAGTGCCTTTCCTGTCATGCGGATTCGCGGTGCGAAAACCTTCGACTTTAGCACTCGAGGTGGCTTGTGACGACTTCTCCGGAAGATGCGCGTGGACTGAGAAAAGGCTTGTCCCATAATGGAAATCGAGGGGCGGTTGTAGTTCTGTTTCTGCTCTTGCTATCGGTCACCAAGCCGAGTTTTGCACAGGCGGTCGCGCCTGAGCAAGCGGCGCAAGCAGTCAGCGTGAGTGCGCAGGGTAATGACGCTCCGCTGACCCTCACCTTGCAGGATGCTTTGCAGCGGGCGCGGCGCAACGATCCAACCTATCGCGCGGCGCTCACCGACCTGGGCCTGGCCCGGCAGGACCGGGTGCAGGCTCGCGCCGGACTGCTTCCCAGCCTCAGCTACAACAACTCTTTCATCTATACCCAGGGAACGGGAACGCCAGCTTTGGCAGGTTCAAGGTTCATCGCCAACAACGGCGTGCATGAATACATCAGCCAGGCGGACGCTCATCAAGCTCTGTCTCTTACCGGCCTGGCTGACTACCGGCGCTCATCCGCGGCGCTGGCCCAGTCTCGCGCTAAAGCGGAGATCGCTACGCGCGGTCTGGTCGTGACCATCACCCAGGCTTATTACGGGCTGGTAGTGGCGCAGCGCAAATACGCTACCGCGCAGCGCGCCGCCAAGGAAGCGTCGCAGTTTCTCAGCCTGAGCCAGAGACTGGAAGAGGGCGGCGAAGTCGCCCACGCCGACGTCATCAAGGCACGAATTCAATCCCAGCAACGTGAACGCGACCTGCAGGAAGCGCAGCTCGATATGGACCACACGCGTCTGGAGCTGGCAGTGTTGTTGTTTTCCGATTTCAACCAGGATTTCAGCGTCGTCGACGACCTGCAGGCGCCCGAGCCGCTGCCGGCATTTCCGGAAGTGGAAGCCGCGGGAAAGAAAAATAATCCTGAACTGGCGACCGCTCTAGCGGCGCTGGAAGTTGCCAATCACCAGGTCACAGCCGCGTGGGGCGGGCTGCTGCCCTCGCTCGCCCTCGATTATTTCTACGGCATCGACTCCAACCACTTTGCCATGCGAACGGACGGTGTGCGCAGCATTGGATACTCGACCGTGGCCAGCCTGCAGATTCCGATCTTCAACTGGGGGTCAGACCGCAGCAAGCTGAAACAGGCGGAATTGCGCCGCGAGCAGGCGCGGGTGGAGTTGAGCTACGCGCAGCGCCAGCTGCTCAGCCATCTGCGCCAGTTCTTCAACGAAGCGGAAACCGCGCGCGCGGAATTGGAGTCGTTGAACAGCTCGGCGGAGATCGCAGCCGAGAGCATGCGGCTGACCACGCTGCGTTACCAGGCGGGAGAATCCACCGTGCTGGAAGTGGTGGACGCCCAGAATACGATGGCCCAGGCGCGCAACGCTTATGATGACGGACAAGCGCGCTACCGCGTGGCCCTGGCCAACCTGCAAACTCTTACGGGGACGTTCTAGCCGCATGAATCGCATGGCACCCAACCCGTTCTCCCAGAGAGCCTCTCCCCAGCGGAGTTTCCCGCGCGGGGGGCATCGGCTGGCCGCCTGCATCGGCTTGGCTGGCTTGCTTTTCGCCGCTGCCTGCTCGGGTGACAAAAAGGAAAGTGAACCAACGGTCAGCGTGCAAGTGGTCGCGGTCGAAAAGACGACGATCCAGCACACTATCCAGACCGAAGCGATTCTGTTTCCGCGGCAGCAGGCCGCCATCGTCCCCAAGATCAGCGCTCCAGTATCGAAATTTCTGGTGAAGCGGGGCAGCCACGTGCACGAAGGCGAGTTGCTGGCGGTGCTGGAGAATCGCGACCTCTCGGCTGCGGCGCAGGATAGCAAGGGCGCCTTCGATTCCGCCCAGGCCACTTACGAGACCACCACCGGCGCCAGCCTGCCGGAAGAAATCCAAAAGGCGGAGGCCGACGCGCAGCAAGCCAAGCAGGCGCTTGAGGCGCACGAAAAGGTGCATCAAAGCCGGCAGCAGTTATTCGAACAGGGCGCGCTGCCGCGCAAGGAACTCGACCAGTCGGCACTGGAATTGACGCAGGCGCGGAACCAGTACGCCATCGCCAAAAAACATCTCGATACGCTCCTGGCGATGGGCAAGGAGCAGGCTCTGAAAGCGGCCACTGGACAACTGGAATCGGCCAAGGGCAAGTATCTGGGAGCAGAGGCGCAGTTGAGCTACTCCGAGATTCGCAGTCCCATTGATGGCGTCGTGACAGATCGGCCGCTGTATCCGGGAGAAATGGCCACGGCTGGAACGCCTCTGATCACGGTGATGGATGTTTCCTCGGTGATTGCCAAGGCTCACATCCCACAGTCAGAAGCGGCGCAACTGCATGTCGGCGACAAGGGAAGCCTCACCGTGCCCGGCATCGAGGAACCGATTGCGGGCAAGGTTACGGTGGTGAGTCCGGCACTCGATCCCAACAGCACGACGGTGGAAGTATGGCTCGAGGCCAACAATCCCAAGCAGGCGTTAAAGCCCGGAACCAGCGTGAAGGTTGCCTTTGAGGCCAAGACGGTGAACGACGCGCTAGTAGTTCCGGCGAGCGCCGTGATTCCGGCGCCAGATGGGGCACTGGCAGTGATGGTAGCCGGAGCCGATGGCCGCGCTCACCAGACTCCGGTCAAGGTAGGCATTCGGCAGGGCGACGACGTACAGATTCTCGAGGGAGTCACAGCCGCCGATAAGGTGATTGCCTCTGGCGCCTACGGCTTGCCCGACAAAACCAAGATCAAGATCGAAGCTGCGGCTGCGCCTGCTGCGGCAAGTCCGGTCGAAGGGGCAAGGGCTCCGAGCGAGGGTGCAAGTGAAAAATAACCGCTCTGGAGCGTCTGCGTGAACTCGCCGAAAGTCGGCCTGACTGCCGGCTCGAATAACGACCACTGGATCGCGCGGCATTCCAGGCCGGTAATTTTCCTCATTCTGACGCTGGCGCTTCTGGGCGGCTACCTCGCCTTCACCATTCCCGTCTCGGTGTTTCCTTCCACCGACTTTCCGCGGGTGCTGATCGCCGTGGATAACGGAGTGATGCCGATCGACCAGATGATGGTGACGGTTACGCGGCCGATTGAGGAAGCGGTGAACAGCGTGCCGGGATTGCTCAATGTCCGCTCCATCACCAGCCGCGGTTCGGCGGAGGTGGATCTCTACTTCCGCTGGGACATGGACATGTTCCAGACGCTGCAATACGTGAACGCCGCGATTTCCCGGGTGCAGCCGGAACTCCCTGCGAGCGCAAAAATCGAAGCCCATCGCATGACCTTTGCCAGCTTCCCGGTCATCGGCTACAGCGTGACCTCCGACAGCATGCCGCAAACCAGGCTGTGGGAGATGGCCACCTACGAGATGAAGCCGCGGCTGAACCGGCTGGAGGGGGTTTCGACGGTGATTATCCAGGGCGGGCAGGAACCGGAGTTTCATATCACTCCCGATCCCTCCAGGCTGCTGGCTGCGGGCGTCACCGTCACCGATATTCTGGAGGCGGTGCGCCGTACCAATCTGGTGGATTCCCCAGGGCTGCTGGAACGCAATCACCAGCTCTATCTCGGGCTGGTGAATGGTCAGGTGCGCAATCCCGAAGAGATTGCGAATGCGGTGGTGAAGAATACGCCGGCGGGAATTCCGGTGAGGATCGGCGACATCGCTTCGGTCGCGCCTGGAGTGAAACCGGTTTACACCGTGGTCACCGCGAATGGGAAACCGGCGGTATTGCTCAACGTCAACCGCCAGCCCGATGGGAACACGGTGCAGGTGGCGCAGGAGGTGCATGACGAAATCGAGCGCATTCGACGATCGCTGCCTCCGGGAATTCAGATTGAGCCTTTCTACGACCAGTCGATCATCGTCAGCGAATCGATCAAGAGCGTGCGCGACGCGATCCTGCTGGGATTGATTCTGGCTTCGATCATCCTGGTGGTGTTTCTGCGCGACTGGGGAACGTCGCTGGTCGCCGGGCTGGTGATTCCCGTCACCGTGCTGGTCACCTTCATCGCGTTGAAGATGATGGGAGAAACCTTTGACCTGATGACGCTGGGAGGGCTGGCCGCCGCGGTGGGACTGGTAATCGACGATGCCATCGTGGTGGTGGAAAACATCGTGCTGCATCGCGATGCGGGACAAGGCAGGCTGGAGGCGATTGGCAGCGCGCTCAAGGAAATCACGGTGCCGCTGATCGGCTCGACCATCACGCCGGTCGTGGTTTTCGTTCCGCTGATCATCATCACCGGCGTGACTGGAGTTTTTTTCCGTGCGCTGGCGGTGACCATGAGCGTGTCGCTGCTGACGTCACTGGCGCTGGCGGTCACGTGGACTCCGACGCTGAGCCAATACTTCATCCGCGGACGGCGCGAACCGGAGAGTTCGCCGGCAGCTGGATCGGAGGTGCCGCCCTCCGATTTACCAGCGGCGACTTCGCTAGCATCCGAGGACGAAGCAGTTGCCGCGGACGACAGTGCGATGAAGTTGCTGGCCGCGGAAGAAAAGCAAATGGGCGGCATGTTCCTGCGCGTGGTCGATTTTCATGGACGCTGGCTGCGGCGCGCGCTGGAACGGCCGCGTATGCTGATGATCTTCAGCGCCGCTCTGATCGCGGTGTCCTACTTCTGCTATCACTTCGCCGACACCGGCTTGTTGCCGGAAATGGACGAAGGTGGATTCACGCTCGACTACATCATGCCCGCAGGCAGTTCCCTGGCCGAGACCAACCGCGTGATAAGCCACGTGGAGCACATGCTGCGGGAACTTCCGGAAGTCGAGAGCACGTCGCGGCGCACCGGCCTGCAACTGGGCCTGGCGGCCGTGACCGAAGCCAATAGCGGCGACATTCTAGTTAAGTTGAAAGCCAAGCGCGACCGCGACATCGAAGGAATCATGGCGGACGTGCGGGCCCAGATCAAGAAAGAGGAACCGGCACTCGACACCGACTTCATCCAGGTGCTGCAGGATATGATCGGCGACCTGACTTCGGCGCCGCAGCCGATTGAGATCAAGTTGTTTTCAGAAGATCCCAAGCAACTGGAAGAATGGGCGCCCAAGGTGGCGGATGCCATTGGAAAGATCGACGGCGTGGTGGACCTGCTGAATGGAATCGACAACACCATCAGCGGGCCCGCAGTCACGTTCCAGGTGAATCCCAGCGTGGCGGCCAGAGCCGGCTTCACGGCCGAAGAAATCGCGCTCGACGCCTCGGCCATTCTTGAAGGCGAACCCGCGCCGACACCCGTGGTGGCAAACGGCCGTGCCTACACGCTGCGAGTGCGTTTTCCGGCCGCAAACCGGGCATCGCTCGAAGCTATGCGTGACACTCTCCTGGTGAGCAGCACCGGACATACGGCGACTCTGGGCGCGCTCTCGACCGTGGTGGAGAATCCGGGGCAGACGGAGATTCGGCGCGAAAACCAGCAGCGCGATGTGGCGGTCACCGCGCGATTAGAAAATCGAGGGCTGGGCAGTGGCATGGCGGACGTGCAGCGAGTGGTCGCCGGGCTGCACATTCCGTCCACGATTCGCGTGGCCTACGGTGGGACTTTTCAGGAGCAGCAGCGTTCGTTTCACGATCTGGTAGTTGTGTTGATTCTGGCCGTGCTTCTGCTGTTTATTGTGTTGCTGTTTGAGTTCGGAACTTTCGCGGCGCCGGTGGCGATTCTTTCGTCGGCTCTGCTTTCGACCTCCGGCGTGTTCATCGCGCTGCTGATCACGCGCACCACGTTTAATATTTCTTCGTTCATGGGCATGATTATGGTGATCGGCATTGTGGCCAAGAACGGCATCCTGCTGCTGGACGCGGACCAGAAAATGCGCGCACTCGGCCTCAACGCCGAAGATGCCATGCTTCAAGCCGGACGCCGCCGGTTGCGCCCCATCGTAATGACGGCGCTGGCGACCGTAGCCGGCATGTTGCCACTGGCGTTCGCCATCGGCGCCGGGTCGCAGATGTTGCAACCCCTGGCCATCGCGGTGATCGGCGGAGTTCTGATTTCTATGGTGCTTTCGCTGATCATCACTCCGGCAGTGCATTTCTACCTGGGCGGCGAAGCAGGGGAGAAGAAAGAAGTCGTGGCAGAAGAAAGTTGAATTTCATCGGTACTGCGCGGGATCTGAGGACGACCAAACCTGTCGACCTCTCCGCCAGCCGGAAAAGCGCATTCTCGAATGACGAATGCACCGGCGACAAATCGCCACGTACAAATTCTGTCGCTTTGGAGGTTCGCGCCCCAACGACATGGCGCTGGCCTGCTCGCCCCGCACTCTCTTTTTGAGTCGATGGAACTAGCCGTATTCTCGTTCCAACGCGAGTGTGCGAGGGGGCTTGAGAGAATCAAAACCAGCCGCGTTTCCTGCTCAGGGTTGAACCACCGCTTCTCCGGCCCGCAACACCCACTCCGGCGCCCGCAGCGTCGAAAGATCCTGCAATGGATTCGTCCGCACCAAAATCAAATCCGCGTCGTAGCCGGCCGCGATCCTCCCCAAATGGTCCGCCGCGCCCAAGTATGCCGAATTATTGATCGTGTCGAACGTCAGAATCTCTGCCGGGCTGAATCCTGCCTCCTGAAAGTGTTTGAATTCATCGTGCAGCCCCGCCCCGTAGGCGACCAGGGGTGCATCCGTCCCGATCACCAGGACTCCGCCAGCTTGGTACATTTGCCGCACAAACCCATGCTTCCGGCGCAGCAATTCCGCCCGACCAGATTCATCCACGTGCCGCAGTTTCAGCGCTGTCTCGTATTCTCCGAAAGTAGGGTCCAGAAAAGGCCGTCTGGTTCGAATCAGGCCGAGCAGACTCTCCGGCAAGGTGTCGATCGATGCCACATGCTCCACTCCCGTCGCGCCATCGGCGATGGCCTCGCGCACCTCATCCGTCGTCTCCGCGTGTACGACGCTGATCAAGTGTCGTTCGCTTGACCAGGCAATCCCCGTCCGCAGCAACTCCGGCGAGAGCCGCTCCGGTGCCAAACCTATCGTGCCGTAGACGAACTTCACCGCGTCCGGCGGCCCTTCCCGGTAGTTTTTCTCCAGACCGCTGGTCAAGGATTGCTGGCTGTCCGCCAGGATCGCTCCATCCCGAGCCAGCGCAGGAAACGCCTTCCAGATCGTCGCCACGGGATGCCCGCGCGGCGCTGTCACCAGCCGCCCTACGGCAAAGAGCCGCGGCCCCAGCAGCCGGTGATCGGCGATCGCCGCCCGTAACGCAAACGCCTTCGCCGCAGGCCCTCCATCGTCACGAATCGATGTGACTCCCTTTTCCAGATACTCCCGCCGGTGAGGGGCGTAGTCCGAAAAAAAACATTCGACCATGTATCCGTAATTGAACTGTGCCTCCACGGATGGCACAGGGGCAAACAGGTGAGCGTGTACGTCAATCAGACCGGGCATAAGATATGCGCCTGCGGCGTCCAGCTTCGGCCAATCCGAGCCCACCTGCGCAATCGGTACCACGCCGGTAATCTTGCCGTGCTCCACCAGCACCGCGTCTCCTTCCACCAACTCGCCGAAGCCCGGTTCCTTTCCCAGGCTCACAATATGAGCGTTCACGATGGCCAACCGCCCGTTCCTCCCGCCAGTCCACTTGTACTGGTCTGTCCGCGCCCGAATGGCGACGGGAACCAACACGCCACCGAGAAACACGATGCACGCCAGCCAGATCACTGTCTTCGCCAGCCATCCCCGCGACTTGCAAATAAAGTACAAGCACGCCACGCAAAGAAAAATCGTCGGTGTCGCGGACAAGTAGATCGGCCAGATCCCGCTGCGAAACGGTCGAAACGACCCGCCTGCCGTTGGGTAAATTGCCCATAAACAGACTGCATAGAGCGGCACGGACATCAGGTACGCCGCCAGAAGTTTCCATCCCGTCCGGAGACGTCCGCGAAACAGAAAAATTCCCAGAGGAGCCCAATACAGGAAGAAGAAAAACGAATAGCGCCACAAGGTGTCGAACCCGTCCCTCAGCGACCCGGCCAGCGTTGCCATCGTGACGAGGTACGGCACGAGTACGCCCAGAAAGAGCGCAGCCGCGAGCAGAAATTGGGTCTCGCCTGTCGCCCCTTTCTCTGGCTGCCTCATATCCTGTGTCATCGCTTCACCTCAAGCTTTCACGCGGTCAATACCACCTCTCAATTTATACGCGTCACGGCTGCCCAACGTGTCGCTTCACGATGCTGCAAAACTGATTTCCTCTCCCGATTCCGGTGGTTGTTTCAAGACCTTGAGCTTCCCGAGAGGATTCGTCTTTCGTCATGCGAACGAAAAACTGGCGCCCGGCGCGGCGGATGGCCGATCCGTTGGCGCGGGTTTTGGTGTGCAATTTCTTGCGGATTACCTGAGTCATATCGAGTAACCTCGCTCCTCGCGAATCACAAAGCGCCGGCCTGCCCCAGGCGAGGTACCTCCACCGGGCATGCGATGGCCGCAACATCCTGATGAGATTGGCACTTGCTTCGCTGCTCCGGAAGCCGGGCAGAATCCCTGTCGGGCGGCCGGGAAGCTTCTGCGCAATGCACGGTGCCCCAGGTCGTGCAGATTTGGTATGGAAGTTGCACTAAAATAGCCCTATCCTCGGGTCTGAGAGCTTCTGTGTCCACGCATCCGAGTGTGGTTGGCGATGGCAAAGGGAACCGTGTCCGACCCTATAAAACCTGTGCTCGACGAGCAGACGCTGGGTAAGCTGCTGGAAGCCGCGTTTGTGATCCAGGAGCACAGCGGTGAACTGCCGAAGGCGCCAAATCAAGCTTCGCTGGATCCAGCGTCGCCGGATCAGGCCTCTCAGGGTCAAATCTCTCGGAGTCAAGGCGCCGCGGGTCGAGTCTCAGCGAGCCCGCTCGCTGCGAGTCAGTCTCGCGCGGCCTCGGAAAAATCTGCCCCTGAAAAATCTGCGGTCGCCCAACCTCGCGGAAAAGACGCATTCGCTCTCACTCTGGCGCAGATCGCGGAAACTCAACAGCAGATTCTGACTCACCATCTCGCACTGGAGAACGCCATGGCGCTGGTGGCTCAGCGGGCGGCCGAGATCAGCAAGGCCGGTGGTTGCGCCATCGGAATCATCGAAGGCAAACCCGACGGGAAGAAGTTGAGATACCGTGCCGTGAGCGGTCTGCTTACTCTGGAACGGGGCAGCGAAGTGGCAATGGAAAAAGCGCTTTGCTTTACCTGTCTCCGCTCGGGAGAAGTCATTCGCTGCGCCGACATGAACGCGGATTTTCTCATCGATACGGAAGAGTGCCGCCGGCGCGGAATCGGGTCGCTGATCGCCATCCCCATCCATGGTGAGAACGGGATCGCCGGCGCTATGGAAGTTTATTTCGCCGGCCCGAACGCCTTCAGCGAACAGGAAGTCCACAGCTGCCAACTGATGGCAGGATTGGTAACGGAAGCGCTGGCCCGCGAAGCTGGAGCCTCGTCGCGCAAGTCGGTGGCAGCCGAGCGCGCGGCGATGCTGGATGCTCTGGAAAAATTGCGCCCCAATTTGGCCGCCTTGATGGAGAGTCCTGCGCTGAAGCAGTCTTTAACCAAGAGTGTGACCGCTGATGTGGCGGCTTCGAAGGCGCCAGTTTCCGCGGTGGCGGCGCCCGTATCCTCAGCTCCACTGGCGGAGGTTCCAGCAGCGGCCTCTGTTGTCGCGGACATTGCGGTGGCTGCAATTCCGAAGCCCACTCCCGCGCCCACCTTTCTCTGCCGCAAGTGTGGACACCAACTGGTGGGAGAAGAAATGTTCTGCGGGAAATGCGGATCGCCCCGCACCAGCGACTATCAGCCTCCGACCATGCAAAGTAAGCTGGCCTCGTTGTGGCACAAGCAGCAGAGTAGCAAGTCGAGCGCTGCGCCTGCTCCGGCAAACGGCGGCCTGCGGTCCGCGGAGCCGCGGAGAACTCCGGACCTTCCCACTGAAATCCAGCCGTGGGAGGCAGTTTTGTCCGAATTGTCGGATCCGTTTGGAGACCCGGAGCCGGAGCCGAAGCTGGAGACGAAAACGGAAAAGAAGCCGGAATTGAGGACAGAGCCGCCAACGAAGCGGAAGGAAAAAGAAAAGGAAAAAGTGGTGATCGAGGTTCCCGTCCTGGCGAACATCCCTCCCGTGGAAGCCTACGTCGATTCAGATCTTGAGATGACTTCCCCGCTGGAAACGAAAGAAGAACGGAAAAAAGAGGAAGAAGAAGCGGAAACAGAAACAGAAGAAACCGCCCCAGCGCTCGCTGCCACCGCGCTCAGCACCACGGCCGACCGACTGACCTGGAGTTCCGCGGCAAAGGCCAAACAGGTTCTGGAACAGCTTGCGGCCTCGAAGAATCAAAACTCCTTCGCCCGCTTCTGGAATGCGCGGCGGGGCGATGTTTACCTTGCGGTCGCCGTCATCCTGGTGGCTGCGGTGATTCGTTGGAGTATCTGGTCGGAACATTCCGTCGGAGCGAACGCGGCTGCCGCGAAACAAACTCATCGCCGGCTGGCTCCCGAGGCTGACCTCTCCACTTTCGACAAACTGTTGATTAGCCTTGGCCTGGCTGAGCCGCCCGATCCCCCGGAAAATAAGGGCAATCCTGAGACCAAGGTGTGGGTGGATTTGCATTCGGCGCTATATTACTGCCCGGGAGCCGATCTCTACGGCAAGACTCCCCAAGGCAAATACTCGAGCCAGCGCGATGCGCAACTCGGCCAGTTCGAACCCGCCTATCGCAAAGTTTGTAATTGATATTTGGAAGAAATTGATGCTGGGAATCAGCCTGACTAATTTGCCGGCAGTCCCGCGCTCCACAGTCTGGCAGCAATTGTTTTTGCCATCCCGCTCCGACAAACTTTTTCGGACCATCTGGGTTTGACATCCTGGTTGGGCCAGAGTGCAATAACTGCAGTCAGCTCACCCCCCGGAGAAGACGAAGGTGTCCCGCCCTGACGACAACGGTTTCAACGACCACCTCGATGGTCTCAATACCGATCGTCCGGACACCGATCGTCCCAAAAGCGATCGCCCCAGCACCCTGCCGTCGCCGGAACTGAATCCTTTGACCAACCCGGTCTTAGGCCGAAACATGGGCCGCTGGGCGGAAGTCTACTTCACCAACCCGCCAGAAAAACGCGAGCAAGCAGTGCAGGCACTGCTGCGCGAACTCGAACGCGATTCGGCGGCCGGAGAAATTCCTGTTGAACCAGGCACAGACGAACTAGGCACAGACGGTGCAGAAGATCGCGCGCGTTATGCCGCGATGTCTGGACAGGGTAGGCGCCTTCGCGAAGGGGCGGTCGAGTGCCCTGGATGCGGCCGCGAGGCACTGGCGGAACAAAAATTCTGTGGTACGTGTGGGGCTCCGTTGCCCGTGCGTCAGAGCGTGGCGCATTTGGATTTGGGGAATGAGACTCGGCGGGCAGCTTCTTCGACTTCCGAACTGGATGGACTGAGGCCGGCGGACCGCGCCGCCCGGTTTGGCGAAGAAGAGTTTGAAGAAGAAAAAGCCGCCGCTTTGCTCTCGGCGCTTTTGGCACCCTCGATTGGCGACAACGGTCTCAACCGAGGAGCGCATCCGCCGATTGCCGGAGAGACTCCCAGATTGTTCATGGACCATCGGCAGGCTGGCCGGCGCCGCTCTCGCCTGCTGATGAGCGGAGCCCTAGCCATCCTGTTGGGAACTTTCCTATACGTGGCGGGACGAGAAACTGCGGCGTGGATGCGCGCGCGGCACGGCTTGCCGCAGACGGCGTCTGTGGAATCACGCGCTGCCACGACGCAACCGTCGGCGCCTGGGCAGGCGGTGAAGTCTGCCGATCGCGTTTCAGCGTCCGACGATCATGCCTCATCGCCGAGCCAAACTGGAATATCCGCGAACAGGCAAGACGCCAAGAAAAATGCTGCCGATGAAAAACCTTCCGCAAGCGTTTCTTCGTCTCAACCTGTTATGGCGACGCCTGTGATCGACGAAAAATCGAACCAGGCCGCCGGTGGTCAGGGTGCTGGAGCAGAAGAGCTGGCAGTCGCGGAGAGCTATCTCAGCGGTGCGCCAGGAAAACCACGTGACAGCAGCGCGGCGGCGGAGTGGCTGTGGAAGTCGGTGGCCAAGCAGAATGCTGAGGCTACGCTGCTGCTCTCGGACCTCTATGTGCGCGGGGACGGGGTTCCGCAGAATTGCGATCAGGCCCGGCTGTTGCTGGATGCGGCCGCGCGCAAGGGAGCTGCGGGAGCGGGGGAACGGATTCGCAACCTTCCCAATGTTGGGTGCCAGTAGCAGCGCTGGGCGATTGCTGATTGTTGATTGTAGATTGAAACCGAGGACGTGGCTTGGGATTCTTAATCAACCATGAATAATCAACAATCGGAAAATTAACAATATCCTCCTCGGGGCCGGCCGCTGGCACGGCCGTGGCGGGCAAGAGTGCGCCCGCCCCACACACAATTCAGTTGGAACAATTCAGTTTGAACCGGCCGGTTTGCACCCGGCACAGGCTAGTTATATTGGCTGTAGGCGGCCGGGCCGGTGCGGCGGGATTCATACCAGAGGGCGAGTTCCACGCGGTTCCAGAGGCCTAGTTTGTCGTAGATCACGCGCAGGTAATTCTTGACCACATGTTCGGTAGTGCCGATGGCATCCGCCACTTCCCGATTCTTCAGGCCTTGGGCAACAAGCTGGATGACCCGCTGCTCACGTTCACTGGGGGTACGGCTTCCATAGCGCTCAACTGTAGACATGATTGCCTCCGATATAAGAGAGTCGCGAGCTTGACCCGCTTGATGCCATCTGTGATGCCGAAGCGCAGGAACAATCGATTGAAGTGAGCTTTTACCGTTCTTCGCGCCATTTTGAGTTGGCTCGCAATCTCGGCGTTGTCGCAGCCTTGCAAGAGCAACTCGACGATTTGCTGTTCGCGCGGCCCCAACCGAACCGGCTGTTCTTTCATTGCCTCCCCCCGTGACAGTTTCTTCCGCCCCAAGCCGGGCGGTGCCGAATGTTGCCAAATGATGTTTCCGGAACTCATAGCATCCACAATGCCATTTTGAGACGCTTTTGGCTGTGACATCAGAACATGCATTTCCACAGGCACCTGGCGACCGCAGATCGAGCTTGGGGGCCCGCTCTCAAACAACCTGGCGGCAGCGGCAACCACGCGTTCGTGGGACGGCGACAAGCTACGGAAAAGGCCTGTAAAACCTAGGTAATTTCACCTGAAGGGCCAGCCTGAGGCGATATCCGAGCTCCGCAGCAGCCCGGTCGGAAGCAGCATGACGGAGCAGCCAGCCCTTGTCGCAGACAATTTGCAAAGCTGAATCCCTTCCGTAGCCGCGGGCAGGAGAAATCAATCTTGCTAAGGCGAATACCCTAGGTGAAAATTCCCACTCGCTACCCAGGGTCGTTGAACAAATTACACGGTCGGCCGGACTACTGTCGGCTTCGCCCTCGGGATTCGCACGTTCAAATCCATTCGAACCCTGCCGGACCTGGGGCCCAGGAAGGCGGTCAACTCGATGCATGCAAAGCTCTGGTCGCGGCTGAAAGACCGGACTTGCACGTAAGTCAGGGGGTTTGGCAGCTCTTTTGCCGCAAATTTTTTCATCGTGCTGCAGAAAACCTTCGAGGTGGCTGAAGATGCTGTGATAAGTGCTTTATCTTCATACACTTACTTATCGCGCCGCATACCAGTCCGGACCCTCGATTGCGAGAGTTGGGGAGGATGCTGGGGGTTTGAACGGATTTGGTATTCCTCCCCCACTGATGGTAAGCTTGCGGCAAGAGCTGGAACGATAGACCCCACCCCCCATATTGATTTCCTGCATTGTGGAATCTCAGCAGTCTGCCGAAGCGGGTAGAATCCAAGGCAATGGCGACAAAGGTAGTAGACAAAGAAGACATAAAATTCAGGAGGCTGAAAGCTTGACTGTTTCCACGGGGCATCTTATTGCGCCACACGGCGGAGAACTGGCGGAGTTGACGGTACAACCGGAACGAGCTGCAGAGCT
>DATGHF010000060.1:0-37005 GCA_035308125.1 Candidatus Sulfotelmatobacter sp.
CCCTGGCGGTTCCTCCCGCTGAATCCCCTGCCGCTCCCGCCATGGTCGAGAACATTCTGCGCGTGGAAGCGGGCCGGATCGACAACGTGCTGAACCTGGTGGGCGAACTCATTATCGGCAAGTCCATGCTGCAGCAGACGCTGAACGAATTCGGCAAGCGCTATCCCAAAGAGCTGCTGCGCGGCAAGTTCGCCGACGCCATGGCCTTTCAGGCGCGGGTGCTCAATGACCTGCAGCGTTCGGTAATGAAGATCCGCATGGTACCGGTGGACCAGTTGTTCCGGCGCTTTCCGCGCATCGTCCGCGACGTGGCGCGGCAGTGCGGCCGGGAAGTTGATCTGGAACTCAGCGGACAGGAGACCGATCTGGACAAGGGCATTCTCGATGCCATCGCCGAACCGCTCACTCACCTGGTGCGCAACGCGGTCAGCCACGGCATTGAACCCGCCGACGAGCGCCGCAAGCTGGGCAAGGCGCCGCAGGGCGTTATCAGGCTGAATGCCTACCACCAGGGCAATCAAGTGATAGTGGAAGTTTCGGACGATGGGCGCGGCATCGACGCCCAGAAGATTCGCGCCAAAGCCATTGAGCTCGGTATGGCGACGCCCGAGGAAACGGCGCGCATGACCGACGGCGAAATCTTCGATTTTATTTTTCGTCCCGGCGTCAGTACCGCCGATGAAGTCACCGAGGTTTCCGGCCGCGGCGTGGGCATGGATGTGGTGCAGAGCGTTTTGCAGCGGCTGAAGGCGACTATCAGCGTGGATACGCGTCCCGGGCAGGGCGCAACGTTCCGCCTGAAGCTGCCCCTGACGCTGGCCATTATCAAGGCACTGCTGTTTTGGGTGGAGCAGCGGTTGTATGCGGTTCCGCTGAATGCGGTCGTAGAAATTGCGCGGACCACGGAGTCGGAAGTGCATCAAGTCGATAACTACGAAGTGTTGCAGTTGCGGAATCAGGTGTTGCCCGTAGTGCGGCTGGGCCGGGCTCAGGCAGATATGACCCATGGCGGCCGCAAGGTGTTTGTCCTCGTCATCACGGTTGCGGAGAGAAAGTTTGGCTTAATTGTGGATGCGCTCGAAGGGGAGGAAGAACTGGTGATCAAGGCATTGGACGACCAGACGTTCTCCACCGACCTGGTGTCGGGCGCTTCCATTCTGGGAGACGGGCGCGTGGTTCTGATTCTGAACCTGCCCTCGGTGGTGGAGCAGTTTGCGCGCACCCGGCCGCAGCAGGCTGGTTCGGCGCACTCGGGTCTGTTGCTGACTCACACCGACCGCATGCGCCTTGCCTTGAGCAGCGCGGGAGGCCAGGCATGACGGCGGCGGGCACGAAAAACCGGATACGCGTGCTGGTGGTCGATGACTCGGCGTTGATGCGGAAGCTGATCCCGCAAATGCTGGATACCGACGATTCGCTTGAAGTTGTGGGCACGGCCATGGACGGAACCTTCGTCCTGAAAAAAATCGAAGAACTGAAACCGCATGTCGTGACCCTCGATCTCGAGATGCCTGGCATGAACGGCATCGACACGCTGAAAGAAATCATGCGGCGGGCGCCGGTGCCGGTGATCGTGTTCAGCTCGCACAGCACGGAAGGCGCCACCGTCACGCTCAAGGCGCTCGGACTGGGAGCATTCGATTTTGTCACCAAGCCGAAAGACGCTTCCGCCCACATGGCGGAAACCGCCAAAGAGCTGATCAGCAAAGTGAAGGCAGCGGCCGAGTGCAAGCTGAAGCCGCGAGTGCTGCCGGGAACGCGGCCTCGGGCCGCGAAGGTTGAGCAGGCCACCGGCGTAGCTCCGAACAAAATCATCGCCATCGGAATTTCGACTGGAGGGCCGCAGGCGCTGGAATACCTGCTGCCGCAATTGCCGGCGGATTTTCCCGCCTCGATTGTGGTGGTGCAGCACATGCCGGATGGTTTTACCGATATGTTTGCCCGCCGGCTGGACGAACTTTGCGGGTTACGAGTAAAGGAAGCGCAATCCGGCGACATGCTGCTGGGTGGGCGCGTGTTGATTTGTCCGGGAAGCCGTCACTTGAAAGTGAAGCGCCTGCCTCTGGGAGATATCGCTGTGCTCAGCGATGAGCCTCGGGTCAACGGGCATCGTCCCAGCGCCGACGTTTTGTTCCGCAGCGTCGCGGAAGAATTCAGAACCCACGCCGTGGGTGTTCTGATGACGGGAATGGGTGACGATGGAGCCGAGGGTCTGGGCGCATTGAAGAAGGAAGGCGCTATGACCATCGCCCAGAGCGAAGACTCCTGCGTGGTCTACGGCATGCCCAAGGCCGCCATTGAGCGTGGATACGCCGTGCGGGTGGTTGCCCTGGACGTAATGTCGGCGACCCTGCAGGCAATTTGCGGGCGCAATGAAGCGCGCGCCGACATGAGCATTCCCGGCCGGGCTATGAAGGCCGGAAGCTGAAGTCCAGAAGTTGAATGGATGCAGCAGTTTAGCAGCAGAAGGTATGGTGACTTGAGTGATCTGGCTGGCAGCACGCCAGCGTGGTATGAAGTACAAGGGGAGGTTTGGCTATGGAGCAGTTCGCACCAGTAAAACGTAGCAAAGACGGTCAGCCGGTCCGCTATCTGATCGTGGACGACTCCGTGTTTGCCCGCAAGAATCTGGCCCGCATGATCGAGACGTTCGGCGGGCAGGTGGCGGCTGAGGCCGGCGACGGCTTGACCGCCATCAGCGAGTTCGACCGCGTGCATCCTGACATCGTGCTCATGGATATCACCATGCCGCAGATGGAAGGGATCGAGGCGGCTGAACGGATCGTGCAACAGCATCCCGAAGCCCGCATTGTCATGGTGTCGTCGGTGGGCTATCAGGAAAACATTGTGGCGGCATTGCAACGCGGCGCGCGCCATTTCGTGCAGAAGCCGGTGAAGCCGGAAGTGCTCTACGAAGTCATCAAATACGTGATGGGCGAAGATGGTGCCGTAACTAGCGCCGCTGGAGCGGGAGCTTAAATCCATGAAGATGGAACTGATCCAGCCTTTCATCAACGCGGCCGATGCCGTTTTGTCGCAAGGCTTGTCGGGCAGCACCAAGGTGGGCAATCTCACCATGGAAGAGGACGCCTATCGCCGCAAGGGTGTGGCGGGCATGGTGGCCTTGACCGGCGACATCGAGGGCAGGATCATCCTCGATCTGGAGCCGCAAACCGCCGTGAAGGTGGCCAGCCACTATGCGGGCGCCGAACTCCCCGAGTCTGACGCCCTGGTGAAGGAAACCATCTTCGAACTCGCCAACCAGGTCGTCGGCAACGCCATCTGCGCCCTCAACGATCAGGGATTCCATTTCCGCGTTCATCCTCCCATGCTGGTCACCGCCTCGGAAGGCGAAAAGACCAGCGAAGACGTGGAAGCGCTGGTGATCTCCTTCGAAACCGCCATGGGCAGCGTGTTCATGAACGTGGCGCTGCGCCACAACAAGCGGCGGCTGTCGGACCACGCGGCTGTGGGGGCGTAATCCAACCACCACGACCCAGACATCATCGTGCTGGGCCCTTCCGCGGGCGGAGTGGCCAACTCTCAGTTCAGTCCCTTCAGTCGATCTGGACAATCCATGCGCCAAACGGTTCCACAGAGATTTCGGTAAAGTTCACGCTCGCCGGCGCGGCAAAAGACGCCAATAGAGTCCTCCCCGATTCGCCAGTCACGGCCTTCGACGCCAGATCCAGTTTGATCTTCTGTGTAGTTCCGCTCATGTTCAGAACTACCAGCACACTCTTTCCCTTATAGGTGCGAACGTACGAGAGCACATCCGGATCTTGTTCGTTGAGCGCGACATACTTGCCATCAAGCAGCGCCGAGTTCGTGTGCCGCATTTCCAGCAGCTGGTGGTAATAGTTCAGAATGGATTGCGGATCATTCCTTTCGGTTTCCACGTTGTGAGTCTTGTAGTGTTCGTCGACCGGAAGCCAGGGAGCCGCTGAACTGAAGCCGGCGTTCGCGGCATCACTCCATTGCATGGGCGTCCGTTCGCCGTCGCGGCCTTTCTCCTTCGGCCAGCCTAGTTTGCCCATCGAGTCTTTCACGTCCGCGGGGCTCTTGGGATCGTTGTTCTCCATCCCTATCTCTTCCCCGTAATACATGACGGCGGTGCCACGAAGGGTCAGATAGAGCGAAGCCATGAGCTTCGCGATCTGATCGTTCTTCTGAGTGTGCTCGTGCTGCCCGTCGCCGTAGCGGTCGTAGACCCGGCGGATATCGTGATTGCTGAGAACATACACAGGCCAACCCCCGGAACTCTCCACCCAATCGATCTGCTTGCGGAAATCCGGCGGCGAGAGTTTGTTCACCATGGTGAACATGAAGTCCATGGGCATCTGCACTTCGTCGTTGTGTTCACCGTAATAGCGTTTAAGCTGGGCGATATCGTTGGTCCAGGTTTCTCCGATCAAGACCGCATTGTATTCGTCCGCGACTTTTCGCAGACGCTGCAGCACACCGTGCAGTTCTGGCTGATTCTTGTCGTAGATCTCCCGCTCCAGCGGGTCGCCAAAGGCATTCTTCTCCGTGCCCACCACTGGATTGTCGCGAAACTGCGGGTCCACGTACATGACATCGACCGCATCCAGACGAAACCCGGCAACGCCGCGCTTGTACCACCAGCGGGTCACGTCGAACATCGCCTTCTCAAGATCAGGATTGCGCCAATTCAGGTTGGGTTGCGGCGGATAGAAATAGTGGTAGTACCACTGGCTGGTGACAGCGTCGAATTTCCACGCCGAACCGCCGAAGTTCGAAGTCCAGTTACTCGGCGGCTGCCCCGGACCCTTGCCGTCGCGCCAGATGTACCAGTCTCGCTTGGGATTGGTGCGGGACGATTTCGATTCCTGGAACCACTGGTTCTGATCGGACGTGTAAGTCAAAACGTAGTCGAGCAGCACTCGAATGTTGCGCTTCTTGCCTTCGGCCAGCAACCGGTCCATGTCCCGCAGCGTGCCGTAGTCCGAATTGACGCTGTAGTAATCGGAAATGTCGTATCCCCAATCCACTTCCGGCGAGGGAAACATGGGTGCGATCCAGATGGCGTCCGCTCCGAGCCAGTGCAGATAATCGAGCTTGGACGTAATTCCGGGAAGGTCGCCGATGCCGTCGTTATTACTATCCGCAAAGCTTCGCGGGTAAATCTCATAGAACACGGCATGTTGCCACCAGGCGTGGCCTTCTTCGTCCAGTCCGCTCTTCTGCGCCCAAGCAGCCCCGCTCAGGCACGCGATCCTCAGAATGATGGAAAGAAAGACTGCGCGACGCGCACATCGGTTCATGGAAGACGCCCTCTTTAGTTGAAGCGCCCCAGTATAGCGCTCGTGCCGCGCGCGGAGGCGCTTAGGCGAGCAGAGGAAGCTGCGGACCAGATGCGTCTTCGCCGAATTGCTCGGCCGGGTCGGCGAATCTCCTCAACTCGGGATACGTCTGGATCAGCGTGGGCGGCGCCGGCACGCGCTTTCCCGTTATCATCGCCTTCAGCTCCAGCGCATTGACTCCCGCTTTGCTTTCGAAGTGGTTGTTGGTGATCACATAAGTCGTCTGTGCTTTGTCCGCGACGTTTTCGATTCTGTCCTTCCAGCTTTCCAGTTCCCTCTCTTTGTAGAGATAGTTGTAACGGTCGTTGCGATTGTCGGAATCGAACCACTCGCTGTAATTGCGTCCGTGAAGGCGGACATAGGCAATCGGTGCGGTGACGTGTTCGGTGGGTTCGAGCGCGAGTCCGAGCACTGGCTGGTCGATGTTGCAGAAGGCGACGTTCTGACGTGCGAAAGAGGATAACGTCTCGGCGTTATTCCAGCTGGAGTGGCGCACCTCGACTACGCGCGGGTACTCAATGAACTGGCGCAGCAGGCGGTCGAGATATTCGCGGTTCAGTCCGGTATTCTTGAACGACACGGGAAACTGAATCAGGAGAGCTCCCAGGCGTCCTTCGTTGGCGATGGCGTCGAGACCTTCGCGGGTGCGGATTTCGTCTTCGTCAGTGGGGCGAATCGTTGCTGCGGAAGTGGGTTCCATCACCGCGATGGGCGAGTGCGTGAAGGCGCGGTAGAGCTTGGCGGTAAACAAGAATCGCGGATTCACCGCCGCAACCTTGCGGCACCACAGCTTGGCCAACTCAGGCTTGAGAGGTCCATAAAACGAAGTATTGATTTCGGTGGTATCGAAAAAGCGCGCCAGATATTCCAGCGCATGCTGCTTGCGGCGCTGCATGCCCGAGGGATAGAAAACACCGTCCCAGTCTTTGTAAGACCAGCCAGCTGTGCCGATGCGGACATCGAAAGTCCGAGCCTGGCTTGTCTGAGCCTGATTGGACGTGGCTTGGGCCGCAGGTTCCATAGAGAAACCGCAGACGAAGGGCAAAGGCAGGTTAGCACATTGAACCCTCACTCCAGCGACAATACCACCCAATACATTCCCGTGGGATGCGTTTCGGTGCGGGCGTAGCAGGCGCCGATCGAGAAGCCGCGCAGGTTGTGGCTGCCGATCGCGTGGTCGGAGCCGGTGGGCAGCGTTTCCGGATGCAGGCTGGTGAAAGTCAGCACGGTGTAGTGCTGCGCCAGTTCATGAACCGTTGCCGTTGCGAGCTTGTCGGCCTGGGCCATGGAGCAGGCCGCTTCGTCGGCGGTGGCGAGGTCATGGCGCTGAAGGTCCGGCGCACTGGCGTGGCGGCGCGCCTGCTGCACCGCGCCCGCGATGCGATCTTTCACTTCGGTCAGGGAATAGTTGGGGAGGGCGTGCCCAAAATCCTGCACTACATAGAGCCGGTCGCCGCTGCGCACCACGCCCACGCCAACCACGTTGTACTCCGGGTTGAGCAGGTTGGCGCGGTGGGGAGGAGAAAGCATCAGGTGCTGCTCGGCTTGCGCCGGATCAATATCGAGCGCAACATTTTCACCTTCCTGGTCAAGCTGCAGCGCAGTTGCAGCGGCCAGGCGTTTGGGCAGGGAGGGCTCGCCATCAAACCGGTGCGAAAGCTGCCGCGCCTCGAGCATCGCCTGCGCGTGCACGCGGGCAGCATGGGAGAGTCCTGAATCCATGGTCAGCGGGGGCGCCCCCGCCTGTTGCCGCGAGCGGTTGGCTAACTCCAGGATCTGTTGTTCGGCCTGGGGATCGAATTCAATGTTGCGAAACGGAATGTCCGGCGTGGCGACCACAGGTTTCAGCGTGGCCTTGCTTTGGTTCTGATTGGTTGGGTTGGGAACTTCGCCGGATCCCCAACGTGCGGACACTGGAACTGCGCCTACGCCCAGCGCGCCTATCCCGAGCGCGAACACCAACATTGGTTTGAAGGTCCAGCGCATCGCTTGTGCCTATTCCACCAGACCCCCGGGGAAGGACCTGGCTTAAGGCTGAAACTTGCTGCTGGTGCTAGGCTAAAGGTTGGAATGGAAGCTGAGAAGCTCTCGTAAGTCTATGGGACCTGGGATCAATGTAGGCATTGGACTGTTGTTCGGCGCGTTGGCCGGCGGATTGTTTGGCGCGCTGCTGGCATGGCTGGCGCTGAGTTCGCGAACCGCAGCCCTGAATGCTCGTTTGTCGTTGATGGATAAGGAATTAGCCGCCGCCAAGGCCGATTTGGCGCGGCTTCTGCAGGATCAAAGGCAACTCGTGGAGAGCCGCGCGCGGCTGGAGTCGGCGCTCGAATCGGAACGGAAGACCAGCGCCGAAAAGATCGAGTTACTCACGCGGGCCGGGAATCGCGCTGCGGAAGATTTGCAGAATGCTTTCAAAGCCCTGGCTGCGGACGCGCTCAAGAGCAACAATTCCTCCTTTTTGCAGATTGCGCAGGAAACCCTGAAGCGCTTCCAGAGCGAGGCGCAGGGCGATCTCGATGCGCGCCAGAAGGCGGTTGCAGATCTCGTCACTCCGGTGCGCGAGTCGCTGGGCAAAGTCGACGCGCAGATTCAGCAGATGGAAATCGCGCGAGGTGAGGCGTACGGCGATCTGAAAGCCCAGGTGCAGTCTCTGATCGTCACGCAGAAGGAATTGCAGTCGGAAACTGGAAACCTGGTAAAAGCGTTGCGCACTCCCAACGTGCGCGGCCGCTGGGGAGAGATTCAGCTGCGCCGCGTGGTGGAGATTGCGGGCATGCTCTCTTACTGCGATTTTTCCGAGCAGGAGACGGTGACCACCGATACGGGAAGAATCCGCCCCGACCTGGTCGTGAATTTGCCGGGCGGCAAGAAAGTGGTGGTGGACGCAAAAACGCCGCTGCAGGCTTTTCTCGAAGCCTTCGAGACCGATGACGAAGAGAAACGGCGTGCCTGCCTGGCCAATCACGCGCGGCAAGTGCGCGATCACATGAGCCGGCTCGCCGGAAAAAATTACTGGGAGCAGTTCGAAGCGACGCCGGAGTTCGTGGTCATGTTCCTGCCTGGGGAAACATTCTTCAGCGCCGCTTTAGAACAGGATCCCGGATTGATTGAACAAGGCGTGCTGCAGCGCGTGATTCCCGCATCACCCACCACGTTGATCGCGCTATTGAAAGCTGTGGCCTATGGATGGAATCAGGAAAAGCTGGCGCGCAACGCTCACGAGATCAGCGCGCTTGGCAAGGAATTGCACGACCGCTTGCGGAATCTGGCGGGGCATATCACGGCGGTAGGCACGGGGTTGGATCGCGCCGTCGAGGCTTACAACAAAGCGGTTGGTTCGCTCGAAAGCCGTGTCCTGGTTTCGGCGCGAAAGTTCACCGAGTTAGGCGCGCCGGTCGCCGAGGACATTCCCGAACTGGCGCCCATCGAAACCACGGCTCGCGCTCTGTCGTTTGATTGGGACGACGAACCCGCACTGCTGGAAGCGCCGGACCCAGAAAAAGGCGAACGCAAAGCCGGTTGAACCCCGGCACGTGGAGGACGCGCCATCTGTTTGTGACTCCGTTTGGTAATTTCTGGCGCGTCAGACTTCTATCCTGAGACGTTAAGAACTTAAGACCTTTCCAATCCGACTGCCATGAATTTCTTCCGAAGCCCATTTTCACGATGCCTCACGGCGGGACATGACCGCCTGTAGTGCGCTGTAAACACGTCCCTTAGGTCCGTTTCGAAGGCCTAAAGCTTGTTCCGCTCCCGCCGATAGCAGCTATGTACGGGGACGGGCCGCAGCATCGGCGAGCGGGAGGGTGACACTGCGCTCTCAACGGGAACCAACCCAAATCGCCTCCCCGATCACAAGCAAGAATCGCAAGCGAAGGGCCTGTAACTAGAAGCCCTGTACTAGAAGCGAAGACATGAACTGGACGCGAACTGCCGACCAACCATCTCATCCAGATTTTTTTCATCGGTGGTGCATTCGATCGAAGAGTCTTGGTTCGTAGTAACGAGCCTGCCGACACAAGGAGAATAATGGAGAATCACGCCAAACACGTTCTGCTGATTGAAGACAATGCCGGAGACGCGGACCTGGTTCGCCTGCGCCTGGTGGAAGGTAAGACTCCCTGCGAAGTGAACTGCGTAGGCCGCCTTTCGGACGGGCTTGCAACTCTGTCGAAAGAAGTACCAACAGTCATTCTGCTCGATCTGAACCTGCCCGACAGCCACGGCGCCGAAACCTTCCGCCGCGTGCTGGAAAAGGCCCCCGGCGTGCCCATCGTAGTGCTTTCCGGGCAGGACGACGAAATGCTGGCGATCAAGGCCGTCAATCAGGGGGTTCAGGACTATCTCGTCAAGGGCGACATCACGGCCAAGCATCTCGAGCGGGCCATTCGCTACGCGGTGGAGCGGCAAGCCCTGTTGCGCACGCTGGATATCACTCGCAAGCAGCAGCTGGAATTCAAGAACCAGTTCCTCTCGCACGTTTCCCACGAACTGCGCACGCCGCTCACCTGCATTCACCAATACGTCACGCTTTTGGCGGACGGCTTAGCCGGTCCCGTGGCTCCCGAACAGTCGGACCACCTGAAGACAATCTTGAAGAGCGTGAATCAGCTGCACGCCATGATTCGCGACCTGCTCGAAGCCACGCGCGCGGAGAGCGGAAAACTCCGCGTCGAGCAGCGATGCATTGCCATTGGCGATCTGGTCAAGCAAGCCGTCGCCATGATGCAGCTATCAGCGCAGGAAAAACGCGTTGGCCTTGAAGTTGGACTCGACCAGCGAATCCCCCTGGTGCACGCTGACCCCGACCGCGTGCTCGAAGTGCTCATCAACCTGATTGACAACGCCATTAAGTTCACGCCACCTGACGGCGCGGTCACGGTGAAAGCTTGCCTGGTGGAAACCGACCCCAGCATGGTCTACGTCTCGGTCACTGATACTGGCAGAGGCATCGCTCCCGAGGCCAAGGCTCTGATCTTCGAACGCCTCTATCAGGACCCTGAAGGGGTGGACAGCAACCGTTCCGGCCTCGGACTGGGATTATTTATCTGCAAAGAGTTGATTCGATTGCATCAGGGCCGGGTATGGGTTTCGAGTGAGCCGGGGCATGGCAGCACGTTCACGTTCACCCTGCCGATCTATTCGCTGGCCCGTCTTCTGCAGCCGGTAGTGACGCATCATGACCAGTTGCGTCCTGCCTTCATTCTGTTGCGCGTGGACCTCAAACCGAATGCCAACCCTCCGCGCGGCAACTGGCGGGAAACCTGGCAGAAGTGCCTGGACATCCTGCAGCGCTGCGTGTACCTCGACAAAGATCTGGTTCTGCCTCCGCTCGGGTCCCCGGGACCCTCTGAGACTTTCTTCGTGGTGGCGTCCACGGACCTGAACCACGCCGGCATTATGACCATGAGAATTCGGGAGCAAGTCGAGCGCATGACCGATCTCAAGGCCAAGGGAACGCTCACCATTACCACGGTGCCGATTGAATTCGCGCTCGCGGCTCCGGAAGAGACACTGCCGCAACAAGTGCAGCGCGTCGCCGATTCTGTAAACGCGATGATCATGAAGATCGTGGGGCAGGAATCGGCGCGGCGCGAAAGCGATTTACACCCAAGTTCCAATCGATAGACGATCAACGAAGACAAAAAGGAGAACCGCGATGCAAAAACCAAAGATTCTGGTTGTGGACGACGATCCCGACCTCGTGCGGGCGCTGCGCCTGCGTTTGCGTGCCAACCACTACGACATTGCCACTGCTACTGACGGTTATGCGGCCATTGCGACCGCCCAGAAAGAAAAGCCAGATTTGATTGTCCTCGACCTCGGGCTGCCTGCCGGAGATGGCTTCGTAGTTCTGGAGCGGTTGCAGAACAGCGACGCACTCTCAGGTATCCCTGTGATCGTGCTGAGCGCGCGCGACCCGCAGAACAACGAACAACGCGCGCTCAAGGCGGGCGCGGCGGCTTACTTCCAGAAGCCCGCTGACAACGACGAATTATTGAACGTAATCCGGGTGAACCTGGCGAGCGCAAGCGCCGCCGCCGCGGCGGCGCCGCCGCCGTCTTAAGCCTCGTCGGATCGCCTTGGTAGATTAAGTAAGCGGGCGCGAGCTGGTGCTTGCACGCAATGTTGCACCAGTGTCGCGTCCCCCGCCTTCGCGCACACTTCCATCCCGCGCCGGCCCACAACTGAACTCACATCTTTCGCCACCTGCGGCCGTTCTTTGCGATTGTCATCGGTTCAACGTTCATTTCCGACCCAACTAAGAGCCCTAACCTCAAAGAACCCTAACTCCGCGCCAAGCTGGTTAAGGCCCCGACGCCCTCAATTCGCCAAATCTGCCACAAGAGGGCAGATACAAATTTCCACAGAAACCTCCCAAACCACATAGCTGACGTTCGGAAATGCATCTATAATTCCAGAAGTGGCTTAATTTGCTGGACTTAGCTGTACAGAAATGGGAATCAGGGTGGCAGCGAAGTTGCTAATTGAAGACCAGCGTGGCGTCGGCACGACGCCGATCCAGCCCCCGCAGGGTTCGGGGCCGCTGCCGCAACCCATGAATCGGGAAAGCCAAGTCCGCTTCCTTGCCGTCCTGCTGTCTCTGCTGACCATTGCGGCGGTGGTTTTTGCCAGCTTCAACTTCCAGAAAGAGCGCGAATCGGCCGCTCCCGATGACGGAGTCACTTGGGTGGAGCATGGCGGTCACCTCGTGGCCGACCGGGTTGAACCCAACAGCCCCGGGCTGAAGGCGGGAATCAAGCCCGGCGACCAGCTACTTTCGGTAAACAACCAGGAAGTGAAAACTCTGCCTGGCCTGGAGCGCCAGATCTACCGGACGGGAGTGTGGTCGAAAGCGGTTTACTCGCTGCAGCGCCAGTCCGTCCCGCTGGATTGCAGCGTGATTCTGATTCCAGCGGACCGATCGCTTAACAACTGGCTTCGCCTGATTGCGCTGATCTATCTGGGAATCGGCCTCTATGTTCTCTTGCGGCGCTGGACCGCGCCCGGTTCCACCCATTTCTACGTTTTCTGCCTGGTCTCGTTCATCGCTTATTCGTTCAAGTACACCGGCAAACTGAACGAGTTTGACTGGACCATCTACTGGAGCAACATCGTTGCCTGGGTGCTGCAGCCCGCGCTGTTTCTGCACTTTGTGCTGACGTTCCCGGAGAAGCGGCGGTCGGTGAGCAAGCATCCCTGGCTGCTGGCGCTGGTGTATGTTCCGGGCACGATGCTGCTCGGCCTGCGCCTGGCGGCGATGCGCTGGCTGGAAGCTACCGGACGGCTGAGCCGCAACATGGACCGGCTCGATATTGCCTATGGTGCAGTTTTCTTCCTGGCTGCGGCGGGGGTGCTCTGGTACAGCTATCGCCTGGCCAGCACCACGATTCTGCGGCAGCAGCTGAAGTGGGTGACGCGCGGCACGGTTCTCGCCATTGCTCCGTACACGCTTTTGTACGTGTTGCCCTACGTGTTCCCGCACGCGCTGGGGTGGTTGCCGCAGGGGGCAATGAAAGTGTCGGTGCTCTCGCTGGGCTTGTTGCCTCTGACGTTCGGCTACGCCATCTTCCGTTACCGGCTGATGGATGTTGACCTGATTTTCAAGCGCGGCGTGGTGTACACGCTGGCGGCTGCGGCCGTGGTGGGCTTGTACTTTGGCCTGGTCGCAGGTGTTGCGACTCTGGTGCAGATGCGCCAGCCCGGAACCGGACCGGTCGGATTGATTCTCGCTGTGGTGGTCACGGCGTTGCTGTTTGATCCGGTGCGCAAGTGGATTCAGGACCGCGTCGACCAATTCTTTTATCGCACGCGCTATGACTATCGCCGAACCCTGCTCGAATTTGGCCGCGAGCTGAGTTCGGAACCGGATCTGAACAAGCTGCTCTCTGCGGTCATGGACCGGCTTTCGCGTACCCTTGCCGTCGAGCGCGTCGCCATTTTCCTGGCGTCGGGCGAAGAGCCGGAGCGCTTTCTGCTCTCCAAGTGTTCCGGCATGGCCGCGCCGATGCATCTTGATCTGAGTTTTCTGAGCGCGCCCCGGCCGGAGCCGGAACAGGCTGGGCATCTGTTCTTCGAAAACACCCACCAGGTGCCGCGCGAGACCGCCGGCTCGCAGGAAACCATCGCCCGGCTGGACTTGAATTACTACATTCCCTGCCGATCCCAGCAGAAGACGATCGCGGTGCTCGGCCTGGGGAAGACCGCGCAGGGGGATTTCCTTTCTAGTGAAGATGTGGAATTGCTCGAAACTCTGGGAGGGTATCTCGGCATCGCGATTCAAAACGGTCGGCTGTATGCGTCGCTGCAACAGAAGGCGGCGGAGTACGAGCGCCTGAAAGATTTCAACGAGAATATTGTCGAGTCCATCAACATTGGCGTGATGGCGCTCGACATGGAAGACCGCATCGAAAGCTGGAACGCGCAGATGGAAGTGATGTACGCGCTGCCGCGCTGGCAGACTCTGACCCAGCCGGTGCGCAGCATCTTCCCGGCGGAGTTTGTGGAAGAATTTTACCGCGTGCGGCAGAACGCCGGCATTCATAACCTGTACAAGTTCCGGCTGAAGACGCCGACAGGCGAAACCCGCACGGTGAACGTGGCCATCGCTCCGCTGGTAACGCGCAAATTTCAGGTGGTGGGGCGACTGGTGATCATGGACGACATCACCGAGCGCGTGGAACTCGAAGCTCAGCTTTCACAGTCCGACAAATTGTCCTCGATCGGATTGCTGGCAGCGGGCGTTGCTCACGAAGTGAATACGCCGCTTGCGGTTATTTCGTCGTACACACAGATGCTGGCGAAGCAGTTGCAGGGCGACCCGCAGAAGTCAGGATTGCTCGAGAAAATTACGCGCCAGACCTTCCGCGCGTCCGAGATCGTCAACAATCTGCTGAACTTTTCGCGCACCAGCGGAAGCGAGTTCAGCGAAGTCGACGTCAACAAGGTGATCGCGGACACGCTGGCCCTGCTCGAGCACCAGTTCAAGATCTCGAAGATTCAAGTAAGCCGGGAATTTGCACCCAACATTTCCGCGATTCAGGGAAACCAGGGCCGGCTGCAACAAGTATTCCTGAACCTGTTCCTCAACGCGAAAGATGCCATGCCCGGCGGCGGTACCCTGAGTGTTGCCACCAGCAACGGAGACCTGGTGAGCGTGCGCGTGGCCGATACCGGATCGGGCATTGCGCCGGAACACATTCAGCGCATCTACGATCCCTTTTTCACGACTAAGACCGCGCCGCGAGAAGGCCAGAGCCGCGGCACCGGACTGGGTCTTTCTGTAACCTACGGCATCATCCAGGAACATGCGGGGCAGATTCGCGTGGAAAGCAATCCCGGCGCCGGCACCACGTTCGCGCTCGATTTTCCTTTGAGCAGGAAGGCAGTGCATGTCTGAAGCCGCCGTCATCTCGCGGAGTCCTTTGCAGAGCGGTCCGGCTCCGTCGGGAACAGTGCTGATTGTGGACGACGAGGCCGAGATTCGCGAATCGCTGCAGACCTTGCTCGAACTTGAAGGCTACGCTGTGGAAACAGCAGGAAGCGGAGAGGAAGGCCTCATCCGCATTGGAGAGCATCCCTTCGATCTGGTCCTGCTCGATCTAGCGCTTCCGGGCCGCAACGGCTTGGAGATTCTGGCCGAGATCCGCTCCCGCGATTCGCGCCTTCCGGTGATCATGATTACGGCGTACGGCACCGTCGAGAACGCCGTACGTGCCATGCAATCGGGCGCGGCTAACTTCGTTCAGAAACCCTGGGACAACGAAAAACTTCTCGCCGATGTGCGGGCCGCGGTGGGCTGGCGCCGCGCCGAAGAAGAAAACGTTCAGTTGAAGCGGGCGCTCAAGCAGCGCTATAACTTTGAGAATATTGTGGGCAAGGCTGAGCCCATGCTGAAGATTTTCGATCTGGTTGCGCAGGTAGCGACCAGCCGCTCGACCGTGCTGCTGCAGGGCGAGAGTGGAACTGGCAAGGAGGTCATCGCGAAGGCCATCCATCTGCACTCGCCGCGGCGCGATAAGCCTTTCGTTCCGGTCAACACCGGCTCCATGCCGGCCGATCTGCTGGAGTCCACCCTCTTCGGCCACGTGCGGGGTGCGTTCACCAGCGCGGTGGCTTCGAAGAAAGGCTTGTTCGAAGTTGCCGACAAGGGCACGCTGTTTCTCGATGAAATCGCCACCATGGGCATGGAGACTCAGGCCAAGATTCTGCGCGTGCTGCAGGATCGCCGCTTCATGCACCTGGGCGGAATTCAGGAGCTTCAGGTGGATGTGCGCATCATTGCCGCCACCAACGTCGATCTGCGGCAGATGGTGCGCGAAGGCCGGTTCCGCGAAGATTTGTTCTACCGCCTGAACGTGATCACCATCGAGTTGCCGCCGCTTCGCCAACGCAAAGAAGATATTCCTCTGCTGGTGGAACATTTCCTGAAAAAATACGCCGAGGAAAACGACCGGCCGGTCAGAAGCATCACGCCGGAGGCCCTACGTCCTCTGCTGGCCTACTCCTGGCCGGGCAACGTGCGGGAACTGGAAAACGTGATTGAGCGCGCCGTCGTGCTTTCCTCCGGAATCGAAATCAGCGCCGACCTGCTGCCTGATTCCATGCTCGGGCGCGGATCGTCGTTCACTATGCACGATGCGCCGTCGGACGCCTCGCTGTTCGAGATTGTCGAAGACGTCGAGCGACGCATCATCACCGACATGCTGGAACGCTGCAATTGGAATCAGACCGAAGCCGCCGAGCATTTCAAAGTCCCGCTCTCCACGCTGAATCAGAAGATTCGGCGGCTCAATATTGAGATTAAGAAGAAGGGGCGAGGATGAACGCAGTTCTCACCTTCGCCCTGCAGCCGATCTAGTGGTGTAAATCAGAACCAGAGCCGATGAAAAACCAGCCCATAACGCCCCAGGCAGATATCGCAAACACGGTTGAAGCGATTCTCCAATGAAGTTTCAGATTCGTTCTGGCGAAGACCAAGGTCGCACCTATGGAAATCAAGACGCAGACTAATGCTCCCGACAAAACCTCATTGGAAAGCGCCGAGTATTTGTAGTCAGCTTTTACCCACCCGCCAATCCAGCAAATCACGAGTCCGCCGCACCAACACGCAATGGCGGCCGGGAGGGTCACCTTCTCTTCTTCTTGCTGCAGGTCCTCTGCCGTGAGTCCCAGTGGGTTCGATAAGAACTGCCGAACCAATTCCTCAAAAGGTTTTGGGTGACCCATTCGGGCGTACCTTGCGTCATAGCACTTTGAACAGAGTGTTTCAAAGCCGGGAAGCTCGCGGCGGCAATCTGAGCAATGAGGCATGTTTGGCACTCGGAACAGCACGTAAGAAATTAAAACATCTCTGCACACGGTCTGCGCCTTACGACGGTAACTGTTGCAAACAACTATTTCACTCCCTGACAGGAACGCTCTTCGGGGGCTGATAGCTGACAGCTTTCTCTGTTATAGTTCGAGCACGCCAGCGCGACTCGCACGCGTTGCGCTCGGCTTCCTAATCGCATGGAACTGATCTCGCCCACGGAAGTAGCCAAGCGGAAGGTCCAGACGGTTCAGGACTACACCTTCCTCGCGGTGCAATCCATCGCCAATCTTTTCCGCAAGCCTCGCTATTTTGGCGACATTATCCAGCAAGCTGACTCGATCGGCGTGGGTTCGCTGCCCATCGTGGTTCTCGCCGGCTTTTTCACGGGAGCGGTGCTGGCGGTGCAGAGCGCGAACACCTTGCAGCGCTTCGGTTCCATCACTCTCATCGGACAGCTGGTGTCTCTCTCCATGGTGCGCGAGTTGGGACCGGTGCTCACCGGGCTGATGGTGGCCGGGCGCAATGCTTCCGGGATGGCCAGCGAACTCGGCTCCATGGTGGTTACCGAGCAGATCGATGCCATGCGCGCGCTGGGCACCGACCCCATGAAAAAACTGGTGGCGCCGCGCGTGGTGTCCACCGTGGTCATGCTGTTTTTTCTGACCATCCTTTCGGATTTCGTGGGCCTCGCGGGCGGATTGTTTGTCTCGAAGATTCTGCTGAACCTTGACGCGCGCCAGTATTGGAGCAACGCTTGGGAGTCGCTGGTGTTCCAGGATGTTTTCATGGGGCTGGTCAAGCCAGTTCTGTTCGGCTTCATCATCGCCACTGTGGGCTGCTTCTATGGCATGACGGCGCGCGGGGGCACCCAAGGCGTGGGTCGGGCCACGACGCAAGCCGTGGTGGCTGCGTCGGTCATGATCGTTGTGGTGGATTTGTTTGTTACTCAATTTCTGATGAACGTGTTGTCCTACAAATAGCCGCATGTCTGCGCCGACCTTGCCTCTCGACTCCGCCGTCTCCGCGACTCAGGATTCTGCCGCCTACGCCATCGAGTTCCAGGAGGTGGAACTTGCGTTCGAAGAGAATGAGGTGCTGCGCGGAGTTTCGTTCCGTCTGCCGTTCGGCGAGACCAAAGCGCTGTTCGGCGTGGCAGGATCGGGCAAGAGCACGATCTTAAAACTTGCTCTGGGCCTGCTCAAGCCCGACGCGGGGAGGATTCTGGTGCTGGGTAACGAGGTGACGCAGACCCTCGAAGAGGACCTATTCGCTCTGCGCGCCAGGATCGGCATGGTGTTCCAGGAGAGCGCGCTGTTCGATTCGCTCACGGTGCGCGAGAATGTTGGCTACCAGTTGATGGAAAAGCGTGGCATTTATGACGACGAGATCGACGGCCGCGTGCGCGAGGCGCTCCGTTTCGTCGAGTTGGAACACACCATGGATAAATTCCCTTCGGAACTCTCCGGCGGAATGCGCCGCCGCGTGGCCATTGCCCGCGCCATCATTACGCAGCCAGAGTTGCTTCTCTACGATTCGCCCACGGGCGGGCTCGATCCTGTCACGTCCAATACGATCGTCGAACTGATCATGAAACAGCGTGACGTTTCCAAAACAAGTTCTCTGCTGGTCACGCACCGGCTGCAGGATGCTTTCACCATGGCAACGCACCAGTTCGACAAGCAGACTAACCAGGTGCGTAAGTTGCCGCGTGGCCTTTATTGCGACGTCCCGATGAGTTTCCTGATCCTGCGCGATGGCAAAGTGATCTTCGACGGCGATGTGCGGCAGATCGCCCACACCAAAGATGAATACATCAAAGAGTACATCTCGTAGAAGTCGGGTAATTTAGCAACAGGGTGGTTGCACAATTTTTGCCCGGTGGAGTTTTTCAATTACCGATTGCTAAATTTCAAAATTAGCCGATCTCTTGCGCTACTTTCCCTTCATCGCCTTCTCCACATCGTCCGCCTTCGACGGCAATGCCGCGCTCAGCTTGACCAACTTACCGCTGGGATCGACCCAGTAATCGTCTTCAATTCGAACGCCGATTTTTTCTTCCGGAATATAAATTCCAGGCTCGATGGTAAAAGCCATCCCTGGCCCCAGCGGAACTTTGTAATCGCCGTCGTCGTGCACTTTGAGTCCGATGTAGTGACCGAGGCCGTGAATGAAATATTTTCCCAGCGGATCGCCGTGCAAATCCTTGCCGTGGCTATCGATGTAATCCTTGGCCACTTTCGCGATGGAGGCGTCGGAATCTCCCACCAGCATCGACTTGCCCGATTGAAACGCCGACATCGCCGCTTCCTGTGCGCCCAGAACAATATCGTAGATTTCGCGCTGGCGCGCGGTGAAGTGGCCATTCACGGGAAGCGTACGCGTGATGTCGGCGGCATACATGGAATATTCGCCGGCAGCATCGATCACCACAACGTCTCCTCCGTTCATCACGTTAGTATCTTCCGAATAGTGAAGAACGGTGGAATTCAGGCCGGACCCTACAATGGGCGCGTAAGACGGGCGTTCGCATCCGCGCCTGATCCATTCATATTGCATCAGGGCGGAAATCTCGCGCTCGTTCACGCTGGGCTTCACTGCCTGGAACGCCGCGAAGTGCGCAGCCGCAGAGGCGTCCACGGCTTTGCGCAGGAGCGCCACTTCGCCGGCATCTTTGTACATGCGCAGCGAGGCCACCATCGGCTTCACATCCTGAAAGGAAATAACCGCGTTGGAGTGCTTGAGAAATGCCAGCGGCTCGGAGGCGGTGGACGGACCACCCTGCGCGGGGACGTCCGCATACACGATTGGACGCCCGCCGGAAATCGCCTTCGAAACTTCCTCAGGCAGCTTGCTCATCTCCTCCACGCGGTCGAATCCGGTGATTTTGGGCGCGTCGGGATTTTCCGCCCCCAGCTTGGGACCTGTGAACTTCTCGCGGCGCAGGTTGTGCGGAGGCAGGAAGAGAATCTCGGTGTAGGCGCGCGCCGGGGAATCGCCCTTGGCCTCGGCGGCGGGGGCAATCAACAGAGCAGCCCCAGGCTCCGCCTGACCTGATAGATAAAAGAAATTGTTTTCCTGGCGAAATTCGTAAACTTCGTCCGAACCCTCCAGCGGCGCAAACAGAACAACGGCTCCGCCAGCTTTCCTGGCCAAGGCTTCGCGGCGGGCGTGATAGTCGGCGCCCGGCTGGAGATCGATGGCAACACTGGACGCGGCCAAAATGCCGATTATCAAGCCGAAAAACACACCGAAAAAGAAACAAGAAACTACCTTACGCATGCAGTTTGTCCTGTCCAATGAAAACGTTTGGGTTGTCAGCTTACTATGCAGCTTCACTTCGCCCCGCTTGTCAAATCCTTCTTTGCCTGCAGGAAGGAATCAACATTACTCTTGTCGATCAACGCAGAACCAGTATCCACGAAGCTAGGGATGGGCGCAAAGCTGTCCTTCGACCAATCGGTTTCGAGCGACGCCGGCTTGTGGTGGTAGAGATTGTCGGCCATCTGCAAACCGACAAAAGCCATGGTATAAGGCTTCTGGGCGATGGTGGCCGCAATTCCACCTTTCTGAATCCACTCCAGCGTTTCCTGGTCGGTATCCATCGCCATCACCACTTTGCCGGTCACGCGGTAGGTGTTGAGCACGCCCGCCACTTCTTTCCCCGACTGCGCTTCCAGGCAAACAAACGCGTCGACCTTGTCTTTTTCTTTGCCGACAATTTGCGTAGTCGTGTCGAACGCGATCCGCGGATCGCCTTGAATATCCACCACGCGCGTAATTTTGATTCCAGGGGAGCGGTCGAGCGCCTCGCGGTAACCACGCAGGCGGTCCTGCAAGTTCGGCTGCTCGGGCATGGTGAACACCACCACGTTGCCTTTGCCGTTGAGTTCCTTAACCAACCGCTGCCCGCCGGCGAGGCCCGCCTGGTAGTTGTTGGTTCCAATGAAGAATAACCGCTTGCTGGCCGGGGCGTCGGAATCCACGGTAATAACCGGAATGCCGGCCGCAATCGCCTTATCAATACTGTCTTTCAGCAAGGCAGCATCCGTGACGCCCAGCAGAATCCCTGTGGTCTGTTTCTGCACTGCCTGGTCCAGCACGGCGCGCTCGGCGGCGGGGTCGAAATTCTGCGGACCCATGAACGCAGCGCGCACTTTCATTTCTTCCGCTGCCTTGGTAAAGCCCGCCCCCGCCGTCTGCCAGTAAGGCACCTGCAGATTGGCCGAGACGAAAACGAAATACTCGTCGCCGCTATGCGCCGAACCGCAACTGAGGAAAGGCAAAAGCAGAATCGCTGCGAGAATAGCCCGGAAAAACCTGCGCGAGAGGAGCATTGCACCCTCCTTCGAACAAAAAACTAGCGAAGTGGAAGCACGAGCGTCCGATGAGAATTTCAGCGCATGGATTGTAAACGAGAGGTCAAGCGAAAGAAAGCGCACTTGCTCAGCTGCTAAACCCCCACCGGAAACGGCTTAGTATGCGCCGTTCGAGGCGCCCCACCCACAAACCGTCCCTGCAAGAGAGACATCAATCCCGTGTACCAGTAGCCGAGAACGAACAACAACAGAAACGGCACGGTAATGTAGTTCTCGTTGTCCACCGCGTAATAGACGGTCAGTGCAAAATAAGCTCCGATCAGGAGTTCGATCCACGGCACCCACCCCAGCCGCTTGCGGTATTTACTGGCGCCAACTTTGTCCAGCTTCGAAACCACGCGATACTTGGGCGTGCGGGCAAAAGCGCTCTGCCTGCCGATCAGAGCCTCCAGCACGGCTTTGGTATTGGTGATGGTCAGCCCGATCCCGAGTGCCATCAAAAACGGCAGATACAAAAGCGCGCGCGGCCAGCTTCGCGGAAAAAGTTCGCGCTGCGAAACCAGATAGAAACTCGAAATCGAAAACGTCGACGCCATGAATAGCGGCAAATCGATATAAAGCATCTGGAACCAGCCCTGATAAAAGCGGATCACCATGGCCGGCAGCAGCAGCACGGACAGCACAACCATCAGCGGATAACTGATGTTCGCGGTCAGGTGATACCAGGCTTCAATCTTGGTGTGCAGAGGCGCGTCGCTGCGCAGCACCTGCGGCAGAATCTTTATCCCCGTTTGCATCAGCCCCTTGGCCCAGCGTGCCTGCTGCGTTTTGAATGCCGTCATCTCTACGGGCAGTTCCGCAGGGCATTCCACGTCCTGCAGGTAGATGAACTTCCATCCCTTAAGCTGCGCCCGATAGGAAAGGTCCGTGTCTTCGGTGAGCGTATCGTGCTGCCACCCGCCGGCTTCCTCAATCGCCTTCCGCCGCCACATTCCCGCCGTGCCATTGAAATTAAAAAAAAGACCGGTGCGCGCGCGTCCGGAATGTTCCAGCACGAAGTGCCCGTCGAGCAGGATGGCCTCGACCTGCGTGAGAAAAGAATAATTGCGGTTGATGTGCGTCCAGCGGGTTTGCACCATGCCGGTCTTGGGATCGGTGAAGTGGTGAATCGTGCGTAGAAGAAAATCTTCCGGTGGTGTGAAGTCGGCGTCGAAAATGGCGATGAACTCGCCTTTCGCCGTCTTCATGCCTTCGGCCAGCGCCCCAGCTTTGAAGCCCTCGCGGTTGGTCCGATGGTGGTAAGTAATCGGGTTGCCCAGTGCGGCATAACGCTCCACCAGCCCGCCGGCAACCTCCACCGTCTCGTCGGTCGAATCGTCCAGCAGCTGGATGTCGAGTTTCTCCCGCGGATATTCCAGCTTGCAGATCGACTCCAGCAGCCGCTCGACCACATATTGCTCGTTGAAGATGGGCAGTTGCACGGTGACCCGCGGCAATTCCTCAAACCGCGCCGGCGGATCGATTGTCCGTTTGTCGCGATGCTTGTAATAGAGGTAAACCAAAACGTAGCGATGCGCCCCGTAACCCGCCAGCAGGACAAGAACGATGAAATACGGGATCAGGAGCGCCAGATCGAATGCGTTGGCGTGGTACAGCCCGCGAAACGTCGTATCGAGAAAATGCTGGCGGATGTAGGGACCAATGCCCTTGGGGGCAGACCCAACCGACAGCATCGCAGACAGGATGAGATCAGAATTCAACAGTGAGATCCGGTGAAACTTCTTATTCTACCGGATCGGGTTCGGCCAGAGTGGGATTCGGAGTGGGTGCCATCCTCCGCGTTCTTCACGGAGGATGGGGATTTTGAACTTCCGGCATCCGCCGAGACTCAGCGATTTTCCGCTACTTCGCCGCCTTCCGGCACAATAAAAGCATCCACGCGCAAGCCGTCGGGTAACGTGGAACCCGGATCGAGCTCAACCAGGGTCTCGAGAATTTTCGTATCCACTCTCTCCGTAGGCTCGTCCGTCCGCACATTTTTCGGCCCCAGTTGCTGGCCCACGCGAACCACGTGTCCCCAGAATTTCTGCTTGCCGAAGGCATCGGCGGTCACATAAGCCTTCTGCCCCACGCGCACTTTGCTGACGTCAGTTTCGTCCACATCCACACGCACGCGCAGCGCTTGCCTGTCGCCGATCGTCAACACAGGGTCGGGCACGGTCGAGGAGTTGGAAACGCTTTCCCCGCTGCGATGATGCTTGCGCAGCACGGTGCCATCGATGGGCGACCGGATGAACGTCTTCTCGTAGCGCGCCTGCGCCTCCTCCAGCTGCGCTCGCGCCAGCTGCAAGTCGGCTTCGGCCACGGAGCGGTCTTCTTCTCGCGCATGATCGTCCACCAGCGAATGCTGTTCCACCGCGGCCTGATATTTCGCCTTGGCTACATCCGCCTCGCGTCCATAGCGGTCGAGTTCCTCGCGCGAAACCACTCCCGCGGAAAACAATTCCTGCCGCCGGTGCAGTTCGGCAGCGGCATTTTCCATCACCGCATTGGCCTCGCTCACCGACGACCAGGCTTCGTCGCGCTCCTGCCGCCGCGCCCCGTTTATAACTTTCCGCAAAGTCGCCTGCTTCGACTCGACATTGGCCCGCGCCGACTCAACCTGCGCCCGATAGTCGGCGTTCTCCAGTACGGCGAGCACCTGCCCGCGCTGAATCACGTCACCTTCCTCAACATTCACCGACTTGAGACGCCCGCTCAACTCCGACCCTATCTTGATATCCTCCGAAAACGGCTCCACGCGCCCCGGCCCGGCGATGAGCAACGGCTCCGGGCTGGCTGACGCGGCCTTCGCAGCGGCCGCGTTTTCGTGCGACCGCCGCGAGGCAAACACCAGCGACACCGTCAGCAAAAACGCTGCCAGTCCGATCAACGTTACCGTGCGACTCTTCATTAAACTTCCAAACGAAAAATTCTGACTCATAAAACGTCCTCGCATCCTTATCTAAGCTGGGTGCCCCATCTCTCGCGTCCTTTGCGAGAAGTGGGGATTTTCGATGAACACTTCGCAAGGACTCAAGCCAAGCCGGCCGCCTGCTGCATCATGTTGTGTACTAATACTTCCGCCGGAACTGACTCCACCTTCGGCACGGCAATGGCTCCATCCTCGATCCTCACAATACGGTCCGCAAAATCCAGGACCCGCGAATCGTGAGTCACGATCACCACTGCCCGCCCGCGCTTGTGCGCCAACTCGCTCATCATCTCCATTACGTTTCGTCCCGTGCGCGAATCGAGAGCCGCAGTCGGCTCGTCCGCCAGAATAATTCCTGGATCGCCGGCCAGCGCCCGCGCAATGGCCACGCGTTGTTTCTGACCGCCGCTCAGATCAGCTGGAAAGCTCGCGTACTTCTCGCTCAGCCCCACCTGGTCGAGCAACTCCCGCGACCTCTTCTTTGCCGCCGCCGCGCGCACGCCTTTCAGATCAAGCATCAGTTCCACGTTTTCTCCCGCAGTCAGAGTCGGGAACAGATTGAATCCCTGAAACACGAATCCAATGTGCTCGAGCCGAATCGCAGGCAGATCTTTTTCCCGCAAGCTGCTCACTTCCCTGCCCGCGATGCGCACACTTCCCGAAGTCGCCGTCAGAATGCAGCCCATGATCGAAAGCAGCGTAGTCTTGCCGCTCCCTGAAGGCCCCATCAGCATCAGCAACTCGCCCGCATGAGCGTCCAGATCGACGCCGCGCAGCGCCAGAGTTCCCGCGCTTCCTTCGGCATAGTTTTTTGTCAGCTGTCGAACCGCAATCGCAGGTTGCATCTTTTTCCACATAACAATCCCCAGTAGTAAGCCTTGTCATTCCGAACCGCGTCAGCGATGAGGAATCTGCTATCTGCCGGCGCTGCTCCGGGCTCATCCCTTAAACACCATCGCCGGATCGATCCTCGTCACCTTATTGATGGACACCAGCGCCGCCCCCACGCACATGGCTAGCGTCAGAAAAAACATTCCCACCGCCATCGGCATCGGCATCAGAATCGCCGCTCCGCCTTCCTGGCTGGCGCGGACCACAAACACGCTGACGATCATTCCCAGCACGTAGCCGATCACCGCGCTGATTGCCGCCTGCTTCATGATCACTTTGTAGACGTAACTGTTGGGCGCACCCATCGCCTTGAGCGTGCCGTATTCGCGGATATGATCCATCGTGGTCGCGTAGATGGTCTGCGCCACCACCACGAATCCCACCACTAACCCGAGCACTGCCGCGATCAATACCGCAACGCCCGCACCGGTGGTAAACATCCAATAGAAGCGGGTCATCGCGCTGAACTCGGCGGTGGTTCGCACTTCCACATCCTTCACCCGGACCAGCAGATCCCGCCGCACCTGCTCCAGATTCGCTCCCGGAGCCAGCTTCACCAGGATGAACAGCGTCTGGTCCTCGCGCATTGCGGTATAGCTTTGAGCATTCTTGAAAGTCGTAAACACGTAAGGCGACGTCGTGAACGACCGGATCCCGCGCGTGAACCCCACCACACGCGCCCGATGGCCTCCAATCTCAAACACTTCGCCGACCCGTGTCACACCCAGCTTCTGCTTGTAAAGCTCGTCGAGGATAATCGCGTCCGGCGACTTCAAATCCTCCACGCGCCCTTCCACCAGGTTCCACGGACGCTCCAGCGTGTCATCCACGTTGATGCCCACAATCTGCACCGAGTCTTCGCCGCCGTCGTGGCGCTTCCACTGCGTCCAGTGCGCGACCAGTTTTTGCGCATCCGCCACGCCCGGCACCGCGCGCACCTGATTCAGCTTGCGCTCGCTGAACGCCACTCCCTGCTCCACATACGGCACGTTCTTCGAGGTGATCCACAAATCCGCGCCCGAGTGGTCAATCAGCCCTGAGGTCGTCACCGTGAAGCCCACGAATAATCCCAGTTCGACGACAATCAACACCACGGCAAACACAATCCCGGTCAGCGTTACCGCCAGCCGCACCTTGTCATGAAAAAGATTCCGCTGCGCCAGGGGAGGCATAGTTATTTCTCCTCCCGTTTCGAATTTTCCCGAGCCATCCCGCGCAGCGTCACATCCACCATCAGCTCCGCCCGCTCGCGCAGCGGACGCCACTCCACCCACGGATCCTTGCACTTGGCAATGTCCAGTGAAATCACGCCATGCACCGACGCCCACAGCGTCTGTGAAATCAACTCCGCATCGCGAAGTTCTTCGCGAAAGCATCCCGCGTCAATCGCATGCTGCACCGCCAATTTCAGCAACGCGTAAGCATCCACTTCAGGATTACCCACGATCTCGCGATCTGCCTCATCCAGTTCGTGCCGTGGATGCGGAGTCATGAACATGAACAAATAGTGATGCGGATACCGCACCCCGAACTCGATGTAATTGCGCCCAATCTGCCGCAGCCCTTCGATCGGGTCGGCGGGCATATTCGAACTCTTCATCACTTCCTGCAGCCGCGCAAAATCCTCCCGGCATAGCTCGTGAAAAAGTTCGTTCTTGTCGGCGAAGTGAACGTAGATCGCGGTCGGCGAATACTCAATCTTCTCCGCCACCCGCCGCATGGACACGCCCTCGTAGCCCTCGGACACAAACAACTCCCGCGCCGCGTCGAGGATCTTGTCCCGCGTCTCCGACTTCTCGCGCTCGCGTCTTTCCTTGACTCCCACTTTGACTCCCATTGCAAATTCCTAACGACGATACCTCAGTTAACACTGTTTAGTTAACATCGTTAACTTATAGTGCATCGTTCATCTTGTCAAGCAAAATCGTCAACCGCGCACGACTTCGCTTGTAAACTATTGACAGATATTGACTTATTTACTATGGACGGGACAACAAGGGGCTAGCCACAACGCTTGGACGATCTGACGCCGCGAGCGAACTCTACTTCTTCTGTATAGACTCCACGTACTTTGTGACCGCCTCCAACCTCACCTCGCCCCAATCCTGGTCGAATTCCACCTCATGGAAGATGGGTCCCCAAATCGGCATCTCGCGAACGCCGGATGTGACCGGCGCGGGGGTTTTCCCTTCGATGGTTCGCTTCACCCGCCGGTAGGGAAACTTTCCGCCGTTGGTTTGCGAAATCAAAGTCAAGTCGGGAGCGGCATGCTTGAGCGTAACCGACGCGGGCCCATGCCCTCGTCCATCCGCTCCATGACAAGCCGCGCAGTCATACTGAAAAATCTTCGCGCCCTGAAAGGGCTTAGGCTCCGACCGAGACTGCCCAACCGAGTCGTTCTGGCTTTGTGCTACGCAAGAGAGGGGAAACAGCAGCAGCAGAGAAAGGTTTAACCACGGGCGCATAGATGCCTCCAAGGGCCTCGCCGCCGAGTGGCCCATTAGCCCAGCTTGTATTGTTCCAGCCAGGCTCTCTCTTGTCTGTGCGCCAGAACACGCCGCTCCGTGATGGACATCAACCCCAGCAGCGCCGGGGTTCCTCATCCGCCTGCGCCTTCTTGCTCGAGGGCTGACGGGTGAGGACTTTAATCCGCACCCCCAGAAGAAAAACCAATCCTTCCACGCCAAAAACACGCAGCCGATCCTTCCGGCGCCCGTGCTACCTTGAGCCCCATGAATCCAATTCCGAGGCGAGGTTTGTTCTCGATTCTTGGGTTCGATGATCCGGCAGGTTTCAAATGACCATGAAACTGTGCGCTAACAGTAATTGCAGGTCGTATGGCCAAGTGGTCTATGCAACCGCCACGCGCTGCGTCTTTTGCCGATGGGACCTAAAGCCCACCTGGAGCAAAAGCGGCGCCGCAAGCGCCCAGAAATCACGCCCGCCGCTCCGGCCAAGGTTCGGAACCGAGAAGACGGCATGATCAGCGATCAGCCTCTTCAAAGGCTCAACATCTAATTCCAGGGATTCAGAACTGCCTTCAACGCTGGAAAGTCGGAAACATTGCGGGTCACCAACGTGAGGCTGTGAGTTTCTGCCGTAGCTGCCAGGAACGCATCCATCGCTCCGATCGGCCGCCCCAGAGCCTCGCTGCGCGAAACCGTTCTCCCCCATGCCTCGGCGACTCGGTGGTCGACGGATAGAATTCGACCCTCAAAACGGAGCGGCAGCTCATGAAGTAGCCACTTCTGCAGCCGGTTGCGCCGCGTCCCCGCCGTCATGCGTTCTATCCCGTATCGCAACTCCGCCAACGAGATCACGCTGAGGAACACACGGTCCTCGTCGGCCGCTTCCATCCAGCGAATCAAGCCAGGATTGGGCCGCGGCTTCACCCATTCCGAAACGGCATTCGTATCCAGAAGAAAGTTCACAGCTTAATCTTCCGAGGCTTTGCTTTGAGCCCCTGCACCCTGAGATGGGATCCCCGCAACGGAGATCCGGCAAAGAATTCCGCCAGGTTGCCGGCCCGCATGGTTTTGCGCTCCCATTCTTCGGCCCCCACCACCACGGCGGCGGTGTGACCATTCCGCGTGATCGTCTGCGGTCCCTCCGACATGGCGCGGTCAATGATTTCACTGAATTTCGCCTTGGCTTCAGCCACCGTCCAGTTCTGCGCACCCATTTACGACTCCTTCTTCGAAAAGGTCATAATGGTCATTATAGTCATGATTTGTACGTACCGCAACAAATGACGCATAGGACGTCGCGGTGTCCCAATTTCGTCACTTGCGAGAAAACCGGTACGCCATCGGGCTTCATCATTGGGGACGAACGGAGCAGGAAGCCTGGGAAAAACGAATCGGCTCCAGGAAGTAATGGGCGGCCGCTACTCGGGCGTAGGAATGGCCGTAAGCTGCAGGCTTTTCCGCTCGCCTTCGCTTACCCGCAGCACTTTTCCCTTCCCATCGTAGCTTTTGAGAAATTCAGGATTGTAGTAGGCCTCGCCCTCCACGCTCTCCCATACCAACAGCGTGTATTCGCCGGGCGGAACGCTGTGCAGCGTGAAGTGCCCACTCTGGTCGCTGACCGCCTTACGATAATGGTCAACGCGCCCGCGCAGTCGCACCTCAGGAACCGCAACCACGGTGGCGTTGGCCAGCGCCTCGCCCTTGGCGTCAGATACCGCACCGTCCACCACGGCTCCCTTCGCGCTCGCCACCACTTCCACAGCCACGCTGCCGCCGCCCACGCTGAACCCGGTGTCGGTCGCATCGCGTCCCCCTGCGGCCGCAGCCTTGACGAACCAATCCGCGCTCGCGCCCGGATCGCCCGCCAGTTCAACGTAGTAATGCCCCGGCGGCACGTTCTTCCATTCAAAGCTGCCATCGGACCTCACGTGCGCCACCGTGGAAAAACCTTCGCTCAGAGAAAGCGCGCCCAGCACATCGTCATCGCCGTCCGCCGAGCGCAGCGAGAGAAAAAACTGGCTCGCGTCGAGCCTGCCCGCCGGTCCACTTTCGAGTCGCAGCCGCCCGTGAACCCATCCTCCGGCTTGCGGCACCAGGCGAAGGCCTTCCACGTTTTCCGAGCCCACCTGTAGCGCCTGCCGCGTCATCAGCGGCGTGGCGCCGCTCACCGTCGCCACCACCATATACGCTCCCGGAGCCACGTCGCGGATCTCGAACGTTCCATCCTTGCGAATATCCGCACCGTTCAGCGTCAGGTTGAAATCCTTCGACTGCAGCATGACCAGCGCGGAAGCTCCCACGGCCAGATTCGCGATTGACCCGCGCACCACCAGGCTCGGGCCTGGCGCCAGCGAAAAGTTCACTGGGAACTCGTCGCCCGCATGCAACTCGATCGCTGCCGCCTGCCGGAGATCCTGCGTGCCCGGATAATACGTGGTGGCGTACGCGGTGGTGACACTCCCACGACCGTCATTAGAGCGCGGATCATTTGTGCGCGCGTCGTTTGCGCGCCCATCATTTGCTTGTGCATCCGCGGACGGCGCGTTGCTGGCCGCCGCGATCAAACTCTTGAAGTCCGGGGGCGGGTTCACCGACACATAATAATTTCCCGCCGCCAGCCCCGCGATGCGGTACTCGCCAAGGTCGTTCGTGCGTTCCGCCCCAGCCTGCTGCCAATGGTTGCGCCCGGCCATAAAAGTCTGCTGCAGCACGGCCACTTGCGCGTCCGGCAGAGGGTCGCCATCTTCGTCAGTCACGCGCCCTTCTACCACAGCCGCGGCCTGCAGACGAACCAGCACGTCCTTCACTTCCTGCCCGGCCGTCAATGTCAGAACGCGCCCGTCAGCGCGCGCGTGATGTTTTTCCACTTCCAGGTATCCCGTTCGCTCCACAAACATATGGTAGCGTCCCGGCACCACGCCCTCGACCCGGAAACCCCCGTCACTTCCCGTGACTGCCGTGTAATCTCCGCCCTCGTTCTGATTCTCCGCGATCAGCTCGACCAGCGCCTTCTTCACCGGCTCCCCGCCCGGATCCTTGGCCACGCGTCCCTGCACGGAGGCCGTCCGCCCCGCAGCCGTCCCGCCGGCGTCAGCCTGGCTCTGCGCCAACATCGCGCCTGTCACGGCCAGAAGAAACAGAAAGAGGTAGGAGATCTTCATCGGATGTATCAGGAGAAAACGAAAACCGAGACTCACGGAACCTGGGCTCACGGAATCTGCACTCACCGCCGCTAACCATGAGGATTGGTCAGCTTTCGGCCCGCTAGACTGGCCTCATTCTACCCTAGCCGGCCGCGTCTCCCAAGCCTCATGCAGAGCGAAATTGGTAGCCATGGGTCAGGACAGCCATCCCTTAGGTCTCGCGCGGGGCAACTGCCACTAGCCACTAGCCACTGCTTCTAATTCAGGAAATACTGCCGATACAACGTATCGCGCTGCGCCGGCCGGAACCCTGCGTCGCGGATGATGCGGCGCAACTCTTCTTCCGTGGTGCAGTTGGTCACTCCTGCGGCGCGGACTACGTTTTCTTCAAGCATCACCGAGCCCACATCGTTGCCGCCGAAGCGCAGTCCCATCTGGCAGACTTTGAGGCCTTGCGTCACCCAGCTGGATTGCACGTTGAGGAAGTTCGAAAGGTAGAGCCGCGAGATGGCCAGCACTTTGAGGTATTCGACCGCGGTGGCTTCATCCCAATGGCGGCCGCCGAGCGCGGTGTGCTGCGGCTGAAAGCTCCACGGGATGAAGGCGGTGAATCCGCCAGTCTCTTCCTGCAGGTCGTAGAGCGCCTGGAAGTGGTTGATGCGGTGCTCGTAATTCTCGCCGACGCCGAACATCATGGTCGCAGTGGTGCGCATGCCGATCTGGTGCGCAGTGCGATGGACGTTAACCCAGTCGTTGGTCAGGCATTTGAGGCGCGCGATTTTGTAGCGCACTTCGTCGTCGAGAATTTCGGCGCCACCGCCGGGGATGGAATCGAGGCCGGCATCGCGCAGGCGGAGAATGGTGTCGCGAATCGAGAGGCCACTGTACTCGGCGATGGCGATGATCTCGGAAGCCGAGTAGCAATGCAGATGCACCTTAGGAAAACGTTCTTTGATGCCCCGCATCATCTTTTCGTGCCAGTCGATCTTCAGGTCGGGATGCAGGCCTCCCTGCATGAGCACGCCCGTGCCCCCGAGTTCGACGGTCTCGCGAATCTTCTCGTAGATGGTGTCGAACTCGAGAATATAGCCTTCTTTCGCGGCGGGCCCTTTCAGCGGGCGATAGAAGGCGCAGAAGGTGCAGTACTCGGTGCAGAAGTTGGTGTAATTAATGTTGCGGTCGATGATGTAGGTGACCGTGCCCTCGGGATGAAGCTTTCGCCTGACAGCGTCGGCTTCCATGCCGATGCCGATCAGGTCGTCGGAGTGGAACAGTTCCAGGGCTTGGGACTTGGTTAAGGACATGGCTGCTACTCAATTCTAACGGAGGGCGGGGGCTTGGGCCAAATGAAGGAAGTCATTCAGCACTTCGATGGCCTTGAAACACACCGTAGAGACGTTAGCTTGCTACGTCTTGCCAGCGGCGCATCCCAGGCCGGCACCGGAGATGCTGCCGGCAGAGACGTTGCAAGCAAAGTCTCTACGACGAGATTGCCTCACGTCTTTCGGTAGCGAAGGTATTGCATCAGCGATAGGCCTGCGCCGATGACTGCCAGCCCAGTCAGAATGGCGAGCGCTGGCTTGTAGTATTGCGAGAAGAAACGCAGGATGTGGCGTCCATAGTGGAATCCCAGGTAGGCTTCGAGGAAGTAGCGGAGGCCGCGGCCGAGGGTCAAGGCCGCCACGAACTTTTTTCGCGAGTATTGCATTGCGCCCGCCGCTAACAGAAACGGAAGGAACGGGAACGGCGGAGGCATCAGGGCAGGGATAGCCACGGCGGAGAATCCCCAGCGCGCAAAGGTTTTGGAAAAACTCGCCGCTTTTCTCTTCGACAGCTTGCGCTCCATGGTTTCTTTGCCGCCCTTGCGGGCCAGGGCATAGGTAATGTAGCCGCCGAGAACCGCGCCCACCGTAGCCATCAGGCCGTAGTAGAGCCAGGGCTCCCGATGGCGGGCGGCCAGCCAGATGGTGAGCACGTCCATGCTGCCGGTGAGGGGGATCACGGAATTGTCCGCGACTCCCAACAGGATCAGACCGACTCCACCCAGGTGGCGCAGGCGTCGCCAGATGGGGATTGCGAGCAGGAGATGCAGATGTAGCGGCATTTGGGTTGGGAGGAGTTTACAGGGAGGGATTGGATTGGGCTAAGTGATTGCCGGAGCGAGCAGGAGGATTTGCCGAAAAATCGCTGCTAAACCGTCGCGGCATTCGCCGCTCCTAGAAAGCACACTTCCGGTGCAGCCGGCAGCGCTCCGATTTCGGCGGCATAGCGGTAGAACAGTTGCAGGCCTTCGAGGCAGCCAGGATCGAGCTCGTAGTGGATGTTTTCGGTGAGGTAGCTGCGGACTTCGTCCTCGCGCAGGTTCAGGCGAGGCGCCCATTCGCGAGCGATCTGGTTGAGGCTTGAGGGTGCGAGCCCGTGGTCGCGGGAATCCTGGAATATTTGCGCCAGGTCCAGGGACGTTGCGGCCTCCGGCAGCGCATCGCTGCGAACCGCCCAGAAGGCGAAAACGAACGGCTTGCCGGTGTAGCGAATCCATTCTTCGGCCAGATCGAGCGTCAGATAGCGCGAGCGGTCGACCTGCAGGGCAGGGTCCCCGATCACCAACCCGGCGTCGTTTGTGGCCAGCATTTCCTCGACGTTGGGAGACATACCTGTGAACGTTCGCCCCCCGCCCAGCCACTTTTCAAACAGGATTTTCGTCAGCGCGACCGAGGTCATCGAGGAAGTGTCGAGCGCGACGGTCTGAATTTTCTCCACCGGAACTTTACTGACCAGCAGGATCGAGCGCACGGCGCGACGGGAAGCGATCGCCACTCCAGGCAGGATCTGCAATCCAGGGATCGCCGCGTATGCCGCTGCCGGAATGATGCCGATGTCGGCGTTCCCGGCCTGCAGGTCGCGGGCGCAGGCCGAGGGCAGTGTGTAGGAAATGTCGAAGTCGCGGCCCGCCTCGCCGTGTTCAAAATCCCACATCAGCGGCGCGGTGTTGAGGTAAGAAATGGCTGAAATTCGTAGACGTCTCATTCCTGTTTTGATTCTACCAGACCACTTTGAACAGGCATTGTGACGCATGACCTTGACTTCGGTTTCTCGGCATGACTACAGTCCGCGAGTTAAGGACCTCAGGGGCTGAAGAGACTGCGTGAGAACTGGATTCCGAGCGAAGAGGTGAATCGGGCCTGCATTCAGGCCCCGAGTGGGGCGGCATTCAATAGCCGGGCACGTAAGTGCCGGGAGAGCGGGCGTTCAGAGCGGGTCCCGAAGGGACGGAACCCGTTCTCACGCACAACCCTAATGCCACGCTGAAGGGGAACAGCTTTAATCGCAGCGCTGGAAACGCTGCGCCCCAAACCCAAACTCGTTGGGTCGGCAAGGCTGCACGCTTCAGATTGGAGAACAACTGTGCCGAATGTTGTTGCACCATCGCCGACCGCTACACATTTGCTGGAATGGGTTGCCCTGACCCTGACGCCGGGGCTCGGGCCCACGCGAGCGCGGAAACTGGTGGAACTCTTCGGCTCAGCCGACGCCGTGTTTCGCGCATCGCTCACTGAATTGGAGAGCACGGGAATTCATGCGGTGTCCGCACAAGCGCTGGCCACGGGCAAGTCGGCGGAACTGGCGCGGGAAGAAATTGCTCGCGCCGCGGCGGCGGACGCAACACTCGTTTCCTTCGACGATTCAGGCTACCCTCCGCGGCTTAAAGAAATTTACGATCCGCCGCTGGTTCTCTACGCTCGCGGAAATGCCGACGTGCTGACCCAGCCTGGCATCGCGATGGTGGGTACCCGGCATCCCACGCCCTACGGTTTGGGAATGGCGGAACGGCTTGCCTGCGACTTGGCCACGCACGGCCTCCTCATCATCAGCGGCATGGCACGCGGCGTGGATACGGCCAGTCATCGTGGAGCGATCGCCGCAAAGGGTAAGACTATCGCGGTGTTCGGCACCGGCGTGGATGTGATTTATCCCAAAGAGAACTCACGCCTGTCAGAGCAGATTCTCGCCCTCGGCGGGGCCCTGATTTCTGAATTTCCGATTGGCACATTTCCCGCGCCGCAGAATTTTCCGATCCGCAACCGCATCATCAGCGGCATGGCGGTGGGAGTGCTGGTGGTGGAAGCCGCCGAATATTCCGGAACCCGCATCACCGCGCGCTGCGCGCTCGAACAAAACCGCGACGTCTTCGCCGTGCCCGGCAACGTGACTAACAAAAATTCCTGGGGACCGAACACGCTGATCAAGCAGGGCGCCAAGCTGGTCGCGACCTGGGAAGACGTGTGGGAAGATCTTCCGGCGGAAGTGCGACTTGCGCTCACTCCGACCTCCTCGCCTGAATCCTCCGCATCCTCTTCTGCATCTCTATTTCCGGACGAAGGGCTCCCTCCTCACGAAAAGCGAATCCTGGGCCTGCTGAAAGCCGACGCGTCCACCCACATCGACGAAATCGTGGAGAAGCTGGAGACGGAATTGTCGTCTTCAGAAATCTTCGCGGCGTTATTCGAACTGGAGTTGGCTGGGAAAGTTCGGCAGATGCCGGGAAAGAATTTTGTGAAGAGCTTTTAAAGCAGCTTCTAGCTGCTGGCTCCTAGCTAAAACATTTTGGAGGCGACGCCCCATAGAAGACTTTAAGGATTTGATGGTTTGGAGGAAGGCACATCAGCTGACACTGGTGGTCTATCGACAGACACGCGCATTTCCGAAAGAGGAGATGTATGGGTTGACCAGCCAAGTGCGACGGGCCTCGGCATCTATTGGCGCGAACATCGCGGAGGGATGTGGCCGGAGGTCTGATCCGGAGATGCGGAGATCCCTTCAAATTGCGCGCGGCTCTGCGAGCGAACTGGAATACCACCTTCTCCTCGCAAAGGATTTGCAATTTCTAAGGGCTGACGAATTCGAGGACTTGGTAGAAAAGACACTGGAAGTTCAGCGCATGTTGGCGTCGCTAGTCCAGCGCTTGCGAGGCCCAGTTTTAGCTAGAAGCTAGGAGCTAGAAGCTAGAAGCTGCCGTCCAGTAACTTGTTGCCGCTGTCCCATTCGTGCTAGCTTCGGAAACAGAAAGTGGAGAACTGAGAGGAAATTGGTGAAAGGGTTAGTCATCATCGAATCGCCCGGCAAGGCGAAAGCCATCCAGAAATATCTGGGTAAGGGCTACACCGTCGAGGCCTCGTTCGGCCACGTGAAAGATCTGCCCAAAAGCACTCTAGGTGTTGATATACAGAACAACTTCGAAACGGATTACATTGTCATTCCGGGCAAAGAAAAGGTTGTGGCCAAGCTGAAGAAGCTGGCGGCATCGGCGGATTTCATCTATCTCGCGCCTGACCCGGACCGCGAAGGCGAGGCCATCGCCGCGCATCTGGCGAGCGAACTCGGCGAGAACGGCTCCAAGAAGAAGGCCAAGAAAGCCAAAGCGAAGAAGGGCGAACCCGAGGCACCGCCGCGAATTCAACGCGTTACCTTCAACGAAATCACCAAGCGTGCTGTCCAGGCGGCGTTCGAACATCCGCGGGCGATCGACCAGAACCTGGTGGACGCGCAACAGGCGCGGCGTGTGCTCGACCGGTTGGTGGGGTATCAAGTTTCACCGCTGCTGTGGGATAAGGTGCGGCGAGGGCTTTCTGCGGGACGTGTGCAAACGGTGGCGCTGCGGCTGATCGTGGAGCGCGAACGCGAGATTAAGGCGTTCGAGAAAAAAGAATATTGGACGATCGACGCGAACCTGGCCGCTGCCAAGCCTCCGGCATTCGACGCGCGGTTCGTGGGCAAGGGCGAAGAGAAGATTGAGGTCACGAACGGTGAGGATGCGGAAAAGATCCGCGTGGCGCTGGAAAAAGCCGATTGGGTTGTCCGGTCGGTGGACAAGAAAGAACGCCGCCGCAATGCTGCGCCGCCGTTCACTACCAGCAAGCTGCAACAGGATTCCTCGCGCAAGCTGCGCTTCAGCGTGAAGCGCACGATGATAATCGCGCAACGTTTGTATGAAGGCGTGGAATTGGGCGAAGAAGGCTCGGTCGGCCTCATTACTTATATGCGTACCGATTCGACCCGGGTTGCGCCCGAGGCGATTCAGGAAGTGCGCGAATACGTGGGGAAAGAATACGGCCAGGCCTATCTTCCCGAAACTCCGAACACATATAAGGAGAAGAAGGAAGCACAGGCGGCGCACGAAGCGATTCGGCCGACCTCGGCGATGCGGCATCCTGATCAGGTGAAGCAGTATTTGAAGGAAGACGAATTCAAGGTTTACAAGCTGATCTGGCAGCGCTTTGTGGCGTCGCAGATTAACCCGGCGGTTTTCGACCAGACCACCGTCGACATCGATGCCAAGAATGGGAACGAAGTTTTCTGGTTCCGCGTGACCGGATCAGTACTGAAGTTCGACGGCTTCCTGAGAGTTTACGAAGAATCGAAGGAAGGCAAGGACGAGGAAGACGAAGAACTGAAACACAAGTTGCCGGCGCTCGAGGCGGGAGAAAAGCTGGCGCTGAAGGAATTGAAGCCGGAGCAGCATTTCACGGAGCCTCCACCGCGCTTCAATGAAGCGTCGCTGGTCAAGGAACTGGAAG
>DATGHF010000061.1:0-17255 GCA_035308125.1 Candidatus Sulfotelmatobacter sp.
ATGACGTGCTTCACGCTGCCCGCCGTATCGTAGAAAGGAACCGACTCGATCTGCGGATGCTTGCGGAAGAAATCGCGGCACTGATCGAGAGCCACGGGATGCGACAGCACCCGCCGCACCGCACTTAACTTCACGCCCGGCGCCGCAATCACGTTGTGTACGATCCGCAGACGGCATTCGCCCTGAATGAAGACATCACGCGTGACCAGGAGGTCGGCATGTTCGGCCACGGTCCCGGCCAGAGTGTTTTCGATGGGAATCACCGCGGCTGCGGCAGTTCCCTGCGCGACGCGGTCGAAAACTTCCGCCGACCTGGCGCACGGGACCACCGTGCAGCCCGGCAGCATTTTCTCCGCCGCTTCGTGGCTGAAGGAACCGCGTTCGCCCTGAATGGCAACTTTCATCGCAGAAACTTTCGCCGCTACAGTAGCGAAACCTAAGTCTTATCTATGCATGACACTTAGGGACTTCAGGATACTTATAAATCCTCGGCGGCACGACCCGAGCGAACCTCAGACGCGAAAGCTCAAATTTCCTGGGCATTCGGGCGGCACGGCTCGAAGCCGTGCCCTTCCCGATTCCATTCGTGAACTGACTCGTGCCCTTCCCGATTCCATTCATGAACTGACTCTTAATGCAACGAAGGAAACAAATATCTTCGTGCACCCTCATCGCCCTTCTGGTTTACTTTTTTTTCAGTGCACGTTCACGGTTACCGGAAGAGAGGCGATCCCGTTGGCCACGACCTGCAAATCGCTCAATCCGCTTTCCGCCTTCCCGGGCACGTCAAAAGTCGTCGACGCGCTTCCAGTATAGGCAATCGCCATGGTGCTGTGATCGTGGGTGCGAGCGTAATAGACGTTGCCGGTTTCGCGATTGGTGAATCGCACCAGCGGATAGTTGGTCGCGGCTTGAGAGTCGTCGCCATACGCGGCGCCCTGGGAAAATCCGTTGAAATTGAATCCCGAGATCAGGTATGAGGCTCCGCGCGTGATGTCCGAAGGCGCCGAACTGATCTGTGGGGCCCAGGCGGGGTTGGGATTGCCTCCATTTTCGTAGACCCAGGCATCGCCGAAGTCGGTCCACAGAATCTCGCCGGTCGGCAGGATCAGCATGTTGCCGATGTAGGAAGGAATGTTCGGCGCGTCGGTGTTGCCCCAGGTCGCGTTGGTCAAGCTGCTTCCGTCCCACACAAAGAATTTGGATCCGGCACCAAAAATCCCAGGACTGGTTTGCACCAGCACGTTGCCGTCGGGCAGCAAGGCTGCCGGGCCGTCAGCGATATCGAGGCCTTCGGGGAAATTCGGCCCGGCAGTCCAGGTTTTCGTCTTCGTGTCGTAGATCGCGGTGTGGCCGTTGATTCCCGGCGCGCCGCTGGCGCCGGTAGCAAATACCGTTCCATCGGGCCGCAAGACCATCGGCCCAACCTCGTCGGAGGCCTGCCGCGCGTTAGGATAGGAATCCCAGAGCTGCACCACCGTACCGCTGGAGGGCCCGCTGGTCCATCGGCCCGTTGCCGGGTTATAGATCTCATAATTCATGCCGTTGGCTTGATATTTGAACACGTAGGCATCGACGGTCAGCACGGTCCCGTCGGGCAGCAGGGTCCAGCCTTCTTCATCGTTGACGTCGAACTTGCCTTTTCCCGTGATCGTCCAGGTGAGCGTTTGCGCATTCAATAACGCCGACTGTTTCGTGCAGCAGTTGGCCTGCATGTAGGTTCCGTTGGCAAGCACCACGCTTTGCGCGTCTCCGACGTTGACCCAGCCCACCGGCGGAGCGACCGAGGCCCACGTGTTGGTTTTCGGATCATAGATGGCGCCCTTGTTGGTCCACTCGGCCTGGCAGTTGCCCGGCGTGTCGGAGTTGTATTCTCCGCCTTCCATGATGACGCGACCGTCAGGCAACACCGCTGAACCAAAGTAGAGAGGCGCGTATCCGGCGGGCAAGGACGCGATGCGTTTCCAGGTTCCGTTAACGTAACTGCCGAACCGATCTGGAGTCAGCCGCCACCAGGTAGATCCGCACGCCTCGTGCGCAATGACCGTGCCGTCCGTGAGCAAAAGCGGATTGCCCAGTCCGAGGTTCGGATTGGGCTGGTTTACTAGCGGCACCCACGCCTGAGAGTTGGCGAGAGTGGCTGCTGCGATGCACACCACCACACAAGCCACAACTGTTTGAAGACCTTTCATGGAACTCGTCCTCCTGCAGAATCTGTTACGCAATTTGTCTCAGCTCAACCGCGAGTAGCAGCCCGGAACGGGGGATGGGCTTTTTTGGACTTCGCAGGCAGCGGGCATTGTACAACGAAACGCGCCAAGACAAAGCCTGTTACAGGAGGAGATGGTTCACAGCCGGAGCGTCAGAAGCCTTGCCAATCGCGGGTTGCCGTCCCAGATAATGATCGGGGACTAAGGGACGGAGGCCAAATCTTTCTTCATCCGCAACGCGTCCACTCCGGTCGAGTAATAGCGTGGCACTGTCTCGATCACGCGATAACCGTGCCGCTTATAAAAATTCAAGGCAACCAGGTTGTCGACCGCAGTTTCGAGGGCGACATGTTTGCTCCCGGCTGCCCGCAGACGATCTTCCGCCGCCAGCAACAACTGCGACCCCACCCCTGACCGCCGGGCGCGCGCCACAACATCGATCGTAATCACGTGGCCAGTGCGGCCAGTCTGGGTCACGATGAACCCGGCGATTCGAGTGTCCCGGGTTTCGCCGCGAATTCTCGCCGCCGCTTTGTCGGATGCGCCACTGGCAGCTCCGGCGGCGGCGGCGGCGTCTTCGGCTATCAGGGTGAACGCTCCCCGGCGGCGGATATAAAACTTGAGTTCCGGGCGCGAGTAGGAAATGCCGGGGGAAAAGCATTCCTGGTCGATCTGCCAGAGGGTTTCGAAATCGTCCGGACGGAAATCGCGAATGGCGAAGGGCACGCCGCCATTGTAGCGGCTGCATTGGCTCGGTTCCGAAGCCACCTGGGATGCGGGCCGATGGCCGAGAAATCGATTCTGGCAAATCGGGCCGACGCCGTTTCCCATAAAGGACGGTTTCCCACAGAAAAAATGAAAATGGCGCGATTCGGCCCCTTGCCCTTACCGCGACCTTGGTCGTACCATCGGCATTAGAGGAAGCGTTGTGGGGCGCCTTCTGCTTATTGACGTTGTCGGCGCGGCCGCCGCACTGGGGCTCTGGTACCTGGTGTTTGCCCTCTATAACCGGCGCAAAGGCAAAGCGGCGCTGCACTGGGTGCAGGACGCTTGCGCGGGCAAGGGCCGCGTGCTCGACTCACGCTGGCTGGGCCTGGGCAATTCTCGCCTGCATGCCCGCCTTCAATTTCCCTCCCGCGGATTCGAGGATGCCCGAGTCACGCTGCGCTTCCGTCCGCGGCCCTTGCCGGTGCACTGGATCGTCAGCTGTTGCCACCGGCAAAGAGAAACGCTCACCTTTGAAGCCGACCTGGGAGGTTCGCCCAGCTTTCATTTAGAGGTCGTGCGGCATCGCTGGTCGGCACGCAGCCGCGGCGTGGGAACGCGGCAGCGCGACGAGCGTGAATGGGATCTGGTTCATCCCGGCCCGCTTATTCTCACCACCCGCACTCACTGGAAAGAAGATCCCACCTCGGAGCTTAACGCACTGATGGCCGTGCGCCAGCAGGACGTGTTGCAGGTACGCTTTCGGCCTGAGTCTCCGCAGTTTTCTGTTACCGTGACCCTTGACGCGCTTTCTGATCCAGCCACGGCTGCCAGCTTCCTGAGCACGCTGCGCGAACTGGCGGCGGGAGCTTCGGCGCACCGGCAGTAGCCGGGTAGTCAGAATTCTCTCTGGCCGCCCTGCCTAATTACTTTCCCCGAGTTCAGTATCATCCAAGGCAGAATCACGCCGAACGGAATAATGAAGTAGACTGCGCAGATGCCGAGCCGCCAAGGGTCAATCCGCCTGTTTCGCTTCGCTGGAATTGATGTGTTTCTGCATTTTTCCTGGTTTCTGGTAGCGGCCTATGAGATTCAGGCCCGCAAAGGGAGCTATTCTTCCGTCACCTGGAACGTGCTGGAGTACCTGGCGCTGTTTCTAATCGTGATGCTGCATGAGTTCGGGCACGCCTTGGCTTGCCGGCAAGTTGGCGGAACTGCGAACCAGATCGTGCTGTGGCCTCTCGGTGGAGTGGCGTATGTGGATCCGCCGCCGCGGCCCGGCGCTACGCTCTGGAGCATTGCCGCGGGACCGCTGGTGAACGTGGCGCTCCTGCCCTTCCTGTATGGAGTCGTCGCACAGGGTCGATCGCAGGGATGGGCTGAAATGAGGCCCGATCTCTACGCGCTACTGGGAATGATCTGGTCCATTAACCTGTATCTGCTGATCTTCAATATGCTGCCCATCTATCCCCTGGACGGCGGACAAATCCTTCGCTCGCTGCTTTGGTTTGGGCTGGGACGCGCCCGCAGCTTGATGGTGGCTACGATCCTCGGCCTGGTGGGCATTGCCGGGTTCATTGTTCTCGCCGTGTATACACAATCGATCTGGTACGGCGTGCTCGCCGTTTTCATGCTGATGAATTGCTGGGGCGGCCTGCAACACGCGCGGGCGCTGTTGCGTTTCGCGAAGTTGCCGCGGCGGGAGGGGTTTGCCTGCCCAACCTGCAATAGCGCCCCACCGGCAGGAGAATTCTGGAAGTGTGGTCAGTGTGGACAGCCCTTCGACACGTTCCAAACTCGCGCTGTATGTCCGCGCTGCGGAGCTCAATTCGGCCAGACCAAGTGTCTGGACTGCGGCCGAGTCCATCCCATGAGCGAGTGGAGCGCTGCCGCCTATGCGCCGATGAAACTGTAGCTACTTTTTGCAGAGGAGACTTTCGCTTTACGATTAAGGTCGTTGAACTGCGGCACATTAAACTTTCCTTCCCGAATAAATCTCTTTTATCCCTCCCATCAGCTTTTTCGATTGGCAGGGGCCATGCCCGGGCATTATTCTTCCGTGTTGATCACCAGCCTGCACAGTTCCCTGTATTCGTCACATTCATCGGTCAACACATTAGGAGATTAAAACGACATCCATGCCCAACGAACTGCGGAATTTCCTGGCACTTACCTACGACGAATTGGAAGACCTCAACCTGAAGGCGAAAGAGCAGCGCAAGAACCGCGTTGCCATGCACAAGATTCAGGAGGAGCGGCTCAAGTATTTGACCGACGAGAAGCGCATCAAGGCCGTCACCGTGCTCTTCAGCGATCTCGAAGGCCGGTTGCACATGCTCGATTACGACAAGAAATTCCTGGTGAAGAGCTGGGACAACCTCACCTTCGACGGTTCCTCGATTCGCGGCTTCACCGCGCAGCGCGAAAGCGATCTTCGGTTAGGCATCGACTGGGCCGCATTTTATTGGGCTCCGTCCGATGTGTTTGGTTCCGGCAAGGTGCTGGTTTTCGGCGAGGTGATCGACAAGGGAGGAACGTCCTACACCGCCGACATTCGCGGCGTGCTCAAGGGTTACGCCGAGAGCCTGCACAAGAAGCACGGCTACACGCTCAACGCCGCCAACGAGATTGAAGGTTTCCTGTTCAAGACTCCCGACGCCGAGCGCCATTACTACGAAACCGGCAAATTCGAATACGTGAACACCGGCGGCTACTATCACTCGCTGCCTGGCGATCTGCTACGCACTTTTATTGACACCACGGCCGAAGTGCAGCGCTCCATGGGCTTCCAGAATGAGAAGGACCATCCCGAGGTTGCGCCCTCGCAGTTTGAAATCAATTACGGCTACGGCGAAGTGGTCGCCGCCGCCGACCAGATTCAGCTCTACAAGCTGATCTGCCGCCAGGTCGCCACCAACATGGGACTAACGGCGTCGTTCCTGCCCAAGCCGGTGGTCGGCGTGAACGGCAGCGGCATGCACACCAACGTTTCCATCAGCGAGAACGGAAAAAATCTGTTCTGGGATCCCAAGGGCGAAGAAAAACTCAGCAAGATGGGCTGGGCGTTTCTCGACCGCATCCTCACCCACGGCAACGACATTTGCCTGCTGCTGAACGCCAGCGTGAATGCTTATCGCCGTCTCGATCCTCACTTCGAGGCACCCAATCAGATCAAGGCCTCGCCGGTGGACCGCGGCTCCATGATCCGCATTCCCATCGGCAACGAGAAGAGCATGCGCGTGGAGGTTCGCTCCGTGTCTCCGGACGCGAATCCTTACCTGGTGATGCTCTCCATCTTCAAGAGCGGGATCGACGGCGACACCGCGAAGATCAAGAACCTGCGCCAGGCCGAGCGCTATTTGCCCGACAACATCTACACCGCGCTGGAAGACTTCCGCAAAGCCGACTGGACCACGAAGCTTCTCGGTGAAGACGTGAAAGGCCGCTACGCCGACCTGAAACAGGCCGCCGCCGACCGCTGTCCGCGTCTTCTGGGCACATTCGTAAAAGCGCCCGAGGTGCAATACCACCACGACGTCTACAACCAGTTCCTGTGGAACATGTTCTAGAAGGCTGCGTTCAGCGAAAGAAAACAACGCCCCGGCGAAACACCGGGGCGTTTTCAATTGGCGCAACTCCAAAACAGCTAGTTCGGCAGAACCACCGTATCCACCACGTGAATCACCCCGTTCGACTGAAACACGTTCGGGATCGTCACCGTCGACATCCCGCCCTTTTCATCCTTCAGTACAATCGACCCACCCTGCTGCATGGCGATCAGCGTTCCGCCGCTCACCGTCTTCAGCGTAGCCTGCCCGTGACCGTCCCTGATCTGCTTCTTCAAATCGGCAGCGCTGACGCGGCCCGCCACCACATGGTAGGTAAGAATCTTCGTCAGCATCTCTTTGTTCTCGGGCTTTAACAAAGTCTCCACCGTACCCGCGGGCAGCTTGGCGAACGCCTCGTTGGTCGGAGCGAACACGGTAAACGGACCCGCGCTCTTCAACGTATCCACCAGGCCCGCCGCCTTGACCGCGGCCACCAGCGTGGTGTGATCTTTCGAGTTCACCGCGTTGTCGATGATGTCTTTGCTGGCATACATGGCCGCGCCGCCCACCATTGGATCCTTGGAACCGGCGATCAGCAAAGGCGCCGACATGGCCACAATGGCTAGACACAGAACCGCAAATTTCATTTTCATGATGTCTCCTGTGAGTTGGAACTGCTTTCGTGTCTAGTACGAGTGGGACAGGAATCTGGATTGCGGCATCCAGCGACGCCCGATTCTGCCCCCACTAAAACTCACCCGGGCGGGCGCAGTCTGCCCCACGTTGGATCGCGATGGTCCGTACCGCGGGAAATCGATGGGTGTGCTAGATTCAGAGGTTTCATGGACTCCGCACCCACCATCTCCACCCAGGGCCTGACCCGCCGCTTCGGCGAGCTGCTTGCCGTCGACGGCGTCAACCTGCAGGTGGCGCCCGGCCAGTTCTTCGGCTTCCTCGGCCCCAACGGCGCAGGGAAATCCACCACCATCAAGATGCTCACCGGATTGCTCGCGCCCAGTTCCGGGCAAATCGAGATCCTCGGACTCGACCTCAACGTCCGTCCCGTAGAAGTCAAACGGCAGATCGGCGTCGTCCCCGAAGGCATGGCGCTGTTCGGCCGCCTCACCGGATCCGAATTCCTGAACTTCGCCGGACGCATGTATGGCCTGGACCGCGAAACCGCCGCCCAGCGTGCCGCCGAACTGCTCGACTTCATGCAGCTCGCCGACCAGCCCAAGAAACTCGTCACCGACTATTCCCACGGCATGCAAAAAAAGCTGGCCATGGCCGCCGCCGTAATTCACGGACCCAAAGTTCTGTTTCTCGACGAGCCTTTCGAGGGCGTGGACGCCATCGCCGCCGGCACCCTCAAATCCATGCTGCAAGGCATGATCGCGCGCGGCGCCACGATTTTCCTCACTTCGCACGTGCTCGAAATCGTGGAGCGCCTGTGCAGCCACGTCGCCATCATCCATCAAGGACGCCTCGTCGCCCAGGGATCGTTAGAAGAACTCCGCGCGGGTGTCGAAGCACAGACGCTAGCGGCGGGCGCTGGATCATCCGGTGATGGCCGACCGCGCGACGGTGCCCCACGCGAGAAGCTGACCCTGGAAGAACTTTTCCTCCGCATCGTCGGAGGCACCCGCCAAGCCGAGCAGGAACTTTCCTGGCTGGGATGAAGGAACCATGACCACCCCCACCCTCTCCCGCGCACAACTCGCCGCCATCGCCTGGCTGCGCTGGCGAATGTTCTCCAACTCGCTGCGCACTACGCGCGGCAAGGTGGAAGTGGTCTCGCGAGTCATCATGTCCATCTTTTTCACCGTGGGCGGCCTGGGTGGCACGGTCGGATCCGCCATCGGCGCCTGGTATCTCGTGTCGCATGACAAGCCCGAGTTCCTCGCCGTGATGTTCTGGGCCGTGTTCATGTTCTGGCAGGTCTTTCCCATTATGTCGACTGCCTTCACCAACAATCCCGACTCCTCGGAGCTGCTGCGCTTCCCGCTCGGCTACCGCGCGTATTTTCTGATACGTCTGGCCTATGGCTCCTTCGATCCCGCCACGGCTCTGGGATGTCTCTGGCTCTCGGGAATGTTCGTAGGCATCGCGGTTGCGAATCCTCTCTTGCTGCTCTGGGCGCTGCCGGTGGTGCTGCTGTTTGCCGCCTTCAATCTGCTGTTCCTGCAGATGGTCTTTGCCTGGCTCGAGCGCTGGCTGGCGCAGCGGCGCACCCGCGAGATCATGGGCGTGCTCTTTGTTTTGGCGATGCTGAGCCTTCAGCTGATTGGCCCGGCCATACAGCGCTACGAAGGACATCCCGCAACGCGGAAGACGCTCGACACCGTGGCCTCGTTGCAGGCCGTCCTGCCGCCGGGCCTGGCCGCCGACGCCATCGCGCAAGTCGTCCACGAACACTTCGCCGTCGGCTTCAGTTCTTTCCTCTTCCTCGGAAGCCTCGCGGCACTCATGGGCTGCCTGCTCCATCTACGCCTGCGCGCCCAGTATCGCGGAGAAAATCTCAACGAAGCCGGCGCCGCCGGCGTGAAGCAGCAAGTCGTCGGCCTCCGCCTGGGATGGAACCTGCCCGGATTCTCCCAGGTCGTGGCCGCGGTCTTCGAAAAAGAAGTTCGCTACCTGTTGCGCAGCGGCGCCATGCTGCTGGCGCTGATCGTGCCGCTTTTCATGCTGGTGATTTTTCGCCTGGGGCCCATGGGATCCAAGACTGGGCACGCTGGAATGTTTTTCATGCGGGCCCCCGACGTGGCCTTCCCCGCGGCCGTTGCCTACTCGCTGCTGGCGCTCACCAACATCGTCTACAACAGCTTTGGCGGCGAGGGCGGCGGCATTCAATTCTTCTATGCCTTGCCCGCGCGCTTTCGTCAGATCGTGCTCGCCAAGAACCTGATGCACGCGGCGGTTCTCCTGGCAGAAGCCGGGTTCGCCTGGGTACTCGTGACCCTGCTCTACGGCAAACCGGCGTTTGATGTCACCGTCGCCACGCTGGCGGGCCTGCTCTTTGCCGCGCCCTTGAACTTCACCGCTGGAAACCTGCTTTCCCTTTACTCCCCCAAACGCGTAGAGGTCTCCGCCATCGGACGGCAGCGTGCCTCCCAGGTCACCGTGCTCATCAGCCTGGTGGTGCAACTCGTGATCGTGGCCGTGGGCGTAGCCGCGTTTATGCTGGCCCGTATCTTCCACAACTACTGGATTGCCACCCTGCTGTTCCTGGTGCTGGCGACGGTGTCATTCTCGGTATACAGCGTGGTTCTGAAGCGCGCTGACACGATCGCCATCGAGCGTCGCGAAGCGTTGGTGTCAGAGCTCTGCCGCGCGTAAAAAGCGCCGCGATTGAGTTTATCGTTTCAGCTCGGCTCGGCCACAAACCGGTAGCCCACGCCCCGCACCGTCAGCAGATGGCGAGGTTTCGCCGGATCGTCTTCAATATAGCGTCGCAAGCGCACCACGAAATTGTCGATGGCGCGAGTGTCCGTGTCTTCGCGCAGATCCCACACTTCCTCGAGAATCTGTTTGCGCGAAACCACTTTGCCGTCGTTGCGCACCAGGTGACGGAGCAGTTCCGATTCCATCAGGGTCAGGTGAATCGTCTGGTCGCCGCTGCGCAATTCGAGCGCTCCAAAATCGATGGTCTTTCCGCGAAACGAAAACGTTCCAAAATCCTCAACGCCAGCCGCCTCGCCCGCGCCTCCGCTCTGCGCCCCACCGCTATGCGTCTGAGGTGAAGCAGTCCGCACCCACTGGCTGCGCCGCAATAATCCCTGCAAACGCGCCAGCAGAATTTCCAGATCGAACGGCTTGGGCAGATAGTCGTCCGCTCCCGAAGCGAAGCCTTTCAACACATCTTCAGGACGTCCGCGCGCGGTCAGCATCAGCACGGGAACATAATTCCGCGCCGCGCGCAGTTCCGAAACTACGCTGAAACCGTCTTTACCCGGCAGCATGATGTCGAGCACCACGGCGTCGAAATTTTCACTCTTCCCCAGCAGACGCTCGGTGGCGGCCTCGCCGTCGCCCACAACTTCAGCGGAATAACCTTCCGCTTCCAGGTTGAAGCGCAGTCCCTGGGCCAGATGCTCCTCGTCCTCGACCACCAGAACTCGGCTCATGCGCCCCGCCTCGAGGATTCCATGCGCGGCAGCTGCAGCGTGACCGTCGTGCCCTGGCCTTCGCCCTCGCTTTCGGCAAACACTTTGCCGCCATGTTTTTGCGCGATCGCCTTCACGATAAACAGGCCCAACCCCGTTCCCTTCACGTGCGCCAGCGAGCGATGGCTCACGCGATAGAACCGCCGGAAGATGAGTTTCATGTCGTCGGCCGGAATGCCCACGCCCTGATCCTGTACGCTGAGCACAATCCGCTTCTCGTCAGGTGTTTCCAGGCGCACCCGCACGTCCACGTTTTCGCCAGAATACTTAATGGCATTATCCAGCAGGTTAGAAACCGCGGTGCGAAGGTCTTCGGCGCTGCCCCGCACGCGCACGCTGACTGCGTTCAGCGAATCTGCGTTCGACCCGGCGCCGTTGCCTGCCGCAGCACCCACTGCCGCCGCGCCGTCCAATCCGCTCCCCGCGCCTTCTTCATAGCGCAGCGCTTCCGGCGGCAGGTGATGGCGAGTGCGAGCCACGTCCAGGCAATCGCGCACCACCTGGCGGAAGTCGACTTCCGCCTTCTCTCTTCCCGCCTTCTTGTCCCCGGCGCGGCCCGCGCGCAAAACCTGCTCCACGGTGTCGGTGAGCCGGTCGGTATCACGCAGCATCAGGCGGTAGAATTCCCGCCGCTGCGTTTCCGGCAGATCGCGGCGGCACAGCGTTTCCAGGTGCAGGCGTATCGACGCCACTGGCGTTTTCAGTTCGTGGGTTACGGCATTGATGAAGCTGTCGTGCTGCTCGTTGCGCCGAATCTCGCGCAGCAGAAACGTCGTGTTCACGATCATGCCGGCAATAATTAGCGCAAAGAAAACGATCCCAAAGAACAACAACACACCTTCGCGCCAGTTGAGGATGATCCATCCCACGTTCAGCGCGACCGCCAGCGCCACCAGGCCAATGCCCAGGCAGAGAAAGAAGACGATAGTTCCGCGGCGGCTCGTGATACGCATAACGGATCTTCGACAGACAGACGATAACGGTCAGCCCGATTTTACCGCGTTCAGAGCCAGACGTAACGAGAGCGGCAAGTAGTGTGCGATCGTCCCCAGCGGGTGGTGGGTGGCGGAAAAAGAGCGTTCGCCATGGGGATATCGCGGAGTTCTGTTACTTCTACTTCTGTTCGAGCTGCTTTATTTTGTCGGCTGCGCCCTGATTCTTGGGATCGAGCTCGATGGATTTGCGATAGTTGGCGATGGCCAGTTGTTTTTGACCGTCTTTGGCGTAGGCTTCGGCCAGGCTGTCATAAACGTTGCCTGACTTGGGATACTCTTCGACGTTGAGCTTGAAAATGGCGATGGCGTCGGCATTCCGCCCCTTTCCGAGGACCATGTAACCCAGCTGATTGAGGGCACTCTCGTCGAAGTTGTAACCAGAAGGATTAGTGCGCTTGAGTTCGCGATACCGAGCGACCGCCGCATCGGCGCCTCCACTCATCACCGTTTTGCCGAGATCAGAGACCAGCGGGCGTTTCGGCGTGACCGGCTCCTGGCCATAGAGCACGGCGCGGACGCCCTTGGCCATGTCATCAAGATTGGCGCCGGGGACGTTGTTGAAGATGACGATCAGGTCATGATCGCCTACAAGCCGCTCCTCCAGAGTGTTGAAACCGTTAATACCGCCTTCATGCGAGACCATGGTCTGCCCGGCCCCCGGCGCCCCGACAGGGATCGCGCGAACGTCCCAGCCGAAGCCATAGTTTTCCAGATTCGGAGTGAACAGCTTTTGCTTGAGATCGTTAGGAAGAAGCTTGTCGGTGTAGAGCGCCTGGTCCCACTTATATAGATCTTCGACGGTGGAATACAGTGAACCGGCGGCGTAGGGCAGTGCCATGTCCAGATACGGTGCGTTTACAACTCCCATCAGATCCTGTTCATAGCCCGCGGCGCGCTTCGGAAGGATGTCGTCATGATGGTCGTAGCCGGTGTCCTTCATCTTCAGTGGGACGAAGATATTCTCCTGCAACAGCGCCTCATAGGTCTTCCCGGTGAGATGCTCGAGAATCGCTCCGAGAAGGAAAAATCCGGAGTTGTCGTAGTGGAATTTGGTGCCGGGCTCGAACTGCAGGTCGCCGCTACAGAATTTTTTCACGAAGTCGTCGACCGCATAGTAGTTGCGTGAAACGTCGGAAAAGAATTTGGGATCGTCCGTGAAGCTCGGGATGCCCGACGTGTGGCTGAGCAATTGGCTGATGGTTACTTTCGACCCGGTGTCTTTCCGGTAGTAGGGGAGATAGTCCGAGAGGTGGCCGTCGAGTTTGATGGATCCCTTAGCCACCTGCTGCATGATCAGCATCGCCGTGAATTGCTTGGTGATGGAACCGAGGCGGAACTTTACGTCCGGCGTGTTGGGGACGTTCCATTCGCGATTGGCCCAGCCATAACCCTTCTCGAAGATGACCTTGTCGTGCTCCGAGACCAGGACTGTGCCAGAGAACTGGCAGCAGTCCGCATACTGCGACATGAGCTTATCGATTTTTGCGGGTTTGTCCGGGCCGTCTGCGGCGAGAGCCGGCGAGATTTCCCAGGTAACAATCAAGAGAAGAATGTACAGGCTCAATTTCTTCATGGTGGTCCCTCAATGCACGGGCCGCTTTGATTCCGCAGGCAGAGGGATTGTACATCCGACGCGCATCGCGTTTGCCCAATAAGAAACCCGCCTCCAGGGCGGGTTCTTCTGGTTCTAATTCGATGCTGCAGCGCTCAGTCGCCGGCGACCGAGGCTTCGGGCAGGGCGGCGGTGATCAGCCGTCCATTGGGCGTCGGCACCAGGCCGCGTTCCACTTCGGCCAGCTTCACCCGCTTGATGTCCCAGGCCAGGCCCAACTGTTTCAGGGCCCAAATGCCGTACCAGTTCATGTCGACTTCATACCAGGTGAAACCGTGCTGCGCGGCGGTGGGATGCGCGTGGTGATTGTTATGCCAGCCCTCGCCAAACGTCAGCACCGCCACCCACCAGCTGTTGGTGGAAAGGTCGCGCGTGGCGAAACGGCGCGTGCCCCACGAATGCGTGGCCGAGTTGACCAGCCAGGTGGCATGCAGTCCAACGACGGTTCGCAAAAAGATGCCCCACATCAGGAATGGCAGGCCGCCGATCGCGAGCAGCACCACGCCCAGCACAATCATGGGTACGTAGTGATACTTGGTGATCCAGACGTGAAATTTATCTTTAGCGAGGTCAGGGACGTAGCGGGCCAGCGTGGTCGTGTCATGGTGCATCGACTTGCCCATGAGAATCCAGCCCATGTGCGCCCACCACTTGCCGTCGATGGGCGAGTGCGGATCGCCGTCATGGTCGGAATACTGATGATGAATGCGGTGCGTGGCAACCCAGAAAATCGGCCCGCCTTCAAGCGCGAGAGTGGCGCAAACCGTAAGGAAGTACTCCACCCACTTCGGAGTCTTATAGCCGCGGTGCGTCAGCAGCCGGTGATAGCTCATGCCGATGCCGAGGCTGCCCGAAACCCACCACAAAAACATCGAGACGAAGAGGGCTTTCCAGGTGAAAAAGAAAAATGCGGCGACGGCGCCCACGTGAAACAGCGCCATAAAAATGGCCGTCACCCAGTTGACTTCATCTTTTGCAGCTTGCGGTCTTTCGAGATCTTGCAGTTCCATATCCAAGTGAGGGTCCCCGTTTTCGATCTTGACTCCTTGGCTAACGTAGCAGGAGGCTGCGAAAGTGACTGTAATACTTGTGTAATAGCGGCTTTTTCGCCATTACCTGAGTAACGGGAAGGTACTCGGCCTCGGTTTTCTCACCCCGGTAAACCTCTTAATTTGAATCCCTGTTCGCTGGACTGGGATCAGAACGAGGTCATAGTCAGAATTCAGAACCACAGGTCAGGGCCCGAGGTCGGTTTCCATGCTCAACGAATCGCTAGTCGCAACGTCTCTGCCCACCATCGACGAAATCAAAGACGCGCAGCAGTTGGTCTATGCCGTGATGCCGCCCACGCCGCAGATTGTCTGGCCGCTTCTGCGTGAACGGCTGGGAGCGGAGGTGTGGGTGAAGCATGAGAACCACACCCCCATCGGCGCGTTCAAGGCCCGTACCGCGATCGTCTACGCGGCGGAATTGTTTCGCGGATCGAACAACATCCGAGGCCTCGTCACTGCCACGCGCGGCAATCACGGACAATCGGTGGCTCTGGCCGCGCGCCGCTTCAAAGTGCCGGCGCACATCGTGGTGCCGCAGGGGAACAGCGCCGAGAAGAATGCCGCCATGCGCGCCCAGGGAGCCGATCTCATCGAGTTCGGCAGCGATTTTCAGGAGTCCAAAGAGCACGCCCAGAAACTCGCCGCGGAAAACGGATGGGAGTTCGTTCCCTCGTATCACCGCAACATCGTGAAGGGAGTCGCCACCTACTGGCTGGAATTCTTTTCTGCAGTCGCCGACTTGGATGTGGTCTACGTGCCGATCGGCCAGGGATCCGGCATCTGCTCGTGCTCCGCGGTGCGCAATGGCCTGAATCTGAAGACGCGGATTGTCGGTGTGGTTCCGGAAGGTGCTCCTGCCTACGCGCTCTCGTTTGAGGCCGGACGCAAAATCGCTGCCCCTGTAACCACGCTTCTGGGCGACGGCATGGCCTGCCGCGTCCCCGACGACGCCTCGCTCGAAGTGATCCTCGAAAACGTCGACCGCGTGCTGCAGGTGAGCGAAGAAGAAATCGCCCAGGCCATGAAAATTTACTTCACCGACACGCACAACGTGGTGGAAGGCGCCGGCGCCGCGGGATTAGCGGCCGCCTTGAAAGAAAAAAAAGAACTGCGCGGGAAGCGCGTCGGCCTGGTAATCACAGGCGGAAATGTAGACCACGATGTATTCGCCCGGGTGCTGCAGGATTGACGCCAGCTACAATGTCTCACGAGAATGAAGCTCCCCAGTTTGATCCGGCAGCAAAAGGTTTCTGAAGCTGCGAAGCCCGCGGAACTGCTTTCGCCTCTGGCCACTTGCATTGTGGCTGCCGCCTTGGTGGCAGGTGTCTTTGCGGTTTACAGCCCAGCCTTGAATTTTCAATTTGTGCTCGACGATCACCGCTTTGTTGGCGATCCGCGCCTGCAGTCATCCGGTCATGTCTGGGAATACCTCACCAGCTATGTGTGGGCGCAGGTTCCTGGCGGACCGGCGAGTTTCTATCGGCCCTTGTTCGTCCTATGGCTGAGGCTGAATTTCATTCTCAGCGGATGGTCCCCCTGGGGATGGCACCTGCTCAGCGTCGTGAAGCATGTCTCCGTGGCTGTCTTGCTCGGGCTCCTGGTGTGGAAACTGCTGCAGGATCGGGTGGCTGCGTTGATTGCCGGGACTTTGTTTGCGCTCCATCCCGCCCAAACGGAATCCGTGGCCTGGGTCACGGTGCCCGATCCATTGATGTCCGCGGCGGCGCTGGGCTCGTTGATCCTCTACTTCACGTATGCAGGACGCGTATCTGCGGACGAATCCCCGGGAAAGTTTCGCCAGAGATCGCGTAAGCACCGCCGCAGCGAGTCCGCTGAAAGTTCTTCGGTGGCATGGGTCGTCGCCTCCGCGGCAGCTTGTCTGGCTGCACTCATGGCGAAAGAAACGGCCGTGGTTTTACCGGTCCTGCTTTTTGCTATGGCCCTCATCATGCGCTTCAGCAAAGCGGATGTCGAAGCGGCTGGGGAAAAAAGCACAGGGGATCGAATTCGGCTGGTTGCGGCGTTCCGCCAAACCCTCCCGTTTCTTGGCGTGACTCTGGTTTATCTTCTCTTGCGCCTCAATGCTCTGAATGGCCAGATCAGCCCACCCACTCAGCGTTTGCCTTGGACCACGGTGCTGTTGTCCTGGCCCGCAACCCTGTGGTTCTACGTGAAGGTGTTGCTTTGGCCGGTGCGGCCGCGCGCCTTCGCGGATCCCGACCTTGCAGCTACGTTCTCGTTGCGCGGCGTCCTCCTGCCTGCATTGGGGATAGGTTGCGCACTAGTCATCCTGGCGGCGGGATGCGCCTGGGCCTGGAGGCGGGCTCGACGTGATCTGCCAGACCAACAAGCGACCGGCGTCAAGTGCGCGTTGTTGCTGGGTACATTGACCCTCCTGCTTCCAATTCTGTTGGCGTTGAACCTGAACGCCTTGAATCCCGGCGATTTTCTTCATGGTCGGTACACGTACCTGCCTTTGACCGGACTCATGCTGCTCCTGGCAACCGGATGGCATCTCTTGAAAGATAAGTTGCGTATCGTCCTGCTCTCGGCCGCCGGCCTGGTCGCGGTGGTTTTCAGTGTGTTAACCGTGCAGCAGGAAAGCGCGTGGAAGGACGATTTAACTGTTTTCACCGTGGCTCACCAGCTTGCGCCACACAACGGCCCGGTGGCCCACAATCTTTCAAAGGCCAATGTGCAGGTGGCCCTCGGACTCGATGAGGCCGACCGCTGCGACGAAGCCATGCCGATATTTGAGCAGGCGATCCAGCAGTACCCCCAGGATTGGTATGCGTGGGCAGGCCGCGGGGAATGTCTTTTCAAGCTCAACGATCTGCCGCGAGCCGAGCAATCGCTCCGTCAAGCCGCCGAGCTCTCGAAGGAGCCCCGTGTGACAGAAGAGTGGCAGGAAGTGCGCGCGAGGATGGGACTGCCTGCAGCGCCACCGCAGTAATTGGGGACTGGTCCCTA
>DATGHF010000062.1:0-3899 GCA_035308125.1 Candidatus Sulfotelmatobacter sp.
TTCTGGAAAGCGCTGCGTCAGGTTTGCCCTTCGACGAAAATCCAGCGCTGCCGGGTCCACAAGACGGTCAACATCTTGGACAAGATGGCCAGGAGTCAGCAGCCCTCGGCCAAGTTGATGCTGCACGAGATCTGGATGAGCGGCACCAAGGAAGACGCGGTCAAGGCATTCGACCAGTTCGTGGCGAGCTACCGGGCCAAGTACCCCAAAGCCGTCGAGTGCCTGCTGAAGGACCGGGAGGAACTGCTGGCCTTCTACGACTTTCCCGCCGAGCACTGGCAGCACCTGCGGACGACCAACCCGATCGAGAGCACGTTCGCCACGGTGCGGCTGCGAACGTACCGGACCAAGGGAGCCGGCAGTCGGGCGGCTTGCCTGGCGATGGCATTCACGCTGCTGGAGACAGCTCAAAAGAGATGGCGGAAACTGAGCGGCAGCGCGTTGCTGCCGGAAGTGGTCGCCGGCGTTCTCTTCAAAGACGGAATGAAAATCGCCGCTTGAAGTCAGCCGTCATCCACTACATTTGACAATAGCTCCGTCCCCGACGATGTATCGGACATGGCGGGCCACGTTCCGCCGCGTCTGATGGCGGAGATTGAACGATTGGTTCGCGCCGATATTGGCAGTCGACTCGGCAAAGACTTCAGCTTATTGGGTGAAGCGGTCCAGCAGTTGCTCTTCCCCGGCCGGTAACATCGCCTGCAACATTCGACGAGCGACGCTGCGCTTGTGGAGGGGTAGGTGGTCCGTCGTGAGTGACGTAAGCAAAAGCTTCCGAGTCGTCTCCGGGGTCGCGGCCGACGCGGAAAGGGGCGGCATTGCTGCTTATCAACGGGGTAGACGCGGAAAAGGCGACATTGCTGCTTATCAACGGGGCAGACGCGGAAAAGACGACATTGCTGCTTATCAACGGGGCATAAGCGGCGGCTTCCCAATCGCTCGGTTCTCGTTCACGAAAAGAATCTGTCGGGACGCTGTGCTCCCGTGCAGTCGTCGAGAGATATTCCGGTGCGGTGAGCGATTCGGCGCGCCGCGGACCCCACGCCGTGATATAGCGAGCCGGAAGCGCTGCGGCATCGCGGATCCCGGTTCGCGATCCGGCGCGCCGTACGCGATGGGCGGACCGGATCGCGAGCTGGATCCGCGGCGTCGTTGCACTGCGGGCACTGCCATAAATATTTTTATTTTGTACGGAATATTTTAGGGTAGTTAGGGTACAGTGTTGCTGAGGAACCTTGAGGGGGTAAAGGATGTTGTGGTCCTTTGTCCTTTGTCCTTTGTCCTTTGTTGTTTGTCATTGATCATTGGTCAGTTGCGGGTTGTTAGGCGCGGGTGCGGAATCGGCATTCCGCAATTTCGCCTTCCACCCTCCACCTTTCGCGCTCTGCCGACCGCCTGCTGCCTGCCGGCTTCCGTTGATCAACTCGTGAGACGCAGGGAGGGACCGTCCCACAATCCGCCGTCATGGATGTAGTCGCTTGAACATAGATCGGCAATGGAGTTACGATCAACTAATCGCAAGAAAATGACGAGACGAATGGGACGAAATTGGCGTTTTCGAGTTTGCGTCCAACTATCGGACAGTCAGCGCAACAAGCTCGGATATGTCTCATTTCGTCGCGCGGATTGTCGTTTTTTAGAGTCTTTAGCCCGACCTTCGCACTTTCGCCGTCGCAACCGCCCTGGCGAATCAGGAATGCGGTTTTGATCCCCAAGGTCTGCACTACAAATTCGAGCCGGACTTGTTCGCCTGAAGCTCGACTTGGCCGCCGCGGATTCGCGGCGGGGGTTGCGCCGGCAATTCGAGGCCCAAGGTTTGTAAGATCATCTCCTGCTGTGCCTCCGGCTCCGTGTGTCGCGGGAGAATGAGCACACGACCGTCGGTCGTCGGCACCTGCACCTCGACCATCTGAATGGCCGACAAGGATTGCAGTACGGCCCGTGGCGTCAGGCCGGGCGCCGCGCTCCGCAGTTTCATCCGCAGCGTCACGGTCAGACAGTAGCCCAGGAACGCCACCAGGATGTGCGCTTCAACCCGCTGCTGCACCTGATGAAAAATGGGCCGCAGGTCCAGGTCGCTCTTGAGCGTCTTGAACGCCTCCTCCACCCGCGTCAGTTGCATGTACCATTCCCACAATACCGGTGCCTGCTTCTCCATCTCCCGCGGCCAGTTTTCCCACGGCACGCAGGCCCGCAGGATGTAGCACCCGTCGCGCTGCATCGCCGTCTTCCATGCCGCCCGATCGAAGGTGCATACGAACGTCTGTCGGTTCACCGGCTCATCAACCCGCGGCTCGCGCACCTTCACGAAAGACGCCATCCGTCCCGCCTCCTTCTGCAACACCGCCAGCCTCTTGAGGAGCCGATCGCGGCTGATCGTCCGCCGCTTCAAACGGTTCAGGCCGTGCACCAGGTCCTTGAGCTTCCGCCGGCGCATGGCGTTCTCTTTCTTGCGCCGCTCGTCGCTCTGCGCCAGGACGTACAACTCGCCCTCCTGTTCCAGCAGCTTCACCTGCATTCCTTCGTGGACACGCTCCCAGGGCTTGTCGACCAGGCCCTTCTCCAGTTTGCTCAGCAGGCTCTTGGGCGTCCCCGCCAGGTACGCCACTTCATCACGGCGCATGTCGGCCAGCGTCTTTTCCGTCGGGATCCCCCGGTCCATCACCCACACCCGGCGGGCCTTGCCGTAGATGGATTGGATCTTCTCCAGGAACATCGTCAGCGTGGTCTTGTCCGACGTGTTTCCCGCGAGCACCTCATACGCCAGCGGCAGCCCGTCGCTCGTCACCACCAGCGCGATCACCACCTGCCGGCAATCCGGCCTGCCGTCCCGGCTGTAGCCGTGCCTGGCTTTGGGGATCTGGGCGCAGCTTCCCTCGAAGTACGTGCTGGTCAGGTCGTACAAGAGAATGTCGAACGAAGCGTCGAACAGCGTCTTCCACCGCCCGACCAGAAAGCGGCACATCTCGTCCTTGTGTTTCAGAATGCGGTCGAGGCACCGGTACAATCGGTCCTTGTCCGCGGCGGCGAAGTCCACACCCAACAGTTCGTCCATCGCGCTGTGCAGGAACCAATGGCGGTGTACGGCGAACTCGCTGCCCGGCTCGCACAGCCGATTGATTGCAAGTAATTGAATCACTTTGTCCCACGGAACTCCGCCGCGATCTGCGCCGAGCTTCTCCTGCCAGAAACGATCCAGACCCAGCTCCTGCCACAGCAGACACCCCAGCCAGCAATCGCCGAACGAACGCGGACGGACCAGACGCATCTCGGTCAGACGAATCGAAACCGCGTTCGCCTCGTCCGGCGGGATCGGCCGATCATCGGGAAAAAGACTGACTTGACGGGATTGGTTCTTCTCTTCCTCGAAGACTTCGATCGTCTTGCGCCAGGCCGCTTCCTGGCTGTCGTTGATCTCGCCGAGGTAAAGCACCTGCCGCTGCGTCGGCAACCCGACCTGTGTCCGCCGCGACTCCACCACGCTCCAGTAGCGGTGCAGCTTGCCGTTCTTCTTCCGTGAGTGGCAACGCAGAAACATCCCGATGCATGGTCTATCAAATGCCGAGCCGGCGGATCAAGAGGGTAGGTCTGCACTACAGCGCGTTTGAGGCCCAAAGCCGCGATGCCGCAGCGCTGACGCGGTTCGGCCGCGCGTTTTTTTGCGTCCGTGCGAAGGTCGGGCTAGGCAGAACCGCCGACTCAAGGGCGTCTTACGAGCAGGCTCTGAGGCTCGCCCAACAAGGCCCGGAGCGGCGGTTCCTGGAAAGCCGCCTTCATGAGCTGGACAGGTCCATTTAACCAGCCAAAAAAGCTTTTTTGGCCGTTGTCGATTTGGCCCTCCGCCGCTCGACTATCTGTGTCACAAGCAAAGGAGACAGCTATGCGATTCATGGTTCTGA
>DATGHF010000063.1:0-3620 GCA_035308125.1 Candidatus Sulfotelmatobacter sp.
CGTTCTCGCTGAGGGCCTTTTACTGGCTTGGCCAAGGCCATTTCAACCTGCGGACCGGGAAGGCCGGGAGCGGCATCGACCCGACGACTGGTCTGCCATTCCCAGCCGGCAATTCCACGCTACCCACCCTGGGCGACACCAACAAAAACACGCCGGGGGCGATGATCACGTTTCCCGCCGGAAAATACAACCGCCTGGAGGTGTCGTTTTTTCAGGCTCAGGGAAACGGCACGTCTACGGCTCCGCAGAACCTTAGCTTTTTCGGCCAGAACATCTCGTCGGGCGATTTTCTTTCCACCAGCTTCCGCGTGCGCAACCTCAAGGCCGCCTGGAACTACCTGACCTGGCCCGAGCCTCCGGAGACCGCCAGGCTGCGCATCCACACTCTGTGGGAGTTTCAGTACACCTCCGTGCAATCCGTGATCGATGCGCCGTACGAAACCAGTGCTAACTTCACACCGGCGGTGGGGACCCTGAACATCTTCTATCCGTCTTTAGGCGTGGAGGCCGAATACGCCGCCTCCAAGCATTTCTATTTCGATTCCCGCATCTCCGGATTCGCCTTCCCGCATCGCGCCGTAATTTGGGACGGCGAGGCCAGCGGCGTGGTCCGCTTCGGTCACATCGAGGTGTTCGGGGGCATAAAAGCGTACCACCTCAAGACCTCCCCGCAGGGGGAAGAGTATATCAACGGCACCATGCAAGGCCCCTACGGCGGGCTGCGCTACGTGCTGAGGTAGTGCGGTCCGCCGCGGTTAGGCGCTTAAGGGCGAAGCCCGAAAAATAGTTGTCGATGTTTAGGCGGCCAGTCCCAGCTCTTGAAAGACTCCTTGCATGGCAACGCGAATCGTGGCGTAATGCGTGTCGAGCGTGGTGGGGTTGTGGGCTCCGCGCGGAGGCCTGAGTGGCTGGGCGGCGGCGAGCAAGGGTTTGATAGCTTTGTCCCGGAGAACGACCAGGGCGGTCACGGCCTTCAAACCATCTGGCATGGGCTCGTACCTGCGTGTGTTGGCGATGCGCTGGACGATCTGCTTGCCGCGGAACTTCTTGAGATCGTAGGCGGCCCGGCGGGGACCGTATTCCGCTTCGCTCTGCTGGCTTAGGGTACGCACTTGATAGGCCAGTTGGGAGGCTGTGAACCCGCCAGGGGAAGGCGACAGGGCCAGCACGGACTCGGCTACCCAGCGCATCCGCGGTTTGTTGAAGTCGATGCCACCGACCTTAATCTTGCCGACTGGCGTGGGAACGGGGAGTTGCTCCAGAGTCTGGTCCGCGATAAAGCACTGATCCAGGCAGGACCGAGCATCCATGAATCGTTCCAGGATGTTTTTCAAACGGGAAACGATCTCCGGAAACTTTTCCAAGCCGCGCCCACAGTCCAGTTCCTTGGTGTTGTGGGCCATGGCCTCGATGCGCAGCACACGTTCGCCTTGGGTATAAATCTTCAGGGTCAACTTGCCGCAATGCAGCTTGAAGACCGTCAGATCATAGGTAGGTCTCTCGACCGCGACTTCCCCTTCGGCCGACTTCTTTTTCCGTTTGCGGTATGGGGGGCGACGCTTGTATCCCAGAATCGTCTTGACCGTCGGCAGGTCCAGCCGCACGCGGCTGCGGTCCATCAGCGCCTGAAACACCTGGTCCATGTTCCCGCCGACTTCGAAGATCAAGTTGCGGCTGTACTCGACCTGGTAGTTCGAGTACTGGTAATGAAACCTGCTCCGCTTCTGCTCCTCCAGGTCGAGCGCGAAGCACAAGCAGGCGGTATAAATCCAACGCTCGCAGACCTGGCTCAGCCGCCCTATCGTCCGTGGCTCGGACAAGGTGTCTGCGATCTTCGCCAGGCCCGCGGCGTCAGAGATATGAGTAAAGCAATTGGCTGCCTTGATAAAAGCGGAGGCCCGCTTGGCGCGCTTGGCAGGCCACATACTCGTGACCATTCAGGATGATCTGCGCGGGGAACGGAGGATGCCCACTGATCTTGATCGTGAGGTGGCCCCATTCGGGGTCCAGGATGTGAAACGAGTAGTGGTTCACGTAGGGCAAGGGCTTCTTGCGTTCGATGTGATGGTTGGCGCTGACGTCCCACACCGGCGCCTGTGCGCGACCGACGAGGATGAAAAACAACCCTGGCGTGATTTTGGTCTTCGTCAAGTGCTCCTCGGCAAGGTCGTGCTTGCGCTCTCCAGCGGGGCAGTCGATCACCGGAACGCCATGCGCCTTGGCATAGCCGCGAACGCGCCGGCTGAAACGCCCTGCCAGGCGCAGCAGATGTGCCTTGTCCAACTCGTCATCGGATCCGCTCAGCGCTCGCCACCATAAGCGAAACCCACCCGCATCCTGTCCCATCCGGAAATAGGCGTTCAGAACGATCCGATCCACGCAATCGTAGCTGCCGCTCAGCAGATCCCGATACAAAGTGCTTAACCCATCCGCCATAGCAGCACGGTATCGCATTACGGTTTCAACCGCCCGTAGGCGGCGAGTTTGCTTTGCGCTCTTGGCGTCTTGGCCAGAGATTTATACTGAGTCGCAATGAGCGAGAATGCCGTGGCCCAACAGATCGTGGATGCGGCCTTGCGCGTGCACACCACCCTCGGACCCGGTTTGTTGGAATCGGTCTACGAAGCAGCTCTGGCGTACGAACTGGAAAAACGCGGACTGCGCGTCACTCGCCCGCCAGCCATTCCCGTGGTCTACGAGGCGGTTCGCATCCACACGGGGTTTCACGCAGACTTGGTGGTGGAGGACGTAGTAATCGTGGAGATAAAGGCACTGGAGAGCATCGCGCCGGTCCACAACAAGCAACTTCTCACCTATCTGAAGCTGGCCGACAAACGCCGGGGACGGCTCATCAACTTCAACGTTGCTCTGATCCAAGACGGCATCACCCGTATCGTCAACGGACTCAAAGAATGATCTCACGCCAAGCCGCCAAGACCGCCAAGACGCATCAGCCCCCGCCTAACCACGAAGACTCCCTCTGGGCTGCCCCGCAGGGGCCACTTTTTCGCGGCGCAGTCCGCGAAAAAGCGTAGACCGTTATACTGGCTGAAACGAGAATTTCGTTCTCTTAAGTGGGGCAGGCCCTTGGCCTGCGGCGGCCTCTCAGGCCGCCATTCCTCCACGCAGGAAGAGGCGGCGTGGGAGGCCGCCCCAACTCTGGCTTTACATCCCGAAAGGATATCCACGGCGTCCTTGCCTTTGCTGAAAGTTTCTAAAAGCCGGGCGAGGAACGGCTCGGCTGGGGAACCAACTCGTGGACTCGGAAGCCGCCTGGTTGCTGGTCTGCCGGATTCCGTTCACGCTTGGGACCCCGTGCGCGGTCCTCGTCGGGCTTTTGCAAAAAGAAGCCGATCGCGGTCCCCACGCCCACGCCTAATAGAAACCCCGCGATTCGCTCGCGCGTGATGGTCTGCGTAGACCCGTCCATGGCCTGCCTCTCCTATCTTTTTCCGGTGAGCGGATAGGTGCGGTCCCAGAAGGGAACCGCGCCGATGGGGTCGCCCGCAATGACGATCTCCACCCGCGAGTTCTGTTCGCGTCCTTCGGCGGTCGCGTTGGACTCGATCGGCCGCGTGTTGCCGTAGCCGGCCGCGGTCACATCACTCGCGGCAAGGCCA
>DATGHF010000064.1:0-47098 GCA_035308125.1 Candidatus Sulfotelmatobacter sp.
CGCAGCGGTCGGCGGCGAAGGCTCCGTTGGCTTCGACCGACTCGGCGGCGACGTTTAATGTAATCGCCAACGTGCTGGGCGGCGGAGTGCGCGGGCAGGCTGACGCGGTGAAGCTCGGCATCGCGCGCGCGTTGATGGTGTTCAATGCCGAACTGCGCAAGAAGCTGAAGGCTGAAGGCATGGTCAGCCGCGATTCGCGCGGCAAAGAGCGCAAGAAGTACGGCCAGAAGGGCGCTCGCAAGCGGTTCCAGTTCAGCAAGCAGTAGGCTGGGCGTTGGGCTTTGTACTGGCTATAGAGATTCCTCCGCCCCTCGCGTTCGCTCGGGGGTCGGAATGACAAGGCTTTAAGGTTTTGTTTTTGGCTAACAGCTGAAGGCTAGGAGCTAATAGCTTGTTTTAGGTGTTCAATTCTTCCCGAGCCTCGCGGCGCGGGGACGGGAATGGCAATCGGGCAGGCAGGTTTCAACGTTTCAGAGTTTCAAGGTTTCAACATCCTTGAAACCTTGCGACCTTGAAATTTGAAACCTTGATCTCCTGATGCAGACTGAACGAGGAGGTTCATTGGCTACTATCACCATGAAGGAGTTGCTCGAGGCGGGCGTCCACTTCGGGCACCAGACCAAGCGCTGGAATCCTAAGATGAAGGAATACATCTTTGGCGAGCGCAATGGGATCTACATTATTGACCTGCAGAAGACGCTGAAGATGTTCAAGGAAGCGTCGAAGTTCGTGCAGGACCTGGCATCCGACGGCCGCATTGTGCTGTTCGTGGGTACCAAGCGCCAGGCGCAGGACGCGATCTCTGAAGAAGCACAACGCTGCGGGATGTTTTACATCAACCAGCGCTGGCTGGGCGGATTGCTCACCAACTGGGTCACGGTGCAGAAGTCGGTGAAGCGGTTGAAGGAACTCGACGAGATGGCCACCGATGGCCGCTACGAATTGCTGCCCAAGAAAGAAGTCATCAAGCTGGAACGCGAGCGCAAGCACTTGCAGGCCAACCTGGCGGGCATCAAGAACATGAGCCGGTTGCCGGATGCGATTTTTGTGATCGACTCGAATAAAGAGCAGATCGCGGTGCGGGAGGCGCGCAAGCTGGGGATTCCTGTGGTCGCTGTGGTCGATACGAATTGCGATCCCAGCGAAGTGGATTATGTGATTCCTGGGAACGACGATGCGCTGCGGGCGATTCGGCTGTTTACGTCGAAGATTTCGGAGTCGATTGCCGAGGGCGCGCAGTTGATGACCGACAAGCAGGTTGCCGACATGCAGGCGGCGAGCGATGCGGCCCAGGCAGCGGAAACGGCCCGCGGCGAGGCACGCGAGCGCGAAGCAGCCGCGGTGGATGCCGGGGCGGACGCCGCGGAAGAGATCAGCATGGAAGAAGTGTTGGGTCCGGGAACGCACAAGAAGCCGGCAGTCGCTGAAGAAGCCGAGCTGCCGAAGGTGGAGAGCCAGACGGTTTGAAGAGCAGTAGCTAGTGGTTAGTGGCTAGTGAAAACCGGGCATTCATCCCTTCGGGGATCATCAGACCCGCGCGGGTCGTTTTATAGATTGCCCGGCGCGGGTCGAAGTTTATAAGGGCGCACCAAAAACCAAGGATTCTTAATCGATATGAGCACTACTATGGCGAACATTTCAGCGGCACAGGTAAAAGAGCTTCGGGAAAAAACCGGGGCTCCGATGATGGATTGCAAGCAGGCTTTGACCGAAGCCAAGGGCGACATGGAGCAGGCAGTGGTCGTTCTGCGCAAGAAGGGTGTTTCGGTGGCGGCCAAGAAGGCCACGCGCGTGACGAGCGAAGGGTCGGTGACCAGCTACATTCACGCCGGCGGCAAGATTGGCGTGCTGGTCGAGGTGAACTGCGAGAGCGACTTTGTGGCGCGCACCGAAGACTTCAAGGAACTGGTGCACGACATCGCCATGCATATTGCGGCCAGCGATCCGCGGTATGTTCGCAAGGAAGACGTTACGCCTGAGGCTTTCGCGCGCGAGAAAGAGATTTTTCTGGCGCAGGCCGTGGCCTCCGGCAAACCTCCGAACATCGCGGAGAAGATGGTGGCCGGCAAGATGGAGAAGTTCTACGAAGAGGTTTGCCTGCTGGAGCAGCCCTTCATCAAGGACCAGACCATCTCCATCTCGCAGCTGATCGCGGCGAAAATCGGGAAGCTGGGCGAGAACATCGCGGTGCGGCGCTTCGCACGGTTCAAGGTGGGCGACGCAGGCGAGACCATCGCGGTTACGAAACCAACAGAGCCGAAAGGCGAGTAATTCAGGGGCGCCCAATGGGCGCCCTTTTTTATTGCGCGGAATACTCAATGAACAAGCCCGTATTCAAACGCATTCTGCTCAAGCTCTCCGGTGAGGCCCTGGCAGCAGACCAGGGTTTTGGCGTGGATAACTCGCGCATCCATGAGATCGCGGCGGAGCTGGCCGACGTCCACAAGCTGGGCATCCAGATCGCCATCGTGGTGGGCGGCGGCAATTTCTTTCGTGGCGTGGCGGAACAGGCCAAGGACATGGACCGCGTTTCCGCCGACCACATGGGCATGCTGGCCACGGTGATCAACGCGCTGGCGCTGCAGGACGCGCTGGAGAAGCAAAAGGTCTACACCCGGGTGCAGACCGCGATTGAGATGAACCAGGTGGCGGAGCCGTTCATCCGGCGGCGAGCGATTCGCCATCTGGAAAAAGGGCGGATCGTGATTTTTGCGGGCGGAACCGGCAACCCGTACTTTTCTACCGACACGGCAGCCTCGCTGCGCGCCATGGAAATCAAAGCCGACGCGATTCTCAAGGCCACTAAAGTCGACGGCATTTACGACGCCGATCCCATGCTGGTGAAAGACGCGAAGAAGTTCACCACCATCACCTATATGGATGTCCTCCGGCAAGGACTGAAAGTGATGGATTCCACCGCCATCAGCCTGTGCAAGGACAACAACCTGCCTATCTTTATCTTCAGCCTGAACGAGCACGGCAACATACGGCGTGTCGTGACCGGCGAGAAAATCGGATCGATGGTGAGCGCGTAAGAAACTGGCCACGGATGGTCACGGATATCCACGGATTTTCAGGGGAACGATTGAATCGTGGTGATCCGTGCAAATCCGTGGCCAGTTTTTCTGGTGGGTTTATAATGCTGCGTTTTGATCACCGATCGATCGGAGCAGACATATGGCTGACAGCGGTCCGTTAAGAGAAATTCGCGCGCAACTGAAGACCCGCATGGACAAGGCGGTGGAAGACTTCCGCAAAGCCATGGCTGGCGTGCGGACCGGGCGGGCTTCGGTGCACATGCTCGACGGCGTCAGCGTGGACTATTACGGCTCGCAGATGCCGCTGAACCAGGTCGCGCAGGTGCACGCGCCCGAGCCGCAACTGATCACGGTACAGCCGTTCGATGCGTCGCAGTTGGGCGCGATTGAGAAGGCGATTCGTGCGGGAGATATGGGATTGAATCCGATGAACGACGGCAAGTTGATCCGCGTGCCGGTTCCGCCGCTCACCCAGGAGCGCCGGCAGGACATGGTGAAGCACCTGCACCGTGTTCTCGAAGAACATCGCACGGCCGTGCGCAACATCCGTCGCGACGGCAACGACGCCATCAAGAAGGCGCTGAAGGACAAGAAAATCTCCGAGGACGAAGAGAAGCGCGCGCTCGATGAGATCCAAAAACTGACCGACGGCGAAATCAAGAAGATGGAAGACATGAGCAAGGCCAAGGAAAAGGAAGTTCTGGAACTGAAGTAGCTGTCAGCCGTCAGCGATCAGCCAAGACCAGAGACCGCATAATGGTTTCGAAGTATTGTCCTGTGACATGCCAGTGGGTAGCCTGACGCAATATTTCTCAGGAGGATCAGGATGAGTCTTCGAAATGCAGTGAGGATTTCGCTGGCGGTGGTGTTGGTTGCCGGCGTTCTAGGCTGGAGCAGCGACACTGGCAAGTCGATCACGGTGAATGGGTACGTGCTGGATTCGGCTTGCGCATTTACCAAGGGCCTGAAGAAACCGATCAGCGCGGACTGCGCCACGGCATGTGCCAAGGCGGGTTCTCCGTTGGTGATTCTGACCGAAAGCGGCGCGATTTATTGGCCCATCGCAGACACCACTCCCTCCAGCGGGCAGAACGACCGGCTGCTGCCATTCGCAGGACAGAAAGTTACGGCGAGCGGGAAGGTCTACAAACGGGGAGGGTCGACGGCGCTCGTGATCGAAAAGATCGAAGCTCAGAAGTAGTCCCGCCCGGGCCTTGGATTGCCGGAAATCGAGATCCATTCTGCCTGCTGACCAGAAAGGGCGGCCGCGAGGCCGCCCCCTTTTTTTCGCGAAGCCGCGGTTGATTCGCTTCCTGAAGGCACTGTCCCAGACGATTTTCGGAGATGTTTCCAGATCCGATGGCCAAATCGGCAATTCGGACACGAGTGCCAAAACAGGAAAGCAAAGGGCTGTAATTGGCTTTTGTGCGGTCACCACACCTGCTAACGAACGTAAAATAATGGAGACCCTGAGGGCCGGGTCGCGCACCTCGGAGCACCGATCTTCATGCAAAGGCGCGGCCCACCGGGGCGGCGTTCTCGTCGCCTGGGCAGACTGAGAAACGCCTGAGGTGGAGGCAAGGCAATGACAAAAACCAAGGTTCTCCTCGTCGATGACGATAAGGATGAGATGTTTCTGACGTAACGATCCCTGGAAAAGAAAAACTTCGAGGTAGTTTCAGCAACCAGCGTCACGGAGGCGTTCAAGCAGATTGCGACCCAATCCTTCGATGTGCTGATCACCGATCTTCACATGCCGGATCCCGGGGATGGGTTCGCCGTGGTAACTGCCATGCGTCACTCTCAACCTAAGGCGTTGACGTTGGTGGTTAGCGGTTTTCCTGACGTGGAACGATCCATGTCCGCCATCCTTCTGCAAGCCGACGAGGTTCTCCTAAAGCCTTTCGAGGTTGAGCAACTGGCCGAACTCCTGCACAAGAGGACACTGGAGTCTAAAGCATCTCCCAAGAAGGCTAAGGAAAGTGTCGCCTCCATTCTGGAGCGCGAGGCCAGCGTCACCATGCAGCGATGGTTGTCCCGAGTGGGGCAGGTAGGGGAGTTGACCTCCGTCCCACTGACCTCGGACGAACGCACCGACCATCTTCCCGACATCATGAGAAACATTGCCAAACGTTTGCGGGAAGCTCGCGTCATAGAGGCGATTGCCACCCCCTCTCCGGCGGCCGTGGCGCATGGACAACTGCGCTTTCGCCAAGGCTACACTGCGCCCTTGATGGTGCAGGAGTCGAGAATCCTGCAGGTGTGCATCTTCGAGACCATCCAGCGCAACTTGTCCACCGTGGATTTCGGTTTGGTACTGCCCGACATCATGCTCATCGCCGACGAAGTGGACTCTCAATTGGCACAGAGCATCGACAGCTTTCTGCTGATGCAGGGGGGGGAGCCGCAGCGTCCGCCTGAGATTGCCGGAGTTGGACCGCTGGCCAGCCCCTCACACAGTGCCGGTCTGGCGACGGGTACGGGGGAATCTGGTCTGCTCTTATCTCTGCGTCCCCGTATAATCCAATGACATATGAAGTCGGTCGTTCACGCCGCCTGCCCGCATGATTGCCCTGACGCTTGTGGGGTGCTGATTACGGTCGAGGACGGGAAGGCCACGAGAATCCAGGGCGATCCCGAGCATCCGGTGACTCGGGGGTTTCTGTGTGCCAAGGTGGCGAAGTATCTGGACCGGGTGTATTCGCCGGACCGGGTGCTTTATCCCATGCGTCGAGTGGGGCCTAAGGGGCCGGGAGCAGAGCAGCGAAGCTTTGCTCCGCATGGACAGCCGAGGGCGGCTGTCCCCACACAACCTCACGCTGACCAAGCCTGGCAGCGCATTTCCTGGGATGAGGCGCTCGACGAGATCTGCTCGCGCTTCCGCGCCATCACCGGAGCGTTCGGCAGCGAGGCGATTCTGCCTTACTCTTTTGGCGGCACGCTGGGCGCGCTGAATGGGGCGTCCATGGATCGGCGCTTCTTTCATCGGCTGGGCGCGTCGCAGCTCGACCGGACGATTTGTTCCATGGCTGGAGAGACCGGGCTGCAATCGGTGCTGGGAGTAAAGCTGGGCACTGAACCCGAGCAGTTCGCGCATTCGCGTTACATCATTGCCTGGGCGGCGAATATTCATGGCAACAACGTGCACTTGTGGCCGTTCATCGCCGAAGCGCGGCGCAAGGGCGCGAAGCTGGTGGTGATCGATCCGTATCGCACACGGACGGCCGCCTGCGCCGACTGGCATTTGCCCATCAATCTTGGCACGGATGCTGCGCTCGCTCTCGGCATGATGCACGTCATCATCGGCGAGAACCTGCACGATGCGGACTACGTTTCCAAATACGCGCTGGGCTTCGAGGACCTGCGCGAAAAAGTGAAGCAGTACCCGCCGGAGCGTGTGGCGCAGTGGACGGGCATTTCCGCCGATGACATTCGTAAGCTGGCGCGCGAGTATGCCACGATCCGGCCATCGGTGATTCGCCTCAACTACGGCGTGCAGCGTTCCGAAGGCGGAGGCATGGCGACCCGGGCCATCACCATGCTGCCCTGCATCACCGGCGGATGGAAAGAAATCGGCGGCGGGCTGCAGCTTTCCACCAGCGGAGCGTTTGGATTTAATGGCGAGGGCTTGAAACGTCCGGACTTGATGCATTCCGCTCTCGGGCGTGAGGCGCGGACCATCAACATGGTCGAGTTGGGGCGCGTGCTCAATACCCTTAACGATCCTCCGGTCAAAGCTTTGTTCGTTTACAGCTCGAATCCTGCGGCGGTTTGCCCCAATCACAACGAGGTGATTCGGGGCCTGAAGCGGCCCGATTTGTTTACCGTGGTGCACGAACAATTTTTCACCGACACCACCGACTACGCCGATATTGTTCTGCCCGCGACCACGTTCTTCGAGCACCGCGACCTGCAGAACGCTTACGGCCATTATTACGTGCAGATTTCAAACCAGGCCATCGCACCGCTGGGCGAATGCCGGCCCAATATGGAAGTGTTTCGCGCGCTGGCCGAGGGCATGGGATTTCAGGACGATTGCTTCCGCGAAAGCGTCGACGAGATGATCGACCTCGCTCTCGATTCGCAGAATCCCTGGCTGGAAGGAATCACGCGCGAACGGCTGGAGCGCGAGCCGTTTGTACGGCTGAATTTTCCGGCTTCCGGCTCCCGGCTTCCGGCTTCCGGCGAACCAACTGATCAACATGCCGCTCACACCGAACCCTTTCTTCCTTTTGCTCACGGCAACTTCCACACCGCTTCCGGGAAAGCTGAACTCTACAATGAAGCGCTGATCGCGCAGGGGCTTGATCCGGTTGCCGAGTTCACGCCTCCCTCCGAATCTCGCCACGGAAGCCGCAAGAACGGTTTCCCGCTGGAATTGCTCGCGCGGAAGTCCGACAACTTCCTGAATTCCAGCTTTTCCAACGTGCCTTCGGTTCAGGAGATGGAAGAGCCGGGCCTGCTCGAAATGGATCCATCCGACGCCCGGGCGCGCGGAATCTCCAACGGTGATACAGTGAGGGTCTTCAATCATCGGGGGGAAATCGTTCTCAAGGCCCGGGTTGACGGAGCGGTGCAGCCCGGAGTGGTCTCGGCCCGGCTGAATTGGCCGAAGCTGACGCCGGGTTACCAAAGCATCAATGTCCTGACCTCAGAAAAACTTGCCGACATGGGCAACTCGGCCACGTTTTATTCCGTCTTGGTTGAAGTAGAGTTATCCAGGCCATCCTCAATCGAGCAACCGCGGGCTTGACCCGGCTGGTTGGACCCAGTTGGCTGGGCCTAGTGGTGGTGCACTAGAGCCCAGTTAGCGTGACCCAGCGGTTTTGACCCAGAAGGAGTGTGTGTTCCTGACCTTGTGAACCACAAAAGCGCGGAGTCGCGCGAGATTAGCCGGCTTCCTTCGTGTTCCATCGGCCTTTGTGGTTAAATCAGGACACCACGTAAAGAGTTGCGGCTTGGACGCTGATCGTTGCTCTACCGTATAATGGCAGTTTTCTTACATCCCACAGCCTGAGGTTGTAGCGATTCATCTTCGCTTTCATTCGGAGAGTTCTTTTGTGCCCAAACGAGGGCGCACCGGTCGCGCAACAGCGGCGGCATCTCCTTCATTTCCACGGCTTTGGCGCGGATGGGCGACCTGGCTGGCTCTGCTGACCCTGTTCCTGGCGGCGTCCCTCACCTGGGCCCAGACCGACGTGATCTCAGAAATCATTCCCCAGGGCAACCGCCGTATTCCCGCTGACACCATTAAGGCCCGCATCTTCACCAAGCCGGGAGACATTTACGACGCCGCCAGCCTGGAGCGCGACTTCAATTCCCTGTGGAATACGGGCTACTTCGAAGACATAAAGTTCCTGCGCGAGCAGACGCCCAAAGGCTGGCGCATCATTGTGCAGGTAAAAGAAAAACCGACCATCCGCGAGATCAACTACCTGGGCCTGAGTTCGGTTTCGCAAAGCGATGTTCTCGACCGCTTCAAGCAGGATAAAGTCGGGCTGTCGGTGGAAAGCCAGTACGATCCCACGCGCATCAAGAAAGCGGAAGTTTCGATCAAGAACCTGCTCTCGGAGCACGGACGTCAGTTTTCCACTATCCGCAGCGAATTGCGGCAGATTCCTCCCGCCGCGGTCGGCATCACTTTTGTCATTAAAGAAGGGCCCAAGGTCAAAGTCGGCAAGATTACGTTCCAAGGCAACAAGAACGTCAAGTCGCGGATCCTGCGCGCGGCCATGAAGAATCTGAAGCCGATCGGAATTCCGCACTCCATTTTTCTCGAGAACCTTTTCTCGAAAACCTACGACGCTACCAAGCTGGAAGAAGATACCGAGCGGGTGCGAGCTGAATACCAGAATCGCGGCTATTTCAAAGTGGTGGTGAACGAGCCCAAGACGCAGATGCACGATACCGGGCACAAAGGTTTTCACATTCCTTTGCTGCAGGCCGGGCCGGGCAAAGCGGTTGACCTGACCATGCCGATCGAAGAAGGCGATAAATACCGGCTGGGCAAAATCACGTTCAAGAACAACAAGAGCATTTCGAACACTGCGGCTCTACGGGCTCAGTTCCCCATCAAGGACGGCGACATCTTCAGCCGCGAAAAAATTGCTAAGGGCCTGGAAAACCTGCGCAAAGCTTACGGCACGCTGGGCTACATCAACTTCACGTCGGTGCCGGGGCAAACCTTTGACGACGACAAGAGACTGATTTCCCTGGAGATTGACGTCGATGAAGGCAAGCAGTTCTCCGTCCGGCGCATCGAATTCCAGGGCAACACTACCACGCGCGATAAAGTGATTCGCCGCGAAATGGTGCTGGAAGAGGGCGGCGTCTACAACTCGCGGCTGTGGGAACTCAGCCTGCAACGGTTGAACCAGCTCTCTTATTTCGATCAACTCAAACCCGATGACCCCAACGTCACTGACAAGCGCCTGGACGAAAAGAACGGACTCGTCGACTTGACGCTGAAGGTGAAGGAAAAAGGCAAGAACAGCATCGGGTTGAACGGAGGCGTCAGCGGACTGGAAGGCGCTTTCGTGGGCCTGAACTACTCCACCAACAACTTCCTGGGCCTGGGCGAGACGGTGCAAGTGCAGGTCAGCCTGGGAAATCTGGCGCGCAGCGCATTGTTCTCCTTCACCCAGCCCTACATGTTCGACCGTCCGCTGCAGCTGGGCGTGAGCCTGTTTGCCAACAAGGTCAGTTTCAACCAGGCCCGGCAGCTCTCGATTCTAGGCGGCCAAAACCTGAGTCTACCCAACGCCGTTCTGCAGAACCTGCAGAACTATTCGCAATCGAGCGCGGGTTTCACCACGTCGTTGAGCTATCCGCTGCACAGCCGCTCGTTCAAGCGCCTGGGCGTCACCTATTCGCTCGACCGTTCTACCTTGCTGGCGTTGAGCACGGCGTCGAAAAGTCTGTTCGAGTTCATCGCGTTCCGGGGTATTTCCGGCCCTAACGCACTGTCGGGGATCGTCACCAGCAAGATTTTCCCCAACTTCTCGATAAATTCGCTGGATAGCGGCTTGTTCCCGCACAGTGGCCAGCAGATGACAATAGGGGCGGAGATTGCGGGCATCGGCGGCACCGTGCGCTCGGTGCGCCCCATCTTTCAATTCACCCACTGGACGCCGGTGCAGAAACGCCGCAACACCATCGGCTACCGGGTTCAAGCTTCGTATATCAGCGGGTTCGGCGGGCTGGTCTCGCCGCCTTTCCAGCGCTTCTACATGGGCGGCGAAAACGATATTCGCGGCTTCGACATTCGCTCGGTCTCGCCAGTGGCTTTCCTGCCTAGCGCCAATTCGATCATCTTGCGAAACCGGGATCAGTCGCCGGTTCCGGCCAATCCTAACTTTCCCTGCAACCCGGCCAATGCCAGCCTGAATCCACCCCAGCCAACCAACTGCTGGACCGTCCCGATTCCCGTGGACCAGATTGTCTTTCCGGGCGGCGACCTTAGCCTGGTGACCAATCTCGAATACCGCATCACCATCGCGGGTCCAGTGGCGATCGCTCCGTTTGTCGATACCGGCATCGACCCCATCCTGCGGCGCTCGCAACTGCAAATTGCGGCGCAGCAGTACTCCGCCGTGATCAGCACGCCTTTCGGATGTCCCAAGCTGGATGCGGGATATAACTGCGCTGGCTTCGCAATCCTGAATCCAGCGCCCTCGCAGGATCTGCAGGTTCTGGGCTCGACCACATGGAAGCCCCGAATGTCGACGGGCCTGGAGTTGCAGATGTTTCTGCCGGTGGTCAACGCGCCTTTCCGCATCTACTGGGCGTACAATCCGCTGCGCCTCAACAGCCAGGCCAATTCACCGATTCCGATTACCCGTGGCATGTTCCCGGCGGGCGCGGCCGGGGATTACACCTACGGCCTGGCCAAGTTCACCTATTCTCCGAACTTCCTGCTGCGCGAACCGCGCAAGACGTTCCGCTTCACGGTCGCGACCACGTTCTGAGGAGCCAGGATTGGCCATGTGTGCCAAGTGGGGTGTGTCGGATCGTGGTTTGACGGCGTGCAAGCCCGATCTTTATAATTGGGGTTGATTCACGCCATAACAGGCTCATTCGGGTGGACGCGAAGCCCGCAGCCTCGGCGTGTGAAGCTGGCAATCTAGTGCGCCTTTTCCGACGGCGGCCGTTACAGCAGCGGAGACCTCTTTCAGTGCGGCCCAGCGTTGCAAGGTTAAACATCACTGAGAAAATACCGGAGTTCATTTTCGGAGCCACGTTCCCCTGAACCATGCTCCAACAAAGCATGTTGGAAGCAGGCAGGTTCCAGGGATCAGGTTCCAAGGAGTTCAAGCGATCCAATGACAAGCAAGTTTCTGCGCCTCGTCCTGGCGGTAGCAGCTGTCCTCGTGATTTCTGCAATCGCCCAAACCAGCAGCGCCTCCACCCCGGCGGCGGGATCCGCTGCGCCCGCTACCCCGTCCGCTGCAGCTTCGGGCTCAACCAAGATCGGGACCATCAACATCGAACAGGCGATCGTCGCCACCAACGAAGGCCGCCGCGATTTTGAGGAGCTCGCCAAGAAGCTCGAGCCCAAGCGCACCCAGCTGACCGGCCAGAACGACGAACTCGAAGGTCTGAAGAAGCAGCTGACCACGCAGGGCGACAAACTCAGCGAAGACGCTCTCGCCAACCTGCGCAAGCAAATCGAAACCAAACAAAAAGCACTGGAGCGTGCGGGCCAGGACTTCCAGGAAGAAGCGGGCAATCAGCAGAACGATATCGCCCAGCGCATCCTGCAGAAAATGGCGCCCATGATCGTGAAGTACGCCCAGGAGAACGCATTCGGCATGATCGTGGATACCTCCAAACCCTGGCCGCAGAGCCCGGTGCTGTGGGCCGACGTCGAAAAGGTGGATATCACCAAGCCTGTCGTGGACGTTTACAACGCACAATCGAACGTGCCTGCGCCCACGGCTGGAACGGCTAAACCACCAGCCCCGAAGCCTGCAACTGGAGCCAGCACCACGCCGAAAGCGCCAGCGCCCAAGCCCGCTGATCCTGCCAAGTAAGATCGGCCAAGTAAGATCGGCTGAGTAAGATCGGCTGAGTAAGATCGGCGACGACACCTCGGGTGTCGAAAATGTTCCCGAAGGCCGCGTTCCTGCGCGGCCTTTTTTCTTTTCCCAACCCTGCCCCAGCGCCTCACTCGTGGTGTCCATAACAGCAACCGCCATTTCACACCAGGAGGGCGCTATGTCTGAATACAGGTCAGGGGAAAACGCAATTTGCCGGGAGCCGCTCGGCGAAACCATGTTGGCCGAAACCATGTTTACCGGAACGATGTTTGCCGATAGCCTGCTGCAACCTTCATTCGATCAACGCTTCCGCCGCAGTTGGACCACACTGAGTTCGTTCGGGCTGCAAGCACTTGCCATGGGCTTGCTGTTGTTGCTGCCGCTGGTAAGGCCCGGCGGCATCCCCCTGTTGCATCGCCTGGCAACGCCTGTCAGCCTGGGTCAGCCGGCGGCGGACGCTCCGCCCATTCGCACGCACGCTGGCCCGTCCTCGCCTGCGCAAAGCAATCTGCTGAACATTCGCCTGCTGCAGCCGACGCGAATCCCGACTACCATCTCGCCGATCACCGATGACGCTCCGCCGCAGCCCTTTGGCGTCATCGGGACAGGCTTGCCCACCGGCGGAGTACCTGGCCTTCCCCAAGGTATAGGGTCCGCCAGCGGGGAAACCAGGCCCATTCTGTCCACGCCGCCGCCGGCCGCGACTCATCCCATCCACATCTCGCACATGAGCCCCGGCAGTCTCGTCTATCAGCCGCAGCCCGAGTATCCCCAGCTGGCCAGATCTGCGCGGGTTGAGGGAACGGTCGTCCTGGCCGCGCTCATCAGCAAAGACGGCACCATCAAGAATCTGCACGTGCTGACGGGACATCCCATGCTGGTTCGCGCCGCGGTCGAGGCGGTCAGTAACTGGCGCTACCACCCCTACATTCTGAATGGCGAGCCGGTCGAGGTCGAGACCCAGGTCACGGTGAACTTTTTTCTGGCTGGGCACTAGGACCGCGAAAGTAGCCCTGGCGCCGACGGCGGACAGCCGGCAAGATGCCGGCGCTACCACGAACGGGAGGGCACTCGTGCCACTAACCCGGCGTGCTTATTTCTCGCTTCGGCGCCGGAGCGAATCGCGGGAGTAGCCCCGGCGTAACCTGGAGACGCGCCGCACTCCCGCTATAATCGCGAAAGTGGCAACCATCGCAGAAATCCTGAACCGCGTAGCGACGCGCCCCACCTGGGCCGAAGTCTCTCTATCGGCCCTGCGGCAAAATTTCCGCACTGTGCAGAAGCATGTTGGTGCGAACGTAACCGTGTGCGCCGTAGTGAAAGCCGACGCATATGGTCACGGCGCTGTGGAATGCTCCCGCGCCCTCGAAGCCGAAGGCGCAACCTGGCTGGGCGTGACTTCGCTCGATGAAGCGATTCCTCTGCGCGAAGCCGGCATCCACTCCAGCATTTTGTTGATGACTGGTTTCTGGCGCGGAGAAGAAAGCGAGATCGTACGCCTCCACCTGACTCCCACAGTGTGGGAGCCCCGGCACATCGAGTCGCTGGAAAAAGCGGCAGCCATTCTGGGCGCGGCGCGGCATCCTGTGCATTTGAAAGTCGACACGGGTATGGGTCGCCTGGGCGTTGCCGTGGAAGAACTTCCCGCAGTGCTGGCCGCGTTGCAGGCAGCGAAGCATCTCGAGTTGCAAGGCTTCTCCACTCACCTGGCGTCGTCCGAAATTATGGACGCGCCTTCCGTGGCCGACCAGAAACACAAGTTCGAAGAGGCCCGCCGTATGCTGCACGAGGCCGGACTGACGCCCACCTTCGTGCACATGGCCAACACCGGCGCAGTCATTTCCCGGCGCGAAACCCTGCACACGATGGTGCGTCCAGGCATCGCGCTCTACGGTTATTACTTGCCGTTCCAGCGCGCCGGCCGCGAAGTGGGTGGAGGGACGCTGCGGCTGCCAGTGAAGCCGATTCTCACCTGGAAGACTCGCATTCTTTCTCTGCGCAGTTTTCCGGGTGATCAGGCTCTCGGCTACGGCGCCACGTATGTCACCAAAGCTCCGGCGCACGTCGCCGTGCTGCCGGTCGGATATGCCGATGGCTATAACCGCCAGCTATCGAATCGCGGACGCGTGATCGTGCGCGACCACTACGCTCCCATCGTGGGCCGCATTTCGATGGACCTGACGCTGGCTGACGTCACCGGCATTCCCGGCATCACGGTGGGAGACGAAGTGATCCTGCTCGGTTCCGGCGACGGCCTCAGCGTCGATGCACTGGAGCACGCGGCACTGGCCAACAGCACGCCGTACGAAATTCTCTGCAATATCTCGAAGCGGGTGCCGAGAAAATACGGCAGCTAGAAAACCGGCGTCAGACCTCGGACTTCAGCCTTCAAACCCGCACGCCAGAAGGCCAGCGTCTCCGCGCGTGCGGGGGCAGCCGCCCTCGGCTGTCCAGTTGGGCAAAGCCCGGGGGCGGCCTCGCCATCGCCACCCATGGAGTCCGACGACGCACGTCTGAGGTCCGAGGTCTGGCGTCTGGCGTCTAACTCCACTCACCGGCCAAATGCCAAGTGCCAACTGCTAATTGCCGCCGTTGAATGCTTCGCAGCCGAGCAGTTGCGCCGCCGCTTGCTACACTAGAAGGTTGACCATGCCTTCGCGCTACGCACAATGGATGTACGACTGGGAACACCGCCTCACCTCGGTGGACAACAACCGCGTGGTGCGTCCGCTGGACTGGGGGGTGGAGTGGGCGCGCGACTGGCCGTGCCGCAACGGCTACGCGCCCGGGCATACGCCGAACAATCCCGAGAAGTTTTTCCTCGATTACAACCGCCGCATTGTCGCCGCCAGCGACGAGTTTTATTCCTACGAGCGGCCTACCGATTTCAGGCTGGAAACCCGCGAGGTGCAAGTCTTCTCCACGCGCGAAGTTCCCGACCCAAAACTCGAGGCGAAAGTGAAAGGAACGTTCGCCGAGTTTCTGCGCTTTACATCGCCGGCGCGAACACCTTATCCCGAAAACAATCTGGTTAACGCCCGCTGGTTTCCGGCCCGCGGACGCCGCGCCATTGTTCTTCTGCCGCACTGGAACGCCGACGCGGTCGCTTACGTGAGCCTTTGTAAATTGCTCAACATGCTGGGCATCGCGGTGCTGCGCCTGACCATGCCGTATCACGACATCCGCATGCCCGACGAGACCAGCCGCGCCGACTACGCCGTCTCGGCCAACATCGGACGCACGCTCGACTCCGTTCGCCAGGGCGTGACCGACATTCGCAGCTGTTTCGATTGGCTCGAGCAGCAGGGTTACAGCCGGTTGGGCATCTTGGGCACGAGCCTGGGCTCGTGTTACGCCTTCATCGCCGCGGCGCACGATCCGCGGATTTGCGTGGCCGCGTTTAATCATGCGTCCACTTACGTTGCCGACGTGGTGTGGCACGGACAGTCGACGCGGCACATCCGGCAAGGCATGGAGTCGCAGGTCACGCTGGAGACGTTGCGGCAATCGTGGCTAGCCGTCAGCCCCATGGCGTATTTTAATCAGTTCTCGCGCTGGCCGAGGAAGTCGCTCATCATCTATGCGAAATACGATCTGACTTTTTTGCCGGAGCTCTCGCGCAACGTGGTGACCGAATTCGAGCGGCATGGGCTGGATCACAAAGTCGTAGTGCTGCCCTGCGGCCACTACACCATGGGCGAGAAGCCGTACAACTACATGGATGGCTGGCACCTGGCGTCGTTTTTGCGAACAGCGTTCGACTGAAACGAAGATGGCCGGCGGCCATCTTCAAGCTAGTCGCAATCGGCCCGTACGGCGGTGGGCGCCTCTTAGATGGGCACCCCGTAGCAGGTTAGAATGTGAGCGTGGAATCTACGCGTGCCAGCAGCGTTGCACCAGAAATTGTCGAGCATCGCCGAGGCGAGTTCGTCATCAGCTCCGACCCTGCGCGGCTCGATCTGGATGTGATCCATAATTTCCTTACGAATTGCTACTGGGCCAAGGGTATTCCGCGGGATGTGGTGGCGCGATCGATCGAGCACGCGCTGTGCTTTGGGATTTATGATGACAGGGGCGCGCAGGTGGGTTTTGCCCGCGTGATCAGCGACTTCGCGACGATCGCCTACCTGGGCGATGTGTTTGTCTTGGAATCGCATCGCGGGCGCGGACTGGGCAAGTGGCTGATGGAGTGCATCACGCAGCATCCCGCGCTGCAGAACTTGCGGCGCTGGATTCTTACCACCCGCGATGCCCACGGGCTCTATGCGCAGGTTGGTTTTACGCCCGTGAAATCGCCGGAGCGCTTCATGGAATTGCACCAGCCTAACATTTACGAGAGGCTCTAGGAATCCAACATGAAGAATTCAGTTTCTAGCAAAATGTACCTGCCGCTTTACGAAAACGATCCGCAGATCGCGGCCGCCATCGACAACGAAACCCGCCGCCAGCATGAAGGCCTCGAACTGATCGCCTCGGAAAATTTCGTGAGCGAAGCTGTGCTCGAAGCCGCGGGCTCGGTGTTCACTAATAAGTACGCTGAGGGATATCCCGGCAAGCGTTACTACGGTGGCTGCGAGTTTGCCGATGTGGTGGAGAATCTGGCGCGCGACCGCGCCAAGCAACTTTTCGGCGCCGAACACGCCAACGTGCAGCCGCACGCGGGATCGCAGGCCAACATGGAAGCCTACGCAGCGGTGTTGCAACCCGGCGACACCATTCTTGGACTGAACCTCGCCCATGGCGGTCACCTCACGCACGGCCATCACCTTAATTTTTCCGGCAAGACTTACAAGATCGTTCCCTACGGCGTCACCAAAGAAACTGAAACCATCGACTACGACGCGCTGGGAAAACTGGCCGAGATGGAGCGGCCCAAGCTGATTATTGGCGGCGGCAGTGCCTACCCGCGAATCATTGATTTCGCGCGCATGCGTCAGATTGCCGACAACGTCGGCGCGCTCTTTTTAGTCGACATGGCGCACTTCGCGGGGCTGGTGGCTGGCGGCGCGCATCCGTCGCCGGTGCCGCACGCGCACATCGTTACTTCGACGACGCACAAGACGCTCCGCGGACCGCGGTCGGGCATGATCCTCTCGAAGGCTGAGTTTGGCGCCGCGATCGACAAGGTTGTGTTTCCGGGAATGCAGGGCGGGCCGCTGGTGCACATCATGGCGGCCAAGGCGGTGTGCTTCCAGGAAGCCATGCAACCGGAATTCCGCGACTACGCGCGGCAAGTGGTGGCGAACGCAAAAGCTCTGGCACAAACGCTGGCAGAGGAAGGTTTCCGCATCATCTCTGGCGGGACCGACACGCATCTGATGCTGGTGGATGTTTTCTCGAAAGGCATGCTGGGAAGCGACGCCGAAAAAGCTTTGGGCGACGCGGCGATTACAGTCAACAAGAATGCGATTCCGTTCGATACGAATCCTCCGATGAAGCCGAGCGGAGTGCGCATTGGCTCGCCCGCGCTGACCACGCGCGGCATGAAGGAAGTTGAGATGCGCCAGGTGGGGCGCTGGATTGCTGAGGTGCTGCTGCATCGCGCGGACGCGAGCGTTGCGGGCAAAGTGCGAAAGCAGGTGCTGGAACTTTGCGAGGCGTTTCCGCTGTATGCGGAGCGCCGGGCGAAGGCACCGGCGGAAGTCAGGGCGTAGGATTGCACGGATTCGGCGGTCCCTCGCGCACGCTTCAACCGTAAAGCAAGTCATGGCAACAACATAGACTGGCATTCATTTTTCCTTCTTAGTGTCCCTTTGCCACTTCTGTGGTTAAATGCCATCCGTGAAGATTGCCATCGACATCCGGCGGATGACGGAATTTGGTGTGGGCACGTACATCCGCAATGTGGTGCGAACGCTGGGGCGACTGGATCGCGAAAATCAATACCTGCTGATCGGGCCCTCCGAAAAGGTCGAAGAGATTGGGTCGCTGCCACCCACTTTTCATGCCGTTCCACTTCACCAACCGGAGCGATCGCTGCAAGGGTGGTGGGAGTTTCGAGGGGTTCTGCAGAGCCTCAACTGCGATCTGTTGCACGTGCCCAATGTTTTTTCCGTGCCGCGCGCCCTGCCATGTCCATACGTGATGACGGTGCACGACGTGCTGGAACACATGTCGCGAGGCGGGCAGCGGAACAGCCTGTGGGGGTCGGTACATTTCCAGCTGACCCGCCGAGTGTTGAGCGGCGCGGCGCGGATTTTCGCGGTCTCGAATTTCACCAAGGCAGAAATGGAGAAGCTGTTTGGGATTCCACCACAGCGCATCGAAGTGGTTTACAACGCCATTGATGAACGGTTTCTGCATGGCCACGCCAGCGCAGCCGACCGGGAGTTGATCGCCAAACGTTATCAAGTGACGTATCCATTTCTGCTTTACGCGGGCCGGGTGAGTGCACACAAGAATGTGGTGCGCATGATCGAGGCGTTCTCGGCACTGAAGGGCGAACTCGAGAAAGACAATGCGTTTCCTGACCTGAAACTGATTATTATCGGCGACGATCTTTCCGGCAATCCCGATCTGCGGCGCACCGTGGTGCGCAGCGGGGTGCAAAATGACGTGCGCTTTCTGGGTTTTGTACCTATTGAAGTGCTGAGAATTTTCTACGATTCGGCGAAGATATTTGTGTTCCCGTCTCTGTACGAGGGCTTCGGGCTGCCACCGCTGGAGGCAATGGCGCATGGGACGCCGGTTGTCACTTCGAATGTGTCGTCGCTGCCGGAAGTGGTGGGCAATGCGGCGGTTCTCGTGAATCCGGAAAATGTGTTCGAGATCATGCGGGCGCTGCATCGGGTGCTGCTCGACCAAGCGCTGCGCGAGCGCATGAAAGAACGCAGCTACGTGCAGGCGGGGAAATTTTCCTGGGAGAAATCGGTGCGGCGGATACTGGAGGTCTACCGGCAGGTGGGCGGCGGCGATCAGGCGCTTACGAAGGTTCCTCCAGATACGTCGGAGAAACTGAGCAGCGGCGTAGCCTGAGGGGACGTGCAGGGCGGGCTCGAAGAAGGCCCCGGACGCCATGGGCCTGAGTCAGTGGCAGCGGACGGAAAAGGCTTATCCGCAGAGATCACCAAGGAAAGCCGCGAAGGACGCGGAGAAAATCTTAGGCGGCATGCGTCCGCACTACCTGTGTGACCTACATCAAAGCTACTTGAGCAGGGGCTGGCCTGGGGAGCCAACGGAAAGTTTGTGCAGCTTGGCGGTGATGCGGTCGCGATCGGCATCGGTTTTGGCGGCGGCGAGGCGTTTGCGCAGGTGGACGATTTTCTCGTTGCGGGTGCGGCGCCGGCGAATTTCGGGACGGCGGCTGGGTGCGGACATGAATGGCTCCTGGGTTAGAGTGGATTTCTCGTGCGCGCACGCACAAGGAGGGACCAATCCATCATATCAAGTCTGCGGCAGTTGTCGAGCAGGAACGGACCGTCGAGCGGCGCTTGACGGACCCTTCGACTTCGCTCAGGGCAGGCTTGCAAGAGTGCCCGTCGCCACACGATCTGAGATGCGGTTGACTTCGACAATGGCACGCTCTAGGCTGAGATTTGCGTTCGGGGCGCATCCAGTCCGCGGAAAGGGCCGTGCCCACCCACCGAAAGAGTCGAAGGCGAACGAATTTTCTTTCAGCCTGATCAGTGCGGACTCCAGGCATGCGTTGAAAGGAGATTCGCATGTTTCCCAATCCGCAGGCCGCGCTGCCCCTTCCTCCACGTCCCAATCTTGAGCAGTACAAGAAACTTGCCAAAGAACTGGTCGGAGCCTGCAAGTCGGGCGACGCGAACGCCATCCACGACTGGGCGCAGCACTGGATCAAGGCACTGGTCAAGCTGGCCGGGCTGACGATCACACCGCAACTTCCGGTGCGCGTTGACTTGTGGGTTGAGCAAGTAGCCGAATTCGCTCGGAGAAAACTATCGAGCCCCGACCCGCAAGCCGCGAAATGCGTGCTTGCCGACGCTCAGTTTGTGATCGCCCGATCACACGGCTTCGAGAGCTGGCCGAAGTTTGCGCGACAAGTGCAGGACCTTGGCCGCACAAATTCCGCGATCACACAGTTCGAATTGGCGGCGGATGCGATCGTCTCTGGCGACGCCGGAACGTTGGAGCGTTTGTTGACGAAGAATCCAGAGTTGGTTCGTGAGCGTTCCCGGCGAGAGCATGGAGCCACGTTGCTGCATTATGTCGCGGCCAATGGCGTGGAAGGCTATCGGCAGAGGAGCCCAAAAAACGCGGTGCAGATTGCGGGAATTCTCCTGCAGGCGGGGGCTGAAGTGGACGCAACCACGAATGTATACGGCGGTGGGTCGACTGCCCTGAGTTTGGCCGCGACCAGCATCCATCCCTTGCGGGCGGGCGTGCAGAACGCGTTGCTGGAGATGCTGTTGGAGCACGGCACAACGGTCGAAGATGCTGTCGGAGGGAAGGGTCTCGTCAGCGCGTGCCTGGCGAACGGACGCCAGGGTGCCGCGGAGTTTCTTGCCAGCCGGGGCGCGCCACTCGATCTTGAAGGAGCCGCCGGAGTCGGGAGGCTTGACGCGGTGAAGAGCTTCTTCATGCCGGACGGAAGTCTGAAATCGCCTGCAACTGTGGAGCACCTACAGCGCGGCTTTTTGTGGGCGTGCGAGTTTGGGCGGAACGAGGTGGTCGAGTTTTTGTTGAATAAGGGTGCGGACCTTGGTGGCCAAGCAGGGAGCGGACAGACCGGGCTGCACTGGGCCGTCGTGGGTGGACAGCTTTCTACGATTAAGCTGCTGCTGGAAAGAGGCGCTCCGCTGGAAGAATTGAACTCGTACGGCGCGACAGCGCTGGGCCAGGCACTTTGGTCATCCATCAATGGTGACCCTGACGCGGATTATGTCGCGATCGTTGAGGCACTACTCGCTGCCGGCGCGAGAGTCGATGTCGGTTCAGTGGAATGGTTGGAGAAAGAGTGGCTGGAGAAGCGGGCCGGACGGTCTTCCGCGATGAAGGAGCGCATCGCGGAAGCGCTTGGTCGCTATAGAAGCGCTGATTAAAATATCCGAGCAAAGGCTTAATCACCCTTCGACTCCGCTCAGGGCAGACTCCGGACAGAGAGGAGCACAGAGGTATTTATCGGCGCCGTCCTTGCTTTTTACTTCACGTACTCGCCGTTGTGGACTTCGTATTCAATGCGGAAAGGTTTCTGGTTCGTGCGATCTTTCCAGCCGTTTTGCGCGATTACTGAGTTGGCTTGCGCCAGGCGTTCGGACGGCATGGGGTGAGAGCGGAAGTAGCCTTCCAGGCTCTGCATGGCCAGCTCCGAAAGTTCCTGCTCGGGGCTGCGGGCGTGGATCACGTATTCGTCGTGCAGCTTGGCGCACTTCTCAAACAGGCTGACGGCGCCGTAGGGCGAGTAACCGGCAACAACTGCAAGGTGCATACCTTCGCGGTCGGCTTCCAATTCTTCGTCCTTGGTGTAACCCGCTTCCCAGACCTGAAGCGGGATTTGCACCAGAGCGCCGACGACATCGAGTTGCAGATTCTTGAGCCGGGCTTCCAACTGCACGCGCTCGACGCAGTGATAGTGATCGATGTGCTCGAGTTCATGCCCGAGGAGAAAGGCAAGCTGGTCCTCGCTGGTGAGGATGTCGAGTAGACCTTCGCCCACGTAGACATGGCCGCCGGGAAGAGAGAAGGCGTTCATCAGGTTGCGGTCAGGAACAAGATGGAACGAGTAGGGGAGATGGCGATGCGTGTGCTGCCCGAGCGTGAGGCCCACGCGCTGGATGTAGCGTTCATAGGCTTGTTCCTGGGCGGTGAGTTCCATGGTCACGGCGTAGCGTTGAGCTAGCTCGTTGCCGATCGTGATTTCTTCTTCATCAGAGAGGCGGGTGAAGCGCATGGGAGCACGGGTGAGGTCGCGCTGGGCGTCGGCCACCATGTCGACCACGGCGTTGGCGGAAACCGCGATGGGATGCGGACGGCGCTGGCTGAAGTAGAGCGCCGCGAGAGCCACGAGCAGCACAACCAGGAATGCGGCGGAACGCTTCATAACAGTTGACGAACTTTCTCTCTGTATCTGGTGTAGAGGAAGGAGGCGAGCAAGCTCGCCGCGCCCATGATCACCAGCGTGACAATCTTGTCGAGAGTTTCTTGTCGCCAAAAATCGATGAGGGCGATCTTGACGACACAGGCTAGCAGCAGGGCCAATCCGGTCCAGCGGAAGCTTCGTTCGTTGATGGAAAACGCCCCGACCAGAATCAAGAAGGCCTCGATCCCCCATCCCAGGGTGATCCTGCCCGAACGTAGTTGGAGAGTCAGCATGATGGTGAGCAACACCACCGGCGCGAAGAAGAGAAGTTGTTCGGGATGATTGATGACAACGCCGATCCAGCGGCGAGATGGCTGGTCACGATAACGATCGCGCAAGAGAAAGGCGAAGGGCAGGCACGCGAACAGCACGGCGATGGCCGAGCCGAGGACTCCGTAGCGACCGGTCCAATCGCCTCCGGTAAAATAGCTCGCGCCGAAAAGATTGTGCGCGATGCCGCGAGCGCAGACGCCGACCGTCAGCAACAATCCCTGGTAGAGAAAGATCGGGCGATCGATGGCGAGCGAAACGCCGAGAAGAGCAAAGACTATCACCGCCCATGCGGTCGCCACCCAGACGTCGGCGAATTGGAAATAGAGCAGAGCCACGATGCTGCCGGTGCCGAGGCAGGCAAGGAGCGCGTCGAAATGCAGACGGCGGTCGTCCTGCGCCGTCTTTTCCTTGGGTTCCAATTGCGAGTAGACAAAGAAGAAGATGAGCGCGATGGGAAGCACTGTATAGATGCGATCGCCGAATTCTCCGCGATTATCGGCCGTAAGATTGGCGAAGAAGATGCGTCCGAACGAGGCAGTCAGCGCCACGTAGGACTGGAAACGGAACTGCCGCACCTGGCGCACGAGCCCGTATTCGAACAAAACCAGACCGAACACAGCCCAGGCAACGGCGATGCTGGCAGGATGCGGCTGCAGTTCGTACCACATCAGCAGCGAGACCAGCGCTGAAGCGGCCCAGGAATAAATGTGATGGAACTCGCGCCGCCGCGCCTCCTCCGGCATGCGGACTAACTGCGCGAGCGCGTAAAAGACTATGACGACGATCGAGAGCGACAGCAGCCTCACGCTGATGCCGTGCCAGGTATGAATCACGTACAGATTTACCGTGACGCTGCGCATCATGGTCAGCGCGGCGAGAGCGTGCACTTGCCAGCCCAGTTCGTCGAGGTAGAAACGGCGATCCACCAGCGCCAGCACCAGGGCAAACACGGCCCAGATGGCGGCGAGCCATCCGCCGGGATACTCATACCAGGCCAGCAGCGTGAGCAGGCCGGTAGCGGCGGCGCTGATGAAGAACGGTGAGATTCTGGCGTAGAGCTCGTTCGGCTCGATCGGCTTACGCGTGATGGCGTAGAGACCGGCGGCGACGATGACGACGGTCAGCAGACGAAGCGAGATTCCGGGCCAGTAATCCTGCGCCAAGGTGAAGTTGTACGTATAAGTTCGGGCGAAGGCGAAGAGAGCGACCGCGTCGGCTTGCCAGGCGAGATGGCGGTATGGAATCCGACGGGTGGATTGGGCCAGCGCGACCGCGAAGAGGATCCAGGCCACCGCGATCCAGGTTGGGAAAGAAATCAGAGCCTCATTCAGACCCCACACCACCAGCCCGCTGGCAACCCAGGTGTAGGCGATGGCGGCGAGGTCGGCTTGACGCGGATCTACGCCGCGCATCCGTTTGGCGATCCAATATGCGCCGATCACGACGGGCAGAGCCGCGAGGGCGTGAACCGGAACCGTGCCCCAGCGGTGGCCGGCCAGAGGATCAGCCGTGACGGCAAAAAATACCGCGAGCGCAGCGATCGCGTGCGTGTGCCAGGTTACTGCGCGATATTTGAGGAAGTGTCCGGCCTCCAAAAGCAGGACTGCGAACGCGATTGCGGCCAGCGGCTGCCAGAGCGCGGGGACTTCGAAATAAATCAACGCGGTGATCAGGAACGTGCCGGCGGCGGAGAATAATCCGCGTAGCACGCTCAGGTCGACATCACCGCGGCTGTCGGTAAGATACGCGGTCATGTAAAAAGCTGCCGCCAAAAAAGGCAACGTGAGCAGGCGTAGCGTCAGGTGCGCGGGCGGCAAGACCTCGGTGTGCAGGTTGATGGCGAACACGCGGAACATGGTGAGCGCGGCGAGGATGCCGTATTGCAACGTCAGATGTGGGTCTCGGAGCTTCCGCCGGAGCGCGGCCAGCGTCAGCATGACCGCGGCGAATCCCAGGGCCGTCCAATCGTTGGAGCAAAAGGCCCAGATGGCGCTGGCGGCGGCGAATCCGCCCACGTAAGAGTGCAGCGTGAGCAGCGGGGCGTCGGGCGAATCCTTGAAAAACCGAGACCAGCGGTGCCCGATCAGCAGCGCGTTGGCATAGAACACAAGCGCGCACAGACCGAACATGATTCCCGCGCTCAACAACAGATTTTCGTTCTGGCTTCGGGATTCCATCAGCCGTAAGAAATTGAAGCTGGCCAGGCGCAAGGCCACCAGTAAGCCGATCGCGAGCCCCAGACGCCGGAAGACCACTTCACCCACAACCGAGCCCACGATCAGAAATACTTCTGCGCCGATCAGCCAGAGAATCGCTACCTGGTTGCCGGATTCGGGCCCGGTGTAGTGGAAGGGAGCGGCCGCAACCATGAGCGCGGTGCCGAGTACCGTCAAGACAACGAATGCCTCGCGACGGCGCTTGACTGAAGGGAGCTGGCCGAAACTGAACTCCATTGCTCCAACCACGAGAAGAGCGATCCACGCCAGCTCGGGCTGCACCGACTGGAACTTCATCACGCCGAGCAGGAGCAGCGTGTTGAGCAGAGCTGCTGCGGTCGACATGTGCTCTTCAAACGCATTCTTGGGCTTGCGGATGACGTAGGAAATGCGATAGGTCAGCCAGTAAAACAGGAGCAAAGCCGTGCTGACGCGATAATCCGGGAATGCATGATGCTGCGCGCCTTCGGGGCCGAGCAGCCGATAGAGCCAATAGAGGTGGTTGAGAAAACTGGAGAGGATGCCGAAGATCTCGAGCTCATACCATCCCAGGCGGATGACGATACTCACCAGCCCGATGGCTAGAATCAGGCCCGCAGAAAGGCTGTAGACCTTGTCTTGACTGAGCGCAATGGTGGTGTAGCCCAGCAGAAATGCGAGGCCGGTGACCAGCTGCGAGCGATAACGCAGCGTGTGCACGACCATGACCAGGGCCACGGCGAGCATCAGGACGAGGTCGAGCACCTCCGATTGCAGCACCAGCATGGCGGCTACATGATTCAGGGCGTAGGTGGTGAAGTAGAGCGTGGCCCATCCACCGCCGATCAGGGTGTAGCCGAGCACGCGATAGCGATCGCGTTTCTCGACGAAAATGCCGCCGCCAAGAAACGCAAACGAGACGAAGTAGAGAAGGAGATCCTTGAGGGCAGGCCCGAGTTGTCCGAACTCGTAAATGCCGAATGAGGCTACGCCCACGACGAACAGGACGATGCCAATCTTGTTCAGCCAATTTCGGCCTAGCGTATCTTCGATCGCGGACGCCGACTTCATGCGCTGCTGGGCGGTGGAATGCACGGCCGAGGATCGAAGTGGCGCCACGTGCGGCGGAGCCGCGACGCGAGCCGAGGCCATCGGCGGCGCGGCGGGAGGCGGTGGGGGAACGTGTGGAACGTTTACATACCCGGGCTCGCGTGACGGAAGGGCCGGCGGTTGTGCTGGCGACGGCTTCGGCGGATGTACGGCCGGCGCTGGCGGCTTCGCGGTTGGGGGAGCGGCCGCTATTGGAGCGAGCGGTTTCTGCTCGACGGGTGGCAGCGGAACAGACGGTGGCGGTGCGACCGGGCGCTCCGGAATAGGCGGTACGGGCGCGGCGGAAATCGGCGGCGCTACGGGCGTCACCGGCTTCGGGGCCACAGCCGCCGGCGGCGTCGCCACTGGCTGCTCCACGCGAGGAACTACAGCAGAAACCCGAAGCGGTTGTTCGGGATGATGCTCCGCAACCGCGGCTGCCACATGAGGCAGGGCGGCGACCTGGCGCTTGAGGTCGAGTAATTCACGATGCAGCGCATCGTTCTGTTTCGTGGCGAGGTCGGCCACTTCGGTCAGGCGATGACGAAGTTCGTGCTCCCTCCAGAGAAGATAAAGGGTCAGGAGCGGCGTGGCTATGACTAACAACCCCAACAGTACGGCTAGGAGCTCCACCAGTGGCACTCTCCCGTAGGTACGTGGTCCGGTTGGTCAGAATACTCGAACGCCATATTAGAACGTTCAGAGACGCGAGTCTTGCCCTTTATTTTCTGCCGCGAATTGCCCGGGCAGATACCCCCCGCTGGAGCTTTTCCCCAACTCCCCGCGAAACTTCCTCCGCAAAACCGGAGGTAACCAGCGTTCTAACGGTGGCAATAGGAAAAGCGCCAAGTCCGTGACAGAATGTGCGTAAAGTCGAGAGCGCACAACAGCTTACCGACCTTTCTTTTTCCCTATGAGCGAAGCCAGCGCCGCGAGCGCGCCTGACAGCCCAACAGCCATTGCAGAAAAAAGCTCCGCGCCTGCCGCACCGTGGCGGCGGGGGTTCTGGTCTCTGGTTGCGACCCAGTTTCTGGGGGCCTTCAACGACAACGGCCTAAAGCAGTTGGTGATCTACACCATCCTGGGGATGGGGATCGAAAGAGCGAGCCGCGACAAGCTGGTGCTCGCGGTGGGGGCTTTGTTTTCCGTCCCATTCATTCTGTTCTCCATGACTGGCGGCTTTCTCGCCGACCGCTTCAGCAAGCGCACCGTCACCATCTGGACCAAGTTCTTCGAGATCGCTGTGATGGCTTTGGCGATTGCCGGGCTCGGCTTGCAGAATCTGACGCTGGAGATGGCTGCTGTGTTTCTGGCGAGCACGCAAGGGGCGCTGTTCGGGCCTTCGAAATATGGATTGCTGCCGGAATTGTTACCGGAGTCGAGGCTCTCCTGGGGCAACGGCGTGCTCGAGCTCGGGACTTTTCTGGCGGTGATTGCCGGCGGGTTCTCAGGGGGTTGGCTGGCGGACGTTTTTCATGGACGGCAGGAATGGTCGGGACTGATCTTCCTAGTCCTTGCGGTGCTCGGGTTGGTTTTCAGCCAGGGGATCGCACGAGTGCCCGCGGCTGATCCGGCGAAGAAGTTCCGCGCCGATCCGATCGGCGATCTTTGGGTACAGGGGAAGCTGATTCGCAAAGATCGCGTTCTATGGCTTGCCACCCTTGGAAACACTTATTTCTGGTTCCTGGGCGCCGTGCTCACGGCTAACATCGTGTTTTACGGGAGCGATGTGCTTCATATCACTCCTACGCACTCGGGGATTCTTCAGGCTTCGGTCGCCATCGGCATCGGCCTGGGCAGTTTGGCGGCGGGTTATGTTTCGAGCGGCAAGGTCGAATACGGATTGATTCCGCTGGGCTCGGTCGGCATGACTGTGTTCGGCATCCTGCTTTCGCGGCCGGGACTTTCGTTCAACCACGTTCTGGCGCTGCTGGCAGCGTTGGGATTCTCGGCGGGATTCTTTGCCGTTCCGGTGAACGCGCTCATTCAGCATCGCCCCGATGAAAAAGACAAAGGCGGGGTCATCGCGGCGGCCAACCTGCTTTCGTTCGTGGGCATTGGCGCCGCGGCGGGGATTTACTACGTATTCCAGCATTACTGGCATTTTGGGCCGTCGACGATTTTCCTTTCCGTTTCGCTGGTTACGGTGGCGGCGACGCTTTACGTCTTATATCTTTTGCCCGATGCGCTGCTGCGGCTGCTGTTGTGGGTGGCCACGCATACGTTGTATCGGATTCATCTCGAAGGCCGCGAGAATATTCCCGCCAAAGGCGGAGCGCTGCTGGTTCCCAACCATGTGTCGATGGTGGATGCTGTTTTGCTGATCGCTAGCATCGACCGGCCCATTCGCTTCCTCATGTTCAAAGGATCGTACGATCATTGGCTGGTGAAACCGTTCGCCAAGATCATGAAAGTGATTCCGATATCGGCGGAGCTGCGTCCGCGCGAGATGATTCATTCTTTGCGCACAGCGACGCAGGCTTTGAAAGATGGAGAAGTCGTCTGCATCTTTCCCGAAGGCCAGATGACGCGAATCGGGCAAATGCTTCCGTTCCGGCGAGGCATGGAGCGAATTATGAAGGGCGTGGAGGCACCCATCATTCCGGTCAACCTCGGCGGAGTGTGGGGATCGATATTCAGCTTCGAGCGAGGAAAGTTTCTGTGGAAGCTGCCGCGGAGGATTCCGTATCCGGTTTCGGTTACGTTCGGCAAGCCGTTGCCGCCTACGACCGGATCTCAGGAAACCCGGCAGGCAGTGCAGGAACTCGGGGCGGAGGCTTACAAAGCTCGCAAGCGCTACATGAAGCCGCTGCATCGTTCGTTCGTGCAGACGGCGCGTCGGCATCCCTTCCGTTTCGCCATGGCGGATGGTCGCACCCCCAAACTGAGCTTCGGCGGGGCGCTGACGCGAGCTATTTTTCTCGCGCGCCGCCTGCGTCCGGTCTGGCGCGACCAGCCCATGGTCGGCATTTTGCTGCCGCCGTCGGTACCTGGAGCGCTGGTCAATATGGCCGCGCTGCTGATGGGAAAAGTGCCGGTAAATCTTAACTACACGGCCTCCAATGAGATTCTGGCTTCGTGTGCCAAGCAATGCGAGTTGAAAACTGTGGTTACATCAAAAGCTTTTCTGGAGCGGGTGCACGTGCAGCCACCCGGGCAGGTCATTCTGTTGGAGGATCTGGCGGAGAAGCCGGGGGTCTTTGAGCGGCTCGTTGCGGCACTCATGGCGTGGTTGCTGCCGGTGCGTCTGCTCGAAAAAGCGGCGGGAGCGGAACGTAAGGTCACACTCGATGACATCGCAACAATTATTTTTTCCAGCGGAAGCACGGGTGACCCCAAGGGCGTGATGCTTACGCACTACAACGTGGCTTCCAATGTGGACCAGTTGAACCAGGTCTTCATGCTGAATCGCCACGATAAGATTCTTGGCATTCTGCCTTTCTTTCATTCCTTCGGATTCACCGGAACGCTGTGCCTGCCCACGGCGATCGGCATGGGGGTGGTCTACCATCCCAGCCCGCTGGATTCGCGGGTCATCGGCGCCTTGGTCAGCCAATACGCGGTGACGTTCTTGTTGGCCACGCCGACCTTCTTGCAGGCTTACATGCGCCGCTGCACGCCGGAAGATTTTGGCAGCCTGCAATATGTGATGGCAGGAGCCGAGAAATTGCCGGAGCGCGTTTCCGTCGCGTTTGAAGATCATTTCGGAATTCGCCCGCTCGAAGGTTACGGCTGCACCGAATGCTCCCCTGCGGTTACGGTAAATACGCGCGACTTCCGCGCCGCACAGTTTCGGCAAGTGGGAGCGAAGCGCGCCAGCATCGGCCATCCTCTGCCCGGAATCAGCGTGCGGATTGTGAATCCGGAGACCTTCGAGCCGTTGCCTCAGGGCGAGACCGGATTGCTGCTGGTACGCGGCCCCAACGTGATGCTGGGGTATCTGGGCCGACCGGAAAAAACGGCGGAGGTTCTGCGCGACGGCTGGTATAACACTGGCGACATCGCCGCGATGGACGAAGATGGATTTGTCCGCATCACCGACCGCATGAGCCGGTTCAGCAAGATTGGCGGCGAAATGGTTCCGCACATCAAAGTGGAGGACAAGCTGCACGAGATCGTGGGTGCGACAGATCAGATCTTCGCCGTGACCTCGGTGCCAGACGAAAAAAAGGGCGAACGACTGATCGTGCTGCACACGCTGCCCGAGGACAAACTGGAAACATGTCTGGCACAGCTCGCAAAATCCGACCTGCCGGCCCTCTGGAAGCCGCGCGCCGATCAGTTCGTGCACATGGAAACACTGCCTTATCTCGGCACGGGGAAACTGGATTTGCGCCGCATGAAAGAAATCGCAGCGGAAGCTTCGGTGGGTGAGGCGAAGTGAGCGAGGCAGGCACTCAACCCGGCCTTGTTCTCGATTCGAATTCGGGCCGCAGCCCGCGCGCTCTGGTGGTGCGTGTCGCTCTGACGGCCGCGGCTCTCGTCATCTGGTTCGCCACGCAATCCTGGATCGGCGCGCGCAGCCTCCCTGCCTCAGGGATCGGTGACGGATTGCAAGCCGCAACCGCGCCGGTGAATTCTTACTTGCTGACGCATCCGGGCGCGGCCAACGTTTTGCTTTTCGTCAGCTCGGGCATCGTCGACATTCTGGGGATTTTTCTGCTCGCAAAATGGATCTTCGGAGCTTCGCTTCGGCCGTTCCTCGGGCTCGTGATCGTGCTGGGACTGAGACAAATCATGCAGGCGTGCGTCGCGCTTCCACCGCCCCCCCATGCGATTTGGCACAATCCTGGATTCCCCTCGATATTCGTGACTTACAGCGTGGCCCACGACTATTTCTTTTCCGGGCATACGGCGATCGCAGTCCTGGGCGCTGGAGAACTGGTGCGAGTCGGCCGTTCGTGGCTGACGGCGGCTGCGGTGGGGATTGTAGGGTTTGAGATATTTGCTGTCGTGGCGCTGCGCGCCCACTACACGATGGATGTTTTCACGGGCGCCGTGACCGCGCTCTACGCCATGCATCTGGCTCAGCGCTTTAGGTGACCACGGGAACGTTGCTCATTCCTTCTGAGCCGAATACCCGACGGTAGCGCTCCACTTCGGAAGGCAGGCCCATCGCCTTGTTGTAATTATCGGAGAGCTTCACCGCCGGGTGGCCTTCCGCGCTCTGCACCTTGCAGATGAGGCTGATGGGGTCGAAACCGCTGCCGCCCTGCGGATCGCAGCCGCGGAAATCGTTGGTCAGCAGCGTGCCCCAACCGGCGCTGAATCGAATGCGGCGTCCGGGAGTCCACTTTCGGCGATCCAGAAAATCGCCAGCCGAGCGGAAATCGGCAGCGGTTGTGCCGTTCGCCATAACACCGCCATAGTGCGCGTGCAGCCCAAGTATGTCGTCGACATCGAGCCCATCGGAGGCAATGATGAGCTTGCTCTGCGGGTCCCGGCCGCGCGCCTTCAGCCACGCGATGTATTCGTCCCCGGCCAGGTAAGGATTCTTGCTGTCAATGCGCTGGCCCGTCCAGTCTGCCGTCCAATCCGGGGCGCCTTTCAGAAACTGCGTCGTGCCAAACGTGTCGGGCAACATGATGCGCAGTTCCCCATCGTAAGTCTTCTGCCACATCTCGAGCACGTGATACTGCGAAGCCTTCAGTGCTTCGTCATCGGGAGCCAGCGCCGCCACCCCCATCGGAATCTCATGTGCGTTCGTCCCAATCGCTTCGAGGTCGTGCTTGTGGGCCAGGAACGCGTTCGAGGTCCCGACAAAATTCGGCCCCAGATTCGAAGCCATGGCGTCGACCACATATTCCTGCCAGAGGAAGCTGTGCCTGCGACGCGTGCCGAAGTCGGCGAGCCTGAGATCGGGGACACCGCGCAGCCGCTCGATCTTGCCCCACAGCTTGGTCTTCGCCCGCGCGTACAAAATGTCGAGACCGAACTCACCGAGCTTTTTCAGATGAGCCCTGGTTTTCAGCTCATCGAGAATGGAGAGCGAATAGAGCTCCCACATCGTGGTTTCAGTCCAGAGACCGTCGAAGGCGAGATGAAACTGGTCGCCGTTGATTTTCAGCTCATAGTCCGACAATCCGAAGTCCCGCTCCAGCCATTCCAGAAATGCCGGCTCAAAAATTCCACGGCGGCCATAAAACGTGTTGCCGGCCAGCCAGACGAGTTCAGACTTCCGGAATCGCAGCTTCCTTACATGCTCCAGCTGCTGCGTGAGTTCCTCAGTCGTAAGCAGATCGGCGAGACGCACAGAAGATGTTCGATTGAAAAGAGAAAACGATACCCGCGTCTTGGGATAATGCTTCCAGATAAACTGCAGCATCAGCAGCTTGTAGAAATCGGTGTCGAGCAGCGACCTCGTCACCGGGTCGAGCGCCCAGTTGTGGTTGTGAGCCCGCTCAGCGAAATTGACAATCATCGGATCGTGTCAGCTAGCACCAGAGTCGTCCCAAGAGATCGTGAATGTAAGTCGCCGTAGGCGTCGAGTCGTCACGGACGGCACTGCCCTTCAGCACGGTCGCCAGACGCGAGGCACCGGCGTTACAAGGAAACTGGATCATCGGGGTGATCGAGACCGGAGCCTGTTGGCAACCGCAGCCGAGCCTGTTTCGCGGGTCTCACCGCATGTACAACGCTATTCAACCGGAGACCACAAGAACTGTCAATGAGGCGCCGCGGGTTTACCTGACGTTTCTTAGAGCGCGGACTTGGCCGCAGGCGCACTTCCTGCGAGACCGGGCTATGGCTTGGCGCTGGCTGGGGCGGCAGCCGAGTTTGACGGTGTGGCGCCGCTTCCGACGCCCCCGGTTTGCAATCGAGTCAAGGTTTCTCGCAGATCCGGATAGTCCGCGTCTCCGTCTTGCCCGGTCGAGGCGATTTCCTTCAACATCTGGCGGACGGCATCGACGGTACCAAGCAGCGCGGTAGTGATGTCTCGATTGAGCGTCAGTTGGCCGTTTCGTAAACTCGCCAGCAGACTCTCGCCCGCCTGCGCGACCTTCTCCAGCTTGTTGAAACCCAGGAAACCACACGTTCCCTTGATGGTATGAATGGTTCGGAACATAACCGCCAGGGCTTCTTTGTCTTGCGGATTTTCCTCCAGACCGACCAGATCCCGGTCCAAGCGGTCCAGGTTCTCGTGACTTTCGGCGAGAAATTCGTTGACGATGTCACTCTCGCTCATCGGGCCTCGTCCTTTCCAAAATTGGGAGTGATTCCCGCGCGGCGTGAGTTCACGGTTTCAGCGTGCCGGTTTTTGGGTAACTTGAAATCGTCGCTGGTTCCAAGATTGCAAGCGGGCCGGCGAGTCCACTCCATCCCTTCAGCGTCTATCGTCAGATTCAGCGGTTTGCGTTAGGGCAAGATCGCCGCAATCGAGAGTACGAAAGTCTGCACGCGCTGCGACTTGCGACTTGCGATTCGGGACCGTGACGAACCTGATTCGCAGGGCGACAACAACCAGGCAGAGGCACCGTTGCCGCAAGGGACCAAAAAGATATGGTAGGCACGAGGAGACTCGAACTCCTGACCTCTACCGTGTCAAGGTAGCGCTCTAACCAACTGAGCTACGCGCCTACATGCGTGGGCTTGGACCCCATTTATTCTGATCTCTATTCTAATGTCCGACGGGGGTTACGGGCAATGCTGCGTGAGTGTTTTCTCCTGATGGCGGCAGCCTGCCAGGCAGCATGTGTGGTCAGCAAACAGCCCTAAAAGCCAATCCGGCAATCGCGTTCCAGTCACACTCAACCCAGCTGGTTCCCCGGCAGTTGCCAACTTCACCTCTGTACGGCGACAATCAGGGCGTCGTGAAAAAGTTATCATTATCCCAGGATGAAGCTTTGCCTTCTGTTGAGCGCGCTCCCTTTTCGCCGGGTGCGCTGGTAATTGTCACGCTGGGCAATCCCAGGGACAAATTCTGGGGAAAGATTCTTACCCTTGCGCCGCAAGGCCTCAGTATTAGCGGCATCGAGCTCGCGTCCTTCGATGATCTTGCCGCCATGGTCAAAGATGGCGAGCCCTTTACTCCGGCAGTTGTTTTTTTTCCCATGCACCGCATCGAGCGCCTCGAACTCGACCAGCCCGACGGAGTTCTGCCTTCGCTGGCCCAGCGCTTTCAGACGAAAACCGGCCAGCATCCCTCAGCTGTGCTGGCCGCAAGCGCCGCTGCAAAGGCTGACGTGGGTAGGCCTGCTGCTTCCCAAACTCCTTCCAGCCGGGGGACGGAATGAGGCTCTCCCAGATTTTCACGGCACCGAATCAGCTCACCTTGCTGCGGATGGTTTTTGTTCCGTTCATTGTGATTCATCTGGTGGAAGGCCGCTATCACTGGGCGCTCGTGGTCTTTGTGATCGCGGGTTTCAGCGACGGCCTCGACGGCCTCTTGGCCCGCACGCTGCATCAGCAGACTTTGCTTGGCCAATACCTGGATCCCATTGCCGACAAGCTCCTGCTGAGCACGATGTTTCTGGTGCTTTCCATCCTGCGCAAAATTCCGTGGAAGTATACTGTCCTGGTATTCAGTCGCGATATCTCGATTCTGGCCGCGAGCGCCGTGTTGTTCGCGATTGCTGGGTTGCGGGATTTCCGGCCCAGCATCTTCGGCAAAGCGAACACTTTTTCGCAGATCGCTGCCGTCTTCTTCGTTTTGTGGTTCGAAGTGCGGCCGTTGCGGTGGATCGGGATCACGCGCATGGTCTTCCTGCACGCCACTTTTGCCTTCACTCTCATTTCCGCGTTGCACTACGTCATCCTGGTTCAGCGCCGTCTGCGGGAACACAGTCACGCCCTGGTCGCGCCGGCTTCTTCCTCTGGAACGCCTATTTGACCGCATTTCTCCCATCCCCCTAGAATCGTAGGTTCGTCGCTGGCCCCCAAACTTTCTATGGTGCTCCGCCTTTACAACACTATGTCCGCGCAAGTGGAGGAATTCCGTCCGCTCAGCGGAAACGAAGTCCGCATGTATGCCTGCGGACCAACCGTCTACGACTACGGACACATCGGCAACTTCCGCACCTTCATTGCGGTCGATCTTCTGCACCGTTTTCTTCGCCAGAGCGGATATCAGGTCCGTTATGTCATGAACATCACGGACGTGGACGACAAGATCATCCGCAATGCCGCGCGCGATGGCGTGAGGGTTCAGGAATACACGGCAAAATACGAGAAAGCCTTTCGCGAAGATTCCGCGATGATCGGAATTGATGAACCCGTGCTGGTGCACGCCACCGACTTTATTCTCCAGATGGCGGACTTCGTAGCCAAGCTGGCGGAAAAGGACATCGCCTACCGCACCGAAGATGGCTCGTATTATTTTCGGATTGCAAAGTTCCCCCAGTACGGGAAGCTTTCCAAGAAAGACTTTGGCGGAATGCTCGATGGCGCCCGTGTGGACGTTGACGAATACGATAAGGACAGCGCACGCGATTTCGCGCTATGGAAGGCTCCGAAACCGGGAGAAGCCTCGTGGGACACGGTGATTGGACCGGGGCGTCCGGGCTGGCATTTGGAGTGCTCAGTCATGTCGATGCGGGAACTCGGCGAAACTTTCGACTTGCACGCTGGCGGAGAAGATCTCATTTTTCCTCACCACGAGAACGAGATCGCGCAATCCGAGTCTTTCACCGGAAAACCTTTCGCACGCTTCTGGTTTCACGCGCGCTTTTTGCTGGTGGAAGGCGAGAAGATGTCGAAGAGCCTGGGGAATTTCTTCACCCTGCGCGACATGGTGCTGAAAGGGCACAAACCATCTTCCATCCGATATCTGCTGGCATCGGTGCCATACCGCAATCAGCTGAACTTCACGTTTGACGGACTGAAGCAAGCCGCAGTATCGGTGGAGCGCTTGCGGAATTTTGGCCTGCGGCTGCGAGCGGGGAATTTCCCGGCCGGAGTGAGTGAAGAAATGCAATCGCTGGCTCGAGAAACGGTGGACCGCATGCGCGCCGCCCTGGAGGATGACCTCAACACCGCCCAGGCGCAGGCTGCGATCTTCGAGATGGTGCGCCGCGCCAATGCCGCCTTCGACGCGGGTGGAATCAAGAAAGATGATGTTGCGCCGCTGCTGGCTGTCCTCGCCAAGTTCGACGAGATCTTCGACGTGCTCAACGATGACGATGGGCCCAAGATGAAACGGGTGTTCGACTGGGCCCAAACGGAAGGTCGCGAGAAAGATATCAGCGACGAACTGCGCGAAGCCGTGCAGACGGGGCAGTTTTCGGACGCAGATATCGAGAAGAAGATCGACGAGATGAGATCGGCGCGCAACCGGCGAGACTTCAACGCCTCGGATGCAATCCGTGCGGAACTGACGGCGGCCGGGATCATCATCGAGCAAACCAAAGACGGCATCCGCTGGAGAAAGAAGTAGCTCCTGAGTATGCGGATCGGGCCCTTGATCAAAAGCCTGTGGCTTCTGATGTTAAGCTGACAGCTGATAGCTGATAGCTAACGGCTTCTATGAGATCCCTCGACCAATACCTCCACGATGCGGAACAGGCGCACGGCCATCTCTGTGCCGGGCAGGTTCTCGGGGTGCGGCTGGCGATGCTCGGCCTGCAAAAACTCGGCATCGACGATCCTCAAGGAAAAGATCGCAAGCGATTGGTCACGTTTGTCGAAATCGACCGCTGCGCCACTGACGCCGTCGCCGTGGTCACCGGATGCCGGCTCGGAAAACGAGCGCTCAAGTTCCGCGATTGGGGAAAAGTCGCAGCCACGTTTGTCGACGTCAGCACTGGCAAAGCCGTCCGCATCTCAGCCAAGGAATCGTCTAAAGTGCTGGCCCGGCAAATGCATCCGGAAATCGGAGATAACAATCAGCAGCAGATGCTGGCCTACCGTGAGATCTCCGACGACGATCTTTTTGCGCTGCAGTGGGTGAAGGTCGATTTACCTCCCGAAGAGTTTCCCGGATACAAGGGCGAGCGCGTGGTGTGTGAGGCCTGCGGTGAAGGCATCAACTTTCGCCGCGAAGTGCGGAGCGACGGGAAAGTCCTGTGCCGCGCTTGCGCCGGAGGGCGTTACTACGAACTTCTCTGAGCAAACGACAGCACGACCAGATTCCTACGCCGCCTGCTCATACGCGTAAGCCACGCGCAGAATCGTGGCCTCGTCAAAGTGCTTCCCCAAAATCTGCAGGCCAATCGGCAACTTCTCCTTCGTCTCGCCGCAAGGAATCGAGATCCCCGGAATCCCCGCCAGATCCGCGGTCACCGTGTAGATATCCGCCAGGTACATGGCCAAAGGATCGTTCGACTTCTCGCCCAGGCGAAATGCCGCGGTCGGACTGGTGGGCGTGACGATCGCATCCACTTTGCGAAAAGCTTCGTCGAAATCGCGGGTCAACAGCGTGCGCACTTTTTGCGCTTTCAGATAGTAGGCGTCATAGTAGCCGGCGCTCAGCGCGTAGGTGCCGAGCATGATGCGGCGTTTCACTTCCGCTCCGAAGCCTTCATCGCGGCTGCGGCGGTACATATCGGAAAGCGTCTTCACTCCGTTCGCCCGGTGGCTGTAGCGCACGCCGTCGTAACGCGCCAGGTTCGCCGACGCTTCTGCCGTCGCCACCAGATAATAAGTCGGGATCGCGTACGGGGTGTGCGGCAGCGACACCGGAACAATTTCGCAGCCCAAGCTCTTGAGCCTATCGACGGCCGTTTCCACGGCCTGCCGGACTTCTGCGTCCAATCCTTCGCCGAAATATTCTTTTGCCACGCCCAGTTTCAAACCCCGCACTGGCTTGTCCAGTTCGGCAACATAATCGGGCACAGGCGCCTCGGCCGACGTGGCATCCATGGGATCGCGGCCGGCAATCGTGCGCAACACAATTGCCGCATCCTTCACCGTTTTAGCCAGCGGCCCAATGTGATCGAGCGACGAGGCAAACGCGATCAGCCCGTAACGTGATACCCGGCCGTAAGTCGGCATCAAACCGACCACGCCACAAAATGACGCAGGCTGTCGGATCGATCCGCCGGTATCGGAGCCCAGCGCGACCACCGCCATGTCAGACGCCACCGCCGCGGCCGAACCGCCAGACGACCCTCCCGGAACCCGGTTCAGATCGCGCGGATTACGCACCGGATGAAACCCGGAATTCTCGTTCGACGAACCCATCGCAAACTCGTCGCAATTCGTCTTGCCGATCACCATCGCGCCTGCTTTTTCCAAGCGAGCCACCGCCGTGCAATCGAAAGGCGGAATATATTTGCTCAGAATTTTCGATCCCGCAGTCGTGCGCACGCCGCGCGTGCTCATCACATCTTTGATTGCAACCGGCACTCCGCCCAGCGGCGGCAGCGTCTGGCCCTCGGCGGCCATGCGGTCGATGCGGTCGGCCTGCTCCAGCGCGCGTTCCTTGCAGAGTGTGAGAAACGCGCCGATCTGCCCGTCTTCTTGCTGGATGCGCGCGTAGTGGGCCTCGGCCAGTGCCAGCGCAGTGGCCTTACGCTCCTCCACCGCGGTGCGGGCGGCGTCGATGGTGAGGGAAGTCAGGTCCATGAGATGCAGGGCCTAGTGACTAGCCACTATTCACTAGCCATTATCTTTCAATCACTTTCGGAACTCGGAAGAAAGTCCCGTCCGAATCCGGCGCGTTCTCCAGTGCGACATCCTGGGGCAACGATTTGCGCAAACCTTCGAGCACGTCCTCGCGGCTGGCATAGGCGAACCGCTCGCTGCTCTGTTTCAACTCATCGACGCCATCGCGATCGGAAACCTGCGCCATCGGCGGCACATCCGCCGTGTCGAGTTCGTTGAGCATCTCGACGTAATCCAGAATCGAATTCAGATCGCGCACCATGCCCGTCCGCTCTTCTGCAGTGAGTTCCAGATTCGCCAAGTCGGCTACGTAGGCAACGTCTTTTTCAGTAACTTTCATCAGAAATGTCTTCAGCGAACTCCGCTCAGGGCACTCGCTGGTTCGTGCCCCCTTGGGAAGGGATTACAAACTCAATCCGCTGGACACTCTCAGTCGTGTAGCGATTGATCGCCGCCACGTAGCGCGGAGCCAGAGCCTGCAATTCGCGTCGCCATCCCGCATCGGCGACCTCGACGCGCAAGATTCCCGCGACGAAGTCGAGCGCCCGGGTGCGCTCCGCCACCGCCGACCCGCACACCAGCGGCCACGCGGTTAAACATGCCTCGGACGCGGGCATTCTTCGCAGAGAATCGACCACCACCTTCTCCAGCCCCGCCCCAGCCTGTTCCAAGCACAACTCCAGTTTTCAGTCAGCGTCCGGCCTGCGCATGATTAGCGAGATTCCGATTCTAGCATTCTGTCGCGCCTGCCGAGCGCGGCGCGAATCCGGCCTACGCGGGAAACTCGCGCCTCACGAATTCCAACGCCGAATCCCTTGAAGCCAACCGTCCTTCAAGCTGCGCATCTTCCACCGCTCCGAGGATCTCGCGAAACTTTGGCCCTGGCGCATATCCGGCAGCAATCAAATCGTCGCCGCTGACCAGTGGCGAAGGCCTCCTCTTCTCCGGCGGGATCGCAGCCAGTTTTTCTTTCACGAATTCATACGTGCTGAGATTGCCGTGGCTGGCCAGAGAATCGGCGCGGTGCAGCGCCAGGTGCTGGTCGAACCGCGGCATGCGCAGAAACTTCTTCAGCGTCGACTGGCTCATGCGCGTGGCATGGCCAAAACGCATGTGATTGTCCACCAGCGCCAGGACCTGCTCTGTATCGTCGCCCGAAAACCGCAGGCGCCGGCAGATTTCCTCCGCCATTTTCACTCCGACTTCGGCGTGCCCATCAAAGCGAATACGGTCGGGAGCCACCCGAAACGTAGCCGGCTTGCCCACATCATGCAGCAGCGCGCCCCAAGCCAGCGCGGGCGGGCAGGGTTGCGGCAGGTTCTCAAGTAGCAGCAGCGTGTGTACAAACACATCGCCTTCAGGATGAAATTGCGGCGGCTGTTGCACTCCTTTCATCGCCGAAATTTCCGGCAGAACCTCCCGCAGCAGTCCGGTCTCATCGAGCAGAAGAAACGCCCGGCTGGCGTGGCCTTCGGTGAGCATGCGCGTCAGTTCGTCTCGCACGCGTTCCCGCGACACGACGTGAATCTCCCCGGCCAGTTTCCGGATCGCAGCCAACGTTCCCGGCTCGATCGCATATTCGAAACGCGCCGCAAAACGCACCGCCCGCAGCATGCGCAGCTTGTCTTCGGCGAAACGGCGCTCGGGCTCGCCGATGGCGCGGATGATCCTGCCTTCCAGGTCTTTGCGTCCGCCGACAAAATCGAGAACTTCGCCGCTCACCGGATCAAGCAGCATGCCGTTGATGGTAAAGTCGCGCCGGCCCACGTCTTCCCGCGGATCCTGGCTGAAACGAACCTCATCGGGATGGCGCCCGTCCGAATAACCAATGTCGCTGCGGAAGCTCGCAACCTCCACCGCATGGGCGTGGGTCGAGCAACTGCAGTTCAGGTCTCCGCCATTAGACCTCTCCGTAGAGGCGTCGCTGGCAACGTCTCGCTCCGGCACAGGCACAAGCACCACGCCAAACTGCGCCCCCACCGCGTAGGTCTCAGGAAAAATCGCCATCACCTGCTCCGGCGTAGCATTCGTGGCGACGTCGTAGTCTTTCGGCTCTCGCCCCAGCAGCAAATCGCGCACGCATCCTCCGACCAGATAGGCCTGAAAGCCCCGCTGGCGCAGGGTCTGCACGATCGCGGTGGAGAATTCGGCCGAGAAGCCAGACTCCGCAACCTGCTTGAGCAAATCGGCCATGAGGTTCGAACCACGAACTTCTAATAATATAGTTTCATGCCCTCGGCCTACATCCTCGGTATCGAGAGTTCCTGCGACGAGACGGCTGCGGCCGTGGTGCGCTCCGGCGAGCAGGTGCTCTCGAACGTCGTGGCTTCGCAGATTGCGATGCATCAGCCTTATGGCGGCGTTGTCCCTGAACTGGCGTCCCGCGAGCATTTGCGCGCGATCGTTCCTGTCGTGCGGCAGGCTCTGGCTGAGGCGAAACACACTTACTCCTCAATGGATGCGATTGCGGTCACGCAAGGGCCTGGTCTCGCCGGGGCGCTGCTCGTCGGGATCAGCTACGCCAAGGCCCTGGCCTTCGCCCTCGATAAACCGCTGATCGCGGTCAATCATCTTGAAGGCCACATCCATGCGGTTTTGCTCGATCTGCGCCAGAACGATCTGCGCCAGAATCAGGAGCGGCGGACGGGCAATCACGAAGTGCAGTTCCCGGTCCTGGCTCTTGTGGTTTCGGGAGGTCATACCCATCTGTATCTGGCGGCGCAAAAAGGTGAAGGCTGGACCTACGAGAATGTCGGCCACACTCGCGACGACGCTGCCGGCGAGGCGTTCGACAAAGTTGCCAAGCTGCTTGCGCTGGGCTATCCCGGAGGCCCAATCATCGATCACCTGGCTCCCCACGGCGATCCCCGGGCCGTGAAATTTCCTCCGGCGCAGATCAAACATCGCGACCGCCGCGAAGGAACAAATGCTGGCGGCGAACCTGACGTGGCACGTCCACGCTTCGACTTTTCTTACAGCGGCATCAAAACGGCCGTCTTGCGCTACGTCGAAAGCCACCACATGCAGGCGGCGATCGAACAGCGCCGCCATGCCCTCGGGAACATTCAGAAGCCCAAGCTCGAAGATTACCTAGCTCACTGCGACCAGCAAACGCTCGACCTGGTCGCGTCCTTCCAGCGCGCCATTGTCGAAGATCTGGCGGGAAGGACTCTCGCCGCCGCCCGCGCTTTCGATGTGGCTACACTTTTCGTCACCGGAGGCGTTGCCGCCAACAGCGAGTTGCGCCGCACCTTCGATCGCGATGCCGCCGCCGAGGGCTTGCCCGTGTACTTTCCGTCGCTCCGGCTCTCCACCGACAACGCGGCCATGATCGCCGCCGCGGCCTATCCCAAGTTCCTGTCCAAGGATTTTGCGCCCATGGATTTCTCCGCTGAGGCTGGAATGCGACTCTAGAGGGACCTGCTGTTTCAGGGCTACTATGTGTGCTTCGCGGCGGCGCGCCGCGGGAGTTCGCGCTCCAGTTTCCGCAGCCAGCGCAGCTCGCCACGGAACTGCTCGATCATGAGGCTGATCATCCACACGGCTTCATGAAACCGGTGGCCTACTTCTTTCTTGATCGATAGTAGCGTCGCTTCTTCGCGTGACAATTCGTTCTCCAGGAATTTCCGGCGGCGCTCGATCTGCCGACGAAACACTCCGGGCCTCGCCTGCCAGGAGAGAGCGATCCAGGTGAGAAACGGTGACCGCTCGCGCTGCGTCGTCCACTCCTCACGTTCCAGCGCATCGGCCAGGGCCGCCCGGCCTTTGGCAGTCGTCTGGAATACTCTGCGTTCAGGACCCGCCGCCGCCGACTTATTCTCCGATGCTCGAACCAGCCCGAACTGCGCCAGTTTCTCGATCGAGTAGTACACCTGTGGCCGCGAAATGCCCGCCCAATCTCGTACCTCACGCCGTTCCAGCTCTGCGTTCGCTTGGTAGCCGTGCAGCGGTCGCTCCGCCAGCAGGCTCAGCAGCACAAGGTCGGGAGTCGTCAACTCGCGCTTCCTAGTGGCGGGCATCGCTTGCCTTGCGCTTGCGGCTCCACTCCCACCACAGGCGCTTCTCGATCGGCAGGTTCGGATTCTCCGCTTGCGCTACCGCCGCCCGAAATACGTCGAGGCAGCAGATGTCCTGCGCCCGGCCCGTGACTTGGCAGAGCTTCTCGTACATCTTTTCCGGATTGCGCCGCGCCAACTGCGCCACGGTCCGAACCCCGAGGAGCTCAAAATCGCGCAGCATCGCCGGACCAATCGATACCAGGTCGCTCAACTGCCGTTCTTCGCCGGTCATAAAACCTCCTTGACGAACTTCGGAATCTCTTGTAACGTAGCTAGTCTAAATAAGACTAGGCGCTCCCGCAAGGAGAAAATGGAGCTGCCTTACTCCGCTGAGGTCGACCATTAACCAAGGAGAAATCTGATGAGGGTAAAAAAAATCACGCCCGTGCTACTGGTGGACGAAGTCGAGTCCTGCGTTAAGTTCTGGAAAGAGCAACTGGGCTTCGAAGTGGCAATCGAAGTTCCCGAGGGCAACAAGATTGGCTTCGTTTCGCTGCAAAAGGCGGGAGTCGAGTTGATGTATCAGAGCTATGCCAGCGTCGAGAAGGATAGTTTATTCTCAGCCCAGGGTTATGCCATGGGCCCTTCGTTCCTCTACATCGAAGTCGACAGCCTCGATGATGTGATCGCGGCCACGAAAGGCGCCAGGGTGGTCATGCCGGAGCGGAAGACTTTCTACGGTGCACGCGAGATCGGGGTGAAAGATCCTGCCGGGCACGTCCTGACTTTTGCGCAGTTCGTGACCTAAAACCGTCCAATGAAAAAAGAGCCGCTTATCGCAAGCGCCGGAAAGCGCTGCGCCACGCAAAATCGAATCCAACATCGGGTTTTTCCGCAGCCTGTTAGGAAGTCTTACTTGGCTGCGGTTTGCTTTTTCGCGCTTGCTTTGCCTGGCAGGGCGTTGAGCGCCTTCTCGAGCTGAACTTCGATGTCGATGTCTTTGTACACCACGAAGTTGACCAGTTTCTCCGATTCACTGCAACTGCCGGCCCGGTTGGCAATAATAATAATGGGAATCTTGGCCGTTTCCGGCTTGTTCTTGAGCGAAGCAATCAGTTCGTGACCTGACATTTTGGGCATCTGCAGGTCGGTAACGATCAAATCCGGCTGCATCTGGCTCAGGATTTCCAGCGCTTCGATGCCGTTTCCCGCGGACTCCACCGAAAAGCCGTGTTTTTCCAGAAAACGGCTCACCGTGTACCGGATCAGCATGGAATCGTCGACAACCAGGGCGACGGGAGGCATATGAAAATGGAGCCGTGCAGACACACGCGCACGCACCCCATCGCTGGACGGTAGCAGTCTCCGCCGTCAGGAACAACCGGTAAGCGACTGCAATGGTTACCTTTGTCACTCCAGCCCAATGTCACTCCGCCCCGCTGGATTCGGAGGCGGTGCTCTGGTTTCGTTCCTCGATACTCATGTCCTTAAGTTCGCTGTAATCGAAGATTTCGCCGCATTCCAGGCATTCCACGAATTCAGCGTCTTCGTCGCGGCTCACGATTCGCACGCGCGGGTGCTTGCAAGGTGGTTTCTTATCTACGCTTTGAGGAGGAGAGGGCGACTTGGAGGTCATAAATCCGGAACAATCCTCAGGAACCGGGGCGGGACGTTGGTTCGCCGGAATTTCCCGGTATTTTAGACCGGCTGGGAAACTTGTCAAGTCCTGCATCTCGGATTGCAGCGATTTTCAGGCCCGCAAGGTCTCGCGTGGCGGAACAATCGGCGTCGAGGATTCAATTCTATGCCGGCGTCACCTCATCTAAGCCGCTCAGTCTAAGATAGTTACCGCGTAATTCCGCCTTTACCAATCGCTGCAGTGGCCCAATTTGAATTTCTCTGCGCTCTTTGCGGACCTTCTTTGCGCACTCGGCGGTTAAAGTCTTTTGATTTGGCCAAGAACAAGACCCTCTAACCGCAGAATTCGCGAAGGAAAACCGCAAAGAGCGAAGGGAGATTCAAATTAAGCCACCCTCAAATCGCCGGAAGCGTTGTTGGACAGCGAGCCCAGCGGTAGAATCGATGACCACGAACCTGGCGCGGCCCCACTCAGACGAGTGGGACCTGATCGCAGAAAAAGATCGCCAAAGAAGATCGCCGAAGGTAGAAAAGGTCATTTCATGAGCACCGATACGAAGACTCCCCAGGCACTGGCGCAAGCTCAACTCGCGGTTCCCGAGGGCGTGAAACTCCCCGTTTACATGGACAACCACGCCACCACGCCCACCGATCCGCGGGTTCTCGAAGAGATGCTGCCCTACTTCGTGGAGAAGTTCGGCAACGCCGCCAGCTTGAATCATGCCTTTGGCTGGGCTGCGCATGAAGCCGTCGACGCTGCGCGCCAGCGCATCGCGAAACTGATTGGCGCAACCGCCGAAGAAATCGTCTTTACCTCGGGCGCCACCGAGAGCGACAACCTTGCCATCAAGGGCGTCGCCGAGATGCACCGGGCCAAGGGCGACCACATCATCACCGCAGTCACCGAGCACAAGGCTGTGCTCGACAGTTGCAAACGCCTGGAAAAATACGGCTATCGCGTCACCTACCTTCCGGTTCAGAAGGATGGCCTGCTCGATCTTGACGAGTTGCGGCGAGCTATAGACGACAAAACGATCCTGGTCACCATCATGTCCGCGAACAACGAGATCGGCGTGCTGCAATCGATTGAGGAAATTGGCAAACTCTGCCTTGAACGGGGCGTGATCTTCCATACGGACGCGGCGCAATCCATTGGCAAGGTCCCAGTCGATGTAAACAAGCAGAATATTGACCTGATGTCGATCGCCGGCCACAAGATTTATGGCCCCAAAGGCGTGGGCGCGTTGTATGTCCGAAAGAATCCGAAAGCGCAGCTCTCGGCCACGATCGATGGCGGCGGCCACGAGCGCGGAATGCGTTCCGGCACACTGAACGTTCCCGGGATCGTGGGCCTCGGCAAGGCTTGCGCCATCGCCCAGGAAGAAATGCTGAAGGAATCGTGCCACCTGGCGGGCAAACGCAATCGCCTGCGCGACCGCATCCTGAACAGGCTGGGCGAGGTTTACATCAACGGTTCGATGGAGCGGCGTCTGCCCGGCAACCTCAATCTCAGCTTTGGGAACGTCGATGGTGAATCCATGATGCTGGCCCTCAACGACATCGCAGTTTCCAGCGGCTCGGCCTGTTCCGCGGCAGCCATCGAGCCTTCACACGTGCTCCGGGCCATCGGCATCAGCGACGACCTGGCGCACAGTTCCATCCGTTTCGGCATCGGCCGTTTCAACACCGACGCCGAAATCGACTACGTGGCTGACCGGGTAGTGGAAACGGTTCAACAGTTGCGCGAGCTTTCGGCCGCGTAGCGGGATTTGCGCTGGCAGCTCGAGTTTTGGTGGGAACGAGCCTATTGAGCATTGCCAGTTTTTACATTTTCGTGACAAATGCCAACGGGCCGCATTTTAGCCTGCTGTTATCAAACACCCTCGAGAACCTGTGAGGATGCGTGATCTTGGCCTCTCTCTCCGGCCAACTGTAAGGGGCACGGCAATGAGCCGCGCCCCCTTTTTATCGTTCCCTTTTATCTTTCCTTTTTGTCTCCGCTGAGTGAGTGAATCCGGCCCTTCAGCCGACGCGAACCGCCGCTGGTTCCTCAACATTGGCTTCCCGCAGGAATTTCGCAGCTTCCTCGGGTGGCGTGGGATTGATGTAGAAACCCGTGCCCCACTCAAATCCCGCCGTCTTGGTGAGCTTCGGCATGAATTCAATGTGCCAGTGGTAGTGGTCGTTGGTGGGATCCTGCGCCGGCGAAGTGTGAATCACCAGGTTGTAGGGCGGATTGTCGAGCACGCGATCGGCCTTGGTCAGCAGCGTCTTCAGCGCCCGCGCGAGGTTCTCGAACATGTGCGACGACGAGTTCTCGAACGCCGATTCATGCTGCTTAGGCAAAATCCAGGTTTCAAACGGAAACCGCGGAGCATAAGGCGCCAGCGTCAGGAAGTTTTCGTTTTCCGCCACCACTCGGGTGGCGCTGTCCATCTCCTGCCGAATGATGTCGCAGAACACGCATCGCTCTTTGTAAAGGAAATACTGTTTGGAGCCTTCCAGTTCCTGAGTGACGTTGATGGGCAGAATGGGCAGCGCGATCAACTGCGAGTGGGAATGTTCCAGCGATGCTCCGGCAGCCTCGCCGTGGTTCTTGAACAGCAGGATGTATTTGAAACGGCGGTCTTTCTTCAAATCGAGAATGCGGTCCCGGAAGGTCCACAGGACGTCTTCAATGCGTTTGGGCGGGAGCGTGGCCAGGCTTGCCGTATGATCGGGAGTTTCGATGATCACTTCGTGCGCGCCGACCCCGTTCATGCGGTCGAAGAGACCGTCGCCTTCGCGGTCCAGGTTGCCCTCGATGCCCAGCGCGGGAAATTTGTTCGGGACGACGCGCACCTGCCAGCCCGGCGTGTTCGGTCCGCTGCCGTTGCGCCCGTACTGGAGCACTTCGGGCGGCGTCTTCGATTCGTGCCCGTAGCAAAACGGGCAGATGCCGATGCCCTTGATCTCCACGCTCTCGCGCAGAAAATCGCTGGGCCGCTTGGCGCGGTCCGTGGAGATGATCACCCATCGCCCTGTGATGGGGTCTTTTCTTAATTCGGGCAAACGCTCCTCCTCTTTCCGAGGACTCCGTCTATCAAGTTACCATCGGAATGTCGCGAAAAAGCGTTATTTTAAGCATAGTTTGCCCGCGGTGTCTCGGGAAACAACCGAGGAGCTTGCCTTCTTATTGAGGCGCAAAAGCTCCCTTGTGCAGGCGGACTACGGGACGTTGGCCGGGGCGGGATTCGATCGCCAGAAT